>NZ_JBTWEN010000001.1:0-847044 GCF_056958115.1 Agarivorans sp. D1326 | reverse complement strand
CCCATTTGAATAGCCTTATAACAAGCCAATCAAAAGGGACCCATACTCCTGTGTGTTTTTGGGCGCTACTGCAAGCGACATACTATCACCGAAAAACACTTCTGGTTTGGTTGCGTTATTGAGGCGTTACGTGTCAGTCAAATATTTGCTCCAAAAACATCACCAACTTTACCAAGGCGGTGTTTGAAGCGTTACCAAAAGTGCATCACCTAAATTTAGGTGATGCCTGAATCACAAGGGATTTTGCGGTAGTTGTGATAGCCCGAGTACAGCTACAAGCAAAATTAAGCGCTCATCTTTATGTTATGCCTTGCCTTTTTCTAGCTACTGATTGCTGGCGGGCTATGGGTAAGTTTAACCAAAGCGAGTTTACAAATTTGCTTTGTTGGTTGCCAAAATCTCTTTGCATACACATTTATTGCAGAATATTTGCAGATTGAGGGTTTCTTAAGCTTGATCGCAGTGCCATAAGACCACATACTCTTTTACCATTCTGCGAATCCAGTTTATGGAAAAATTGGCATTGGTCGTTCAGGTACCTCGGTTTGATAAAAGCGCGAACTCGTTCAGTCCCACCAGTTTTCTACTTCGCTAAAGAACAGACAATCAAAATAAAGAATAGGGCTTAAAGCCCCAACATAAGTAGGAACACAACATGGCAGCTTTTGGTACGGTTTTTATGCCACAAATGGCATTAGCAAAATACGAAGATCAGCAATGGGGTGATAGTGAAATTGTCTCGTCTGACAGTATTAGCTTGCACCCTGGCGCGCACGTACTTCATTACTCAAGCACTTGTTTTGAAGGGCTTAAAGCCTTTCGTCACGAGGATGGCAGCGTGCATATTTTTCGCATGGACGCCAACATTAAGCGTATGGCGCAATCTGCTGAGTTATTAAGCCTACCTGCTTTTAAACCCGAATTATTAGAGCAAATGGTTAAAGACATTGTGGCAAAATTTGCCGATGAAGTGCCAGCAGCTCCGGGATCTATGTATATTCGTCCAACCTTTATTGGCACCGAGCCTGCCATTGGCAAAGCGGCCGCGCCAACTAGCTCGGCATTGCTTTACGTATTGCTATCGCCAGTGGGCGATTACTTTGCGGTAGGTGCTAAGCCATTACGCTTATTGCTAGAAGAAAACGGCATGCGCTGTGCGCCGCATATGGGTATGGTTAAATCGGGCGGTAACTACGCCAGTGCTTTAGGGCCAATTAGCCAAGCGCGCACTGAAGTGGATGCCGACCAAGTACTGTTTTGCCCAGGTGGTGACGTTCAAGAAACGGGTGCTGCCAACTTTATTTTAATTGATGGCGACGAGCTAATTACTAAAGCGCTCGACAGCAGCTTTTTACATGGGGTTACTCGTAACTCTATTCTAACCTTGGCAAGTGACTTGGGCTTAAAAGTAAGTGAGCGTGAGCTTACCGTTGACGAGCTATTAGAGCGTGCAGCTAAGCCAGGTTGTGAAGCTGCCTTATCGGGTACTGCTGCAGTATTAACGCCAGTAGGTACGCTTATTCACAACGGTAAAGAACACACCGTTGGTAATGGCGAAGCCGGTGAAACCACCTTGAAGTTGCGCCAAGCGCTTAACGATATTCAATGGGGTAAAGCCCAAGACCAGCACAACTGGTTAACTAGCATTTAAGCTAAACAGTAGATTGATGTTAAACAGCCCGCTTTTGCGGGCTGTTTTGTTTTAGTGTGTAGGTACTTGGTATTTAAGCGGGCTTAGGCTCGGCTAAACTGTTTAACCAAGCGCTGTAAGCTTTCTAAGCTACTTACCAGTTTTTGAGTACGCCCCACCGAGCTGTCGGACAATAGCTTGGTGGAATCTACCGCTTCTTTCATTCGGTGTACGTGTTCGGTCATGCCTTGGGTAACCTGAACTTGCTCGGCGATTGCCTGTGAAGTGCTAGTGCTTTGCTCACCAATGGCATGTAAATCGTTAACAATGGCTTGAAAAGCCTGTTTGCTTTGTTGCGATTTAGCGACGCTGGAATCCGAAGCGGCTATGCCTTGCTCCATTAAGTTTCCGGTTTTGTTTACTGTGGCTTGTAGAACTTCTATTTTGCTTCGAATATCGTCTACCGAGCTGCTAGTTTTACCCGATAGCGCGCGCACTTCATCGGCCACCACAGCAAAACCTCGGCCGTGTTCACCAGCTCGAGCAGCTTCAATAGCTGCATTTAGCGCCAGCAAGTTGGTTTGCTCGGCGATGCCTTGAATCATCCCCAAAATGGTTTCGATACTTTCTACATCGTTATATAGCTGGCCAAGGGCTTGCCGAGAGTCGTCTAACTGTTGGCTTAGTGAGTTAACGGTGGCAACCGCTTCATCAATGGTTTTTGCCCCTTGCATCGCAGTTATGCTGGCATCTTGAGTAAACTCGCTGCTCTGTTTGGCTTGTTGCGAGACTTCATCAATTGAGGCAAGCATTTCCTCGGCCGATACCGCCATGGCGTCGGTGGCATTGCTCTGTTCGCTTAGCTCTTCGTCTATGGCTTGGCTGTTAGCGACTTCTTGTTTGGCGGAATCTAGGATGCTCTCGGAGGTTTCGTTAGCGCGGGCAGTTACGGCGCGCAGTTCTGCCTTTTTCATTAACATGGCTAGCTCGATGGAAGATAAATCGTCGCAGTGGCCGGTGTAGGGCATTTCCATCAAGGGGTTGTGGTAGTTTTGTTGGGCAATTTGCTTAAGCGCAGATAACCTAGCTTTAAACTTAATACTAAGCAGCAAACTAATCACCAAAAGTGGAATAGCGGTGGCGAGTAAAGTGGCCGAGCTAATCACCCCCAAGGCTGATAACAACAAGCAGCCTAGCGTGGCTAAGATGCCAAGTTGTTGCCAGCTGCACAGCGCCAGTCGCCTTACTTTTGCTTCGCCTTGTTGGAGTTTTTGGTAAAGCTTGCTCGCCCGAGATATTTGCTCATCGTTAGGCTGGGTGCGCACTGATTGATACTCAAATACTTCGCCATTTTTATCCATTATGGGAGTAACAAATGCCGATACCCAATAGTGGCCAGACTCTTTGCAGCGGTTTTTTACTAAACCCATCCAGCTAGAGCCAGCTTGAATATGTTGCCATAGTTGGGCAAAAGCGGGCTTGGGCATGTCGGCATGGCGAATCACATTGTGTGGTTTATCTAGTAATTCGTCTTGTTGGTAACCTGCTACTTTGCAGAAGCTGTCGTTACAATAGGTAATGTGGCTGTCGGCTGTGGTGGTTGATATAAGGTTGTCGCTGTCGGCAAACCTAACGCGTTGATCCGTCATCTAAGTTATTACTCCTAAACATCCATAACTTGTTGCTAGTGTTTGATTGCCTTGCCTGAACGAATGCCAATGGTACTAAGTAACTGTTCATTCTATTTGGTTAAAATACTCGATAACTGCGTTAGAATTTTTGTTTGTAGAATAACGACTTATCGAAAGACTCTGCCTTGTTCTCGAGTATTTTTACGGCGTTATTTCAGGTCGCTTACTTAGTGTGATTGGTATAATCACTTCGTCTCAATAACCAGACTTTTCAACACCCTAGCCACTACTTTGCTGAATACTATATTTTTATGTTTTGTTGATATTTGATCGCGGATAAATATGCGACATTAATAAGACAATTCAATGTCAGTCATAGAAAGTAGTCACTTAAGCCCTACAAATTTTTGTAAACAGCTAATTTACTAGGGTATTTCACTAGGTGATTACGGTTTCTCTGTCTTAAGGAGTTGTGGTGTTTTAGTGGTGGTAATGGGGAGGTAGTTCGTAAATTGTCTATTTTGCTCATAGTGCTTGCTTACACTGCGCGCACCCTAAGTAAAGAGTGACAAATCATGAATCTAAAATGCTTGCTAGTGCTACCAATATTAATGTTAGTTGGCTGTAAGGCTGAGCTAGTGACCCAATTAAACGCATCAGATATTAATAACCCAGATTCCAACGGCAAGGTACTTAGTGCCAATATGTATGTCACTTTAATGGATGGGTGTTTTCATCCCGAAACGGGCGTGGAAAGCGATGGTTTGGCCGAAGCTAATGGATTGATGTTCAATTTGTTTAAGCAGAACCATGAGCTGGTGTCGTGTCAGGCGAATGATGATCTAGGTTTGGAATATACTGCCAACTACAAGGTTGATGTGGTGCTAGATACAATACAAGACAAAAAGTCTCCCGAGTCTAAAAGCGGCATGGTGATTATTGCTAATAACGAACAGGGTTATATTAGTTTACAGCTAGACGACAACTTACGTAAGCGGCTAAAAGCCCGTACCGAAGAGCTAAATATGCTGGAGCTAGAAAGCGTATTTGTGCTGAATAACGATTTAGCTGAAGACTTAGAAGTTCATATCCCATCGTCATACGTACACGATGGTAAAAGCCTTAAAGCCCACCAGATGTTTACGGGTTGGATACCCGCAGGCAAGATTGGTGAGTTTTGGGCCAGTGATGTAGCGCTAGATGCTCTTCGCGATTCTGGTGTTCAAATATATAGCTTTGTTGCCAAGCCAAAAGAATAGGGCTGGTTTGCGTTAGCAAGTTGTTTGAAAATACATTATGAATTGATAGCTTAGTTGATAAGCTGTAATGTTTTGATTTTAGGCGTAAATAATAGGGAGATTGTATGGCCTTTTTCTGGAATATGTTTCAGTCAGATCAGATCAATAGAAACAATACTATTGCCTCAGAAGCTCAGATAAAAACGCGAAGCCATTCTGGAGACCTTGACCATTTAGAGAAGAGGCTCGACACTTTGTCTTTAGCTAGTCAGGCTATGTGGGAAATTTTGCAAACTAAATATGGTGTTAGTGAGCAAGAGCTTATGCTGAAAATGGAAGAGATTGATCTACGTGATGGAATTAAAGATGGGAAGCTAAATCCTGAATACAGCACCGATTGCCCAGACTGTGGGCACAAAGTCAAAAAGCGCCGAGAAAGCTGTTATTGGTGCGGTAGCCGATTGAATGATGGAAACCCATTTACTTCATAAATTTAGGCGAGTTACGTTAAATTGAAAATTTTTCAGTTAATTTAGCCTCGTTTTTTTATTAGCTGCGATTACCTGTGTGAGATTGATTTAAACAAGGTATTCAAAATGCAAAAGTTACATGTTTCATATTCACCTATTGCTCGTGCAGTGCTTGTGGGCTTAACCCTTTCTTCGTTAGTTGCCTGTGGCCAATATAGTGCTGATGAGCAGGCCAATGTTGATCGAGTGGAGACGCAACAACAGAATGAGTCTGTTAAGCAAACCAAGCCAGCCCTACGACCGCAGCAAGACCAATCTATTAAGGCGGTGCACCCCATCGCTAAGCATCAGCGAGAAAAGCGCGCAGTTAGCCAAATGCAAATGGCAAGGACATCTAACTTTGCGGCGGCGCAAGGGCTTGCCGATTCTTCGTATTACAATGAGCAAGGCAACAACGAAAACTACCAAAAGTTTTCCGATTTATCGGTAGTGGCCGTGGCAGAACAACCGGTTTCTACTTTTAGTGCCGATGTCGACAGTGCTAGTTACGCCAACATGCGCCGTTTTATCAACAATGGCCAACTTCCACCAAAAGATGCGGTGCGTGTGGAGGAGCTTATTAACTACTTTTCTTACGATTACGCGACTGGCTACGATGCAGCTTTGAGCATTGAGCAGCCTATTGCCATTGATACCTTACTTACCGCTTCTCCTTGGAACAGCAACAATCAACTAATTCGCATTGGCGTAAGCGCATACAAAGCGGATACCAGCATTCGTCCAGCTGCTAATGTAGTGTTTTTGGTGGATGTATCTGGCTCGATGCAATCACAAGAAAAGCTGCCCCTGTTAAAGCAATCAATGTTATTGATGCTTAATAACCTAAAAGCCAGCGACAATGTGGCGATTGTGACTTATGCCAGTGGTACTGGTGTGGCTTTGCCTGCCACTAGCGTAAAAGATAAACACAAAATTGTAGCGGCCATTAACGGCTTACAAGCGGGTGGTTCAACCAATGGTTCTGCTGGCATAGAGTTGGCCTACAACCAAGCGCAGCAAGGTTTTATTGAAGGCGGCATTAACCATGTGTATTTAATGTCAGACGGTGATCTTAATGTAGGCATCACCGACATTAATGAGCTTAAACATCGTATTACTCAAAAGCGCAAAGCAGGTGTGCAGTTCTCTACCATTGGCTTTGGAACAGGCAATTACAACGACCATTTAATGGAGCAGCTGGCTGATAATGGCAATGGTGTAGCCGGTTATATTGATACCTTGCACGAAGCGCAAAAACTGCTGGTAGATCAATTAGGTAGCAGCTTGCATACGGTGGCGCATGATGTGAAGTTTCAAGTAGAGTTTAATCCTCGAATGGTGTCGGAATACCGTTTACTGGGTTACGAGAACCGCCAACTTGAGCGCGCCGATTTTAACAATGACAAAAAAGATGCTGGCGACATGGGGGCGGGGCACAGTGTAACGGCTATTTATGAGATAACCCCAGTGGGTAAACCGGGTTTAATTGACCCTTTGGTATTTCAGCAGCAGAAGCAAAACAAAATGGCTAAGCCACAGTTGAATGAAGCGCTGGCCGAAGTGCGAGTACGTTACAAAAAAGCGCAATCGCAAGCTTCCGAAAAGTATGCACAGCGAGTGTTTAGCCAAGATTTGGTTGATTTTGAGCAAGCTAACAATGACGACCGCTTTGCGATTGCTGTAGCAGCTTTTGGCCAAAAACTACGTGCCAATGAGCAGTTGGATGAGCTTGCTTATCAGCAAATTATTGATTGGGCTAATGCTGCAAAAGGACAAGATAAGTTTGGTTATCGCGCAGAGTTTGTTAAATTAGCGCGATTAACCAATACCTTAGCCTTGCAATCGCCCGTTACGCCACAGCCGCAGCAATTGCCAGAGTTAGAGTATGCAGTGCAACCATTACCGGTAACCTTACCCGCAAGGATTGATGCGAACAATGAAGAGCTTAGTCAGTGATGAACAACTGATGCTTGATTATGGTCAGCGTGGTGACGTAGCCGCGTTTGACCAGCTTTATCAACGCTATCGCAAACCCTTGTTTGGTTTTATTCGGCAAAAGATGGCAGAGGCTGCCTGTAACGAAGTATTTCAAGAAGTTTGGGAAGCGATAATTAGTCAAGCTAGCCAATACAAGGTGCCTAGTGATGACGAGCAGAATATCGCGCACTTTCGAGGCTATCTTTATACCATTACACGCCGCCGAATTGCCGATTACTGGCGCTCGCAAGGCAAGCAAAGCCATAACGACGAACAAGAAGTAGATGAATTGGAATCTCTTTCAAACCCCGAGAAAGAGCATCAGCAAGGCCTTGATAAGCAAGTGATATTACGCTGTGTGGAGTTACTGCCTAGTAAGCAACAAGATGTATTTATGCTAAAGCAATCGGGCCTGGCTGTGGCCGAGATGAGCCAAGTACTTGATGCATCTTTTGATGCCATAAAAAGTCGTATACGGGTTGCTTATCAACAATTGCGAGAGTGCTGGGAGAAACATCATGGTTGATACACCTAAAGGTAATGCGCCCAGCGATCAGCAAATTGATCAAGCTTATCAGCAAGCGCTAAACCAATTTGAGCCCTCGGAACTGCTAGATAAACGTATTCAAAATCTGGCTAAGCAGCAGGCAAAACAAAATAGTAAAGCTAAATCATATTCTTGGGCGGCTGCACCTTGGTGGGCGAGCGCTGCGTCTTTGGCTTGTGTGGGAGTGCTAGGCTGGTGGTTGGTTACCGAAATTAGTGTGCCACCAAGTGAAATAAGTTATCAAAGCAATGTGCAGTTAATTAGCCCGTCGCAACAGGCTAATGAGCTGGCGACTGATGAGCTCGACCAGCAAAAACGTCAACTAGCAGAAAAGCTATTGCGTAAGCGAGAGCTAGATACCCAAGCAATTGAGCGAGAGCGCAGAGAGTTAGCCAAACAGAAGGCCATGCAAAAACCAACTATGCAGGCTGAAACAATACAAAGGCAAACAGAGATTGCCGCCAAGTCTGCTGAGCAGCATTACGCTCTTGAGGAGCAGCCAGCTACATTTTCATCTTTACCTAGTGATGAGATGTCTGATGCTGTTGCTATTAACGTAAGCGATGCTGTTCTGCAGTGTGTGGAGCAAGCGCTAAGCGCTTACTCATTTGAGCAGTTGGAATTACAACTCGCCCAAACCTTGCCAGAAGATGCCAAACAAGCACTTACGCAGCCACCACGCTGGTTAAGCTGGCAACAAATACAATGGAAGTTAGTGACTGTTGAAAGTGGCTGGCTGATAGTGGGGGATGGGCTTGACGTTGATTCATCGCGTATCTACCGCTTGCCAAATACCTTAGAAGAAAGCTGTAAATCACCCTAAGCGCGAGTCATTGATTTACAGGCTCAGTGAATAACGTCAATAGAGTAAAAGGAAGCGGCTACAAGGGAGCCGCTTTTTTTTGTGCACCAAAGCGATCAGCATCTACGCCTTGTTTCCAATAACCTACTGCAAAGGTATTTAGGCGATCAAAACCTAAGTCTTGCTGTAACATTGGCCGTAAAGTGCGGATCTGCGAGGCTTCTAAGCCCATAAATACATGACTATCGCTAACCATACCTGCGGCGATTGTATGCACTTGCTCTGCAAAGCTAATATTTGCTTCATCCTCAACATGCCAGTGGGTGTTGTCAGCAGCGTGATAGTCTAGCTCTATAATGTCGGCACGAGTGGGAACGGCGATTACTACCCTTACCTCAGCTTGTGGATTAAGCCTTGGCACATAGCCATTAATGGCGTTAACCGAGGTAATATCCCCCAATAGCAAATAACTGTGATGATTAAACTGGGTTAGCTTTAGTTGCCCAGGACCAGCAATGCTTAAATGCTCACCTAGCTTTGCTTGGCTCGCCCAGTTAGTCGCTGGCCCGCTGTGCCGATTTATTACAAAATCCAAGGCTAGCTCTTGGCTCACCGCGTTAAACCAGCGAATGGTGTAGGAGCGCATTTTAGGTTTTGAACTATCGCTGTTTGGCAATATCACCTTCACGTGTGCCCCTTCCTTAGATTCAGGAAAGCTTTTAAGACTGCTGCCTTTTACTACAATCCGCAGTAGGTGAGGAGAGAGTGGGATAAGCTGTGATACCTGAACGGGATACATTTTTGGCTTCATCGTTACTCCTAATGACTTGTACATTGCTTAATAGGTTGATAAAATCAACTATATTTATAAAGGTAGACTTAGTCAACTATTATTTGAGGTCTTATGAAACAGCAATCAATTTCTGATTCGGTTTTTTCTCTGGTTCAAGCATATCGAATTGCTATGCGCTCTGGCTTAAAAGCCCAACAACTAGGCTTAAATGCCATGCATGTGAGTTGTTTAAGTTTTATTGCCGCAAGCCACCATTGCACGGCTAACGACATTGTTAATCACTTTTCTCGCGATAAAGCGCAAATTGCCCGCTTGCTAAAAGAAATGATTGAAAAAGATTGGCTGAGAAAAACCGCCAATCCAGAAGACAAACGCAGCCAGCTCTTGTCTCTCACCAACGAGGGACAAGCGCTGGCAAGCTTAATTGAAGAGACCCAAAGCAAAGTGCAAAGCCAAATGTGTCAAAACCTGAGCGATCAGCAAATTGAGGAATTTGAAACGCTGGCAAAGATGATGGTGGGGAATCTAAATGAGATGGATCGTTAAGCTAGCAACTTAATATCTTATCTTGCCTTCAAAGCCTGAGTTAGCAGCAACCAACAGAGCAAGTGTGATAAAGCTAATAATTGAACTAGACTTGGCTAGAAAGCGATAACTTAGTTAGATAGTAAGTTACTTATTCTGCTGAAAAATAGGAGTTTTTATGCTGAGTGTTAGAGCGATAAAACGAGGGCTTGTTAGCGCGACCTTGTTGATGATGTCGGGTGTAGTAAGTGCTGCTAGTGATGGCGTAATCAGTGTGGCCAGCCAGCATGATGTAAACCAAACCGCAGAGCGTATGTTGAGCATACTCGAGCAAAAAGGCATGACAGTGTTTAACCAAGTTAAGCATTCTGATGGCGCAGAGAAAGTGGGTATTGAGCTTAGAGATACTCAATTGATTATATTTGGTAACCCTAAAGTCGGTTCACCTCTAATGAAGTGCCAACAGCTGATTGCCTTAGATTTGCCGCAAAAAGCACTTATTTGGCGAGATGAAGCCGGTAAAGTGTGGATTTCTTATAACGATCCTCAGTATCTCGCTAAGCGTCACCAGGTAGCTGGTTGCGATCCGGTATTTGGTAAAATCGCTGGTGCGTTAGCGGGCATTAGCAAGGCAGCCGCCAACTAATTCTTTTATCTTACTTAGCCAAAGTAGCATCCAGCTGCTTTGGTTCTTACTCCCTTAAATATGTTAATAAAACGTTATGTGATGCAATTGTCATATAAACGTTTTTGTGAGCATTCTCGCCGATAAAATATTGCACTTATTGACAAAAAATGCCCGTGTAGAGCGCTTGTTGATATAAAACAAGGAAAGCTCTTGTGATGCCTTTGTGATATTTACTTGACCGGTTGTTTTGCTTAAATTAGCTTTAGCAAGTGAATTGTTGACTTTTTAGTCAATTTTAAGAAAGGGAGTTTGTCATGATTAGTGGGTTTAAAAGTCGCAGTATCTCATTGCAGTTGCAGTTAGTTATCGGCCTGATCATTTTGTTAGGGTTGGGTTTAATGGCGGCGCTGGTTTACAACAAAGCCTCTAAAGCGCTGTTTGAACAAGCGATGGCTGATCATGAATCAAAAGTAAAAGCAGTTGCTTCTATGGTTGAAGGGCAATTTGCGTCTTATTTAGAGCGAGCTCAGGATTTAGAAGCTACCTTTCGAAATGGCTACTTGAGTGGCGTAGAAGTGGCTGAACGCACTGTTCAATTTGAGCAGTTTAGCGTTAAAGATGTTCATATACGTGGTGCCTCACTGATTGATAACAGTCGCTATGTGGACCGTTTTACCGCCGATACCGGCGCGGTTGCTACTTTGTTTAGTGCCTCTGGCGACGATTTTGTGCGGGTGAGCACCTCATTAAAAAATAGCCAAGCTCAGCGTGCGGTAGGTACCAAGTTAGGTTTAAATCACCCTGGCTATAGCACTTTAGTCAGTGGTCAAGCCTTTCATGCAAAAGTTACTTTATTTGGAAAAGACTATCTCACCTACTATAAGCCGATAAAAAACCAACAGGGCAAAGTAGCCGCCTTAAGTTTTATTGGGGTACCTATCGACCAAGCCACAGAAGAAATCTTCGATAATCTTTCACAAATTAAATGGGGCGATACCGGTTACACCATTGTGGTAGACAACGATGCTAGCCATTTACTCGGTAACTACTTATTACACCCAGAAAGTAAACCAGGTGAATCAATTATTGATCGTCGTGACTATGACGGTAATCAGCCATTTAAAGAAATCTTTAAGCAGCCTTCTGGTCGTTTGTTTTACCCTTATGAATACAATGGTGTAGTGGGTGAAAAATACTTAGTATTTGCCGAAGTACCTGGTTGGAACTGGAAAATATTGGGTGGCACCTTTGTTAGTGAAATCACTAAAGCTAGCCGCGATTTATTAGTGTTAATTGCTTTAGTTTCGGTTTCGGTAGCGGTAGTTGTATTACTGGGTTTGGCCTTGTTACTAAAACAAATGACTAAACCCTTAGAAGTATTAAGCGAAAACATGCAGCGCATGGGTAATGGTGAAATTAGCGTTAGTTTTCAGGATGGCCGAGCAGAATCAAGCAACGAAGTTGAGCAGTTAAGTGCTGGCGCGAAAGAGATGGCCAGTAAACTAAACGATTTGGTTGGAAGTATTCGAAATACCAGTAGTGCTCTGCAAGAGCGCTCCAGTGGTGTTTACCAAGATGCGGAGCATAGCTTAGGCCAGTTGGACAATCAGCAAGCGCAGGTTGACCAAGTAGCAGCGGCTATTGAGGAAATGTCATCCTCTGCTGCGTCGGTAGCGGAACAGGTTGAAGACATTGCTAGCAGTGTGCGCGCCGCCGACGGTAATACCCAGCAAGGGGCAAAACTGGTCGCTCGAATGGTTGGAGAGATAGATTTACTTAATGACCAATTAAAATCCTCGGCAGAGGCCATTGAGTTAGTAGGTAAAGAAAGTAACAACATTCAAGATGTCACTAAAATGATCAACGATATTGCCGACCAAACCAACTTATTAGCACTTAATGCAGCTATTGAAGCGGCGCGTGCCGGTGAACAAGGGCGTGGATTTGCAGTAGTTGCAGATGAAGTAAGAACGCTTGCCCAACGCACTCAAGAATCGGTTAAAGAAGTGGAAACCATTATCGCTAAGTTGCAATCAAGCACTAGCAATGCGGTGAGCATGATGAGCGAAAGCCAGAAACGTGGTGAGTTTTTTACCGAGCATGCTGCGCAAACTGGTGAAGCCTTAAATGGCATTACCGAGCAAGTTACCAGTATTGCTAGCCAGTCGGAAACCATTGCTGCTACTACCGAGCAACAAGCGCAGGTGTCGCAAGAAATTGCTGCCAATGCCTCACAAATTAGCAACCTTACCAGTGATAGCCGAAATACTGCGGCGCAAACAGCCAGTAGCGCCACCCAACTGCAAACGCTGTCGCAAGAGCTGCAGCAACAGGTGGCCCAATTTAGCTAGCCTAATATCACTACTTGGTAAATCGTCGGCGAAAGTCCCTTGGGCTTAAGCCGATGATTTTTATAAATACTTTTCTAAACGCTCCGGCGTCTTCATAACCTACTTGTTGGGCAATAGCTTCGGTACTTTGGGAGTTTGTTTCAAGTAACTCACAGGCTTTCTGAACCCGCAGTTTTTGCAAATACTGAATAGGCTTTAGTCCAGTAGCTTTTACAAAACGCCTTAATAAAGTTCGCTCTGTGAGAAAGCATTGCTCACACAGTAGTGCCACGTTGATGTTTTGCTGGTAATGGCTTTGTATAAAGTGCTGCACTTTAATGATGTCGTTGTCACCATGTTCAAAGTTTGGGTTAAAGCTTTGGTAGTAACGTTGTTCGCGCGGCCCAGTGTCTACAACTAGGCTTTTCCCCAATTGGCGCATGATGCTTGGCCGAGCGTATTGCGCGACCAACTCCAAACCCAAATCAACCCACGACATTAAACCGCCAGCAGTAATAATATCGCCATCGTTAATGAGAATTTTCTCACTGCGCAGCAGGCATTCAGGGAAGCGCTTAGCAAAGTCTGCAGCTAATGCCCAATGAGTAGTTACCGGACGTTGGTTTAATAAATTTGCCTTAGCCAATATAAATGCGCCAGCACAGGCCGAGCTTACTACACAGCCTTGTTTATGCTGCAACTTTAACCATTGCATAAGCTCTGGTGTTGGCGAGAGATAGTAATCATGATTAATGCTGGGTGGCACTATTACCGCTTGTAAGCAGGATGCTTGCGCCGTTAGTTCGCCATGCTCAACAATGTTACATTCAAAATGGTGGTTATATTGCTGTTGTTTAGAGGTACTGTTGGCTAACAAAAACATTTCTTGTAAGCCAAATATGGCGGCCTGAGAGGCGCCAGGGTAGCGAACAATAGTAATAACGGTAGTTGGTGTCATAAAAGTGATTACAAGGCATTTTTGTTGTTAAGCTTCGACCTAAAAAGTTTTGCTAAGTTGCTCCCTTGTGTAACATTTTGTTCTACTACGATTATTTCTGACTTTAGCCCTTATCTCACTTACATTTTGTTGATCAATTTTTGGCGGTATTACTTGTAATTTATAGCGAGTATCAGTAAAAGATGAACATCATTTTGTTAATCCCAAGCCATGTTTTTTAAGCGCACTACTTTTAAAGCTAAAATTACTTTACTGCTGCTGGCAGTGCTATTGGCTACCTGTTTAGCAAAAAACCTTGGCTTGAGTGTCACATGCCCCAGTGCGCATTTAGCGGATGAACAAACCTTTTCCAGCCAGGTATTAAACGAGCAAAGCTGTCACTTTACTGAACATTTACTTAAGCAATACGTTCAAACCTTAGAGCAAGTATTTGTAGTGGTGCTATTTGCCGCTTTAGCGCTGGTAATGCTGCCACACTTAAGCGCTTTTCAAACCTTTCTTAAACCTACTATTCCGCCTCCTCGGCGAATGTATCGCTCGGTGTGTCATTTTCGAGAATAAAAACTAACGGCAACCTTTTGCGTTAATGTTTATTTATTGGAGATGATATTGAAAATTTTATTACCTTGGCTGTTGTTATTGAGCTTAACGCCGAGCTTGGCGTTTAGCCAAAGCACGGGCTGGTTAACTAATCAACAACATCCACCTGCGCAAGTTCGGCTTATGCTTACTGGTGAGTTTAATCAGCAAACTAAGCTCTTGCCTGCAGTGTTGCAAGTGAAGTTAGAAGACGATTGGAAAACCTACTGGCGCTCGCCAGGAGAAGGCGGCGTTGCGCCCAGTATTCGTTGGGATGAGGCAAGCAGTGTTCAATCACTTGAATGGTTGTGGCCGCGGCCCGAGCGTTTTTCATTGCTGGGTTTGCAAACCTTTGGCTACCAACAAGCTGTGGATTTTCCACTGTTGTTAAGAGTTGATTCCAGCTCTCAGGCAGGCCCTATAAGCGGGGTATTAACCCTATCTACTTGCACCAATGTTTGTGTTCTTACCGATTACCCTTTTGCTGTTGATGTGGACTTAAAAGCGCTGCGCCCAGACAGTGAAGCGATGTATTTATACAACAAAGCAAAAATGGCGGTACCGCCCCTCGCTGAGGCTGGCTCTAGTGACTTTGTATGGGATGAAACCAAGCAGCAATTGCAGGTAACGTTGCGTGGTGAACATCAATGGCAGTTGCCGCAACTAGTGGTAGATGGTGACCCTGAAACCACCTTTAAACTGCTTAATTTGAGCCTACAGCCTAAGCAAGTAAGCGCGGTTTTTAGCGCTGAAAACTGGTTAGCGCAACCGATGCTCACCGACAAAGTATTGCACTTAACTATATTTGATAAGCAGCAGGCTGTTGAGTACCAAAGTAAGGTTGTTGCTGGGCAGGTAAGTGTAGAAGAAATCGCTTGGCCTAAGCTATTAGTGTTTGCACTATTGGGTGGTTTAATCCTCAATATTATGCCTTGTGTACTTCCTGTATTAGGCATGAAGCTTAGCTCGGTGATTACTGCCGCTAGTCACGACCAAGGGCGAATTCGCCGCCAATTTTTAGCATCAGCAGTTGGCATTGTTGTGTCATTTTGGATCTTAGCTGGCTTTGTTATGTTGCTTAAAGTTAGTGGCCAGGCTGTAGGGTGGGGGATTCAATTTCAACAACCTTGGTTTATAGGCTTTATGGTGCTGGTAACTGCGTTGTTTGCGCTAAATATGTTGGGGGCGTTTGAAATAAGCCTGCCGCCTTCTTGGCAAACGCGGTTAGCAACCAGCGGTGGAAATAGCTATGGCGGGCACTTTTTACAGGGGATGTTCGCCACTCTGTTAGCGACGCCCTGTAGTGCGCCTTTTTTGGGAACCGCGGTGGCGTTTGCTCTGGGAGCAGAACCCTTATCCCTAATCCTCATCTTTAGCGCATTAGCGCTTGGCATGGCGTTGCCTTGGCTACTGGTCGCAGCATTTCCAAGCTTAGCAAAAGCTTTACCCAAACCCGGTAAATGGATGAAGCAAGTAAAGCTGGTTTTTGCTTTGATGTTGCTGGCAACTTGCTTATGGCTGTTAAGTTTACTAGCCAATTTTTTATCTGGTGTTGGGGTGTTACTTGTAACTGCCGTGGTAGTGCTGACCTTTGTTTGGGTACTGCTTAAACAATACGGCGCTAAAGCATTGCTGATAAGTTTTAGTGCCTTGATGTTGCTTGGTGGCGGCGTTGCATTAGTGGGCGCAATGACGAGTGAGCGCTGGGCAAAAGTATTGCCTAGCGATTTGGTTTGGCAGCCTCTCCAACAAAGCAACATTGCCGAGCAAGTGGCGCAAGGCAAAGTCGTGTTGGTTGATGTGACTGCTGATTGGTGCATTACCTGTAAGGCAAATAAAGTGGGGGTGCTGCTTCAAGATCCTACTTACAGTCGGCTAAAACTAGATACCGTGCATTTAGCTAAAGGTGATTGGACTAAGCCCTCTAGTGAGGTAAGTGCCTTCTTACAACGTTACCAACGTTTTGGCGTGCCGTTTAATATTGTCTATGGCCCTGCCGCGCCAAATGGTATCGCTCTCCCCGTTATTTTAAGCCATCAGGTGATTGAGCAAGCACTTGCTCAAGCTGCCGGTGATGCATCTCTTTTTCAGGATTGAATTTATGAACTCTTTGATTTTTGTCGTCGCAAAACCAGCGCTATCTAGCTTGCTGTTGAGTGTAAACAAGCCTACCTTTTTTGCGGAGGAACGCTCATGTTAAGTAAGTTATGGTCTGTTTTTAAGCAAATCATCACCATGGTGCTTTTTGTCACTGTGGTAGGCATTGGTGTAGATTTCTGGCGCTCACAAGATTTACCAGAAGGTGAGTTGCCCAACTTAAGCGCAGTTACTCTAGGCGGTGAGGCAATAGATCTAAAGAAGCTAAGCAAAGATGAACCAGTATTGATTTACTTTTGGGGATCTTGGTGTGGCGTATGTAATTTTGTGAGTCCGGCGGTAAACACCATGGCTAAGCACTTCAATGTAGTGACAGTTGCATTACGTTCTGGCGAGCAAGCCAAGGTACAGGCTTATTTAACACATCATGAATACCAGTTCCCAGTGATTAACGATCCGCAGGCTAACTTGGGCGGGCAATGGGGCATTTCGGTAACGCCAACCTTGATGGTGGTTAAAAATGGAGAGCTAAAACACTATACCGCGGGTTTTACCACCTTACCGGGTATGTGGTGGCGTATGCTAATGGCATAAGCCCCGATATTGAAACTAGGCTGCTCTGCTTAGCGTGTTAGTTGTGCTCAAGTAAGGCAGCATCATCAATAATTTGTTGATAGGCACCAGATTGCTTTAGTTTCTGTAGTCCACGATTAAAAGCAGCCAACAATTGTTTACTACGTTGTTGGTTGTTTTTTGAAAAAATTACATGCGTATAAGTTTGTTGCACCGATTGAGGGTGGTGGGTGAATAGAGCTGCTTTTTCTGCAGGAAAGTGCTGCTTGATTAATTGATAGCCAACATGAATATCGGAAGGAAATACGTCAATTCTACCGACGAGAAGTTTCTTAAGGTTTAGTAAATCAGAAGAAACATACTCTACTTTTAATTCACTTTTTTCAGCTGCTAGATCAAAGGCATAGCCGTAAGTATATTGCTCTGTTGCACCTATTGTTAGCTGTTTTAAACTGTCTATATTGTGCCAATTAAAGGGCTGCTGACTTAAGTGAAAAAACACTTTGTTGTGCCAAAAGACCGGCTCACTAAATAGCACTGCCTTTTCTTTGCTGGTGGTTTTTGCCCATGTTAAAGAGCCATCTACCTTGCCCTGTTCAACATACATATAGGCTCTAGCCCAAGGTAAGAATTGATATTGCACTTCATAATTTTCTAGGGCAAAAGCTTGACGAACTATTTCAGAATAGAAACCTTGATGCGCTAAAGACTTAGATGTAAAAGGGGGCCACTCTCCATTAGAAAGGGTAACGAGCTCGGCAGCTTTTGTAGGCAGGGCTAGCAATGCAAACACAATGATGGTTTTGCAAACATAAACAAAGTAATAAAAATAGCTGCGCACATTTACTCCATGTCTGTTTGCTTTTTAATCATCCGTGTTGTTCTAATTAAAGCAGTTATTGCGGTCTTTTTACAGCTTACTGATAGTTTTATGCCTTCTGGTGCCTTAAGCGCGCACATAGTGGCTTTGTACTAGCTCGTTTAGCAAGACCTTGGTTTGCTTGTGCTTAAAGCTTTGGCTTTGCAGTAGCTCCCCGAATAACGGCGCTCCGCCGCCTAACAAAATGGGGAAACGAGTAAGAATAAGTTCATCAATCAGCTCTTTTGCCAAAAACTGTTGAATGGTAATGCCACCATCAATGTATAAATTATGGTAGCCCTGTTGGTTGAGCGATGTTACCAGTTGCTTAAGCTCGCCGTTTACAATGCGTACATCGCCAGTAAAGCCTTCTGGTAATTGCTTTAGGCTGTTACTCAGCAGCATTACCGGTTTGTTGTAGGGCCAATCAATGCCAAAGCTCACTACCTTCTCAAAGGTATTTCGCCCCATAACTAAAGCGTCGATACCCGCCATAAACTCGCCGAAGCCTAAGTCTCCGCCATCGGGGTTCGCAACACTTTCTAGCCAAGCTATATCTCCCTCTTTGTCGGCGATATAGCCATCAAGGCTTAGGGCGATATATACGATATTCGACATGGTGTGTTCTCCAGTTTACTTGCTGAAATGCACTTGCTAAAAGCTAACTGCTGAGTTTACAGCAACTAGGCTTATTTCAAGTATAGGCGCCCTATCACAGGTAATTACTGAACTTTTAGTTGTGGTTAAGGAAAATCGATTTCACTGGCGCTCTCTAACCATGTGGGATGTTTTTGCATAATTGAGCGAAACAATGCTGAGTCAATAAACTGTTTTAACCACGCTTGCAAATGTGGATAGGGGGCTTGCTCAAACCACCTTAGATCGACCGAAGCAAATTGACGAATAAAAGGCAGCAATGCCAGATCTGCTAGGCTCTGCTGTTCGCCCATTAGATAAGGAGTGCGGCTAAGCTGTTGTTCAAGCTCTTGCAAAAATGCCTCACCTTGTTGGCGGTAGTCTTCTGGGCTTTGCTCCGGAAAACGCACCGCGTATTTATACTTATCTAATAAAGGCTTAAATTGCTCATCATTGCGCTGCACCCAATCTAGCATCTTCTGGAAATTAGGGGAAAGCCAAGCCTTGGGATCGTTTTGTTTAAGTGCCCAAAGCATTATCTCAAAGCTTTCTTCGATGACTTGGCCATTGGCTAATTGCAAAACAGGAACAGTGCCTTTGGGGGATATTTCCAGCATTTCTGGCGGCTTATGTTTGAGGACTATTTCGCGTAGTTTTACTGGTGTTTGGCTAACTGCAATAGCTAACCGCGCTCGCATGGCGTAGGGGCAGCGGCGAAAAGAATACAAAATAGTGGACATAAATAACTCTCAAACATGGCGTAGGCCGACCTTACCCAGTTACCTTTTATCACGCAAGTGATTGGTTTAAAGGCTTGCTAAAAGTAACACTTAGCACTATCACTAATTCATTATTAATGCATTTCATATTATGCGGCTAGCGGTCGCCAAAATAAGTTAAGGATGACTAATGGAACATCGAACGCGCAGTGTGGGCATTGTAGGTGTAGGCAATGTTGGTGTAGCAGGGGCTTACGCTCTGTACTTACGTGAAGCTTGTGAAGAGCTGGTTTTGGTAGATATGAATAAGGCTAGAGCAGAAGGGGAAGCCTTAGACTTAATGCATGGGCAGGGTTTAACTGGCAGAATGCAAGTTAGTGCGGGTGAGTTCTCGGACTTGGCCCGTTGCCAAGTTATTGTTGTTACCGCTGGAGTGGGACAAAAATCGGGCGAGAGCCGCTTAGAGCTATTAGAAAACAATGCCAAAGTATTTAAATCTATTGCTGAACAACTCGACCGCTACGCGCCTAGCGCCATTGTGGTGGTGGCTAGTAATCCGGTAGACGTATTAACGTTTATGTTGCAGGAGCTGAGCCAGCGCCCTAAACACCGAATTATCGGTACCGGCACTATGCTAGATACCTCACGTTTAAAAACATTGTTGGGCGAAATGTATCAAGTCGATCCGCAATCGGTGCATGGTTACATTTTGGGTGAGCATGGCGATTCGGAGTTGGCGGCATGGTCGACGGTGAGCATTGGAGGCTTAGCTATTCAAGGACAAACGGTATTTGGCGTAAGCTATTCTGCTAGCCGATTAGAAGAGCTAGCCGAGAGTGTTAAGCAAGCCGCTTACAAAATTATTGAAGGGAAGGGCTACACCAACTTGGCAATAGGAGTAGTGATTGCACGTTTGGTTGAAGCGATATTGGATGACAGCAAAACCGTGTTGCCAGTATCGGTGCGTTTAAGTGGCGAATACCAACTTAGCAATGTAGCCCTTAGTTTACCGGCGTGTATTGGTTTAAAAGGGGTTGAGAAGTTGATTGAGCTACCACTTGAAAGTGATGAGTTAGCTGCTCTGCAGAAATCAGGTGAAACGATGCGAGAAAGCTTGAGCAAGATTGGATTTTAGTTACAAAAAAGGAGGCGCTAGCCTCCTTTTTAGATCAAGCTACAAGCTAGCTGCGGGTTAGTTACATACTGCGCCGCTTACTACCGGGATTGGTGCTGGTTGGTTCGCCGCTCCTTTGCTACCTTGCAAGCCAAAGCTTACCGATTGGCCAGGTTGAATTTGACCATTCCAAGCCAGTGAGCTTGCGCTGTAAGGGTTGGCACCACTAACAGTGGCGTTCCAAGCGCTGGTCATACTTGAACCATCGTTATAACTCCAGCTTACATCCCAAGAGTTAATGACTGCGTTAGTATTGTTGCTAATGGTAATACTAGCTACAAAGCCAGAGTTCCACTCGTTATCAACAGTGTAACTGCAGTTAGCGACTACTGGAGCTTCGGTTACGGTAATGACTTTACTGCTAGTATCTACTCCGCCTTTACCATCATCAACACTTAGCTCGGCAGTATAAGTACCTGCAGTTGTATAACTATGGCTAGTGGTTTCGCCGGTGGCTGTTGCGGTATCACCAAAGGCCCAAGCATAACTAAGCGTATCGCCGTCTGCATCGCTTGAGCAACCTGCGTCAAAGGCAACTAGGTCACCAACATATGCACTGCTTGGTGAAGCAGAAAAACATGCTTCTGGAGGAAGATTGCTATTGGGATCTTCTACCGTAATGGTTACCGTTGCAGGCTCTGAAGTGAGTTGTTCATCGTCGGTAACGGTATAGGTGAAGCTATCTACGCCGATGTATCCAGCATTTGGCGTATAGGTCACTTGAGGACCGTTTCCAGTAACAGAGCCATTAGCTGCCTGAGTAAAGGCATAACTAACAATGCTGCCGTTACTGTCGCTACCCTCAAGGGTAATGCTAAGTGGAGTATCCAAATTGCCGTTAACTTCTAGGTCTTTGGCTGTTGGTGGGCAGTTGGCATCACAGATGATGGGGAACAAATCTTCGTATAGTGCGTTGGCGGTGGCAACATCTACTTGAGCCCAGTAACGGTGGTAAGTATAGCTTGGGTCGCGGTCTTCGCTAATGGCTGTTTGCAGTTCTACATAGCCAGGATCTGACTCGTTGTAGAAAGGACGCATGCTAGTAAAGGTAGTATCTGCATTTAACTCTGCACCTACACCGTTTACACCGCTCCATCCGGGAGGAAAGTAAACCGAATCGTTGATTCTTTCCCGGTAATCGCCACGACTTTCTGGAGCTGCTACACCTTTATCGGTGCGATGGTTTGCCCAGAAACGATCTAAGATCATTTGCGCGGCGTCTTTCGCTCCTTGGTGTACTTGGCCTTGGTGTTTCTCTTCAGCAGCTGCGTAGTACATTAAGGCTTTGGCTAAACTGTGTGCTACACCAACATCTTGGTTTTGCGAAGTAACTGTAACGTGTAAGTTGTTGTTAGCTACCGGGTTAGCGGGGTCCCATTTCTCTGGTAAGCCACTAAACTCTAGGCCTGCAGCGAGTTTTACATCGTCATTACTAAAATCTAGCACGGCTAAACCAGTGGCCGGATTGCTGTCTAAAATCCAGCTTATCCATTTATCCATTATCGCTTTAGAGCGCGCTTCGCCAGTTATGTAGTAATACTCGGCTACGCGCTCGGTGCCCCAAGCTTGCCAACCAAACCACGTGCCCGAACCAGGGTCTTCATAAACGGGGTTTTCATCGTAAACCATGCCATAGAAAGTGGCATTTTGGCGCTCTACTGGGTAGGTGGAATACGTGCCGTTCCAACTATTGGTGGCTCCCCCAGAAAATGCACCTTCTGCAGATTGGGTCCATTGGAAAAATTCTAAAGAACGCTCCAAACCAACGGTCCAGTCTTCTACTGAGTTAGGCGCCAGTGGTTTTAGCTCGGGGATTTGCGATAGCGCATACGCTGCCATCGGGTTTTGATATGCGTAGTGAATATGGCTTGAGCCTATGCGCCAGCCCCAGTTTTGAGTGGTATCAATTGGGCCGCCCCAAGAGTAATACCAAGACATTAAATAGTGCGCAGACTCGTAGCCTACACCTGCGCTACCTTGTTCATCTTGCGAGCCAATTTTTTTGAAGTATTTGTCAAACATTGCCAAACGCAAGTAGTCACCCATTTTGGCGGTTTTAGCCATTAAACCTGGAGCAACCACTTCTGGGTCTACGCCTTGATCCTTCATCCACTGTAAGGCCCAATACATCACTTGTACTACGCGCGCGTCTGCGTCGGGCGCATTGGTGTAGCGCCATTGTGCGGCTGGGGCTTGCGGCTCAGAAACAAAAAGGTCTAAAAAGCCATATTCTCCACCCCATTTAAATTCTTCCCATGATGGGTGAGGCACAGTTTCCCACACCGATTCTTGTTCCCCTCGCTGGAAGGTATTGATGTAAGAAGGAGTAGAAACACCATCGCCAAGGTTGCCATATTTGTAAGTATTATCCATGTCTAGCAACCAGTGCATGCCGTACACATCCCAGGTGCCATAAGTTGCAGCTAGCCCTGCGCTAATTGGGTCTTCACCCACTGCTGCACCAGAGTCTAGCGCTAGAGGATAGCTAGAGGGTAGCGGCCCTTCCGGTACATAAGTTGCCTTACCCGAGGCATAGTTCGCTGCGGTGGGCTGCATTTCTGAAGTAGGAATAATCTGCTCTTCAATTATTCTCCAAGCTTCAATTAAGGGTTGCCAATCACCGGTGATTTTACCGTGCACTGCTTCTAACCAAAGAATATAGGAATAAGCTTCCGAGGTTGATTCGTGGCCGTGATCGGGGGCCTCAATAATAAAGGTTTCTACCGAGTGGTAAGGACCACCATCAGCACTTAAATAACCATTAGCAGGGTTATAAATTTCATTACGTAGTTCAGTAAAGCGGTCTTGATATACACCAGCATTAGCCATGCTACTCAAACCAGCACTGGCAAGGGCGGCAATAACAGATAAACGTAATGAGTGGTGTTTGATTTTTCCTGAAAAGCCGGTGGTTTGTTGTGGCTTTGTCCAGGATGTTTTAGATAAAAACATGTGAATCTCCGTTTCGTATGAAAACTCATCATTAAGATGAGCGAGTATCATCAATAGCCGACGATTCGTTACCGCATAGCTTGGTGCTGTAAGCTAATTTTCCGTTCGCTAGCTATTTACCTTTTGCTTTGCATGTATGTTCATTCAATTTATTTGTAAGAATTGCTAGCGTTTGCTCTTTGGCAATGTCTTTGCGGCAATCTTGCCCTTACGGTATTGACTAATCACATAATTCCCTCATGCGAATAAAGGTATAAGTCAGCTTTTTGATTTTTATTATGTGATTTGATAATAATGATCGAATGTGTGAGAGCAGCACAAACTTAGTGAGTGTTAAGAAATATTAGGCCGATGTTTCAGAAGGTGAGTGGCTCAAAATGAGATCTGGATTTATCACCTGTTGCTTAGCAAGGTGAGTAGATTGCGAAGTGGGTTCTAGTTTGGAGGAAATGCTCATGCTGTTGGTATTAAACATGAAAAAAGGAGGCCTAGGCCTCCTTTACTTACGGATTATGAAACGAACATTGGATCTTAGTTACACACAGCGCCAGTTACGGTTGCCACAGGAGCAGGTCCGTTAAATACCGCTTTATTACCTTGCAGACCAAAACTTACTGACTGGCCTGGCTGGATGCGTGAGTTCCAGCTTAATGAGCTAGCAGAGTATGGATTGCTACCACTAAAGTTAGCGTTCCAACCGTTGCTCATTACCGAACCGTCGGCGTAGTTCCAGTTAACATCCCAACCATCAATCACTTCGTTACCGTTGTTAGTAATGGTTATGGTTGCAACAAAGCCAGCGTTCCAGTGGTTTTGCACTTCGTACTTACAGCTAGCGCTAGAAACCGGCGCTTCGCTAATAGTGATAGTAGTGCTAGAGGTATCTACACCACCATTACCATCGTCTACTGTTAGTACTGCATTGTAGCTACCCGCTTGTGAGTAGCTATGTTGAGTTGAAGCTCCACTGCCATTGCTGTTGTCGCCAAAGGCCCAGTTATAGCTTAAGTTATCGCCGTCTGCATCGTTTGAGCAGTTAGCGTTAAAGCTAATCGCGTCGCCAACATTAGCGCTGGTTGGGGTAGCGGTAAAACACGCTTCCGGAGGCAGGTTGCCAGCAGGCTCTTCAATGGTGATAGTTACGTTTGAAGTATCTACGCCACCTTTGCCATCACTTACTGTTAACACTGCATCGTAGCTGCCGGCCGCTGCATAACTGTGTTTAATGCTTGCACCGCTGCCGCTGCTGTTGTCGCCAAAGGCCCAGCTGTAGCTTAAGGTGTCGCCATCCGTATCTGTTGCACAGCTTGCGTCAAAGCTAATGATATCGCCTACCATCGCACTGGTTGGTGTAGCAGTAAAACACGCTTCTGGTGGCAAGTTACTGTTTAGATCTTCAACAGTGATAGTAACCGTAGCGGGAGCAGAGCTTAGTTGCTCGTTGTCGGTGACGGTGTAAGTAAAGCTATCAACACCTACAAAACCATTTTGCGGAGTGTAAGTAACTTGTTTACCTGTGCCGCTTACTGTGCCGTTGCTCGCTTGGCTGTAGTTGTAAGACTCTACCGTGCCATTGCTGTCACTGCCTTCTAGGGTAATGCTAGTTGCTGTGTTTACCGAAGTTTTAACTGCAATGTCTTTAGCGCTTGGGGCGCATCCGTCTGCACAATCAGCTTCAGGGAACAATTCAGCATACAAGGCGTTTGCAGTTGCAACATCAACTTGGGCCCAGTAACGGTGGTAAGTGTATGTTGGATCGCGACCTTCAGCTAAAGCATTTTGCAGCTCTTGATATCCTGGATCTGATTCATTGTAGAAAGGACGCATGCTAGAGAAAGTGGTGTCGGCATTTAAGTCTGCGCCAACCGCATTTTTACCGCTCCATCCTGCAGGGAAGAATACTGGCTCGTTGATGCGTTCTGCATAGTCGCTGCGTGTTTCAGGAGCCGAAACACCTTTATCTGTGCGATGGTTAGCCCAAAAACGATCCAAAATCATTTGTGCAGCATCTTTAGCACCTTGATGAACTTCACCTTGGTGTTTCTGTTCTGCTGCAGCGTAGTACATGAGGGTTTTAGCTAAGTTGTGCGCAACACCCACATCCTGTCCGTGGTCAATCACTTCAACATGAAGGTTTGTGTTGGCTTTAGGGTTAGCAGGATCCCATTTCTCTGGAACACCAGTAAAGGCTAAAGTCGCAGCGAGCTTTACGTCGTTGTCACTAAAATCGAGAACTGGTAGACCTTTTTCTGGCGTAGCGTTTAGCACCCAGCTAATCCATTTATCTAAGATCGCTTTAGCGCGTGCTTCGCCAGTAATGAAGTAGTATTCAGCTACCCGCTCTACACCCCAAGTTTGCCAGCCGAACCAAGTGCCAGAACCTGGATCTTCATAAACTGGGTTTTCGTCGTAGGCTAAACCATAGAAGGTATTGTTAGCACGGTCTGCTGGGTAGGTATCGTATTTTCCGTTCCAACTGTTGGTGGCACCACCAGAGAATGCACCCTCAGCTGACTGTGTCCATTGGAAAAATTCTAAAGAACGCTCTAGGCCAATATCCCAATCTCGAACTGAGTTTGGTGCTTTAGGTTGTAGCTCGGCAATTTGCGAGAGTGCATAAGCCGCCATTGGATTTTGGTAGGCAAAGTGAACGTGGCTAGAACCAATACGCCAAGCCCAGTTTGCTGAAGGATCAATGGGACCGCCCCAAGAATAGTACCAAGACATTAGGTAGTGAGCAGAGTCGTAACCTTGGCCAGCGCTTCCTTGCGCATCTTGCGAACCAATCTTCTTGAAGTATTTGTCAAACATGGCCAAACGCAGGTAATCACCCATTTTGGCTGCTTTAGCCATTAGACCTGGTGCAACAACTTCTGGATCTTGTCCTCGTTCTTTCATCCATTGCAATGCCCAGTACATCACTTGTACTGCACGAGCATCGGCATCTGGCGCATTGGTGTAACGCCATTGCTTAGCAGGCGCTTGAGATTCTTTAACAAACAAGTCTAAAAAGCCGTACTCACCGCCCCAACTAAAATCTTCCCAAGATGGGTGTGGCACAGTCTCCCATACCGACTCTTGTTCGCCACGCTGGAAGGTGTTGATGTATGAAGGCGTAGATGTTCCGTCTCCCAAATTACCGTACTGGTAGACATTGTCCATGTCTAACAACCAGTGCATACCGTAAACGTCCCAGGTACCGTAGGTTGAAGCTAGGTCGGCACTGATTGGGTCTTCACCTACAGCAGCTCCGTTAGTTAGTGGAAGGGGATAGCTAGAAGGTAGCGGGCCTTCAGGAACATAAGTCGCTTTAGCGTTCGCGTATTTATCGGCCGTAGGCTGCATTTCCGAAGTAGGAATAATGTGGTCTTCAATAAGAGCCCAGGCGTCGATAAGCGGCTGCCAATCACCGGTTAGTTTACCGTGAACAGCTTCTAACCAAAGAATGTAAGAATACGCTTCAGAGGTTGATTCATGCCCGTGATCTGGCGCTTCAATAATAAAAGTTTCGATAGAGTGGTAAGGGCCACCGTCGGCACTTAGATAACCATTTTCTGGTGCGTAAATTTCACCGCGAATTTCAGCAAAACGATCTTCATATACCGACGCATTAGCGATACCAGAAAAGCTAACCCCAACAAGGGCACTAACAATTGCGGCGGTAAGTTTAGAGCGTCGTATTAATCCAGTAGCTTGATTTGAACCGCGTAAATGGTTCGAACCTAAACGTTTAGCAAATTGCATTGTAAACTCCATTTCAAAAAATAAACCCTAACGACAGGGTATTGCTGTCACCTTTAAAACACATTGGTCACTGTTGCCGTGTGTGGCTTTCTAGCCGCATCATCTAGCTACAGATTTTTATACAGCCTAAAAAAACGGAATCTATCGCCAAGCTCTTGGCTAGTTTGAGCGTGTTGTTTTTTTACAAGGGGAGTTAACACCTAGCCAACAGATCGAACGATAAATCCGGGCTAAAGAATCAAACTTATTAATAGAAATATCTATAGCTGTTTTGATGAACAAATCTGGCAGCGTGATGTAAAACATTGAATGGATAAAAAACAATCTACATTTAGAGTTTGTTTCATATGTTATTGCATAAATATGTGATTTTGATCGCGATAGGTGTTTGAGGTGATATTGATTTTTTAACGGATTTATACCAATTTCAGCTTTGTTATAGATATTAACTTATGACTTATACTGGCTGTTTTTATAGTTTTATTTCATTATTATTAATGATTTATATGTATTCTTGTGTCTGTCTTAATGAGGTATTTTTACCAATAACTGCATTTCTTTGTGTTGTTGTTTAAATAAATGATGATGAATATTAAATGGTAAATATTCATTTTTGTCAATTGTTATGTCCCCAATTTGAGACAGTGTTTTCTAAAGTGAGCTGTGGGCTTAAGAATAAAGGCTACAAGCGAATAAATTGCTTAGTTCATAAATGTGGAAGACTTGCGTTGTCATAAATTTGAGACAGTTTTTAGTTAAAGCTGAAATACAGCCGAGGCAGTATTGAGGTTAAGGCTTCAAAAGCATCGCACATAGTGAAGTTTAGATTTTAGTCGCAACAATCAAAGCCATGAATGTTCGCTACTGGATTGTTCGGCTCTTTGAATTATCGTTTAAGGCCCATTTTGCGAAGGGGTTTCTTTAACCTTCATCGATTTTAAGAGCGTTATTTTTGCCAAGCCCTTAGTTAGCAGAAGTGTTTTGCTTGTGTTGCTTATGTGTCACTACTCTAGCGCCTATTACTTACTTCGGTAACGCTTGGTTGTTTGGTAAACTTTTGTTCGCAAGGATTAAAAACACGTATAAGTTCAAGGAATTGTTGTGATCTCTAAGTTACCTCGCTGGGTTGAATATGGAACGTTTTTGCTAGCGTTGAACGCGGGTTTTATTAACGCTGTGGGCTTATTGGGATTTAAGCACCAGTCGGTTTCCCATTTGTCTGGAACGGCCACTTTGCTGGGTACGGGAGCAATGAGTGCTGGCTTTAACGACTTGTTATATTTGTTTGGCGTGTTGTTTAGCTTTGTTATGGGCGCTGCAGTTTCTGGCTACTTTTTACGGGGTGAAGCGTTAAAGCTGGGGCGTAATTACAGCGCTTTACTTTGCTTAGAGGCTACGTTTCTTTGTGGCGCTAGCTATCTACTAATCGGTGACTTTTCTTATGGGATCTACTTAGCATCCGCCGCGTGTGGTTTACAAAATGCCTTGGCAACTACCTACAGTGGTGCTGTTGTCCGCACCACTCACGTTACTGGTATATTTACTGATTTGGGGATTATGTTGGGGGCTGTTCTTCGCGGTGACCCATTTGATAAACGGCGCGCACTGCTGTTCTCGCTCATTGTGCTAGGTTTTATACTCGGTGGCACTTTAGGGGCATTTGGCTTTGCTAACTTGGCGTTTTTCTCTTTATTGATACCAGCTGGAGTATGTTTGTTTTTGGCGCTGTTCTATTCGGTTTATAAGGCTAAACATAAAGCGGTGTGAGTACCGCTTTATGTTTATGTAAAAGCCGTTCGTTTATCCCAGCTTAAACCGAGATAGTTCGCTTAGCTGTTGCTGAGATTGCTGCTGCAGTGCATCACTAATTTGCTGGGTTTGGTTAGCATCTCGGTTGGCCAGTTCGCTCAGTTCGACAATTTTCTCTACGTTGTTTGCAACTTGTACCGCTACGGTGTGTTTATCTTGGGCGTTATTGGCAATGTTCTCGCTACGCTGTTGAATAGCGCTTAGCAGTTGAGCAACTTGCTCTAGTTGTTGCGAGCTTTGCTCGGCTTCGTTGATACAGCTGCCTACCATGGTTTCACCTTGTACCATCATGTCCATAGCGTGTTGAGCGCGGCTTTGTAGTTGCTCTATCATCGTTAGGATTTCTTGCGTGGCTTCGCGGCTGCGAGTAGCTAATCCTCTAACCTCATCGGCAACGACCGCAAAACCTCTGCCTTGTTCGCCTGCGCGGGCAGCTTCAATGGCGGCGTTTAAGGCTAATAAGTTGGTTTGCTCGGCTATGCCTTGGATAACATCAACGATACGGTTAATGTCATCACTTTGTTGTTTAAGCTCGCTCACTTGTTGGCTGGCATCTACCACGGTGGTTTGTAGTTGATTTGTTGTGGCTAAGGTCGATTGTGCGGCTTGGTGGCTTTGCCCAGTAAGTTGGTTTACTTGACCAATGTCGTCACGGCTTTGTTGGGCTTGCTCAGATACTTCGTTAACACCCACTTCCATTTGGCTTACCGCAACAGCAACGAGCTGGCTTTGATCTTGTTGCTCTTGAATCACTTTATGTGAATGCTCACTGGTTGCTAAGCCGCTCTTGGCGCTGGCAGCAAGTTGCTTAGCGTTATTGCTCATTTGGCTAATTACCTGGTTCATTTGGGCACTAAGCTCATGTAAGTGAGTGGCAATTTGACCAAATTCATCGTGGGCATTTACACCTTCAACTGTTCTAAAGTCGCCATCAACCATGCGTTTAATTTGAGCCAGGGTATTTGCTAGCGGTAAGCGAATTTGCCTGCTTACTTTCCAAGCTACAAAGAGGGTTATAGCAATTGACAAAAGCAGCACGAGTCCAGTTTGCAATAGCGCTGAACTTGAGCTTTGTTGAGCTTGTAGGTGAGCGGCTGCAATGATTTGGCTTAGTTGCTCAGAGATATTGTCGAGCAAGTTTAGGGCTTGGTCTGTTTGTTGGTTTAGCGTCACTAGTTGTTCGTTTTGACGACTCAGAACTAATTGCTGATTTTTTAGATTGCTAAATAAGCCGTTGTTAGCAAAGGCTTGTTTGAGTAATTGGAAATAGCTGGTTAACTCCTCACCACTGGTTGGATCTAGCTTGAGTAATTGTTCCTGCTTTTGCTGAAGAGATTTGTAATAACTAGATACAACACTAAATTGAGAGTCAAACTGCTGGGCATTTTGAGCATAAAACAGTTTCTCGAGAGAGCCAGAAAACGCCGCTATGTCGGCTTGCATACCGGTTACTAGCCATTCGGCACTCTCTTCTACCATTTCAATCATAAACTCCATATCACCCGCAAAGTTTTTCCACTTTTGATTAAAGCTTTGGCGCTGATTGGTTAACAACTGTTGTGCTTGTTGCGCTTGATTGGCCAAGGTTAACTGCGTTTGGCTGGTGGTATTAATGCTATTAAGGTCTTGGTCTAATTGACTTAAACCGCTCACTATTTGCGGGTAAGGTTGGGCTAACTGAGAGAGGGACTCGATACGTTGGCTGTAGCTGCTAAATAGGCTGGTAACTTCCTGTTCTAGTTGCTCTGCTTGTTGGCGGTTTTGGCTATTGCTGTGTAAGCCAACTTTGCGCGCCGAGTTAAGCAATAATCCTGATAGTTGATTCACTTGCTCTGCCATTGGCGCTAAGCGGCTGACGGTTTGATCCAGTTGGCTTTCTAGTTGTCGCATATTAATTTGGCCAATTAGCGCAACAATCAACAACAACGCAAGTAGCACAGCAAAACCAAGTAGTGTGCGGGTTACAACTTTGAGTTTCATGATACAGATCCCTGTTAGTATTCCTGCTGCTCCCAAGCCAAATCAGTTACTATAAAGCTAGCCATAGTTATTAGTATGGTTCACTAATTTACTGATTTTTAGGAATAATTATTACGATTCGTTCGTATGACTAATTAGTACCATAAGTAATATTGGTTGACCAGATAATGAATTGTAAAATATACAAAGGCAGGTCGATAATTTTTAACTAATGCTTTTAACCTAGTTCAATACTCTGCTTGTTGTGTTCATGAAAGGTCGGGAAATACTACCGTTAAACCTAGTATCTCTGAACTTGGTTTTTAGTTTAGCTAGTTTTTATATTTGTTATCGTAGTGTTGAGGTAAGCAGCAGATACAGCGCATATTTTTGATAAAAAGTATTTTTTTGGAGCTGTACTGATGTTTTTCTCGATTGAACATGCGATCTTAAGCAATTATTGCACTTGTAAGAAAAGCATTATCAAATCAAAGGTATAGAATGCTTAGAAAGGTGCCCTAGGCATTTTGATTGGAGTGCTGCATAGTTTTTGCTAATAAATATAAGTGTGAAATGAAGCTCTGCTTTAAGGATGAAAATGAGAAATTTACTTGTTGCTATTGCCGTAAGCTGTTTACCGACATTAGCTTTTGCCAGTGTGTGTTCAAAAGAAGGTTTTGCCGAAGCTTCCAGCAGCAACCAGCGTATACACCAAGACATTCAAACTTTGAGTAAACAGTATGTGGCAATATGTTCTTGGGACTATGACATGCCTCGCGACAAAGTGTGTAAATTATTTACTGATAAGCGAAGCCAACTCGCTTTGATTAACCAAGTGCCTCTTAACACAGTATTAGATAATGCCGAGAAAGCCGCGGAGCAGTGGTATTCGGTGCATGAGGCCTGCGTTAGTGAAGGCAATAAAAGTAATGCAGATCTAGCCTTCAAAGGCTATGAAGAAAGCTTTGAGATTTACACCAACTTAATTAATGAAATAGATATTCGTTATAAACAAACCTGCCAGGAGCAAGTTGAAGAAAAAATCAAAGAATACTGTAACTAGTTCAACACTGGATAAAGTTGCAGTTGTTTATTTTTGCAACTTGTTGTGTGCCAAAGAGCTGCTATAACTATAGTTAAATCAATATTTTCCATGGCAATAAGCTAACAATTGGTGCTGCCTAACGCGCTTGCTTTTGCTTAATGATTAGATTGTTTGAACTAGCAGGCTTAAGGAGTATTGGCGCCTTGAAACATTCGTCTAAGTGGCTAAAGTTCTTGTTGCTCTCTTGTTTACTTATTGGCTCTTGGCAAGTTAAAGCAAAGCATGAACTAGATAAACAATACTCGCTCACCTTGGTACTAATGCCCAGTAGCGGCAAACAGCGACAAGCCTACAAGCAGCTTATTGAACGCTTTAGTGCTGCCTACCCTCATGTTGAGGTGGGGACACAGGTTTACGAAAACGAATACTACAAAAAGAACATTGAAGACATCATGAAGAGTAATGATGGCGAAGGTGATCTGTTTTTTTGGTTTGGTGGTGAGCGGCTTAGAGCACTAGCTAAAAATGATCTAATTCTCGATATTTCATCGTGGTGGCAACAAGCCAATTGGGACAACTCTTTCAGTTCGGCTGCCAAACACGCTTCCCAGTATCAGCAACACTATTACGCCTTACCAATAAATTACTACCAGTGGGGCTTTTATTATCGGCAGTCGATGATTCGCTATCAACCCGATACTTTTACTAGTTGGCAGCAATTTCTGATGAGTTGCCAAAGCTTTGCCAACAAACAACAACACTTAGTCACCATTGGTAGCAAAGAAGCATGGCCGGTGGCTGCTTGGTTTGACTACCTTAATTTGCGCATTAATGGTTTGGCATTTCATCAACAGTTGCTGGCTGGGAACATCGCGTTCACCGATAAACGAGTGGTGCAGGTCTTTAATTATTGGCAACAAGCTATCGATGCTCAGTGCTTTGTGCCAAACAGTGATGAAATGGGCTGGAAACAAGCGCTACCAGCAATGTATCGTGAAAAAGCCGCGGCAGTATTAATGGGGAACTTCTTTCTCGCGACCGTGCCCGATAGAGTGCGTAATGATTTAGGCTTTGCGGCGTTTCCCCCGGTGCTTGAAGGGCAGAAGCAATATGAAGAAGCACCTATTGATGTCATTGTGGCGCACCCACAAGCGAAAACTAATATCGCCGCTTATTGGTTTTTAGATTTCTTGTCCAAGGGCGATGCCTTAGTCGAGCTTAATCAGCAATTGGGGAAAATTAACCCCTTGTCAAATAGTAAGGGCAGTGAAGATCGGTTTATTCAAGCTGGCACTCAGCTGTTAAATAGTGCCAAAGGAGTGTCGCAGTTTTTTGATCGTGATAGCCCTAAGCAATTTGCCTTGCCTGCTATGGATATAATGGTGGAGTTTTTGGAAGGTAGAGTTACTGCTTCTGAAGCTCTTGAGCAATTAGAAGCTCTGAGAATTAAAGTTTTTAAAAGTATTCAGTAAGTGGCTTGTTAGCTTAATAAAGTGCTAGCTTTACAAAGCCGGTAGCAATGACAATAATGTGCTTAATAAAGGCGCAGGACAATTGCATGAAAACCACAGATAACATCTTGTATCGAATAAAAAGCCAAGGTGGGCTTACGGTAAAGATGTTAGCCGAGCAGCTTGATATCACAACCATGGGCGTTCGCCAGCACCTACAAAGTTTGGAAAGTGATGGCCTAATTGAACATTTCGACAAAAAAGTAAAAGTAGGTCGGCCTACTCGATATTGGCAGTTAACCGATAAAGGCCATGGACGCTTTCCTGATTGCCACAGCGACTTAAGTGTTCAGCTAATTGGCGCGGTGAAGCAGGTATTCGGTGAGTCTGGCTTAGAGCAATTGGTTAGTCATCGTGAGCAACAAAGTTTTAGTGCTTATCAGCAAGCGATGGACGGCATTACCAGTATTGCCGACAAGTTAGAGCTTTTGAGCAATAAGCGCAGTCAAGAAGGTTATATGGCTAATTGGCAGCGCCAGCAAAGTGCTTACCTGTTTGTTGAAGATCATTGCCCTATTTGTATTGCTGCTACCGAATGCCAAGGTTTATGCCGCTCTGAACTTGATATGCTGCAGAAGCTGTTTAGCGAATGCGAGGTAGAGCGCACCGAACACATTGTTGCTGGCTCGCGTCGCTGCGCTTATACCTTAACGCCTTTGGATGGTTATGAATAAGTTTGTGGTTGGATTCTGCACTGCGTTATTAACAATGCTAAGTAGTGTTAGTTATGCCTGTGAGTTGCAAGCTATTCCAGTGGCAGAGCAGCGGTGGGGATGTGGTTGCAGTTACTATTTCCCTTCCAATCTTCCGATTCGTCCAGACATTGTGTTGCAAACCGCTCTTGATGGAACTCATCCCATTATGATGCGCGAAGGCAAACTAGTGAGTTTATGGGGAGCAAAAGAGAGCCCGCTGTTAACCCAAGATGGGTTGAGTTTAGCTCAAAATTTTCGCTATCAAGCGACAGCCATAACAATAGAAAATCAAGTTCGCCCTGGCTGTACTTTGGGAGAACAAGGCTGTGAAGTTGTAGGGTATATAAGTCAAATTTCCACTTTCGAAAACTACCAGCAATGCCAGTGGAACTTACAAGGCGACTGCGGCTGTTAGCCAATGAACAAAGAGGCAAGTATGGCTTATCAAGACGTTTTAGATTTTTGGTTTGAAGAGCTAAATCCACAACAGTGGTTTAGTGTAGACGCTAAGATTGATGAACTCATAAGTAATCAGTTTTCTGCTTTGTTGCAACAAGCTGCCAGTGGCGAGTTATTTACTTGGCGTGAGCAAGCGCAAGCAAGCTTAGCTGAAATCATAATATTGGATCAGTTCTCAAGAAATATTCATCGTGGTCAAGCTGGTGCTTTTGCTAACGATTCATTAGCGCTATGCCTCGCGCAGCAAGCAGTAGCAAAAGGGTTTGATCAACAGCTTAATCTAAGCCAGCGCAGCTTTTTATATATGCCGTATATGCATAGCGAATCTTTAGTGATTCACCAGCAGGCAGAGCAGTTGTTTAAGGCACCAGGGTTAGAAAATAACTATCAGTTTGAGCTAAAGCATAAAGTGATTATTGAGCGCTTTGGACGCTACCCACACCGTAATCAAATACTTGGTAGAGAGTCTAGCCCTGAAGAAATCGCCTTTTTAGCGGGGCCCGACTCTTCTTTCTAAATGATCTCAACAACTTAAAATTGTGACATAAAATTGTCATGTTTTTTTGTGCTGCCAATACCAGTTAGACACTAAGCTTAAAGGGTGTTGTTTGGTGTTGGAGTAGCCAGTGAGTAGGTTGTTGTTGGGCATTTTTGTAAGTTGTTTTAGTTTGCATCTTCATGCAGCGGTAAGCTTGCTTGGGCCTAACGAGCAAGCCAGTAATGTGTTTAAACAAGCCAATCAAACTCATCTTGATACTGACAGTTCGCAATCGGCTATTAAGGGTTTAGATACTTCTCCAAATAGTGAATTAGGTGTAGGAGAGCGCTTATTAAGTCGCTTAAGTTGGCCAGTTCAAGCGGGTAGAGAGTCAGCCTTGGTACTTAAGGCAGAGGACTACCAAGTTCGTTATCCAGATCTTCAACAATCCATTCAATATTTTCATCCCGATTCACTTTGGTATGGTTACCCTCAGGCGAGAAATACCCGTGACCAACTACAGTGGATGTTGTTGGAATTTAGTTTAGCGGGGGGGCCAAAACAGTTAAGTGATTGGCTGGCGCAAATAAATGCGATAAATAACGATAACCCCCAGTGGGAAGCCTTATATACCGATGCCTTTTTGGGCTTAATGGCATTTTGCCAGCAATTAATGCGTTTAGATTATGCCCAAAGTATGGCCTTAAACAACATTACAGCTACGCCCCTGGTGATACTAATTGATGAACCGTGGTTGGCTCACTTAAGCCGAGCAGATTTGTATCAGCAGTTGAGTAGTATGCGTGGTGAACTGAATATTGAGCGTTTGCGTTATCGTCAGCAGATTTTGCATTGGTTAAATGTGCAACAGCAGCGAAAACAACAAGTGAATATTGCAGGTGGACAGCTGATTAGCTTAAACAGTCGCGATTGGCGGGTGCCCTTAATTCGCCAGCGTCTTGCTGAATTCGATATCGCTAATCAGTTTGCTGATTTGCAATTAGATACGATGGACAAAGACACTGTAATTGCGTTAAAGCGTTTCCAAACGCAGCATGGTTTAAAGGCTGATGGCATAGTAGGGAGCGATACCTTGTATTGGCTAAACTTTAAGCCAGTGAATCGCTCTAAAATGTTGGCCAGAAATTTACTGCGTAAGCAGTTACTCGAGCGCTTTATGCTCAGTTCTAACCAACAGCGTATTATGGTTAATGTGCCAGCTTACCAGATGACTTATCTAGATAAAGACAGTGAGGTTTTTCAATCTAAAGTGGTAGTTGGCAGAGCTTCACGAGCTACGCCTTTATTGGTGAGTGAAATAAGTAGTGTGGTGATAAACCCTTATTGGAACGTGCCAAGAACCATTGTTCGTAAAGACATTATCCCCAAACTGCGTCGTGATCCTGGTTACGTTGAGCAGCAACGTTTTGAGTTGTTTGACTATCAGGGACAAGCCGTGCCCAGTGAGCAAATCGATTGGACACGAGTTAAAGACACAGGCGCTTTTCCTTATCGTATGCGCCAACGGCCAGGGCCTGGTAATGCACTAGGCGCTTACAAGTTTCATTTTGATAATCAGTTTGCGGTTTATTTACATGATACCTCTTCACCGGAACTGTTCTCTGAACAACAGCGGGCTTTTAGCTCCGGCTGCGTGCGGGTTGAGGCGGCTGATTACCTAGCAGAGACTTTGCTCAAACAGGCGGGTTATAGCGAACAGTATAAACAGCGTTTGATTGCTAAAGGTGAGCCTAAATGGGTTCCATTGAAACAAAAAGTACCCGTTTATTTGGTGTATTTTACCTCGTGGTTTGATGGTAGTGGTGGGCTACATTATCGAAAAGATATTTATAATTTTGCCTCTGCGGATTCTTTTTTAGCGAGCTAGAAAATCTAGTTTAAACAAACTACTAGCTGGTATCTGTAAACGATCCTTTTCCAAATGGTATGACTAAAACCTAGAGCTTTGTTTGCTTTTTAGGCTGTTTGTCGGTATTTTTCTCCAAATTGATTATTTTTTGATCCATTTGGAGTGAGTGTTGATGTTAGACCGAAATATAAAACGGCGGTCGTTGTTGTTAGGGTTAGGCGCTGGGTTAGTCGGTCTTGGAATACCAAAAAGCTATGCGAGTTCTAGTATTGCGAGGGAATTGCCAGGAGAGCGTTTTCTAAGCATGACCAATTTACATACCAACGAAAGCTGTGAGGTATGTTTTTGGAAAAGTGGTGAGTTTCAAGACAAGGAAGTAGGGCAGTTGGACCAATTGTTACGTGATTTTAGACGTAATGAAGCCACCGAAATGGATAAGGCCTTATATATGCAAATGGCCTTGCTGCAAGATCGCTTGGGCGGAAAGGTGCATTTTGACATTATTTCTGGCTATCGTTCACCAGCAACTAATGAGATGTTGCGTAAAAATGGTGGTGGGGTTGCCAGAAAAAGCTTTCATATGACCGGACAAGCCGTGGATCTGCGAGTTAAGGGGCAATCTCTAGCTAAGGTTCACCAACATGCGCTTGATTTAAAACTAGGTGGTGTGGGCTATTACCCTGCTAGCGGTTTTATCCACTTAGACACCGGAAGGGTGCGCAGCTGGCGCGGGTCTTAATACTTAGGGCGAACCGCTAATGCTGTGTTCGCCCTTTTATTTGTTAAATATTAGTCATAAAAACCGCTTTAAATATAAAATTCAAATAAAAACTCCAGAATAGATCTAAAAAATCTCCTATTAATTCTTTTTGTAATCTATCTGTCATATTTGGTTGTTTCAATGCATCCCGACTTAGACAAATTGATTGTTATTTTTAATTGCAAAGAGAAATGTTATGAAAACCAAGTTAATCACGGCATTAAGTGCTGCTTCTATGTTGTTTGCTACTAGCGCGTTTGCAAGTAACACTGTTACCGTTTCTGGTTCTACTTCGGTATCAGGAATCATGGAAGTATTAGCTGAAAAATACCAAGCAACTCAGCATGACGTTGTTGAAGTTCAAAGTACTGGTTCTTCTGCAGGTATTCGTGCTGCTAAAGAAGGCACTAGCATGATTGGTATGTCTTCTCGTGATGTTAAAGATTCTGAAAAGAATGAAGTAACTCAAGAAATTGTTATGGCAATGGACGGAATTGCAGTAGCTGTAAACAATGCTAATGAGATAAAAGACTTAAGCATTGAGCAGGTTAAAAAAATCTACATGGGTGAGATTAATAACTGGAAAGAAGTAGGTGGCGCTGACCAACCTATCGTTGCAGTTACTCGCGAAGTAGGTTCAGGTACTCGTGGTGCATTTGAAGACATTATGGGTCTAACTCGTAAAATCAACGATGTAACTGTTACAGCTATCTCTCCACGTGCACAGGTTGCTAGTGGTAATGGTGCAATTAAAACCTTAGTGGCTAACAACCCTTACGCTATTGGCTTCATCTCTTTGGGTTCGGTTGATGACTCTTTAGCAGCAGTATCTATTGAAGGTGCCGCAGCGACTAAAGACAACATCAAATCTGGCTCTTACGGTATTGCGCGTCCATTCGTATTGTTGGTGAACAACCAGCCTGCTCCTGAAGCTCAACAGTTCCTAGATTTCATTATGGGTACTGATGGTCAAGCGATTGTTGCTGAAGAAGGCTACATCGAAGTTAATTAAGCTTCCCATTTGGAACGAAGAAAAGAGGCATTGTTTAATGCCTCTTTGTTGTACGTTGATTTTGGAATAATTTTAAAATGAATCAAACGATTGCTGCTCCAACTCAAGAATTTGAGTTGAAAAATTCTGCGCTATTAGAAGCGCTTAGCCAGTCTTCCCAAAAGGTCGACTGGGTTGGTCGTTTCTTTAACTTGCTGTTTTTGGTCAGTGCACTAATTGGTGTGCTATCGGTGGCGACTATTGGCTACTTCTTGGTGCTTGAGGGCTTACCGGCCATTCAGTTTGCTGGATTAACCAACTTCTTACTTGGTGTAGATTGGTATCCGCCAGCTTTATATGGCATTGGTGCCATGATTGTTGCGTCGGTAGTATCGGCCTTAGGTGCGGTAGTTATTGGCGTGCCAGTAGCCTTACTAACGGCAATATTCTTAGCTGAAGTTGCGCCGAAATGGTTGGCAAATATCATTCGCCCTGCCGTAGAGCTGCTAGCTGGCATTCCGTCGGTAGTATATGGTTTCTTTGGTTTGGTTATTATTGTTCCGGCAATTGAATCAACGTTTAATGTTCCTGCTGGTAGTACTTTGTTAGCTGCCATCATTGTTTTGGCGGTGATGATTTTACCTACCGTAATCACTATTGCAGAAACGTCTATTCGCGCTATTCCTCGTACCTATAAAGAAGGCTCATACGCATTGGGTGCTTCACCTATGTTCACCATTTTTAAGGTGATGTTGCCAGCTGCTCGCTCGGGCATTTTGGCTGGTGTAGTGCTGGGTGTGGCTCGCGCAGTTGGGGAAACCATGGCAATTATTATGGTGATGGGTAATTCAACCGCTATGCCTGGTTCATTGTTAGATTCAGCCCGTTCGCTTACTGCCAACATTGCATTAGAGATGTCGTATGCTACCGGCATTCACGCTAGTTCTTTGTATTCAACGGGTATTGTTTTATTGGTATTTGTGATGATTTTGAATACCAGCTTAGTGGTATTAAACCGTAAGAGGGTGAAGTAATGCGCCGCCGTATTGAAGACAGAATTGCGCTTAGCCTAATTTGGGGTGGAGCCGGCATGACCATTTTATTCTTGGTATGGATGCTTTGGCATATTTTAAGCAACGGTTTAAGCCATGTTAGCTGGGAGTTTATTAGCTCTGCTTATACAACCGTTGGCAAAACCTCGGGTATTTTCTCGATGATTGTTTCAACCATTTACATGGTTGGATTATCTATCGCAATTGCCGCACCTATTGGCATTATGACCGCTTTGTATCTGACCGAATATGCAAAGCCAGGTAGTAAATTAGTTAAGGTTATTCGCTTCTGTACTGAGTCCTTAGCGGGCATACCGTCGATCATTTACGGTTTGTTTGGTATGACCTTCTTTGTGGTTACCTTAGGTTTGGGTTTCTCTATTTTGTCGGGCGCCTTAACTCTAGCTATTTTGATTTTGCCAGTGATTATTCGTACCACCGAAGAAGCGTTAATTGCGGTGCCTCAAGCTTATCGCGAAGCGTCTTATGGTTTGGGAAGCTCACGTATTTACACAATTTGGCGTGTGGTACTACCGTCAGCAATGCCAGGCATTGTTACCGCAGTTATCCTAAGTACTGGTCGAATTATTGGTGAATCTGCACCGGTATTCTTAACCGCGGGTATGGTAACTCGCATCCCTGAATCAGTGATGGATTCAGGCCGAACTTTAACGGTTCATTTATACAAATTAACTCAAGAATTGTTCACCGTTCATGAATGGAATCAGGCTTATGCAACTGCAACAGTACTGATTGTTTTAGTACTGCTTATTAACCTAACAACTAAGCTAATCGCTAGCCGATTCAACAAAGCTTCTTACTAAGAGATTGATATGAATAAGTTTGACGTTAACCAACTAGACCTACATTACGGTGACACTCACGCCCTTAAAGGGATTAACTTACCGATCCCTGAAAAGAAAGTTACTGCGTTAATTGGCCCTTCTGGCTGTGGTAAATCTACTTTATTGCGAACGTTAAATCGTATGAACGATTTAATTGAGAACGTAACCATTAAAGGTGACGTAAAGCTCGAAGGCAAAGACATTTATCAAGATCGCAATGTCGCCGCGCTTCGAATGAAAGTGGGCATGGTATTCCAAAAAGCGAATCCTTTCCCAATGAGCATTTATGAAAATGTAGCCTACGGCTTGAAAGCCCAAGGTATTCGCAATAAAAAAATTCTAGATGAAACGGTAGAGACAGCGCTACGCAGTGCAGCTTTATGGGATGAAGTAAGTGACCGCTTAAATAGCCCTGCTTTTGGTTTATCTGGTGGACAACAACAACGCTTGTGTATTGCGCGCACCATTGCGATTCAACCAGACGTGATTTTGATGGATGAGCCAACCAGTGCCTTAGACCCTATTGCTACTCACAAGATTGAAGAGTTGATGGACGAGTTGCGTAAAAAGTTCACGATTGTGATTGTGACGCACTCAATGGCTCAAGCTAAGCGTATTTCAGATAAAACCGCCTTCTTTTGGATGGGCGAGTTGGTTGAGCATGGCGATACCGACCAAGTATTTAATGCACCAGTGGATGAGCGAACTCGCGGTTACGTGAATGGCGATTTTGGTTAAGTATTAGATAGTTAAATAAAAGCCGCAGAGCTATGTTCTGCGGCTTTTTTGTATCTATAGTATAGCTTTCTAGCGCTTAACAATGTTGTGGTTAAATTGCCATTGTGGCGCTAGTTTTCGGCGTTGTTCACAGCGCTGCAAAATCGCTTTTCGAGATGCATTGTCAGAACCACTCCAAGCGCAAATCTCATCGAGGTGGCGAAAGCAGCCAACACAAACATCATCACCGTCAAGGGTGCATTGCCTAATACAGGGCGAATCAATAAGTTTGTGTAATTCCATGGCTAGGCAATCTCTACAGGCGCTTAATACTAGTTTAGTCTACTAAGCTGTAGGGCAGTTGAGCGATGGTATACAAGCTTTGCTCATCGCCTGCTAAGCGAAACTTAGCCTCTGCATCGGTATCGTTGTTTAGCACTGCCAATAGCTCCACGTAACCCGGTTCTAATTGAACTGCTTGTAATACAGTTCCTTTGCCGCGCCAGTTGTCACCCATTTGCTGTTCTAGTCTATCTCCAGCTTTAGGCAAAGTAGCACCGTGACCCGCTAAACGTAACGAAGCGCGTTTATTTGCGCCGCGATACTTGGCTCGAGCAATGGTTTCTTGGCCGGTATAACAGCCCTTAGAAAAACTTAAGGCGTTTAAATGCTGCAAGTTAAGCGCTTGAGGAATAAATTGCTGCTGAGTTGCCTGTTCAATGGTGGGTAAACCAGAAACAATCTGCAACGCACGCCAAAGCTCATTGGCATCAAGATCACTGTTAGGAGCATCTGCCCCCCAATTGTTATCTTCTGTAATCACCAAGTAGCGGCGTTTGGGGCCATCAATATGTACACAAATACCTTGCTCAATTAGGCCGCCATGGCTGGCAATTTCTTCACTAAATTGCTCGGCAATATAGTGAGGCGCTTCGGCTCCCATTACCGCTACTGTATGTAATGTGGATTCGGTTTCGATATTTACCTTTGAAAACACCGCATACTTTTTCAGTTCTTTTAATTGTGACTCTGCTAAAGATGCTGGTTGCAAGTAAAGGTAGTCTTGCTCCAAGCGCAGTAGACGTAATACCGACCACATTTTTCCGGTAGGGTCACAGTGAGCAGCCAAGCTTTGTTGGCCCGGTAACAGGCTATTTACATCGCAGCTAAGTTGGCCTTGTAAATAACTTTGGGCGTCTTCGCCACTTACTCTAACTAGGTGCCATTGATCCAAAGGTTGAACCAATAATGGAGGAAGAGTACATAAAGTTTGTTGAGACATAGTCGGCTTCCGTTGAGAGCTAAGTCAAGCTTATAAGGGTGTAATTTTGTTGTTGAAATGGTATCTTCGTCAATACTTTTACAGCACTACTTATAAGGCTTTTAGTCGAAATAAGTTGATGCTGACCAGTGTAACTCATGTCTACAAGGAACAACATGCAGGAAAATAAATCACGTTTAAAATGGGCTTGCCGTCGTGGGATGTTAGAGCTAGATGTTTTGTTTATGCCCTTTGTTGATGAAGCCTACGATGAACTAAGCGACGAGCAAAAGCTTACCTTTAAACGTTTACTAGCTTGTGACGATCCTGATTTATTCGCTTGGTTTATGGGCCATAAAGAATGTGAAGATGCACCGTTAGCGGCCATGGTTGAGCATATCCTTAAGCGTGTCAAAGTGTAACTTTTCGGCTCATCGCTCGCGCAGTTACTTGTACTTGATAGCTGCGAGTGTGCTTTTCCAAGGCTTGGTTTTAAGCCTCTTTCCTCAGTTATTTCCGCTTATAGTTTTTTGTCTGTTAACCAGTGCAGTGCTTGTCTCTCATTGGTGGCATTATCAGCCTAGTGGCTACTTCAGCCCTGACAGAATGGTTTTTGAACAACAAGATGAACAGCTTGAATGCACATGGTCAAGCTATTCTCGAGTTGCATTTGGCTGTTGTTTGGTGATTGTATTTGAGCAAGATGTACCTAAATGTAAACTGATTTTTGCCGACAGCTTGCCAGAGCATATTTATCGCAAGTTGTGCTTTGTGATTAATTTCCCTAAGGCGGAAGTAAGCCTTTAACTAAGCAAACTTATGGCTACAAAAAAGGCTTACCTATGTAAGCCTTTTTTAATTACCTTTCGTTATCTTCTTCTTGATAGAAGGTATTGGGGTCGAGAATGGTTGGTTTGATTTTATCCAACTTATCTGGGTAATCTAGGTTGTAATGAAGGCCGCGGCTTTCATGACGGCGCATCGCACAGCCAACAATTAATTCTGCTACTTGCAGTAAATTACGCAGCTCCAACAAGTTATTACCCACTTTAAAGTTTGAGTAATACTCAAAAATTTCTTGCTGCAGTAAGTGAATACGGCGCATTGCTCGCTGCAGGCGTTTGTTGGTGCGAACAATGCCTACGTAGTCCCACATAAATAAGCGCAGTTCATGCCAATTGTGGTTAATGATGACCTCTTCGTCAGAGTCGCTTACTTGGCTGTCATCCCAAGGCTGAATGCTGTTACATAGCTGCACCTCGTTTAAGTGCTGCTTTATATGCTCACTAGCCGCGTGGGCGAATACCACACATTCCAACAGTGAGTTGCTGGCCATGCGATTAGCGCCATGCAGGCCAGTGTAGGCCACTTCACCAATGGCGTATAAGTTGGCTAAGTCGGTTTCGCCTTGTAGGTTGGTGACTACTCCACCACAGGTGTAGTGAGCTGCAGGAACCACCGGAATAGCTTGTTTGCGGATGTCGATCCCCAGCTCTAAACAGCGCTTTAAGATAGTAGGGAAATGCAGCTCAATAAACTCATCATCGCGGTGGCTAATGTCTAAGTAGACACAATCTGCACCTAGTCGCTTCATTTCATAATCGATAGCGCGTGCTACTACATCTCGGGGAGCTAGCTCTTCACGAGAGTCAAAATCTGGCATAAAGCGGCTGCCATCAGGGCGTTTTAGTAACGCGCCTTCGCCGCGCAGCGCTTCGGTAAGCAAAAAGTTTCGCGCTTCTGGGTGAAATAAACAGGTTGGGTGGAACTGATTAAATTCCATATTGCCTACCCGGCAGCCCGCACGCCAAGCCATGGCAATGCCATCGCCGCTACTTACGTCTGGGTTACTGGTGTATTGGTAAACCTTACTTGCACCGCCAGTAGCCATTGCCACAAACTTGGCTTTAACTACCTCTACTCGCTCTTTATTGCGGTTCCAAACATACGCGCCAACCACTTTTTTCTGCTCGTTGTCAGTTTCGGTGATTAAATCAACGGCGTTGAAACGCTCTAGCAACGTAATGTTAGGGTGGCTTAATACCGCACGTACTAACGTTTTTTGTACCGCTTTACCGGTGGCATCGGCGGCATGCAAAATACGGCGGCGGCTGTGTCCGCCTTCACGGGTTAGGTGGTACTTGGCCTCGCCATTGGTGGCGGTTTCTTGATCAAAAGGAACGCCTAGATTAATTAGCCAGTCAATACATTGCTTGCTGTTTTCTGCGGTAAATTTAACCGCATCTTCGTCACATAAGCCATCACCCGCGATCAAGGTGTCATTGACATGTTCTTCTACGCTGTCATTCTTATCAAATACAGCAGCGATGCCTCCTTGAGCATAATAAGTAGAACCTTCTTTGAGAGGTCCTTTGCTCAGTACGTGGACTTTGGCATAATCAGCTAAGTTTAAGGCCATAGTTAAGCCTGCAGCGCCACTGCCTATTATTAGAACATCGCTAGTGTATTCCATTAGATGCGCTCTTATACGTAGTTAAAAGAAAAATTGGAGTATAAGCTAGTTTAACTGAAACTTACGCAAGTTTGCAGTGTCTCACAGAGGCGCAAAAATTTTATTTGGTTGGAAGAGAACTTTTTTGAAAACAAGCAGTCTGAAGAGATGTGCCGCCAAAAAAGCTACCGAATCTCAAGCATTAGGAGGACGGTAGTTACAAATGTCAGAACAGTGGACAGATCAAACGTTGGTCGAAAGAACGCAACGTGGCGATAAGGCGGCATTTAATTTGTTGGTACAAAAGTATCAGCATAAGGTAGCAAACCTTATATCACGCTATATTGTGAATCACGGGGATGTAGCCGATGTAACGCAAGATGCGTTTATTAAGGCTTACCGTGCACTACCAAACTTTCGAGGAGAAAGTGCGTTTTATACATGGTTATACCGAATTGCAGTAAATACTGCTAAAAACCACATTGTTGCTCAAGGTCGTAGACCGCCTGCAAATGATGTGGATGCTGATGAAGCAGAGTTCTATGATGGCGCAGATGCTTTGAAAGAAGCCGACACTCCAGAAACTTTGTTGTTATCCGAAGAAATAAAAGAGGTAGTTTTTGCTACAATGGAAGGACTACCTGATGATTTGCGCACTGCAATTACTCTTCGAGAGATAGATGGTTTAAGCTACGAAGAGATTGCCAATGTAATGGATTGTCCTGTCGGGACCGTGAGATCACGGATTTTCCGAGCAAGGGATGCAATTGAAAAGCGAATACAACCGCTTTTAAGTAGGTAACTTTGGGGATTGATGACTAATATGGCAAATAAAGAACAGTTATCCGCACTGGTTGATAACGAATTAACCGACGCAGCACTGTTAGATCTGTTAGCCAATGAGCCGGAGCATGCAGAGCAGTGGAGTAATTATCACTTAATTGGTGATGTACTTCGCGGAGAAACTCCCAAGCAAATCGATATTGATATTGCTAGTGGTGTAGCTGCTGCCTTGGAGCAAGAGCCAGCGATTGTAGCCCCTAAACCTCAGGTGGCCGAACAAAAGGAATCGTCAGTACGTGTCGTTCGATTCTTCAAATATGCTGGGCAATATGCAATTGCTGCATCGGTAGCGGTAGCCGCTATTATTGGTGTTCAGCAATATTCATATCAAGCCAACGATGCTGACCAACCTTTACCCGTATTTAGCACAGTACCGGTGGGGGGAGCTGTAGCACCAGTTAGCTTACAGTCTAACCCTCAGCCTCGTGAGCTAAGTGAAGCTGAAATTATGGAGCAGCGTAAGCGTATTAGCGCCTACTTACAGGACCATCGCTTCCAGCAACGAATTGTAGAGTAAATAATTAGCCTATGCGCTTAAAAACTATCTCGATGCCAGTAATCTTATTACTGGCATCTTTTTCTGTTTCAGCAGAGTTCCCCGTAACCACCACTGATGCCTCGGCTACCTCAGTTAGCCAAACCAGCCCTGCGGTGAGTTTATTACACGATTACCAACAGGCTTTTCATCAGCGTCAGTATGAGCTCTCTTATATTGTGGTTCGCCAAGGACACATCGAGCCAGTGCGCTTAATTCACGGAGTGGTTAATGGGGTAGAAGTTGCCCATCGCGTTTACTTAAACGGCCCTGCTAATGAAGCGGTATACCGTGAAGGTACCGTAGCGTTTTTTGAACCAGGGCAATCACCTTACAGTTTGGCCTCAAGTCGTTTACCCGGCATGTTTGGCAATTTAGCGGCGGTAAAACTGGAAGATTTACAAAGCAATTTTGACTTAGTGATTGCTGGTAAAAGCCGGGTTGCCGGTCGACCCGCACAGGTGATGCGCATAGTGCCGAAGTCTTCCGATTTGTACGGTTTATACCTATGGATTGATTACGCATCTCACTTACCCTTGCGTTTAGATGTGGTTGATCAAACAGGTGAATTGATCGAACAGCATATGGCTGTGACGTTGGCTGAATATGAAAAGCCCAGTGAATGGATGACAGAATTGGCCAGCTTAGAGTTGCCTAGCACTGTAATGGGTAAAGAATCGGTAGATAAACAAGAGCACCAAATTAATTGGCGCTTGGGTTGGTCACCTAAAGGGATGAAAGTTGCCCAAAAAGAACAGCATTCCTTGGCGGCGATATCAGAATCGGTTGATTACATAAAACTTAGCGATGGCCTGTTTGATATTTCGGTTTATGCCAATGCCGTTGGCAAGACTAACCCCTTACGTGAACAACTGGTTCGCCAAGGTGCGACCAGCCTACATACCGTTGTACGTAAAGGCATAGAAATCACCGTTGTTGGTGAAATTCCACCAGAAACTGCCTCAAAAATGGCCGATTCAGTAACCATTGGTCCTTACTTCGAGAAGCCCATTGAGCCGGCCCAGTAATTCCGCATTAATCATCGAAACAGCCAAGGTTGTTGAGGTAAGTGACGGTTACGCAAAAGTTGAATGTGTAAGTAAAAGTGCATGTGGTAGTTGCGCCAGTGCAGACAATTGCGGAAATAGTGCCATAGCTAAAGCCTTTCCTACTCGGGTTCATCAGCTTCAGGTAAAGCTTACTGAAACGGTTGAGGTGGGGGACCAGATAGAGTTAGCCTTGAACGCCAAAAACATGCTGCAAAGTGCATTGCTTGTTTATTTGGTTCCCATTGCCATGCTGATTATAGGCGCAGCACTCGGTAAATTTATCACTATGCAAGGCTTTGCGGGTGAATGGGCTATTGCCATCTGCACCTTACTAGGTTTAGCCCTAGGCTTTTTATTGGTTCGTGGCTTTACTCGTTACTTTGCACGGCAGCCACGATATCGCCCCCAAATGCATGCTAAGCAATAAACTTCTTTTAGAAAACGCCCTGTAATGGGCGTTTTTTGATTTTAGGGATACAAAACAATTACTAATTTAAGCCTGCATTTTTTTTGGTTCTGGGTGGATTGTGGTAGTATCCGCGTCAACGATATAATGCGCGATTGCTGCATTTTTAAGAAAAGCGAATCCTAATTCGCGTATAGATGACTTTTTATAGGTAAGCTCTTGATAAATAAGAATATTCGTAACTTTTCGATTATTGCCCATATCGACCATGGCAAATCGACCTTATCTGATCGCCTGATTCAACACTGTGGTGGATTGAGCGCGCGCGAAATGGAAGCGCAGGTTCTTGACTCTATGGACTTAGAGCGCGAACGCGGAATTACCATTAAAGCACAAAGTGTAACCTTAGATTACACCGCCAAAGACGGTGAAACCTATCAGCTTAACTTTATTGATACCCCAGGACACGTAGACTTCACTTATGAAGTATCTCGTTCACTGGCGGCGTGTGAAGGTGCTTTACTGGTTGTTGACGCTGCGCAAGGCGTAGAAGCACAAACCTTAGCGAACTGTTATACCGCTATGGAAATGGACTTAGAAGTTATTCCAGTGCTGAACAAAATTGATTTACCACAGGCAGATCCAGACCGCGTAGCGGAAGAAATTGAAGATATCGTAGGCATTGATGCCACCGATGCAACGGTTTGTTCAGCTAAAACAGGCCTAGGTATTGAAGATGTATTAGAAACCATTGTACGTGACGTACCACCACCTGAAGGTGATGATACAGCTCCGCTACAGGCGCTAATTATTGATTCGTGGTTCGATAACTACCAAGGCGTCGTATCACTGGTACGTATTAAAAGCGGTGAGTTAAGAGCAGGCGAGCGCATGACAGTAATGTCTACCGGCCAAGCACATGTGATTAACGAAGTGGGTATTTTTACCCCTAAACAAACCAATACCGGAGTATTAAAAACCGGTGAAGTAGGTTACGTAATTGCTGGTATTAAAGAGATTTTGGGCGCACCTGTTGGTGATACTTTAACTACGCAAAAAAATGGCTCTACCGAAGCCCTGCCTGGATTTAAAAAAGTAAAACCCCAGGTATACGCCGGTTTGTTTCCTACCAGTTCTGATGAGTATGAAAACTTCCGTGATGCGCTAGCTAAGTTAAGCCTTAACGATTCTTCGTTATTTTATGAGCCAGAAAACTCTACCGCTCTAGGTTTTGGTTTCCGTTGTGGTTTCTTAGGCATGTTGCACATGGAAATCATTCAAGAGCGTTTAGAGCGTGAATACGATCTTGATTTAATCACTACAGCGCCAACCGTAATATACGAAGTAGAGATGAATAAAGGCGAAGTTATCTACGTAGATAGCCCTGCTAAGTTACCACCTACGAACAATATTGCAGAGATTCGCGAGCCTATTGCCGAAGTAAATATTCTGGTTCCTCAAGAATACTTAGGGAATGTAATTACCCTGTGTGTAGAAAAGCGCGGCATTCAAAAAAATATGGCTTATCACGGTAAGCAAGTTGCCTTAACTTACGAAATACCAATGGCTGAAGTGGTGTTGGATTTCTTCGATAAACTTAAGTCTACCAGCCGTGGATATGCGTCTTTGGATTACAACTTCAAGTACTTTAATGCGGCTAACATGGTGCGTGTAGATATCATGATTAACGGCGATAGAGTTGATGCGCTAGCCTTGATTACTCACAAAGATCACTCTGAATCTCGCGGGCGTCAGGTGGTTGATAAGATGAAAGAGCTTATTCCGCGCCAAATGTTTGATATCGCGATTCAAGCATCTATTGGTATGCACATTATTGCTCGTTCTACGGTTAAACAACTTCGCAAAAACGTAATCGCCAAGTGTTATGGCGGTGACGTAAGTCGTAAGAAGAAGCTGCTAGCGAAGCAGAAAGAAGGTAAAAAACGTATGAAGCAAGTAGGCAACGTGGAAGTGCCTCAAGAAGCGTTTTTAGCCGTACTTCATATTGGTAAGGATTAACATGGCCACAATATTTCCGCTAATTCTGGTAATTGCTACGTTTGTTACGGGCATTATTTGGGCCTTAGATAAGTTTCACTGGGAAAAGCAGCGCGAACTTAAATTGCAAGATGCTCGCACCGCTGCAGGTGGAGAGTTACCTAACGACGCAGAAGAAAAGATAACCACACCGCCAAGCTGGATTGAGAATGGTCGCTCGGTGTTTCCGGTTATTGCGATTGTGATGGTGCTGCGTTCGTTTATTTACGAGCCTTTCCAAATTCCTTCTGGCTCGATGATGCCTACGCTGTTAGTGGGCGACTTTATCTTGGTTGAAAAGTTTGCTTACGGCTTAAAAGATCCAGTTACTCGTAGCACTATTGTAGAAACTGGTTCACCTGAACGTGGTGATATTGCGGTATTTAAGTATCCTCAAGATACTCGTATTGATTACATTAAGCGCATTGTTGGCCTGCCTGGCGACAGAGTGATATATCGTGGTAAGCAGCTGTTCATTCAACCTAAGTGTGAAGCTAAACCTTGCCCTGAGCTAAAACCTGTACCCTTGGATTTTGAAGTTTCGGGGCGTTTTAAACAAGGTCCAATGGCTCTAGAGAATTATAGAGAGAGCCTAGCAGAAGTTGAGCACGAGATTTTGATAAATCCTGCTGCACCAGATCGTGTGCAATACTTTTATCAACAGCCGGGCACGGCTAAAGATGAGTGGATTGTACCAGAAGGCCACTATTTAGCCTTCGGTGACAACCGTGATAACAGTACCGATAGTCGCTACTGGGGGTTTGTATCAGACGACCACTTAGTGGGCAAAGCGGTAGCAATATGGATTAGCTTTGAATTTGAGCGTGCTGAAGATTCAGTATTACCGGGATGGATACCCACAGGTGTTCGATTTAATCGCATTGGCGCGATCAAGTAGGTAGATGATGATTAGCTCAAACCCAGAACGCTTGCAGCGTGCTATAGGGTATACATTTAAAGATGACAGTTTATTGCACCTAGCGCTTACTCACCGTAGTGCTGGTGGCGTACATAACGAGCGTCTCGAGTTTTTAGGGGATGCAGTGCTTAGTTGGGTAATTGCCGACGAATTGTATCACCGCTTTCCAGAAGTGTCGGAAGGCGATTTAAGCCCCATGCGCTCAACCTTAGTAAAGGGGAAAACCCTAGCTGAGCTAGCGCGCAGTTTTGAATTAGGCGAGTATATTAAGCTTGGGCCTGGTGAGTTGAAAAGCGGTGGTTTTCGCCGTGAGTCAATTTTGGCCGATGCCGTAGAAGCTATTATCGGCGCAGTATATTTAGATAGCGGTAACGATAGCGCCAAAGAAATGCTTTTGCGTTGGTATAAAGAGCGCTTAAATACCATTGAGCCAGGCCTAAGCCAGAAAGATCCTAAAACTAGATTGCAAGAAATACTGCAGTCTAGAAAGCAAGCCTTACCTGATTATCAAGTCGTTGAAATTAAAGGCGAAGCACATAATCAGCAATTTACCGTAAGCTGCTCAGTAGAAGGCTTGGATAAGCCCGTTATTGGGATTAGCACTAGCCGCCGCAAGGCCGAGCAAGTGGCGGCTGAACTGGTATTGGAGCGTTTAGTATGAACTATGATACCCGTTGTGGCTTTGTAGCCATTGTTGGTCGTCCAAATGTGGGTAAGTCGACCTTACTGAATGCTATTTTAGGCCAAAAGGTAAGCATTACATCTAAAAAGCCACAAACTACGCGCCACCGTATTTTGGGCATTGATACCGATGATATTTATCAAACAATTTTTGTTGATACGCCGGGTTTACACATTGAAGAACAGCGGGCCATTAACCGCTTAATGAACCGAGCTGCTACTAGTTCACTGGGCGATGTTTCGATGGTGATCTTTGTGGTTGAAGGTACCAAGTGGAACCCCGATGATGAGTTGGTTCTAGGTAAATTGCGCCACTTGAAAGTGCCTGTTGTATTGGCAATTAACAAAGTGGATAACGTACAGGAAAAAGAAGAGCTGTTTCCGCACATGCAAATGATGCAGGAGAAATTCGACTTTTCTCATATTTTGCCTATTTCTGCTAAGCAGGGAAAAAATGTTGAACAGCTGCGTGAGTGGGCACAGCAAACCTTGCCAGAGAACGTGCACTTCTTTCCAGAAGATTACATTACTGACCGTTCTTCACGCTTTATGGCGGCAGAAATTGTGCGTGAAAAGTTGATGCGATTTACTGGCCAAGAACTACCATATTCTACCACCGTAGAAATTGAGCAGTTCAAAATGCAAGAAAACGGTGTTTACCAAATTAACGCACTTATTTTGGTAGAACGCCCTAGCCAAAAGCGCATGATTATTGGCAGTAAAGGCGATAAGTTAAAAACCATTGGTAAAGAAGCTCGTCTAGATATGGAGCGTTTGTTTGATAACAAAGTGTTCTTGGAGATGTGGGTTAAAGTTAAATCTGGTTGGGCTGACGACGAACGCGCTTTGCGTAGTCTAGGTTACGGAGACGAATAAGCTTGCCTGAACAGGCACTCACACCTGCGTTTGTTATTCATACGCGGCCATATCGAGAAACCAGTTTGTTAGTACAGCTGTTTACCCTTGAATATGGCAAAGTGAGTGCTGTGGCTCGCGGAGCTAGAGCTAAACGCTCTAAGTGGCGAGGCATATTGCAACCCGGCGTTCCACTATTAGTTGAGCTTAGTGGTAAAGGTAGTTTACGTAACTTTAAACAGGTAGAAGCCAGTAACTTGGCGCTACCGCTGTTTGGGCAATATCTTTATAGCACCCTTTACCTTAATGAACTGCTTTATTATTTGCTGGAAGAAAATACCGCTTATCCAAGCTTGTATCATCATTATCAAGACAGCTTAATGGCCTTAGCCAAACAGCAGCCTTTAGAGGGCTGTTTGCGTGAGTTTGAGCTGTTGTTGGTGGCTGAGTTGGGTTTTGCCTTAGCCGAGCCGCAAGAATTTGCTCAAGGTCTTAGCTATCAATACCGATTACATGAGGGTTTTGTGGTTAGCAACAGCCGCTTTTCGCAGGTGGAATTTAGCTATCAGGAAATACTTATGTTATTAGCTTTTGACCCACAGCAAGCGCAACACTTATTATGTGCCAAAAGATTTTGTCGAATTGTGATTGCTCAACTGCTCAATGGCAGAGAGTTGACCAGTCGCAAATTGTTCAGTCAAATTAAAACTACCAATAGAGCCTTCAATTAAGGCCTTGTTGAAAAAGGAATATTTGTGAGTGAGATTTTATTAGGCGTAAATGTTGATCATATCGCCACACTTCGCCAAGCACGCGGCACGACATACCCAGATCCTGTGCTTGCTGCTGGTATTGCCGAGATGGCTGGCGCTGATGGTATTACCATTCATTTAAGAGAAGACCGCCGTCATATTGTTGACCGTGATGTTGCTATCATGAGTCAAACGGTGCAAACCCGCTTAAACCTAGAAATGGCGGTAACCGACGAGATGGTAGCCATTGCTTGTGAGCACAAGCCTCACTTTGTGTGTTTGGTTCCAGAAAAGCGTGAAGAGTTAACCACCGAAGGTGGTCTGGATGTTGTTGGCAATCTTGAGAAAATCACCGAAGCTGTTACTAAGCTAACTGACGCGGGTATTTTAGTTTCGCTATTTATCGATGCCGATGATGAGCAAATTGATGCTTCTATTGCATCTGGCGCGCCGTTCATTGAGCTGCATACTGGTCATTATGCCGATGCAGAAGATGAAGCCGAGCAGCAAGCTGAGCTGAAAAAGATTGCCGCTGCGGCCAGTTATGCTGCAGACAAAGGCTTAAAAGTAAATGCTGGCCATGGTTTGCATTACCATAATGTATTGCCAATTGCTGCTATGCCAGAAATTATTGAACTTAACATTGGCCATGCGATTATTGCGCGTGCAGTAATGGTTGGCATGGACGCCGCCGTGCGTGAAATGAAAACCTTGATGGTTCAAGCTCGCCAAGGTGAAGCGTAAACTGTGGCGATAGTAGGCTTAGGTACCGATATCGTTCAAGTAGAGCGAATAGCCAATAGCAAGCAAATGCATGCATTGGCTAAGCGGGTATTAACCGAAGCTGAATTTGTGCGGTTTGAGCAGCATGCTGCCCCAGCGCGTTTTTTAGCAAAACGGTTTGCTGCAAAAGAAGCAGCTGCAAAAGCGCTGGGAACAGGGATTGCCAAAGGTGTTGGTTTTCAACAAATAGAAGTGTCCAATAACCAATTTGGAAAACCTGAGTTGGTATTTAGCGGCGCTGCAATGGCCTTGTGCGAGCAGCTTGAGGTAAGCAGCCAGTTTATTAGTATTAGTGATGAGCGTGACTACGCGGTAGCTACCGTGGTGCTAGAGCGCTAATTAGGAGAAGAACATTGGTTGAACGATATCGCGTTCAGTTAGACCTGTTTGGTCTAATGAAGTTATTAGCCTTGGTAGGTTTTGGTGTGGGTGTGATTGCTGGTTTAGCATTACTAATTTATACGATAATGAATGGTGGCAATATTATTCAGGCGTTATTGCCTATGATTATTTCGCCGTTTAGTAATGCGTTAGTAACAGCCTTATTTGGTTTAGTTAGCTACCCATTTTATAACTGGTACTGCAATCGTAATCGCGGTCAAGTATTAACCGGTCGCTTCCTTAAAGAGCAAGAAGCTAATCAAGATATTTAGTGAGCATTGCTTACAATGCTTGCCAAAGAAAAAAGCCGCATAATAGCGGCTTTTATTTTGCGCCAAATACCTTGGAAGCTTAGCTTAGCTGCTGATTTAACTGCTTGGCAGCCTGTTTGACCTTTTCAATTTCATCACTTAATTCCAGCAATTCGGGCTCAACCTGAGCAACATCACCGTGCTGACGTAGGCTATCTTCGATGGTGGTTGTAAGTGACTCTAAGCGCTTACAACCACTGTATGCACAACCTCCGCGGAAGCGATGAACTAGCAGCACAAATTCGTCGGCATTGATTTGCTGATTCAGTATCTGCTCAATTGCTTCTTCTATCTCTACAAAACTGTCTTGCAACATAACAAACATATCTATGGCTAAGGCTTGGTTGTTGTTAGCGCGTTGCATGGCTAGTTGCCAAGACAGGCTAGCATTTTCAAATTCAATAGTTTTAGGTTGATCCAAGGTGGCGGCAAAGTCTTCTCGGCTAAGCAATTTAGCATTGGGTTGCCAGCGGTGGATAAGCTTCTCTAGTGAAGATTCATCTATGGGTTTTGCTAGGTAATCATCCACACCTTGCCCCAACAACTGCTCTTTTTCGCCCGCTAGAGCATGCGCAGTAACCGCGATAATTGGGGTTTGTTCATTTTTACTGTTCTGGCGAATTTTTTGGGTAGCGCTAATGCCATCTAAAATCGGCATTTGAATATCCATTAAGATGAGGTCGTAACTTTCTTCTTCAGCTTTAGTGATGGCTTCTAAGCCGTTAGTGCAGGTATCAACTTGGGTAACCAGCTCATGCAGCATTGCTGATATAAGTTTTAAGTTTGCTGCGTTGTCATCTACCGCTAGCACCTTTAACACCAGTTTTGAGCGGGAAACTTTTGCCATTGGCGTAACAACATCATTTACAGCAATCTTCTCATCAACTAATGCTTGCGCCAGTTTGCGATGGTTAATTGGCTTACTCATGCAGTGTTTAGCACCTGCTTCAATAACCCGTTGGTGAATATCAGGATCGCTGGAGTTGATTAATACAATCACTTCCGAGCTACGCTCTAGCGCTTCGGCTATTTTCTTTTGTAAGGGCTCGAGTGTTTGCCAGTCGCTATGGCCAATGATTACTGTACCTGAGAAGTGTTTTATCGCGCTTTGCCATTGAGCATCGTCAGTTGCGGTTTGCAGTGGCAGTTGCCACTGTTGGGCTAAACCGCTAATCACAGACTGGCTGACTTGGTGCGGTTCATATAGCAACACAGATAGCTGACTTAGCGCGGTTAATGGCAGCGGGGCTCCCAGTACCATGTTGGCCTGTTCTAGGTGAATATCGAAACTAAACACTGCGCCTTTTTCTGGCTCGGAGCTTAGTTTGATATCGCCACCCATATGTTGAACCAGCTTCTGAGTAATGACTAAGCCTAAACCGGTGCCGCCGTACTCGCGGTTAATACTGGTATCTGCTTGTTTAAAGGCCTGGAACAATTGCGATTGTTGCTCTTTAGAAATGCCAATGCCAGTATCTTTCACCGCAGCATTTAGCACCACTTGCTGGCCTTGTTGCTTGATTAAACTAATCGCAACGGTAATTTCACCCTGATGGGTGAACTTAATGGCATTGCCTAGTAGGTTAGTGAAAACTTGTTGTAAACGCAGTGGGTCGCCACGTAAACCTTCTGGCACACTAGGTTCTATCAGCAAGTTAAGTTCTAAGTTTTTATCTTGAGCACTTGGTGCTAGCAGTGTTACTACGTCGTTGATGGTATCTCGGAAGTTAAAATCAATGCGCTCGAGCTTCAGTTTTCCTGCTTCTAGTTTAGAGAAATCAAGAATGTCATTAATGATGGCAAGTAGATTGTTAGCTGACTTTTCAATGGTAAGCAGGTAGTCGGCTTGATTACTGTTTAGCTGAGTTTTAAGCAGTTGACGAGCAAATCCAATGACACCATTTAACGGAGTTCTTAATTCGTGGCTCATGTTGGCTAAGAATTCCGATTTCGCCTTAGCACCTTGTTGCGCCTCTTTTTTGGCGATATCTAACTCGATGTTTTGAATTTCAATCTGTTCAAGTGTTTCACGCAAATCACTCGTGGCTTGATCAATGCTTTGGTGCATTTCCTCATGATATTCGGCTAGCGATTTAGCCATGGAGTTAATACCGTGTTTCAGCAACCCCAACTCGCCGGTGTAACTGCCATCAACCCGGGCATCTAAGCGACCTTGGCGGATCCGGTCAACAATGTTCACCATGTTGGTAATGGGTTGGGTAACTTGCTTACTTAATTGGAAGGCGAATAGCACACTAATGAGTACGCCAAATAACACAATAAACAGCGCTACCGTGGTATCTCTAAACTGCAGCAGTAAGGCGCGGTCTTTGTTGTACTGCATTGAGATGTAACCCAGCAGCTCAGGTTTCCCATTACTAAAGGCGGCAAAACTACCTTCGGCTTCGGCCCAGATTGGCGCACGTAAAATAATTCGATTGGGGTAAATTTCTACCTGAGTTGATTGCGGCAGCGGTAGCTCTGGGTCGCTTTGTAGCAAGCGAATATTGCGGTGGTAGTTACTGGTTACAAAAAGTTGGTTGTGTTTATCGTACACCGCAATACTTTTAATTAACGGTGACATTTTTCGATGTGTAACGCTAATCAGCGATTTTACTTTTTCCCGGTTATAGCGGCTTAGGCCAACTTCACTGGCGATGGCGAGAGGCTCAATAACATTAACACCCTGCTCGATAACAAAGTTATCTAATTGCTGATTTCGATTAAAGGTGAAGTAGCTCGCCAACAAGATACCGACAAAAAGTGTAGGTATAATAGTGAGAATATATACGCGGGCGCGTAAGCCATACTTGGTCATAAACGTTTCTTATGGGAAAATGACATGGTTCCAATCGCTTATGATGACATAAGCCCGTCCCTTTTTGTATTCACCGAGTAAATAAGTCTCTTCTATGGCCCAATTTTTTAAAGCAAAAGCAAAATCTACTTCGATAAAGGCAATTAGAGACGCTCAGGTTCTAGCGCTTGATCACCATTTAAACGGAGTGGTAAAACACCAAGGCAAAACCTATTTTGTTGACGGGGTGTTGCCTGGAGAGCTGGTTGATGTATTACCTAGTGCTAAATCGGGCCCAGCTAAGTTACTAAAACGTTTAAATGATGCGCCCCAGCGCATCGAGCCTGCTTGTCAGTTTTACCAAGAGTGTGGTGGATGTAGTGCCCAGTATTTGTCGGCCCAGGCTCAGCGAGAATACAAACAAAGAGCGGTAGCTGAACTCATCAGTCGCCAGTCTGGTTATCGAGACTTGCCCGAGTTTGAAATATTAAGTGGAGATGATTGGCATTACCGACGCGCTACTCGTTTGAGCACTTGGTTTGATAAGCAGCGTGGTTGGCAGCTTGGTTTTCGTAAAAAGTCCAGTAAAGACATTGTGGCTATATCAGAATGCATTGTCCTTAAACCGCAACTGTCGGCGCTACTGGTGCCCCTTCAGCAATTATTAAAAACATGGCCAAAGTCTATCAATTTAGGTCATATCGAGCTTATTGACTGCCAGCCGAAAATTGTATGTCGGATCCGTGTTCGTAGTGAGCCTTCCGATAAAATTGCAGCGCAATTACGCAGCTTTGCTCAGCAACATTCCATAGCACTAGTTATCGCTACCGATGAGCAATCGAGCTATTTGATGGGGGAGCACGCTTACTACGATTTGGCTGAACAGGGCTTGCGCTTAGCCTTCACGCCCGGTGATTTTATTCAAGTGAACGAGGCCATGAATCAAGCTCTGGTTTCTAAAGCTTTAGAGTGGTTACAGCCTTGTGCAGAGGACCAAATACTGGATTTGTATGCCGGCATTGGTAATTTTAGCTTGGCTCTGGCGCAAAAAGCGCAGCAAGTGATTGCGGTGGAAGGGGTTACAGCAATGACTAAGCAAGTGCTAGCTAATGCTGAAGCAAATGGTTTAAGCAACGTTAGTGCATTTAGCGGCGATTTAGAGCAAGTTGAAACCGCTAAAGCTTGGCAGAAAACCAAGGTTAATAAAGTATTACTCGACCCTGCTAGAGCAGGAGCAAAACTAGCCATTTCACAGGTTGCCAAGCTTAGTCCAAGCACCGTAGTATATGTCTCATGTAATCCTGCTACCTTAGCCAGAGATGCCAAAGTGCTTAAACAAGCGGGGTATCGCTTAAGTAAGTTGGCGTTAGTAGACATGTTCGCACACACTGAACATGTAGAGACAATGGCCTTATTTGAACGTTAATGGTTGATGAGCAACCTGTGTTGGTAGCATTGATATAGGAATTTTTGTTGTATGGTTTCGGTACGAGAAACACATCTAAATGAACAACTTTTATTTGATGAGAATCAGTGGGTTGCTAGCCTTGATATTGCGGTAGAAGATCAACAGCACTTGTTTGCCGCCAGCAACTACTTTCGTGCTTTAGAAGCAGATAAAGACCAAGTCCATCGTTGTTTAACCAAGGGTAAGGAGATGGTGGAAATCTTAGTTACCCTTAACATGGATTTGCCTACCCTGGAAGCTGCGTTGTTATTTCCGTTTGTTGATGCTGGTTTGCTCGCAGAAGAAAAACTTAGCCCACAATTTAGTGATGAAGTGATCAAGTTGCGTCACGATGCGGCGCAAATGGACGCGATGAAGGCGCTAAGAACCGGTCAAAACAAAAGCCTATCATCTGGGCAAATAGATAATGTGCGACGGATGCTGCTGGCCATGGTGGGGGATGTTCGCGCTATTGTGATCAAGCTGGCCGAGCGTATTTGCTTTTTACGAGAAGTAAAAAATGAAGAAGAAGAGATCCGCGTATTAGCGGCCAAAGAAAGCCAGGATATTTATGCTCCGCTAGCGAACCGTTTGGGGATAGGCCAATTAAAGTGGGAGTTAGAAGATTTTACCTTTCGCTACTTGCATCCGGTCACCTACAAACAAATTGCTAAGCAGCTAGATGAAAAACGCCTCGCAAGAACCCAGTATATCGATGATTTTGTGGCTAAGTTGCAGCAGGATATTGAAGCTGCAGGCATTGATGCGCAAGTTTATGGTCGCCCAAAACATATTTACAGCATTTGGCGAAAAATGCAGAAAAAAGACTTATCTTTCGATAAGTTGTTTGATGTGCGTGCAATTAGGATTGTGGCTGAAAAACTGCAAGATTGTTACGCCATATTAGGCATAGTACATACCTCTTGGCACCATATCCCCAGCGAGTTTGACGACTATGTTGCCAATCCAAAACCGAACGGTTATCAATCTATTCACACCGTGGTAATTGGACCAGAAGGTAAGTCGATAGAGGTTCAAATCAGAACCAAGCAAATGCATGAAGAGTCTGAGCTTGGCGTGGCCGCACACTGGAAGTATAAAGAGGGTGGCAGCGGCGGTCGCAATGACTTCGAAGATAAAATTGCTTGGTTGCGTAAGCTATTAGCATGGCAAGACGATATTGCCGAAAATGGTGCCATGCTTGAGGAGCTGCGCTCCCAAGTATTTGACGACCGGGTATATGTATTCACCCCAAGCGGTGAAGTGATTGATTTGCCCGCTGGCTCCACGCCTTTAGATTTTGCCTACTACGTGCATAGCCAAGTGGGGCACCGCTGTATCGGCGCCAAAATTGGCGGCAGAATTGTCCCTTTCACCTACCAGTTACACACTGGTGAGCAAGTCGAGATTATTACTCAAAAAGAATCTAGCCCCAGCCGCGATTGGCTCAATCCCAATTTGGGCTATGTGAAGTCCTCGCGAGCGCGCAATAAAATAGCTACCTGGTTTAAAAAACAAGACAAAGACAAGAATCAAGTTGCTGGTAAAGAGCTGCTTGAAGCAGAGTTACATAAACATGGTTTTAAACTGAGTGATGCTGAGCTGTGTGTAGAACGTTTCAATGTAAAAAACCTCGATGATCTGCTGGCCGCTGTTGGCGCGGGCGATGTAAAGCTCAGCCAATTAATTCATCATTTGCAGGCCACGCTTAATAAGCCAACCGCAGAAGAAGAAGATCGTCAAGCATTGGAAACAATTGCCAAAAAGGCAGAGCATCACGGCCAAAAGAAAAAGCAGGCTAAAGATTCCATCGTAGTAGATGGCGTTGGCAACCTGATGACCCATATTGCTAAATGTTGTCAGCCTATTCCGGGTGACAGTATTAAAGGCTTTATTACCCAAGGGCGTGGTATTTCTATTCATAGTCACGATTGTGAACAGCTTGCTGAGTTAGTGAGTCGCACACCAGAGCGAGTGATTGATGCGGTATGGGGCGACAATACTGCCAGCAGCTACAGTTTAACCATTCGCATTATTGCCAATGATAGAAGCGGTTTATTACGTGATGTCACCACTGTGTTGGCTAACGACAAAGTGAATGTGATGGGTATGCAAAGCCACTCAGATGTAAAAAGCCAAACCGCTACCATTGATATGGAAATAGAGATTTATAACTTGGAAACCTTATCGCGGGTATTAGCCAAAATAAATCAGCTTAACCATATTATCGAAGCGCGCCGTTTACGCTAACTAGTCAGGAATTTTCATTTCAATGTCACAACGCCCTTATAGCATAGAGACGCTGTTAAGCATTATGACGCAGCTGCGCGACCCAGAAACGGGTTGCCCTTGGGACCAAAAACAAAATTGGCAAAGTATTGTTCCTTATACCATTGAGGAAACCTACGAGCTGGCAGATGCAATTAACCAAGCTTTAGAGCAAGCAGACTTTTCAGAAGTGAAGCTTGAGCTGGGAGATGTGTTGTTCCAAGTGGTGTTTTACGCACAATTTGCTAAAGAGCAGGGCGATTTTGATTTTGCCGATGTGGTTGATGGTATTTGTGAAAAGCTTATTCGCCGTCATCCCCATGTTTTCACTGAACAAGCTTTTAAGAATGAAGCGGCTATTAAAGCTAATTGGGAAGCTGAAAAAGCCAAAGAGCGCGCCAGTAAAGCGCAATCTAGCAGAGTGAGTGTTTTAGATGATGTGCCCTTGGCGCTTCCGGCTTTAAGCCGAGCGCAAAAACTACAAAAGCGTTGTGCAAATGTGGGTTTTGATTGGCCAGATGTGGCTCCTGTTATCGATAAGGTAGAAGAAGAGTTAGTGGAAGTTAAGCAAGCCATTGCCGAGAAGAATCAGCAAGAAATTGCTGAAGAAATCGGTGATTTGTTGTTTTCTTGCGTAAATTTAGCCCGAGCTTGTGATTTTGATGCAGAAGACTTACTACGTTCTGCTAACCAAAAGTTTACTCGTAGATTCCAAGGCGTTGAAGCGCTGGCAAGGGATTCGGGGAAAATCTTAGAAAGTATGAGTCTTTCAGAGATGGATGCGCTGTGGGATAAAGTGAAAGAAAATTACAAAAATTGATTTACAACAAAACCACTAAATCTTAGTCTTGATAGAGTGACATTGATTGTGGTGTTAAAGAGGCTTTGCTATACTATGCCCCCGTCCAAGTATCGCAGATACGCCCTTAACACATCCAACTTCTCAGGTTAGACATGACAACAAAGTACATTTTCGTCACTGGAGGCGTAGTATCCTCCTTGGGTAAAGGTATTGCCGCTGCATCATTAGCTGCGATCCTCGAAGCTCGCGGTCTTAAAGTGACCATTATGAAGCTTGACCCGTACATTAACGTTGATCCCGGCACAATGAGCCCGATCCAACACGGCGAAGTATTTGTAACCGAAGATGGCGCTGAAACTGACTTAGATTTGGGTCACTACGAGCGTTTCATTCGTAACAAAATGACTAAGCGCAATAACTTCACTACGGGTCGTGTTTATTCTGATGTACTGGCTAAAGAACGTCGTGGTGATTACTTAGGCGCAACTATCCAGGTGATCCCTCATATCACTAACGCAATTAAAGAGCGTGTAGTGGCGGGCGGCGAAGGTGTAGATGTAGCCATTGTTGAAATTGGTGGCACCGTGGGTGACATCGAATCGCAACCTTTCTTAGAAGCTATTCGTCAATTAGGTACCGAGATTGGCCGCGAACGCGCCATGTACATGCACCTCACCTTAGTGCCATATTTGGGTGCCGCTGGCGAAGTGAAAACTAAGCCTACTCAGCACTCGGTTAAAGAGTTGCGTTCTATTGGTATTCAGCCTGATATTCTTATTTGTCGTAGTGACCGTGCAATTCCTGCTAACGAGCGCGCTAAGATCGCCTTGTTCACTAACGTGCCAGATCGCGCGGTAATCTCCTTAAAAGATGTTGATAGCATCTACAAAATTCCAGCATTGCTTAAGTCTCAAGGCTTAGATGCTTTAGTGACCGAACGTTTCGGTATAGAGTGCGAAGAAGCTGATTTGAGCGAGTGGGAACAAGTTATTTACGAAGAAGCTAACCCAACCAATGAGATTGTTATTGGTATGGTGGGTAAGTATGTTGAATTACCTGACGCTTATAAATCAGTTAATGAAGCGCTAAAACACGGCGGACTTAAAAACCGTTTAAGTGTGAAAATTCAATATGTAGATTCTCAAGATCTTGAAGTAAAAGGCACCGATGTACTAAAAGACTTAGATGCGATTTTAGTACCAGGCGGCTTTGGCGAGCGTGGCGTAGAAGGCAAGATTTTGGCCGCACAATATGCTCGTGAGAACAATGTACCTTACTTGGGTATTTGTTTAGGCATGCAAGTAGCGTTAATTGAATACGCTCGTAACGTAGCTGGCTTAAAAGGTGCCCACTCAAGTGAGTTTGACCCTAAATCAAAACACCCAGTAGTTGGTTTAATTACCGAGTGGATTGATGAAGACGGTAAAGTAGAAACTCGTGATGTAGATTCTGACCTAGGCGGCACAATGCGTCTTGGCTCGCAGCTTTGTCATCTAACCAAAGGGTCTAAGGTGGCAGAGTTATATGGCAGCGTAGAGATTTATGAGCGCCACCGCCATCGCTACGAAGTTAATAATACTTTGTTACCAAAAATTACCGCGAAAGGCTTACTGGTAACCGGTCTTTCTTCGGATAAAAAGTTAGTAGAAATCATTGAAAACCCAGCTCACCCTTGGTTTGTGGCAGCACAATTCCACCCTGAATTCACGTCTACGCCTCGCGATGGACATCCGTTGTTTGCAGGTTTTGTAAAGGCAGCTGGTGAATTTAATAAAGCTCGCTAGACTCAATTAGCGAGTAATGTTTTTTAGAGAGTTAGAAGTTCATTTATATAGAGGAAATTAGTAATGTCTAATATCGTAAAAGTACTTGGTCGCGAAATCATGGATTCACGCGGTAACCCAACTGTAGAAGCTGAAGTACACCTAGCTGACGGTTCTATCGGTATGGCTGCTGCTCCATCTGGCGCATCAACTGGTTCACGTGAAGCCCTAGAATTACGTGACGGCGATAAAGCTCGTTACTTAGGCAAAGGTGTATTAAAAGCAGTTGAAGCTGTAAACGGCCCAATCGCAGAAGCACTTGCTGGTAAAGACGCATTGGCTCAAGCTGAGCTTGACCAAATCATGATCGACCTAGACGGCACTGACAACAAAGCTAACTTTGGTGCTAACGCTATCCTAGCTGTATCTCTAGCTGCTGCTAAAGCTGCTGCTGCTTCTAAGAAAGTACCACTATACGCTCACATCGCTGACCTAAACGGTACTTCAGGTGTTTACTCTATGCCTCTTCCAATGATGAACATCATCAACGGTGGTGAGCACGCAGATAACAGCGTAGACATCCAAGAATTTATGATTCAGCCAGTTGGCGCTGCTAACTTCCGTGAAGGCCTACGTATGGGCGCTGAAGTATTCCACAGCCTAGCTAAAGTTCTTAAAGCTGGTGGTCACTCAACTGCTGTTGGTGACGAAGGTGGTTTCGCTCCAAACCTAGAGTCAAACGAAGCTGCACTTGCTGCAATTAAAGAAGCTGTTGCTGGCGCGGGTTACGAGCTAGGTAAAGACATCACTCTAGCTATGGATTGTGCTGCTTCTGAATTCTACGACAAAGAAGCTAACATCTACGACCTTAAAGGCGAAGGTAAGAAATTCACTTCAGAAGAGTTCAACTTCTTCCTTAAAGATCTTACTGAACAGTACCCAATCGTTTCTATTGAAGACGGCTTAGACGAGTCTGATTGGGACGGTTTTGCTCACCAAACTAAACTTCTAGGTGACAAAATCCAATTAGTTGGTGACGATTTGTTCGTAACTAACACTAAGATCCTTAAGCGTGGTATCGACAACGGCATCGCTAACTCTATCCTAATTAAATTCAACCAAATCGGTTCTTTAACTGAAACTTTGGCTGCAATTAAAATGGCTAAAGACGCTGGCTTCACTGCTGTTATCTCTCACCGTTCAGGCGAGACTGAAGATGCAACTATCGCTGACTTAGCTGTTGGTACTGCTGCTGGCCAAATCAAAACTGGTTCACTAAGCCGTTCTGACCGTGTTGCTAAGTACAACCAACTTCTACGTATCGAAGAAGCTCTAGGTTCAAAAGCACCTTACAACGGCCTTAAAGAAGTTAAAGGCCAGTAATTCTTTTGAATTAAGCCGATAGCTTTAAAAATCCTCGCACTAGCGGGGATTTTTTTTGCCTAGGATTTAGATAAATAACACGCTGCTTATGGAGTAACAAACGGCTTTATGGGATTATCTCTGTTAGGGAGGAACCATGCGTTCGTTTAAGATTTTACTGATATTGATTGTTTTGCTGTTGCAGTATCAACTGTGGTTTGGCAAAAACTCGCTTAATGACTACTTCGCGCTACGTGAAGAGGTCACCAAGCATGACTTAGCAAATCAAGAATTAGCGCAGAGAAACTCGGTGTTAGTTGCCGAAATTGCTGATCTACGCAGCGGTTTTGATGCGGTAGAAGAGCATGCGCGTAATGAACTTGGCATGATTAAGCAGGGTGAAACTTTTTATCGCATAATTCCGTCCTCCGAAATAGAACAATAAGTGGCTCCGAGTATCAACATTTCATGAAATCTGAATGCAAGCAATATACTGCGCTGTTACCTGCCGCAGGTATTGGTAGTCGTATGCAAGCCTCTCTTCCTAAACAATATTTGCGTTTAGGTGAGCAGACCATTTTAGAAACTACCGCCAAGGTCTTTTTATCCCACCCTGCTATTAAAAACTTAATCATTGTATTGCACCCCAACGACACTTGGTTTAACCAATTACCCTTAGCCAAAGACGTACGCATTAATACGGTGGTTGGTGGCGATGAGCGGGCAGACTCTGTATTAGCTGGGCTTAAAGCGGCTAAGAAAGATGAATGGATTCTAGTCCATGATGCGGCCAGGCCTTGTATTACCGAAAGTGACATTAGCAAATTGATTAGCGCCGTTGAGCAACAGCAATGTGGTGGTATTTTAGCCACTCAAGTTCGCGATACGATGAAGCGCGCTGCGGATGGAAAAATTGCCCAAACAGTATCTAGAGAACAGCTTTGGCATGCATTAACCCCACAAATGTTTAAGGTTAAGCAGCTTAAAGACAATATACAAAATGCCTTGTTAACTGGCGTAGTGATTACCGATGAAGCGTCTGCTATGGAGTGGGCGAACTGCCCGGTGAGCTTAGTGACAGGGCGTAGCGATAACATTAAAGTGACTTGCCCAGAAGATTTGGCCTTAGCAAAATGGTTTATCAGCCAGCAACAGAATGAAGAGGAAGTATAAGTGAGTATTCGCATTGGCCACGGTTTTGACGTTCACAAGTTTGGTGGAGAAGGCCCATTAATGGTTGCTGGTGTTGCCATTCCTTACGAGCAAGGATTTGTTGCTCACTCTGATGGCGATGTTGCTCTTCATGCTTTATGTGACGCTTTGTTGGGAGCACTAGCCTTGGGTGATATCGGTCACCATTTCCCCGACAATGATCAGGCATATGCCGGCATCGACTCGCGAATTTTATTACGCCAAGTGGTCGCGCAGATATTTGAGCGCGGCTTTAAACTGGCAAATCTTGATTTAACCATTGTGGCCCAAGCACCTAAGATGGCGCCGCACATAGAAGCCATGCGGCTAAATATTGCAGAAGACTTGCAAGCCGATATAAGCCAAATTAATGTAAAAGCCACAACAACCGAAAAGCTTGGTTTTGAAGGGCGTAAAGAAGGCATCTCTAGTCACGCCGTTGTATTGCTGGAGAAAAACTAAGTGAGTGATTATCTAGAGCAAATTAACCAGCTCAATTATCTCCATGGTAAACCACAAAGTAGCGGTATCTTAAAACAACAAGCCGCGGATTTTTGTGTGGATGAAGTATTGCCCTTTGAGTTTAGTGGCGATGGCGAGCACATGATGGTGAAGGTGGAAAAAACCGGTGAAAATACTTCATGGGTGGTAAAAATGCTGGCCGAAGCCTGCCAAGTAAGCCCTAAAGTGATTAGCTACGCGGGTTTAAAGGATCGCCACGCAGTAACGACTCAATGGTTTAGTATTCAGTTGCCCGGAAAGCCTAATGTTGAGTTACCCGAGCTCTTGGGTGAGGGGGTAAAAGTTGTTGCCGTTGAGCGGCATAACCGAAAGCTAAAACGCGGGGCCTTGTCTGGAAACAATTTTAAGATCCGTTTGCGTGATGTATCAGATGCGAAAGATGCGTTAATCCGTGCAGAGTTAGTTGCAAAAGCGGGAGTGCCAAATTACTTCGGAGCGCAGCGTTTTGGACGAGGCGCCAGCAATATAGACAGTGCTTTAGCTATGTTTGCCGGTAAGCGCATTAAAAACCGTGATAAACGCAGTATTTACCTCTCGGCCGCGCGTAGCTTAGTATTTAACCGAGCTGTGAGTGAACGAATAGCCCAGCAGCATTTTTCAGAGCTGCTAACTGGTGATGTGATGAAATTTGCTAGCAGCAATGCTTACTTTGTCGCTGAGCAAGTTGATGCAGATATTGTTGAGCGTTTCCAGCAAGGTGAAATTGAGCTTTCTGCACCTATGGTAGGGAAGGGGGAGTTAGCTTGCGTAGAGGACGCTTTGCGCTTCGAGCAAAGCGTGCTGAGTCTCTATCCTCAAATTATTACAGGCTTAAGTGAAGCAGGTTTGAAGATGGAACGCAGGGCTCTGGCACTTAAACCACAACAGTTTAGCGCGAAGCTTGATGGTAATGACTTAGTACTGAGCTTTTACCTAAGTGCAGGAAATTACGCAACAAGCATATTGCGTGAAATAGTAAATTGCCAAGGTGAAGGTCATGACCATATTAGTGAGTAATGATGATGGTATTCATGCACCTGGCATTCAATGTTTAGCGCAGTGCTTAAAGCAACTAGCGCCGGTGTTAACGGTTGCCCCAGATCGCAATTGTAGCGGTGCCAGTAACTCTTTAACTCTAGAAAACCCCTTACGCATTGTGCACTTAGATGAACAGACTATCTCTGTTAAGGGGACGCCCACAGACTGCGTGCATCTGGCGATTAACGAGTTAGTGGATGAGCTACCAGAACTGGTGGTGGCGGGTATTAACGCAGGAGCCAACCTTGGTGATGACGTACTGTATTCTGGTACCGTTGCTGCAGCAATGGAAGGAAGAAACTTGGGTTTACCAGCAATTGCTGTATCGTTAGTTGGAAGTAAAGGGAAGCACTATCAAACCGCTGCAGAAGTAACTTTAAAGTTGATTAAGCAACTGCGCGAGCATGCCTTACCGAGTAATCAAATTCTTAATGTGAACGTTCCTGATTTGCCAATGGAGCAGATTAAGGGCGTAAAGGTAACTCGGGCTGGCAGCCGGCATCGTGCAGAAGTGATGGTTAAACAACAAGATCCACGTGGCCACGACATTTATTGGCTTGGTCCACCTGGAGAAAAGCAAGATGCAGGTGAAGGCACCGACTTTCACGCTGTTGCTCAGGGCTATGTATCAATAACACCTTTAACAATAGATATGACAGCCCACAGCTTTATTGGCAAACTAGACACATGGATCAAGGATTGGGAGGCAAGGTAATGCAATTTGGCGAAAGCCCAAATAGTGTGAAACTGGTGAATCAACTACGTCAACACGGTATACAAAACCAAGCCGTTTTGAACGCTATCGCTAAACTACCCCGACAATATTTCATTGATGAAGCGCTTGCACATCAAGCTTGGGATAATACCGCCCTGCCTATTGGTCAAGGGCAAACCTTATCTCAACCTTATATTGTGGCCAAAATGACTGAAATATTGCTGCAAACACAGCCGAAAAAAGTGCTCGAAATTGGCACCGGCTCGGGTTATCAAACTGCGGTTTTAGCTTCTTTAGTCGACCAAGTTTACTCAGTTGAACGGATTAAAACGTTGCAGTTTCAAGCCAAACGCCGCTTAAAAATGCTCGATTTACATAATGTTGCAACAAAACATGGCGATGGTTGGCAAGGTTGGGCTAGCAAAGGGCCATTCGATGCAATTATTGTAACTGCCGCTGCAGCAGCTATTCCTCAAGCGTTAGTTGAGCAATTGAGTGTAGGTGGCCAAATGATTATTCCAGTAGGTGAGCAACAGCAGCAACAGTCGCTTATCTTAGTAGAAAAACAAACCCAAGGTTTTACCCAACGTAATCTTGAACCCGTTCGTTTTGTTCCTTTAATTAATGGTGAATTAGCGTGAAAATTTTTAGTGCCTTATACGATAGAGTGATGACGTGGTCTGAGCACCGCCATGCTGTACGTTATCTTTCAGGGATGAGTTTTATAGAATCTATCTTTTGGCCTATTCCTGTCGATGTCATGCTGGCGCCTATGGCGCTTTCTCGCCCTAATAAAGCATTACGCTTTGCTATGTTGGCGACTATTTTTTCAGTATTAGGGGCGGCTTTGGGTTATGCCTTAGGCCAGTTTTTCTACGAGCCTCTTGTGGAGCCGCTGATTAAATCGGTCGGCTACCAACATAAAATGGATGTGGCCTTTGAATGGTTTGAAAAGTGGGGGGTATTAGTAATTTTTGTGGCTAGCTTCACCCCAGTTCCATACAAAGTCTTCACCTTAACTGCCGGTATTCTGAATATGGCATTTATCCCGTTTTTGCTTATCTCTTTAGTTGGTCGCGGTATGCGCTTTTACCTAGTGGCTGGCTTGATGATGTGGGGCGGCGAAAAAATGGAAGCTCAACTTCGTAAATATGTAGAAATTTTAGGTTGGTTAGTTGTGGCTTTAGCTGTGGTAGCGTACTTATTGCTTCGTTAACACTATGAATTACTGGCGTTATTTGGGCTTAGTGTTTCTCGTTTGCTTGCTACAAGGGTGTAGTCGAGAAGGCGGCCCCGCGCCAGTTACTAATGCTGGAACTTATAACGAAGAGACCCGAGGTGTCCTAAATAGCTCCAGTTATAAAGTAACAAAGGGCGAAACACTGTACTCGATTGCTTGGCGGGCTGGGATCGACCCCGAACAATTAGCAAAAAGAAATAATATTCCGCCTCCATACACAATATATGTTGGTCAAACTATAAATCTGAAAGCTAGCAGTGTTAAAACCAGTAAAGCTAAAACCAATAAGCATAAAACTGTGAAGCCGCAAGTTAAAGATGTTAAAAAATCGTCAAAAGAACTTGAATCAACGTCAACAAAGGCATACGCTAAAAACTCGCCGAAAGTTACCGTGAAGGCTAAAACCGGTCCCGTCAAAGGCTGGGTTTGGCCAACAAAAGGCAAGATTATCAAGGGTTTCTCTAACAAAGAGAATGGTAATAAAGGCCTAGATATTCGCGGTAAGCAAGGCCAAAAAATCGTAGCTTCAGCACCGGGTCGAGTGGTGTATGCAGGTAGTGCATTACGAGGTTACGGAAAACTAATAATAATAAAACACAATGATGATTATTTAAGTGCTTATGCTCATAACAGTCGTTTACGTGTCAAAGAAAAACAGCAAGTAGTAGTAGGGCAACATATCGCCGATATGGGCGATACAGGAACAACAGATACGCGATTACATTTTGAGATCCGTTTCAAAGGAAAGTCAGTAGATCCAGCTAAGTATCTACCGGCACTCTAGCCTAGATTGCATATAACAATAACAGCAATCAGGTCTTGTTCAGGGAGGTTATGCTATGACCCAAGTAAAAACTGCTGTAAAACTTAAAAGCGTTTCAACAGAAAATTCAAAGAATCAAACTGTTGATAAAAAATCTGATAAAGATGACATCATGCAAGCCGATGTTTCCAAGAGTTTAGATGCTACTCAGCTCTATCTTGGCGAAATTGGTTTCTCTCCATTGCTTACCGCCGAAGAAGAAGTCCTATATGCCCGCCGCGCCCTTAGAGGTGATGAAGCCGCGCGTAAAAGGATGATTGAAAGTAATCTTCGCTTGGTGGTAAAAATTGCTCGCCGCTACAATAATCGTGGTTTAGCACTGCTAGATTTAATCGAGGAAGGGAACCTTGGTTTGATTCGAGCAGTGGAAAAATTTGACCCGGAGCGTGGTTTCCGATTCTCCACCTATGCTACATGGTGGATTCGTCAAACCATCGAACGAGCAATTATGAATCAAACTCGAACTATTCGATTACCGATTCATGTGGTGAAAGAACTAAATGTATATTTACGTACAGCACGTGAATTAGCACACCGTTTAGATCACGAACCAACCGCCGAGGAGATTGCTGAAACGCTAGATCGTCCGGTTGAAGATGTCACTAAGATGTTACGTCTAAACGAACGCATCAGCTCAGTTGATACGCCTATTGGTGGGGATAATGATAAAGCCTTGCTTGATATCATTTCAGATGAGAATGACCACGGGCCTGAACACCGCACCCAAGACGACGATATGAAAAATAGTATCGTTGGTTGGTTAGGTGAGCTAAACAGCAAACAACGCGAAGTATTAGCACGTCGCTTTGGTTTACTAGGTTATGAAGCATCTACTCTGGAAGATGTGGGCCGTGAGATAGGCTTAACACGCGAGCGTGTTAGACAAATTCAGGTTGAAGCGCTACGTCGCTTACGTGACATACTTTCTCTACAGAATTTATCTATAGATTCGCTGTTTAAAGTGTAGTTAAAGAAATATTAGATAATAAAAAGGAAGCTTAGGCTTCCTTTTTTAGTTGCTGACTGAACAGGTAATTTAATGACTTTGCTGTTTTAGTTTATACAATAAATCTAAAGCTGCTTTAGGAGTTAGTTCGTTGGGGTCGAGCTGTTTAAGCTGCTCAACAACCGGGTGAGGTTCTGGTTCGCCTAAGTCCATGTTTAACTGAGCAGCTAAGTCTCCATTTACTGCATTTGAGCCAACAGGCTCAATCGCCTCAAGTTGTTTGAGCTTTCGTTTCGCTTGGTTGATGACTGCTTTTGGAATGCCAGCAAGAGCAGCTACTTGCAAGCCATAGCTTTTACTCGCCGCGCCATCTTGTACTTGATGCATAAATGCGATGGTATCCTGATGTTCAACCGCGTCTAAATGCACATTAGCTGCCCCTTCCAACAATTCTGGAAGCTGAGTTAACTCAAAATAGTGAGTAGCAAAAAGCGTTTGTGATTTAAGTTTAGCTAATGCCTGCGCTACGGCCCAAGCTAATGACATACCATCATAAGTGCTTGTTCCTCGGCCAATTTCGTCCATCAGTACTAGGCTATTGGCAGTGGCGTTATGCAATATATTTGCAGTTTCAGTCATCTCAACCATAAAGGTAGAACGACCACTTGCCAGATCATCGGAAGCACCAATACGAGTGAAGATTTTATCTATTGGTCCAAGTTCTGCGCTATCAGCCGGAACATAACTTCCCATGTAAGCCATCAAACAGATAAGTGCTGTTTGGCGCATATAAGTCGATTTACCACCCATGTTAGGGCCTGTAACTATTAATAGCTGGCGCTGTTTGTTTAGCTGAACTGGGTTGGCAATAAATGGTGTTTCATTTACATGCTCTACAACCGGGTGACGGCCGCCCTGGATACTAATACCTGAGTTTTTCACAAAGCTTGGGCGAGAATAGTTTAAGCTTTCGGCTCTTTCTGCCAAACACGCTAGAACATCTAGTTGAGCAATGGCTTGAGCACTTTGTTGCATTTTGTTTAGCTCTGGCATTAACAGGTCGAGTAGTTGCTCGTATAACTGTTTTTCAAGGGCTAGCGCTTTACCTTGACTAGAAAGCACTTTTTCTTCGTGCTCTTTAAGCTCAGGGATGATGTAGCGCTCCATATTCTTTAAAGTTTGACGGCGAATATAGTGCTCAGGAACTTGTTCTGCATGGGCTCTGCTAACTTCGATATAAAAACCATGCACTTTGTTATAGCCAATTTTTAGATTAGCGATGCCTGTTTGCTCGCGCTCACGCTGCTCTATATCACTTAAGAACTGAGTAGCCCCGTCACTTAAGTTACGCCACTCATCCAGTTCTTGATTGTAGTCTGGCGCAATAACCCCACCATCTCGAATGAGTACTGGAGGATTATCAATAATTGCATTTTGTAGCAGTGTGAGGGTATCTGGGAACTCACCGATGTTTTTAGCTAAAGGGGCTAAAGCCTGGCAGTTAAGTAAATAACTTTGCAGCTCGGGCAGTTGGTCAAAAGCATTGCGTAAGCGAGCAAGATCCCGAGGACGAGCAGAGCGCAATGCTAAACGCGCTAAAATACGCTCAATGTCACCTATGGATTTAAGAATGCTTTGAAGTTGTGGATAGAGGTCAGCACTTAAGATCTCGGCAATACAATCTTGGCGAGCTACAACTTCTTGCTGATTGCTCAACGGTTGATGGATCCAGCGGTTGAGCAAGCGGCTACCCATGGCAGTGGCGCTGCGATCTAAAATGGCGCTGAGAGTATTGTCATAAGTGCCGGCCAAGTTTCGAGTAAGCTCTAAGTTTTTGCGACTAGCTGCATCTAGCTGAATAAACTGGCTTTGGCTTTCAATAATAATTGCATTGATATGTGGCAATGCAGTGCGCTGGGTATCCTGGACATATTGCAATAAGCAACCCGCTGCCGACAGGGCGAGGGGATATTCACTCACGCCAAAACCATCTAGATGACGAGTACCAAATTGCTGGTTTAGCACTTTTTCCGCTGTGGCTAAATCAAACTCCCACTCACCGCGTCGGCGTAGGCCTTTGTAGCTTTGCAAACTTGGGTAAAATTCAAAATCGTCGGGGTAGAGCAATTCGGCTGGGTTTAGTCTCTGAAGTTCGGCTTGTAGCTGATCCTCGCCATTAAACTGATTGATAACGAAGCGACCACTGGCAATATCCAGGTAAGCAAGACCAATTTGTTCTAGTTGATTCACTACGCTAACTAGTAAGTTGTCTTGCTTTTCCTCTAGTAGCGCTTCGTCACTTACTGTACCAGGGGTGATGATTCTAACTACTTTTCGTTCGACCGGCCCTTTACTGGTAGCTGGGTCGCCAATCTGTTCACAAATCGCGACTGACTCGCCTAGTTGTACAAGTCGTGAAAGATAGTTCTCGGCCGCGTGATAGGGAATGCCTGCCATGGGAATCGGCGTACCGGCTGATTGTCCACGTTTGGTTAGCGAAATATCCATTAGTTCAGATGCGCGTTTTGCATCCTCATAAAACAACTCATAGAAATCGCCCATCCGATAGAACAGAAGGATATCAGGGTGTTGCGCCTTTAGATTAAGGTACTGGCGCATCATCGGCGTATGTTTTTCTAGGTTTGTTTCAGTCATCAGCGTAATCGAATTATTGGCTATTTAGGTGAACGAAGCTGCAAGGATAAAAGCTGCCAGCTAATTAGGCAAAACTCTTTTAGGAATTTTATGGAATAAACTTGATACTGTATGAATACCCAGTATACTACTGTTCAACAAGATAGTTAAAAGCACCTAACGAGGGCGATATGGATCAGAACAAACAAAAGGCATTAGCTGCGGCCCTAGGCCAAATTGAGAAGCAATTTGGTAAAGGCTCAATCATGAAGCTTGGTGATAACCGTACCATGGATATTGAAACCATTTCTACTGGTTCTTTATCAATTGATATTGCTTTGGGTGCAGGTGGCTTGCCAATGGGCCGTGTGATTGAAATCTATGGCCCTGAAAGTTCTGGTAAAACCACACTTACTTTAGAAGCTATCGCGCAAGCCCAAAAAGTGGGTAAAGTATGTGCCTTTGTTGACGCGGAGCATGCCTTAGACCCTATCTATGCGAAAAAGCTAGGTGTAGACGTAGACAACTTATTGGTATCTCAACCTGATACTGGTGAGCAAGCTCTAGAAATTACCGATATGTTAGCCCGCTCTGGTGCTGTAGATATGATTGTTATTGACTCGGTTGCAGCCTTAACACCAAAAGCAGAAATTGAAGGAGACATGGGCGATAGCCACGTTGGCCTGCAAGCACGTTTGATGTCTCAAGCATTACGTAAGTTAACCGGTACCCTTAAGCAAACTAACTGTATGTGTATCTTCATTAACCAAATCCGTATGAAGATTGGTGTAATGTTTGGTAACCCTGAAACCACTACCGGTGGTAACGCACTTAAATTCTACGCATCGGTTCGTTTAGACATTCGCCGCATTGGCGCAGTTAAAGCTGGCGATGAAGTTGTTGGTAACGAAACTCGCGTTAAAGTGGTTAAAAACAAAATTGCACCACCGTTTAAACAGGCTGAATTCCAGATTATGTATGGTGAAGGTTTTAACCGCTACGGTGAGCTGGTTGACCTAGGTGTTAAAGAGAAGCTGGTTGATAAAGCCGGTGCTTGGTTCTCTTACAAAGGCAATAAAATAGGTCAAGGTAAAGCAAACGCTTCTACCTACTTAAAAGAGCATCCAGAAGTTGCTCAAGAAATTGAGATGACAATTCGTAACAACCTGTTAAATAAGGTTGAGCTCGAAGAGCAAGAGCCTGCCGCTGAAGCTCCAGTAGATCAAGAAGCATAAGCGAGATAAAGGAGCCTAAGGGCTCCTTTTTGTTATGACTAATCGTAGTGCCTTACATACCACCATCGACTTGCTATCAAGACGTTCTTATAGCCAACTGCAGCTGTTGCAAAAACTGCGGCAAAAAGGCTACCAAGATGACGAAGTTAGTGATGCTCTAGAGTACGCGCAACAAAATGCTTGGTTAGATGATAGAAGTTATGCTGCATCGTTAACCCGCGCTAGGGTTAGCAGAGGCTATGGCAAAAACTATATTAAGCAGTATTTGCAAATCAAGGGTATTAGCGGCGATTTAGCGATTGAAGTTTTGGAACAGGATGACTGGGATTGGTACCAAGCCATCGAACTTTGTTTTAACAAGAAATTTAAGCAAGGTTTACCCAGCGACCGAATGCAAAAGCAAAAATGTACAGCCTACTTGTTTCGACGAGGCTTCGATTTCGAACTAATCAATATCTTGTATAGCGAACTACAACAGCAATAAGCCTCGAACACTTTGCCTGCAAAGGTCTGCGTGATATATTGTCGCGATTAGTAACGGTTTCACCTTTTTTAGCGCTTATCGACGGGAAACTTTAGGTTTCACCGCTATGTCGAGTTGCTACAAACCCCCAGGAAAGAGTTTCATGAAGATGACTTCAGCTGAAGTAAGAAATGCATTTTTAAGCTTCTTTAACAGCAAAAATCACCAAGTAGTTGCCAGTAGTTCATTAGTCCCTCACGACGATCCTACCTTACTATTTACCAATGCGGGTATGAATCAGTTCAAAGACGTATTTCTTGGCATTGATAAGCGAAATTACAGTCGAGCCACTAGCTCACAACGTTGTGTGCGAGCAGGCGGTAAGCACAATGATTTAGAAAACGTAGGCTATACGGCGCGTCACCATACTTTCTTTGAAATGCTAGGTAACTTCAGCTTTGGTGATTACTTCAAAGAAGAAGCCATTGGCTATGCATGGGAGTTCTTAACTGAAGTTGTTAAGTTACCTAAAGAGAAGCTTTTAGTCACCGTTTACCAAACCGATGATGAAGCCTTTGATTTGTGGGCTAACAAAATTGGTGTGCCTAAAGATCGCATCATTCGTATCGGCGATAAGTCTCCAGAGAAAAAGTTTGAGTCAGATAACTTTTGGCAAATGGGTGACACTGGGCCTTGTGGTCCTTGTACCGAAATCTTTTACGACCACGGTGAACATATCTGGGGCGGTCCTCCAGGAAGTCCTGAAGAAGATGGCGACCGTTTCATTGAGATTTGGAACGTAGTATTTATGCAGTTCAACCGTCAAGCCGACGGAACAATGGAGCCCTTACCAAACCCATCGGTTGATACCGGTATGGGCTTAGAGCGAATCGCCGCCATTTTGCAAGGCGTACACTCTAACTATGAAATTGATATTTTCCAAAACCTGATTGCAGCAGCTGCCAAAATTATTGGCACCAATGATTTGGAAAACAAATCATTGCGAGTAATTGCCGATCATATTCGTTCATGTGGCTTCTTAATCGCAGATGGTGTTATGCCAGCTAATGAAGGTCGCGGTTACGTACTTCGCCGTATTATTCGTCGAGCGGTTCGACATGGTAACAAGCTGGGTGCTACTGATGCATTCTTTTATAAATTGTTGCCTGCACTAATCGCTGAAATGGGTGAAGCCTACCCAGAGCTACAAACTCAACTACCGGTTATTGAGCGTGTTCTTAAGCTAGAAGAAGAACAGTTTGCCAAAACCCTTGACCGTGGTTTGCTAATTTTGGACGAAGCACTTAGCGAATTGGAAGGTTCGGTTATTCCAGGTGACCTGGTGTTTAAGCTTTATGACACTTATGGCTTTCCCGCAGATTTAACCGCTGATATCGCCCGTGAGCGAGAGTTAAGTGTAGATGAGGCCGAGTTTGAAGCGGCCATGCAAGCTCAACGTGAGCGAGCGAAGCAAGCCAGTAACTTTGGTACCGACTACAACGACAATCTAATTATTGACAGCGCGACTGAGTTCCTTGGTTACCAACACTTAGAAGCAGACGTTAAGATTGTTGAAATGTATAAAGATGGCGAGCCTCAATCGTCTCTTACCGGTGGTGACCAAGCTATTATCGTGTTAGATAAAACACCGTTTTACGCCGAGTCAGGTGGTCAAGCTGGCGATGCTGGCGAGTTGATGTACCAAGGCGGAAGCTTTGTTGTGCAAGATACCTTAAAAGTGGGCAAGGCTTTTGTACATAAAGGTTACCTGCAAGGTGGTGACTTAAATGTTCAGCAGCAGGTGCAAGCTAAAGTTGATTCTCGTCGTCGCTGGAATACTGCGCTAAACCACTCGGTAACACACCTATTGCACGCTGCATTACGTCAAACATTGGGTGAGCACGTTACTCAGAAAGGTTCTTTGGTAGAAGCGGCGCGCTTACGTTTCGATTTTTCACACTTTGAAGGTGTGTCTATGCGCTCGTTACGCCAAGTTGAACACCTAGTAAACCAACAAATTCGTCGCAACCTGCCTGTTGAGACCAAGGTAATGAACCTTGATGAAGCTAAGCAGGCTGGTGCGATGGCCTTATTTGGTGAGAAATATGACGACGACGTGCGTGTTGTAAGCATGGGTGATTTCTCAACTGAGCTATGTGGGGGAACTCACGTAAACCACACTGGTGACATTGGTTTCTTTAAAATCACCAGCGAAGCAGGTATTGCTGCTGGGGTTCGTCGTATTGAAGCAGTAACCGGTCAATTTGCTATCGACTTGATTCACCGCCTAGCCGAAGAGACAGAAAAAGCTGCTAACTTGGTTAAAGGCGACCAATTTAATATTGGCGAAAAAGTGATTCAGTTAGTTGATCGCAACAAAATGCTCGAGAAAGAAGTAACTCAGCTAAAAGCTAAGTTAGCTAGTGCCGCCAGTAATGATGCTGCAGATCAAATACAAACCATTAATGGTGTGAAAGTATTGATTGCTTTAATCGATGGCGCAGAAGGTAAAGCACTGCGTAGTAGCGTTGATGAGCTCAAAGTTAAGCTTGAAAGCGGCGTAATTTTACTAGGCACTGTAAACGACGGAAAAGTTAGCTTGGTTGCTGGTGTAACTAAAGATCTTACTGGTCGCGTTAAAGCGGGTGAGATGGTGAATATCGCTGCACAATGTGTTGGTGGTAAGGGTGGCGGCCGTCCAGATATGGCACAAGCCGGCGGTTCAAATCCAGATGGTTTACCTAAAGCCTTAGCTGAAGTGAAAGAGTGGCTTGTTGAGAAGCTTTAAATAGTTATACATTAAGTGTTAGAGAAAAAGGAAAGCAAGTGGCACTAATTGTTCAAAAATATGGCGGCACTTCGGTAGGTACTTTAGAGCGTATCCAAGCCGTAGCTGATCGCGTTATTCGCTGTAAAGAAGCGGACGATGACATCGTGGTTGTCCTTTCAGCAATGTCTGGTGAAACCAACCGTTTATTAGGCTTGGCCCAAGAGATTGATGAAAACGCCAGTGAGCGAGAAAAAGACGTATTGGTATCTACCGGCGAGCAAGTCACTATTGCCTTGCTGAGTATCGCACTGCAGAAGAAAGGTTGTGATGCGATTTCTATGACTGGCGACCAGATCCGCATGCATACCGATAATGCGCATGGTAAAGCGCGTATTACTGATATTGACGACCACAATATTCACGCACACTTGAAAGACAATAAAGTGGTGGTGATTGCTGGCTTCCAAGGTAGGAGCCCAGACAACTACATTACTACTTTGGGTCGTGGTGGTTCAGACACTACCGCAGTGGCTATTGCCGCCGCGCTTAAAGCCGATGAGTGTCAGATATACACCGATGTAGATGGTGTTTACACCACTGACCCACGGGTAGAGCCTAAAGCTCGCCGTTTAGAGAGCATTACTTTTGAAGAAATGCTGGAAATGGCCAGTTTAGGCGCAAAAGTTTTGCAGATCCGCGCTGTTGAGTTTGCCGGCAAATATAATGTGCCGTTGCGTGTTCTATCGAGTTTTACTGAAGGTAATGGCACCTTAATTAGTTATGAGGGAAATAAAATGGAGTCACCCGTAATATCAGGCATCGCATTTAATCGTGATGAAGCAAGTTTAACTATTTTGGGTGTACCAGATAAACCTTCCGTTGCTGCATCAATTTTGGCACCAATTGGTGATGCTAATATTGACGTTGATATGATCATTCAGAACTCGATGGGCGATAATACGGCAGATTTTACCTTTACGGTTCACCGTAATGATTACAAGCGAGCAAAAGAGTTACTAGAAGAAACCTCTAGCAAACTAGGCGCACGTGAAGTTCAAGGTAAAGATTCCTTGGCAAAAATTTCTATCGTTGGGGTGGGCATGATGAACCATCCTGGTGTTGCTAAAACCATGTTTGAAACCTTAGGAGACGAGGGCATTAATATGCAACTTATCTCGACTTCTGAAATCAAAGTGTCGGTTGTAGTAGACGAAAAGTATTTAGAGTTGGCTGTACGTGCTTTGCATAGTGCATATAACCTAGAGCAATAATAATGACTCTTTGGCTTAAACAAGCTAGTCTATACGCTTAATAGCAGAAAAATAACAGCTTAGATAAGTCGCTAAAGAACAAGAATATGAATTTAAGGAGATAATGAATGCTAATTTTGACGCGCCGTGTAGGCGAAACGTTAATGATTGGGGATGAAGTAACCGTAACTGTATTAGGTGTTAAAGGTAACCAAGTACGTATCGGCGTAAACGCACCAAAAGAAGTATCTGTGCACCGTGAAGAGATCTACATGCGCATTCAAGCAGAGAAAAGTGCCGGCGCCTAAGCAAGCCTTACATTGCCAAGATTTATCTTTAGGAAGCCTCTGGCTTCCTTTTGTTTTTTTAGGCTTTTGATGTTGATGAGCAGCGGCCACAAATTCACCTCTCAATAGCCAGAACGTTTGCTTTGTAGTCAGTTGCTAAACAAATACATAGCCAACTGTTCGAAAGCTGAACGAACAAGAGAAAAGTGGTAAAAAAGGTTTGACTATATTTTTGGAAGCAGTAATATCTGCATCCGAAATCGCGGTGAGGTGGCCGAGTGGCCGAAGGCGCTCCCCTGCTAAGGGAGTATAGGGTTTGTAGCCCTATCGAGGGTTCGAATCCCTCCCTCACCGCCATCGATTTCAACGCGCGTGTAGCTCAGCTGGATAGAGTACCTGGCTACGAACCAGGCGGTCGGAGGTTCGAATCCTTCCACGCGCGCCATATTTTAAAGAGTGACTCGTCATTCTTGTTTCAAAGTGTTTTCTGCGCGCGTGTAGCTCAGCTGGATAGAGTACCTGGCTACGAACCAGGCGGTCGGAGGTTCGAATCCTTCCACGCGCGCCATTATTTAAAAAGCTCATAGTTAATGTGAGCTTTTTTTATTGAAGTGTTACCTACGCGCGTGTAGCTCAGCTGGATAGAGTACCTGGCTACGAACCAGGCGGTCGGAGGTTCGAATCCTTCCACGCGCGCCATTCTTCTTTAGTTTGCCCTTGGGCGAGCTTGCTGAAGGAAATCGAGGTGAGGTGGCCGAGTGGCCGAAGGCGCTCCCCTGCTAAGGGAGTATAGGGTTTGTAGCCCTATCGAGGGTTCGAATCCCTCCCTCACCGCCATCGATTTCAACGCGCGTGTAGCTCAGCTGGATAGAGTACCTGGCGACGAACCAGGCGGTCGGCGGTGCGAATCCTTCCACGCGCGCCATTTTCTGTTTTTATTTGATGCATTGCCCATTCTCTTCTAGGCTTTGTTTCATAACCCACGCGCGTGTAGCTCAGCTGGATAGAGTACCTGGCTACGAACCAGGCGGTCGGAGGTTCGAATCCTTCCACGCGCGCCATTTTCTCTCTTTCTATTTATCCTCTTTCACGCCCTAGATCACTATTCACCTCTTATTCATCTTAAAATTGCATCTCTTGTGATCGACATTACTACTTTTGAGGTAGCTAAGCTGCTAGATTAGTTAATGAATTATGCTGTCGTACAGCTGTAAATCAGTTGTTAACTAAATGTTATCGTTTGGCGGTTTAAGCTGTGTAATGAGCGATGTGGCGTATAATTGCGAATTTTGTCATTGGCAAAATAAAGTTAACAATACCAAGGTTTTGAATAATTATTCAAAAATCAAGTTTGATTTTTGTTGTTTAGCATGTAATTCTTACGCCAATCTCAAAGGATGTGGATTAATAATATGATGGATTTGACTGAGCTGTTAGTGGAAGCAGCAACGTTAATGGGGGGCGGGATGATCGCCGTATTCGCTTTTTTATCGCTACTTATTGTTGCGGTAAATGGCTTAGCTAAGCTAGCGCCACCGCTAGCTGAAGTAGCGGAACCAACGCAAACCTCGTCTCCAACTCCCCAACCTGCCAATAACGCCACTGTAGTAGCCGCTATATCAGCAGCTGTTCAACAGTACCGGAAGGCCCAATAACTAAAAGAGGATTTAACGCAATGTCTAAACCACTTGCATTAACCGATGTTGTATTGCGCGACGCGCATCAATCATTATTAGCAACCCGTCTTCGTATTGAAGATATGTTGCCTATTGCTGAGCAACTCGACCAAATTGGTTATTGGTCTTTAGAAACATGGGGCGGCGCAACCTTTGACGCTTGTATTCGTTACCTTGGTGAAGATCCATGGGAGCGTTTGCGTGAGCTGAAAAAAGCCATGCCAAATACTAAACAGCAAATGCTGTTGCGTGGCCAAAATCTGCTAGGCTACCGTCACTACGCCGATGACGTAGTTGAACGCTTTGTTGAGCGAGCGGTTAAAAACGGTATGGACGTATTCCGTATCTTCGATGCGATGAACGATCCACGAAACTTCCAAACGGCGGTAAAAGCTGCTCTTGATTGCGGCGCACACGCTCAAGGTACGATTTCTTACACTACTAGCCCAATTCACACCACGGATAACTGGGTAGACTTAGCTAAGCGTTTAGAAGACATTGGTTGTCACTCAATTGCAATTAAGGATATGTCGGGCTTATTAAAGCCCTATGAAGCTGAAACCTTGATTAAGCGCCTTAAAGCTGAAACAGATGTGGAAATTGCGCTGCACTGTCATGCAACTACCGGTTTAAGCTTACCGACCCACATAAAGGCCATTGAAGCAGGCGTAGACATTATTGATACCGCCATCTCTTCAATGAGCTGTACTTATGGTCACAGCCCAACAGAGACCATTGTAGCAATGCTAGAAGGCACTGAACGCGATACTGGCTTAGACCTAACTAAACTGGAATCTATTGCCGCTTACTTCCGTGAAGTACGTAAAAAGTACGCTAAGTTCGAAGGCAGCCTTAAAGGTGTTGATTCACGCATTCTTATCGCGCAAGTACCTGGTGGCATGTTAACCAACATGGAAGGTCAGCTTAAAGAGCAAGGTGCTGCAGATAAACTTGATGAAGTATTACTTGAGATCCCTAAAGTACGTAAAGACTTAGGTTACATTCCATTGGTAACACCTACTTCGCAAATTGTAGGTAGCCAAGCAGTGCTTAATGTTTTAACCGGTGAGCGTTACAAAACGATTACCAAAGAGACCGCAGGTATCTTAAGTGGTCAATACGGTAAAGCGCCTGGTGAGCTGAATGCAGAGTTACAAGCGCGTGTTCTTGATGGCGCCGAAGCTATTACCTGTCGCCCTGCTGATTTACTGCAAGCAGAGATGGAGCGTCTTGAAACCGAAGTTGAGCAACTAGCCAAAGAAAAAGGCTTTACTCTAGCTGAAGACAAAATTGACGATGCCTTAACCTACGCATTGTTCCCACAAATTGGCCTTAAGTTCCTAGAGAATCGTGGCAACCCAGATGCCTTTGAGCCAGTACCAAGCGCTGATGACGTCAAAGTAGCAGCTCCTGCTAAACCTGGCGCGGTAGAAACTTACTCGGTGCGAGTAGACGGTCAGCTGTACACCGTAGATGTTGGCCCAGAGGGGTCTATTGATGGCGTAACACCAGTAGCCAGCTCAGCGCCAGCTGCGGCCACTCCAGCAGCACCAGCTGCCAGTGGCAAAGGCGAAGCGCTACCAGCTCCTTTAGCGGGTAACATTTTTAAAGTTCTCGCTAAGCCTGGTGCCAATGTGCAAGAGGGCGATGTATTGCTGATTATGGAAGCAATGAAAATGGAAACCGAAATCCGTTCCGCTAAAACCGGGGTTGTTGACGAGGTATTAGTTAGAGAAGGTGATGCGGTTGCAGTGGGTGAAGTCCTACTTAGCATCGCATAAGGGAGCGAGAACGTGGAAGGAATTACTAAGCTATGGCTGGAAACCGGCCTAGCTAACTTCGAACCTGCACAATTAGTGATGATGGCAGTAGGTTTACTACTGCTGTATTTGGCAATTGTGCGTAAATTTGAGCCTTTATTATTATTACCCATTGGTTTTGGTGCGGTGCTGGCCAATATTCCAAATGCTGGGTTTAACGATGAAGGTGGTTTGCTTTACTACGTTTACCATGTAGGAATTGAAACCGGTGTTTTCCCACTACTTATCTTTATGGGAGTAGGTGCATTAACTGACTTTGGTGCGCTTATCGCAAACCCAAGGATGTTATTGCTAGGCGCTGCGGCTCAGTTTGGTATTTTTGCAACGCTATTTGGCGCAATTTTATTAAACATGATCCCAGGTTTTGATTTCACGCTGGCTGACGCTTCTGCGATTGCCATTATTGGTGGTGCAGATGGTCCGACGGCTATCTTCCTTGCCTCTAAACTTGCACCCGATTTATTAGGTGCGATTGCGGTAGCTGCTTATTCATACATGGCGCTGGTTCCAATTATTCAGCCGCCGATTATGAAGGCCTTAACCTCTAAAGAAGAACGCGAAATTCAAATGGAGCAATTGCGTCCGGTAAGCGTGCGAGAAAAGATTGTTTTCCCTATCGCAGTACTTGGCTTAACCATTTTGTTCTTGCCAGCAGCAACGCCTTTAGTAGGTATGTTCTGTTTAGGTAACCTAATGCGTGAAAGTGGCGTAGTTGACCGTTTAAGTAAAACTGCGCAAAACGAGCTAATCAATGTAGTAACTATTTTCTTAGGTTTAGCGGTAGGTTCTAAGTTATCTGCAGATAAGTTCTTAACCGTAGAAACTTTAGGTATTCTTGGTTTAGGAGCTGTGGCATTTGGTATTGGTACTGCTTCAGGCGTATTAATGGCTAAGCTAATGAGCCGTTTAAGTGGCGGTAAAATTAACCCACTGATCGGTGCTGCTGGTGTATCTGCGGTGCCAATGGCTGCACGTGTAGTAAACAAGGTTGGTTTGGAGTCAAACCCTCATAACTTCTTGTTGATGCATGCAATGGGGCCAAACGTTGCTGGGGTACTAGGTAGTGCTGTAGCCGCGGGTGTATTGCTGTCTTTAGTTGGTTAATACTCAAGCGCTAAATAAAAAGCTTGCCTCGGCAAGCTTTTTTTATGTCTAGCTAATGGGTTAGCCAAATCATTAATGAGAAAAAACCGATCAATGCGCTGCTAATTCCAATAATCCAATAGTAGCCTTTTAAACCTTGTTTAAAGCTTAAACCGTAGTGGAATAGAAACAGTGTCCATAAAATGGTTAATAACAAGGGCAACAAGAAAAATCGCACCATAATTGTACCTACTGGGTCACTTAAGTAATTGAAGAACTTTTAGTTTACCTTCATTACTTACAAATTGAAGTAATACCAATCACACTAAGTAAGTGATCAGAAATAACGCAGGAAAAATACTCGAGAATAAGGCAGGATTTTTCTATAAGTAGTTATTCTACAATCAAAAATCCTAACGTAGTTATCGAGCATTTTAACCAGATAGAATGAATAGCTACTTAGTACGATTGGTATAAGCAAATCATTAACTTCGCTACGTTTCACACAGATTACTCGTTTTTACTCAACTTACTTTCATTGCTGGTTTCCCGTGTTACCACGCTTAATAAAATATTCTAGTTAAATCGCCGCTAATTGGTATGATGCAGGCTACATCGGCTGCTGTTCAGTCCGACCGCATACAGAGTAGATTATGAACTTCCAAGATTACCAAAACTATGCCGCTTTCATTTTTGACATGGATGGAACCTTAATTGACTCCATGCAACATCATCAAAACGCGTGGCAGTCTGCTCTCGATCAGTTTTCTATTCCTTTCACCTCAGAGCAAATGCTGGCGATGAGCGGTATGCCAACCTTACAAACAGTTGAAAACTTGCTTGCGGATGCCCATATAAAGGGGATAGATGTTAACCAAGTGGTTGAAGCTAAAGAGCAGTGTTATCACCAACTAGTGAATCGTGAAATACTGCCAACACCTTTAATTAAAGTGTATGAGCATTTTTTAGGTGAAAAACTGATGGCGGTAGGGACAGGTGCGAGCCAGCAGCAAGCCGAGATGATACTCAGTAAATTAGGTATAGCTGACAAGTTGCAGGCGATTGTTGGTGCCGATCTCGTTGCTGCCCATAAACCAGCTCCTGATACCTTCTTAAAGTGTGCAGAATTGATGCAAGTAGAACCGCAAGCATGCTTGGTATTTGAAGACGCTGATGCCGGCATTGAGGCTGCTAAAGCCGCCGGGATGGCGGTGGTTGATGTAAGAAACTTATGGCCAGCGAATTATTTTGTTGATTAGGCGGTTCTATTGTTAGTTGTTTTATTTTTTAGCGCCTTTGTATCGGCTACCTTGTTACCCGGTAGCTCAGAAGTTGTGTTGTTGGGTTTAGCCAGCCAAGTTCCTGAACAGTGGCTCAGCTTGCTAGTGGTAGCTACCTTAGGCAATACCCTAGGTGGCTTGGTCACCTTTGCGATGGGCTGGGGCGCTTTTTACTTTGGTAATAGGCATTTTAGTTGGTTACCTAACTTGAACGAACAAGCCAAGGCTAAGCCTTGGTTGGTCAAATACGGAGCCTGGAGTTTACTCATGAGCTGGGCTCCGGTAATTGGCGATGCGCTTTGTTTTGTTGCGGGCGCGGCTAGGCTTCCGGTTTGGCAAAGCACTATTGCCATGCTTATTGGCAAAGCTATTCGTTACGCTTTGCTGTTGGCATTAGGCAACGCAGTTGTGAATATTTAATAAATGATTAGAGAGGTCAATATAGTGCTTAGATGGTTAAGTGTGCTTAGCATTCTGTGGTTAGCTGCTTGTACTCAGATAGACCCTAACTCTTCAGTTGAGCTACCCAAAGGGGTGGAGTTAGTCGAAACCTCACAGGCCAATAATAGCGACATCCAGATAGCTTACAAAAAGTATCGCTTAGCTAATGGCTTAACGGTATTGCTCTATCAAGATGATAATGCGCCTTTAGCGCATGTAGATATTACTTATCATGTTGGCTCTAATCGCGAAGAACCGGGTAAATCGGGCTTTGCCCACTTCTTTGAACATATGATGTTCCAGGGCTCTAAGCATGTCGGAGACCAAGAGCACTTTCGCATTATTAATGAAGCGGGCGGAACCATGAATGGTTCTACTACAAAAGATCGCACCAATTACTACCAAACTGTTCCAGCTAATCAGCTGGAGAAAGTACTGTGGTTAGAGGCCGATCGAATGGGCTTTTTACTCGAAGCGGTAAGCCAGAAAAAATTCGAAATCCAGCGCGATACCGTAAAAAATGAACGTGCACAGCGAGTCGACAATGCTCCTTACGGTTTATTGTCAGAGCGGGTAGACGAAGCGCTTTACCCCCGAGAACATCCATACTCGTGGCAACCTATCGGCTACATAGAAGATTTAAATCGGGTAGATGTAAATGACTTAAAGGCATTTTTCCTTCGTTGGTATGGGCCAAATAATGCGGTGTTAAGCATTGGTGGTGATATTGATGAGCTACAAACCTTAGAGTGGATAAACAAATATTTTGGTGGTATCCCCAGTGGCCCCGAAATTCCCAAAATTACTCCAAGCCCAGCCAAGCTTAGTGAAACTCGCTATATTTCTTTAGAAGATCGTATCCATATCCCTTTGCTCTATATCAGCTATCCCACGGTGTATGCCGGTGCTGAAGACGAAGTCGCCTTAGATATGTTTTCTGAGATTTTAGGTGGTGGCAAAAGCTCACTGCTGCATCAATCATTGGTTGAATCAGGTAAAGCCTTGTCTGCGGGCAGCTCGCATTATTGCCGCGAAATGGCCTGTACATTGTCGATTTATGTGCGTGCTAATCCGCAAGCTGGCTTAACTTTGGCCCAGCTGGAGCAAGATGTTGACCAAGCCATTAACGATTTTGCAGAGCGCGGAGTAAGCGCAGAAGATTTACAACGCGTTCGCTCATCGCTTAAAGCTTCAACTATTTACAGCTTAGAAAGTGTCTCTGATGTGGTCACTCAGCTTGCCTTTGGCGAAACCTTCTTTGAACAGCCTTTATATATCAGTGAAGTACTGCAACAGTTTCAAAATGTAAACGATCAACAGGTTCAAGAGGCTTATCAGCATTACATCATAGGTAAACCTCGGGTGGTGATGAGTGTGGTACCAAGAGGGCAACCTCAATTAATTGCTGGCAAAGACAACTTTACACCCGCTCCGCGCACTTTGCCTGAGCAGCAGCACATTGATGACAGTGAGCTAGCACTGCGCGAAGTGAAAGATAACTTTGACCGCAGTATAGAGCCGCCTTCTGGCCCTGCTGTGGCTGTTAAATTACCGGAATTATGGCATGCAGAGTTAACCAATGGCTTGCAGGTATTAGGTACCTCAGAGCAGCCGACGCCTACGGTTACCCTGCAGTTTCGATTACCCGGCGGCAGTATTTCAGAGCCCAAAGGCAAAGAAGGTTTGGCTAAGCTCACTGCGCAAATGTTAATGCAAAGCACCCAGCAAACCACCGCCGCTGAGATATCAGATCAACTTACAGAGCTGGGCGCGTCAGTTAGCTTTAGTGGCGGGTTATACAGCCAAAATATTAGTCTGTCTTCATTAACCGAGAACTTGCCTCAGGTTCTGGATATTTTGCAGCAGCGCCTATTAACCCCCGCATTTAATAGTGCCGAGTTCGAGCGTGAAAAAGCACGCCACCTACAAAGTATCGAGCAGAAATTTAATCAGCCAAATTGGCTAGCCAGTATCGCCAGTCAAAGCTTGTTCTTTGGTGAAGGCAGCCGTCTAGCAACCTCTAGCTGGGGAAGCCGCGACAGCGTAGCTGCGCTCACCTTAGAAGATGTGAAGCAGTTTTGGCAACAGCATTACCAACCAAACGGCAGCCAGCTTGTTGCTGTGAGCAACCTCAAGCAAGCACAGATTGAAAAGGCATTGCAGCCTTTACAACAAAAATGGCAAGGCGAGGCGAGTAAGGCTGCTCATTTAACGGCGAAACCTTCTGCAGACAACAACACCATTTACCTGCTCGATAAGCCGGGTGCGGTGCAGTCGGTGATTCGGATTGGCCGTTTAGCGATGCCTTACGATGCTACCGGTGAGTACTTTAAAGCTAACTTGATGAACTTTAATTTTGGCGGCAACTTTAATAGTCGAATTAACATGAACTTACGTGAAGACAAAGGTTATACCTATGGCGTAAGTAGTGGATTTGGCGGTTTTAAAGATAGCGGTAGCTTTGTTATCTCAACCGATGTGCGACAAGATGCCACCGCATCGGCCATTCAAGAGTTGTTGGCGGAGCTAGAAGCTTACTCAAAAACTGGCCCAAGCGATGAAGAACTCTCATACATGCGCAGCGCAGTTTCTCAGCAAGAGGCCCTGGCCTACGCAACACCATCGCAGAAAGCTTCATTTTTGATGCAAATGTTGGCATTTGATTTGGGGCCAGAATTTGTCGCCACTCAGAATCAAATTACCGCCAATATTAGCCAAGCTGAATTACAGCAATTGGCGGCGAAGTACTTCTCACCAGAAGAAATGATAGTAGTGGTTGTGGGTGATAAACAGCAGCTACTACCAGAGCTAAAGAAAATAGGTATGCCAGTTCAAGAACTTGCATTGTAACGTAGCAACGCACAGTGGTGGCAAAACATGAGCGATCTCGCTATGCTTTGCCACATTAAGCGTTTTAACAAGATAGTGAGTTCAACTTGACTCAACAGTTTACTACTCGGCTGACGCAATTGAGCGCAGCAATGGCAGATACCGGAGTGCTTGGCATTAAACGCGGTATTGAACGTGAAGCTTTACGCATTTGCGAACAGGGAAAGTTAGCACCTAATGGCCATCCTAAAGCATTAGGTTCAGCACTTACTCACCCTCTAATTACCACCGATTACGCAGAAACCTTGTTAGAGTTTATCACTCCGGTTTCAGACAGCGTTGAACAGGTGCTGTCTCGACTCACCGATATTCACCATGAAACACTAAAGCAGCTTGATGGACAACGCTTGTGGCCTTTGAGCATGCCTTGTTACATTGGTGACGAGCAAGACATTGTGTTAGCGGATTACGGCCAATCAAATATTGGTAAGATGAAACATGCTTATCGCCAGGGGCTACGTCATCGTTATGGCAGCGCCATGCAGGTGATCTCTGGTGTGCACTATAACTTCTCATTGCCGCAAAGCTTTTGGCAGCAACTACAAAAAGTTGATGGCGACCAACAGCCGCTTTCTGAGTACATCTCGCAACGTTACATGGCTTTAATTCGTAACTTTTATCGCTATGGTTGGATGGTGGCTTATCTTTATGGAGCCTCACCGGCGCTATGTGGTTCATTCATGAACGCTGGCGAGAGCCAACTCGCTTTTGAGAAAATGGCTAAAGGTACACTTTATTTACCTTACGCCACTTCATTGCGCTTGAGTGACTTGGGTTACACCAGTTCGGCCCAACATGAGCTAGATATTAACTACAACAGCGTTAGTGAGTACGTACAAAGCGTTCGCAAAGCGGTGAGTTCTCATTCTGAAGAGTTTGCCAAGATTGGGGTTAAAGTTGATGGTGAATATCGTCAGCTAAACGCCAACATATTGCAGATAGAAAATGAGTTGTATGCGCCTATTCGGGCCAAGCGTGTTGCTAAGTCTGGTCAAACTCCTTCTCAAGCTCTAGCTCAAGATGGTATTGAATACATCGAAATTAGAGCGCTAGATGTTAACCCTTTTGATGCTGTAGGTGTAACCGAGGCGCAGGTGCGAGTGATAGATAGTTTGTTGCTAGCTTGCGTTTTGATGGACTCACCTGAAATGTGCAAAGAGGAGTTACAAGCGTGTCGTGACAACTTTAATGCGGTGGCTATTGAAGGGCGTAACCCTGAATTGTCACTCACCATTGCCGGTGAAGAACAAAGCTTGCCAGTACACATCGAAAGTTTGCTAGCTAAGATGCAACAGGCCGCGCAACTGCTTGATACTCAGCGTGCTGAGCCGGACTTTAGTGTATCGCTAGAGCAGGCGATAGCCGATGTTGCTAATGACAATACATACTCTTCACGTTTTCTACGTTTGTTAAAATCACAATCGGTAGACAACAGCAGCTTGGGCTTGCAATGGGCTGCACAATATCGCGAAGAGATGCTTGGTCATAAGCCTAATAACTGGCAAGATCAAGACTTTAGCGCGATGGCTGAACAAAGCTTTGCTGAGCAACAAGCAATAGAAGCTAGTGATGACCTCGATTTTGATCACTTTTTAACGAAGTATTTTGAGAATGCCAATAAGTAGGGATGTATCGCTTGTTCAGTGGGCTAAGGTAGCCATGGTAGTTTTGGGTTTAGGTGTATTGGCAGGATGCAGCAGTGCGCCGCCCAAAGATCCTGAGAACCTATGTAGCATTTTTGAAGAAAAGCGCGATTGGTATAAATCAGCTAAGAAGATGAACAAGAAGTGGGGCACCCCTGTGCATGTTCCTATGGCGATGATGTATCAAGAATCCAGCTTCAAGCACAATGCTCGCCCCCCAATGCAATATTGGTTTGGGTTTATTCCTGTAGGCCGTGCTAGTAGCGCTTATGGCTATAGCCAAGCTAAAACCATGACCTGGGATGACTACGTGCGTGAAACTGGCAACTCTTGGTCGTCACGAACTAACTTCGACGATGCTATCGACTTTATGGGCTGGTTTACCAACAAAACCCATAAAATAAACGGGGTATCGAAGTGGGATGCGCGCAATCAGTACTTAAACTATCACGAAGGCTGGGGCGGTTATAAACGTGGTACTTATCACCAGAAACAATGGTTGGTGAAGGTAGCGGGTACAGTAGACCAGCGATCGAAACGCTATGCTGCCCAGTATAATAAGTGTAAAGACGATCTAGATAGTAGCTGGCTATGGCGATTATTCTTTGCTTAAATACACCCAAATAATGAGTCTCAGCTACGCTGAGATATGAAGAGAGAAAATCATGCCTTTATTAGATAGTTTTACCGTGGACCACACCCGCATGCATGCGCCAGCGGTTCGCGTTGCCAAAACCATGTCTACGCCTAGCAAAGACACTATTACTGTATTTGATTTACGTTACTGTGTGCCTAACGAAGAGATTTTGTCTGAGAAAGGTATTCATACCTTAGAGCACCTTTATGCCGGCTTTATGCGTGAGCACTTAAATTCTGCCGACGTAGAAATCATCGATATTTCGCCAATGGGTTGCCGCACTGGCTTTTACATGAGCTTAATTGGTAGCCCTAGCGAGCAACAAGTTGCCGACGCTTGGTTAGCTTCTATGCATGATGTACTTGCTGTAGCTAATCAAAATGACATTCCCGAGCTCAATGAATACCAATGTGGCACTTATGCTATGCACTCTTTAGACGAAGCGAAGAGCATTGCTACTAGTATCATTGAACGCGGTATTAGCGTAAACAAAAATGATGAACTGGGATTATCTGACGAGATTCTTGGTAAGCTTTAAGCCGTATTTCGCCACTAAAAAAGCCAGCACTTAGCTGGCTTTTTTGTATCTCTGATAGATGAATTTATTTTTTAGGCTTGCTGTAAAACGCTGGAATGACTCGGGCCAAGCTTACAGTGTTGTTTTCTATCTCGACTATTTCGATGGGGTAACCCGCTAAACGTAAACATAAGTTAGCTTCGGGAATGTCTTCTAAGTGTTCCACAATCAGACCATTTAGCGTTTTAGGGCCATCGATGGGTAAACTCCAGCTCATTTCTTTATTCAAGTCTCGAATATTCACAGCACCGTCGATCAAATAGCTGCCATCAATTTGTGGATGGATTTCATCACTAGGGTCGGGGGCAATGCTAGTGGTAAAGTCACCAACAATTTCCTCTAGAATGTCCTCTAACGTTACCAAGCCTTGGATGTCGCCATATTCATCCACAATAAGTCCAATTCGCTCTTTACGGCGCTGAAACTTCAATAGCTGCACATTTAAAGGTGTGCCCTCGGGGATGAAGTAAATCTCTTTGGCGGCACGTAGCATCGAGGTTTTATCAAACTGCTCTCGAGATAATAGTCGCAGCGAATCACGTGAGTGGACAAAGCCTACCGAATCATCAATGGTGTCGCGAAATAACAAAATTTTGGTGTGAGTACTTTGAGTGAGCTGGCGAAGAATACTGTCCCAATCATCGTTGATATCGATGGCGGCAATTTCGTTGCGCGGGATCATAATGTCGTCAACCGTCACTTTCTCTAGGTCCAAAATGCTTAGTAGCATGTCTTGGTGACGCTTAGGGATAAGTGTGCCAGCTTGGTCAACTACGGTACGCAGTTCTTCAGGATTTAGTGCTTCATCATCTTTGTTTGTGGGGTTTACCCCTAATAAACGCAACAGGCCATTAGTGACGCCATTGGTAGCCCAAATAAATGGGAACAATAATTTCATTAATGGGCGTAGCAATATTGAAGCGGGGAAGGCAATCTTTTCCGGATAAAGCGCAGCCATGGTTTTGGGCGTTACTTCAGCAAAAATCAAAATGACAAAAGTAAGTGCAAGCGTAGCGATAGCTACCCCTACATCGCCGAACAGTCGCAAACCAATAATGGTGGCGATGGCCGAAGCAAAAATATTAACGAGATTATTGCCAATTAGAATCAATCCAATTAATCGGTCGGGGCGATCTAGCAGTTTGTCTACTCGGCTAGCTGCTTTATGTTTAGTATTAACTAAATGCCGCAGGCGGTAGCGGTTAAGCGACATCATGCCAGTTTCGGAGCTAGAAAAGAAAGCAGAGCAAATTATGAGGAACACGAGAAGTAGCAGTAAGCTACTCGTAGATATGTCGTCCAAACAGGAGAGTCCTTGATTAATATAACAGGGCTAATTTATATGCAGCCCCAAAGGGCTGTCAAGGTCTCATTTTAGTTGAGGATGATTTCCTTAACAAAGCGTGAGCCAAAATAGGCCAAACTAAGCAAGATTGAACCAATTACCGTCATGATCACGACCATTTTCCCGCGCCAGCCTCGATAGTGGTGTCCCCAAAGAAGGCTTGAGTAGATAAACCAAGCAATTAAGCTGAATATTGCTTTATGGCCACGGCCATTGGCAAAAAAGTCGGTTAAAAATACAAAGCCGCTTAATAACGACACGCTAAGCAGTATGAGCCCAACCCGAATCAAGGTGAATAACTGTTTCTCAATGCTCATTAAAGAAGGCATTGCTGGGTGAATTGCCCCAGGCTTGTGGCGTTTTAAAGTCCAGTCTAAGTAAGCCATCTGCAAGGCATACAAGCTTGCAATCATGAGAACTGTAAAGGCGGCTAAGGCAACGCTGATGTGGATCAGTACTTGCGGTTTTAACTCCAGATGAATGATGTAGTCACTAGGGATCATTACCGCTAATAACATGCTCACAATGGAAAATAGGTACACCACCGGTAAAATAAACCATAGTTTGAATGGTTTAACTAAAGCGGTAACGGTGAGAGCAATCAGCAAGCTGACCAAACCCGCTACATTAAAGATGCTTAAATCTTGGCCTTGCGCCAAAAATAAATGCTCTACTTCCCAAATGCCATGCAGTAGCATTGCGCAGCCAGCGCTGAGCCATAGCCATTTGTTGGCTCCGCTTTGTTTATTCAGTAAACCACTTATACATACGTAAGCGGCTAACAGATAAAAAACGGTGGTAGGAAGTACCAATACATTCATGATTTGAAGCTAACTATATGATTGTTTGGGTTCAGTATACTCGCCCTAAACAGTCAGGGCTAGAATTAGCTTTTAGAATATCGGCGCTTCGGTATAATGTGGCGGCTAAACAGTGCTCGCTATATGATCAACAGGAAAAAGCATGTTTGAAAACTTATCTGATCGACTCTCGAAAACTTTAAAAAATATCAGCGGCCGCGGCCGACTAACCGATGACAACATTAAAGATACCTTGCGCGAAGTGCGTATGGCCTTGTTGGAAGCGGATGTTGCCTTACCCGTAGTTCGCGAGTTTGTTAAAAAAGTAAAAGAACGTGCCCTAGGCCAAGAAGTAAATAAGAGCCTTAGCCCTGGTCAAGTATTCGTTAAGATTGTTCAGCAAGAGCTGGAATCAGCCATGGGCGAATCTAACGAAAGTCTTAATTTGGCAGCCCAGCCTCCGGCAGTCGTAATGATGGCTGGTTTGCAAGGTGCGGGTAAAACCACCTCTGTTGCTAAGTTAGCTAAGTACCTAAAAGAGCGCGAAAAGAAAAAAGTAATGGTAGTGAGTGCCGATATCTATCGTCCCGCTGCGATTAAACAGCTAGAGACTCTAGCAACAGAAGTTGACGCTATTTTCTTCCCAAGTAACGAAAAGCAAAATCCGGTTGATATCGTTAACGGTGCTATCGCCGAAGCCAGAACTCAATTTGCGGACGTACTACTTGTAGATACAGCGGGTCGTTTACATGTTGATGAAGACATGATGGACGAAATTAAAGCGCTTCATCAGGCGGTTGAGCCAGTAGAAACCTTGTTTGTTGTAGATGCGATGACTGGTCAAGATGCGGCAAATACCGCTCAGGCCTTTAACGAAGCTCTGCCACTTACCGGCGTGATTTTAACTAAAACCGATGGTGACGCGCGTGGCGGTGCAGCTTTATCGATTCGCCACATTACTGGTAAGCCAATTAAGTTTATGGGTGTGGGTGAGAAAACCGATGCTCTAGAACCTTTCCACCCAGACCGCATAGCTTCACGTATTTTAGGTATGGGCGATGTGCTTTCTCTTATCGAAGAGGTAGAGCGCAAAGTTGATAAAGACCAAGCGCAGAAGCTGGCTAAGAAAGTTCAAAAAGGTAAAGGCTTCGATTTAGAAGACTTCCGTGAGCAATTAGTACAGATGAAAAGCATGGGCGGCATGATGGGCATGATGGACAAGTTGCCTGGCATGGGGCAAGTTCCCGACAGTGTTAAAGACCAAATGAATGATAAGCTTACTAACCAAATGGAAGCGATTATCAACTCTATGACGCCGGGCGAGCGCCAACGCCCCGATATTATTAAAGGCTCACGTAAGCGTCGTATTGCTGCTGGTTCTGGTACCCAGATCCAAGATGTGAACAAGTTGCTGAAGCAGTTCACTCAAATGCAGAAAATGATGAAGAAAATGTCGGGTAAAGGCGGCATGCGCAAAATGATGAGCCAAATGAAAGGCATGATGCCTCCAGGTGGTATGGGCGGATTTGGCGGCGGTCGCGGACCAGGACGTTTCTAAACACTTATTTAATCTAAAAAAGCCCAGCGATTTGCTGGGCTTTTTGCTATTAAAACGGTGCTAAAATGGCTTATTTGGTTTGCCGCTAGCCTAGCGGCATATTTTTGTTTAGAGGGACTTAGCGTTGATATTTGAATTGAAGGAAGACCCTTCCCAAAAGGACATCGAGGCATTAAGGGCCGAATTGCTTAGTTTTAATCAAGTTTTTCTTGGAGATATTCAAGAGCAAACGGTGGCGTTATTTGTGTACGATGACAATAAGCAAAAGCTAGCTGGTATTACGGCCGAAATATTGGGTGAGTGGCTGATGATAAAACTGCTTTGGGTTAGCGAGGTCTGTCGAAAGCAAAAGATAGCGAGTAGATTATTGGCTGAAATAGAAGACTATGCTATCAGCCGAGGCTGTTTACATGCCCACGTTGATACTTTTAGTTTTCAAGCAAAACCATTTTATGAGAAGCAGGGTTACCAATGCCAATTAACACTGGGTAATTACCCCGTCACAACAGCCATGCATATATTGACTAAACAATTAAAGTGACGAGGTCTTAAATATAAAGCCCAGCTTTTAGCTACTGGGCTTTTTGTGCACAACTCTTAGTAAAGTTCGCTCATCAAGTGTTGTAGTTGTTTAAAATCTAATGATTTATCAGCATCTACACTGGCATCACTTGGTGATGGATGAGCACAAAGTACAATACCGTCGGCACCTAATAACTTGGCTGCTTTGGCCATGGGAGCCACTGCGCTTAGCTCGTCTACTGCTTCACCTGGGTTTACCACAATCGGTAGGTGGGTTCGTTGGCGCAACAAGCTAATCGCGCCTAAGTCCAAGGTGATTTTATTCTTGCCTTCAAGCGTTCTAACGCCTGCTTCACATAAAATCACCTGTTGGTTGCCTTGTGCCAAAATGTAGTCTGCGGCATGCAACCACTCATCAATAGAGGCCATGTTGTTGCGCTCTAAAAGAATAGGGCGAGTAGACTTACCCAGTTCTTTTAACAGGTTAAAGTTTTTCATGTGGCGCGAGCGAACATGCAGTATGTCTGCTTTAGCCGCTAAAGTAACAACCTGATCAACCGAGCTTACTTCGGTCATAGTTGGAAGCTTGTACTTTTTACCGGCGGCGTTTAAATAACTTAGGCCTTCTTCGCCTAAACCTTGGAAGCTATAAGGCGAACTGCGTGGTTTAAAGCAACCTGCGGCAAGTACTGCAGCACCACTTTCTTTGGCCGCTCCTGCACAGTTTATGATTTGTTGCTCAGACTCTACTGCACTAGGGCCTGCAAAGGTAACAAAGCCACCATCACCAATTTTAACATCGCCAACGCGTACTACCGTAGCACTAGCCTTATGTGAACGGCTAGAGAGTGCACCATCTTCTTGTACGGTGCTAATTAAGCTTGGTTCGCCACCTTTATTTCTGTCTTTGTTGGCTAAAGCTTCTAGTGGAATAAGTGTTGGGTCAACATTTTCACTTGGGTAGCAGCCAAGTACCTTAATGTAGCGGGTAAGGCGCGTTAGCTCTGCCAGTGCAGATTGCATTTGGCTAGACTTAACATTGGCGGAAACATCCACATAAAACATTTCTTCCCAAGGATTGCCTTGTACTGGGCGAGACTCCAGTTTGCTCATGTTTATATCGTGCTCGCGCAATACCAACAGTGCTTCTACCAACGAACCTGCTTGCTGTGCCGTTGACATAATAAAAGTCGTTCTCGCTGGCACCTGCTCAGCAACCTCCACTGGTTTGCGAGAAACAACAATGAAGCGAGTGTAGTTTTGTTGCTGATTGGCAATATCGGTTTTCAAGGCTTGCAAACCATACATTTCACCACCCACTTTGCTGCCAATGGCACCAACGGTTAAATCGTCGCCTCCGGCAACCACTTCCATTGCTTTGGAAGAGCTATCTACAAAATCTACTCGGGTATTCGCTAAGGTGCGCAAATAAAGGCTGCACTGAGCATAAGGTTGAGGGTGAGCATACAAGGTAGTTATTTGCTCTAGTTTGGCTTTTGGATGAGCCAAAATACAGTGGTCAATAGGTATTGATAGTTCACCAACAATCGACAAACTGGTGTGCTGCAATACATCGTATACCTCATTAATACTGCCAGAACTGGTGTTTTCTATAGGCAACATGCCGTAGTCAGCTTGACCAGATTCCACGGTATCAACAATGTCTTGGAATGCACTGCAGCCAAATTCAACAATTTGCTTTTTATAACGCGAGAAGTATTGATGAGTTGCAATATTACTGTAAGAGCCTTTGTTACCTAAAAATGCCACTCTTACCGCTTGCGCATGAATATCTGGATTAGTAATGCCTTGCAAAAATGCTTGTTGCGATAACACCGAGTCTTCGATGATGGTGTGATAAAGCTGAGTTACATAGTGGGCGTCTAAGCCTAATTCTCTGCCTTTATTTATTAGCTTAACCAGCAGCAACTGTTCACGTTCTTGGTCGCGAATCGCTTTGGGGTTTTCTATTTTACTTTTTGCTACTTCAACACTGAGTTGGCGACGCTCAGTCAGTAGTGTTAATAATGATTGGTCGAGCGCTGTTATTTTTGTTCGGATCTGCTCTAAGTCTGCCATCTGTTGTATTCCCTGTTAACAAAAAAGCCTCCTAAGAAGGAGGCTTTATGGATTCTGTGTGTTTTCGTTTTTACACCTATTCCGTCCGCCTCCCTAAAAGGGTGGAGTAAAAAAGAAACCAAACAAAAATCGGGTGTTGAATATTTTCATGACGTCAGACTAAAAAGCAATCAGGGGAAAGTCAAGTAATACCAAGCGATTAGTTGCTTGGTATTACTCTTTATTTAGCCTTTATGCGGCTTGTTCATCCTCGGAGCTAGGCTCGCCGTCGTCTACTTCACTCGGCGAACGTAAGAAATCTTTTCCAGAGCGGCTAGCGCGGTGCGCATTAGGCTTATCTTGGAAGCGGTGTAACTGGCGTTCAAGTTTTTGCCCTAAATTGTTAATGGCAACGCTCAGGTCTTGATGTTCATCGCTGGCAAACAGTTGTCCGTTTGGCAGATTGATCTTCGCTTCTACTTTTACCTTTTTATTGTCGGTGGTGATAATCACTTTTGGTGATATGAGCGGAATTTGGTTTTTTTCCAGTTTCTTAAAGCGCGCGGCAATGTGCTCGCGAATGGTTGGGGTAATAGAAATTGTCTTGCTGGTAATATCAATAATCATAAGCCTCCCAAAGACTATCTAGTAATTATTTCAACTCCAGAATACGACTTTCATAAATAAAAAACCAGATCTAGATCACTATTTCTTAAGGGTTAAATTGGCTGAGCTTGTGAATGTGATTGCTTAGCGAAAAGTACTATAAATTACCGGAAATCGCTTGAATGTTATGGCGAACTTGGGCACATTGGAGTGAATAACAAGCACTTGGTGTTAGCAATTAGTTTTTAATTAGTCATAAGCCAAAGGATGCCTTGCTTCATTGTTGACCACTATGGACAATATTCAACCTACAATCAGCGTTGTGAATTCCCCCGCGTCGTCTTCTGAAACCTCCACTGCACTTACCGAGCTCGCGCTTGCCTTAGCTGCTAAGCCTAGCGAAGGCTTTTTTGACGAGCTCATTAGCAGATTGGCGCAGCAAGTTGGTGCTTGCGAAGGCTATATTGCTCACTTCGATTCTCGAACCCCCAGTCTTCCTTGTATTCGCTACTGGCGAGAAGGCCAGTTTATTGGTGGAAAGCTAAGCCCTGCCTCAGCTAATTTGCTGGCTGAAATACGCGCTAGGCGGGTTGTAAATATTGATAACCTACAACAAGCTCATCCTGATTATGCGAGCACCCAACCTGAGATCCAGCAACCGTTACAAGGTTTTTGGGCACAGCAAATAGTTCAGCAACAGCGGGTTATTGGCTATATTGCCTTTAGCTTTAGCCAGGCAAAGTTTGATCATGCTTTGCTCGAACAACTGTTAGCCCCATTCTTTGAACGTTTAAGTAGCGAATTTGAGGTTCAACAACAACGAGAAGCTTTGAGCTTGTCGGCGATCGCCTTTGAGAGTAATGAAGGGCTTATTATTACCGATGTAAATTATCGCATCGTTAAAGTTAATAAGGCGTTTAGCCAAATTACCGGTTATCAACAACATGAAGTATTGGGACAGGAACTCACAGAAGTACTGGGCAATCCAAGCCCGGTATTTATTGAAGAAGTAGATGGCACGGTTAGGCGTAAAGGTGAGGTAGAACGGCAGCGCAAAAATGGCCAACGTTACACCCAGCAAGAAACCATCACTGCTGTTCACAATGATTTAGATTCGTTAACCCATTACGTAGTGTGTCTTCAAGACATATCGGCAAACAAAGCCACAGAGCAGCAAATTCAACATTTGGCTTATTTTGATGAGCTTACTGGTTTGCCTAATCGTCGAAAGCTGCGCGAAGAACTTAGCCTTTGTTTTTCACGTGCTAAAAAGCAGCATGCCATTGGCGCTTTGCTGTTTATCGACTTAGATCATTTTAAAAACATTAACGACTCATTAGGGCATGCTGCAGGCGACTGGGTATTGCAGCAGGTGGCCAAGCGTTTGCAGGAGCTTATTCGTGAGGGAGACGTGCTGGCTCGCTTAGGTGGTGATGAATTTGTTTTGCTGCTGGCAGATTTAGGAGAAAGCCCTCCTCACGCAGAGCAACAAGCCAATATTGTGGGTAAACGCTTAATCCAAACTATTTCCTCTCCTTATCCCTTTGATGGCCAGTCGCTGCATATTGGTGCCAGCGTAGGTATAACCTTGTTTCCTGGTAAGGGGCAAACCGCTGAAGACCTATTGAAGCAGGCTGATACAGCGATGTATCAAGCAAAGTCAGCCGGTCGGCGTACCGTTATCTTTTTTGATGATGGTATGCAAAAACAAGCCGATAAACGTTTAAAGCTACATAACGCGTTACGTGGAGCATTGGCCAACGACGAGTTGCTGCTTTATTACCAGCCGCAGCACATGGTGTCTACTGGTGAGTTAGTCGGCGCAGAGGCCTTAGTGCGCTGGCAACCTGAAGGTAAAGGTTTGGTTTCACCCACCGAGTTTATTCCCATTGCCGAAGAGTCAGACCTGATCATTGATATTGGTATGTGGGTATTAGAGCAAAGCTGTAAACACATGGCTCAGTGGCAGCAAAAGGGTTTACTGTTGCCAGAACTATCTGTGAATGTTAGTGCTAAACAGTTTCATCATCCTGAATTTGTCGACCGAGTAGAAGAGCTGATGACGCGTTATAGCATTGATGGCGCGATGCTTAATTTAGAAATTACTGAATCGGTGGTGCTAGGCCATGCAGAAGACACCATTCGAAAAATGGAGCAGCTAAAGGAAATGGGGCTGCGTTTTTCCATTGATGACTTTGGTGCCGGGTACTCGTCTTTAAGTTATTTGAAACGCTTGCCAGTGGATGAACTAAAAATTGATCGCTCGTTTATTCGTGATATTCCACGTGATAGCCGAGACATGGCCATTGTTGATGCGGTATTGGCGATGGCCAACCATTTAGGCTTTACCGTTACCGCTGAAGGCGTTGAAACGCGTCAGCAATTAGCCTTTCTTAAACAGCAAGGGTGTACCTTCTATCAAGGTTATTTATCCAGCAAAGCGATTACTGCAGAAGCCTTGGAGAGATATATTCAGCGTTTTCAGAGCAAATTTGGCTAATAGCCCTTTATCTTTTGCTTTCGAGTCGGTTATAACTAGAGCTAGATATTAGTTAAGTCGATGATTCGACTCACTCAATAAGGAACCGCGTATCATGAAATGGCTGTTATCGGCTTTTGCACTTTTGGTTTTAAATGTAGCTCATGCCGAAGATTTTGTTCGCTCCCACGCCCTAGTGATGCACGGTGAACCTGCCTTAGCTGCAGATTTTAGTCACCTTCCTTATGTGAATGTTAATGCGCCCAAACAAGGGAGTATTACTTACGATGCGCTTGGTACCTTTGATACTTTTAACTCTTTCATTGTTAAAGGCAATTCTGCTGCAGGTGTTGGCCAAATTTACGATACCTTGCTAACAGGCAACAGTGATGAGGCTTTTGCTCAATATGGCTTGCTGGCTGAGAGTATTGATTTACCAGCAGATCGCTCTTGGGTTCGTTTTAACCTTCGTCCCGAAGCACGTTTTCATGATGGCGAGCCAGTTACCGCAGAAGATGTGGTGTTCACCTTTAATTTATTGATGGAAAAAGCCGCCCCTCATTATCGCGCATATTATGCAAGTGTTGATGGTGTTAAAGCCGAATCTGCATCGAGTGTGCGTTTTACTTTCAAGCCAGGTAATAATCGAGAGCTACCACTTATCTTGGGTCAACTGCCGATATTGCCTAAGCACTTTTGGCAGAATCACGACTTTTCTAAAGCAGATTTAACCATTCCGCTGGGTTCTGGTCCTTACAAATTGGGTGAGTTTGATACAGGGCGCTCAGTGAGTTATCAGTTGGTTAAAGATTATTGGGCTAAGGATTTGCCGATTAACCGTGGGCGTTACAATTTTGCAGAGATTAAATATGAATACTACCGCGACTCTTCAGTAGCCTTAGAGGCTTTTAAATCTGGTCGAATTAGTTTTAGATTAGAGACCACAGCTAAGAGTTGGGCAACTGCTTACACTGGGCCAATGTTTGATAGTGGGAAGATAATTACCGATTCCATCGATAATCATAATCCTCAAGGCATGCAAGGCTTTGTATTTAACACTCGTCGTGATTTGTTTAAACAAACCGAAGTGCGTAAAGCGATTGGTTTATTGTTTGATTTTGAATGGACTAATGAGCAGCTTTTTTACGGTGCTTACACACGCAGTAATAGTTATTTTGCTGCTTCTGAATTGGCTTCAACTGGCTTACCAGAAGGTGGTGAGTTAGCGTTGTTGGAGCCTTTCAAAAAGCAGCTACCGCAAGAGTTATTCACTAAAGAGTTTACTCTAAACAAAACCCGCGGAGATGGAAATATTCGTCCGCAAATGCGTGAAGCGTTGGCTTTATTAAAGGGGGCCGGCTGGAGCTTAGATAAAGGCAAGCTAGTGGATGCCAACGGTAAACAACTGCATATCGAGTTTTTGCTGTATCAAAAGGCCTTTGAGCGCATCGTATTACCTTACACGCGCAACCTACAAAAAATAGGTATAAGTACTGAGATTCGCTTGGTTGATCTTTCTCAGTACGTCAATCGCTTGAATAACTTTGATTTTGATATGGTGGTTGGCAATTTTGGTCAGTCTTCCTCTCCGGGTAATGAGCAGCGTGATTATTGGGGAAGTAAAGCGGCTGAGCATGTTGGTTCGCGCAATATAATCGGTGTAAATAGCCCGGTTATCGATTCGTTGATTGAAGCGGTAATTGCTGCCGAGGACCGTCAGGCCTTGGTTGATGCAACCCGCGCTTTAGACCGAGTATTGTTGTGGTCGTATTACGTAGTACCGCAATGGCACTTAAATGCTTGGCGAGTTGCTTATTGGGATAAACTTAAACGACCTGAGCGTAACCCTAAATATGCGCTGGGTTTAGATAGCTGGTGGGTTGAATAGTTATCCAATGACTAGCTACATTCTTCGACGTTTATTATTGATGATCCCCACTTTGCTGGGGATCATGACTCTTAACTTCATTATTATTCAATCTGCGCCGGGTGGGCCGGTTGAACAAGCCATTGCTAAGATACAGGGCATTGATACCTCAGCTACCCGCCGCGTTGATTCCGGTGTAGATACCGAGATTATTCAATCTAATAATGGCGGGAATTCTAGCCAGTATCGCGGAGCACAAGGTTTACCACCAGAGTTGGTTGAAGAGCTAGAGCAACTGTATGGTTTTGATAAACCCTTACACGAGCGCTATTTTGAGATGCTAGGTAACTACCTTCGTTTCGATTTTGGTGACAGTTTTTATCGTGACAGCTCTGTAGTAGATTTAATTCTAGAAAAGATGCCGGTGTCTATTTCCTTGGGCTTATGGACCACTCTATTAGTCTATGGGATCTCCATTCCATTAGGCATCCGCAAAGCGGTGCAACACGGCAGTCGCTTTGATATTTGGAGTTCAACAGCGGTTACCATTGGTTTTGCCATTCCCAATTTCTTATTCGCCATTATGCTGATAGTGCTTTTTGCTGGTGGTAGTTATTGGGATTGGTTCCCGTTGCGCGGGTTAACGTCCAGCAATTGGGACGAACTAAGCTTGCTAGGCAAAGTGGGTGATTACTTTTGGCACCTCACACTACCTGTAACAGCCATGGTAATTAGTAGTTTTGCTACCTTAACGATGCTGACTAAAAACTCCTTCTTGGATGAGATTAATAAGCAATATGTGCTTACCGCTAGAGCTAAGGGCTTAACTGAAAATCGGGTACTTTACGGCCATGTTTTTCGTAATGCGATGTTACTGGTTATCTCGAGTTTACCTGCAACCTTAATTAGTATTTTCTTAACTGGCTCATTCATGATCGAAGTTATTTTCTCACTAGATGGCTTGGGTTTATTGGGCTTTGAGGCGGTGGTTAACCGTGATTACCCCGTGGTGTTTGGCACCTTGTATATATCTACGTTAATTGGTTTAGTTCTTAAGCTGATAAGTGATATAACCTATACCATGATTGACCCTCGAATTAACTTTGAGGGGAGGCAGTAGCATGGGAGTTGTAGCTCAATGGAAACGCGCTAAAGCCAGCCCACTTAACCAGCGTCGCTGGTCTCAATTTAAGGCGAATCGTCGTGGCTACTGGAGTTTTTGGCTATTTATTTTGCTGTTTTTCACTAGCTTATTTGCTGAATTTATTGCTAATGACAAACCCCTATTAATTCGCTTTCAACAGCAATGGATGATGCCGGTAGTGAGTGAATACACCGAGCTGGATTTTGGAGGGGACTTCGATTTAGCGGCTGATTATTCGGACCCTTACATTCAAGAACTGATTACAGAACAAGGTGGGTGGATGCTGTGGCCACCGGTGCGTTTTTCTTACGGAACTATTAATTACAATCTTAATGTGCCTTCGCCTTCTCCGCCTACCAGTGTTAATTGGTTAGGTACCGATGACCAGGGGCGAGATGTTTTCTCGCGCTTATTATATGGCTTTCGTTTGTCGGTATTGTTTGCTTTAGTTCTGGCGACTAGCAGCTCGGTGATTGGTGTAGCAGTAGGTGCTATGCAAGGCTACTTTGGTGGGCGAGTTGATTTGTTTGGTCAGCGCTTTATTGAGATTTGGTCGGGCATGCCGCAAATGTTTTTGCTGATTATTTTGTCCAGTTTGGTACAGCCAAACTTTTGGTGGCTACTCGGCATTTTGCTGCTATTTAGTTGGATGAGTTTGGTTGATGTGGTGCGTGCCGAGTTTTTACGAGGTCGTAATTTAGAGTATGTAAAAGCGGCTCGTGCCTTAGGTGTCGGCGACAGAGCGATTATGATACGACACATTTTGCCGAACGCCATGATTGCTACGTTAACCTTTATGCCGTTTATTTTCATTAGCGGGCTAACTGCATTAACGGCCTTAGATTATCTCGGCTTTGGTCTGCCGCCAGGCTCGCCTTCGTTAGGTGAAATGGTGGCGCAAGGAAAGAATAATCTGCAAGCGCCTTGGTTAGGGATAACTGCATTCTTCTCCATGTCGATTATCTTAGTGTTGTTGGTATTTATTGGTGAAGCAGCCCGTGATGCTTTCGACCCTAGAAAACGAGTGTAGGTAGCTGACAATGAACAAGTTATTAGAAGTAAAACAGCTATCTGTTTGTTTTGGTTTGCCAGAGCCGGTAGTAAAGCAAGTTAGTTTTGATGTCTATGCTGGTGAGATCTTGGCCTTGGTGGGGGAGAGTGGTTCCGGGAAATCGGTGACTGCGCTGTCGGTATTGTCTTTGCTGGGCGATAAAGCCGAGGTTAAGGGCGAAATTTTACTGCAGCAGAAGTCGGTGCTAAATCAACCAAAAAAACTGCTGCAGGCCTTACGTGGCGACCAAATCGCAATGATATTCCAAGAGCCTCTTACCTCGCTTAATCCTCTTCATAGTGTTGAAAAACAAATAAGCGAAGTATTGTGTGTACACCGAGGCATGCATAAACAACAGGCACGCGAACGGGTGTTAGAGTTGTTAAACTTGGTGGGCATTGTAGAGCCAGAAAAACGCTTGAATAGCTTTCCTCATGAGCTTTCTGGTGGGCAAAGGCAACGGGTGATGATTGCTATGGCCTTAGCCACTGAGCCAAAACTACTAATTGCCGACGAGCCCACCACTGCCTTAGATGTCACTATTCAATTACAAATTTTGGAGTTGCTTAAAGAGTTACAGCAAAAGCTAGGCATGGCAATTTTGCTTATTACGCACGATTTAAATGTTGTGCGAAACTATGCCGACCGAGTCGCGGTAATGAAGGCCGGTGAGTTGGTAGAGTTAAACGCTTGTCAGCAACTATTTTCTGCTCCACAACATGCGTATACAAAGGTATTGTTAGATTCTGAGCCTGTGCGTGAGCAGCTTCCTGCAGCTAAACAAGAGCTGTTACTTGAAGCCAGTAAGCTAAAAGTATGGTTTCCGATTAAGCGCGGCTTTTTGCAGCGTACGGTTGATCATATAAAGGCGGTTAACAGTATCGATTTTCATCTAAAACGTGGTGAAACACTGGGGATTGTAGGTGAAAGTGGCTCAGGTAAGAGTACCTTGGCCCAAGCGGTACTAAGGCTAATTGATAGTGAAGGTGAAATTGCGTTTAAGCGTGAGTTTATTCATGGCTATGGGGTAAAACAGATGCGACCGCTGCGTCGTTTTATGCAAATTGTGTTTCAAGATCCCTTCTCCAGTTTAAGTCCTCGTATGTCGGTGCTACAGATTATTGGCGAAGGTTTAAGTTTGCACTTTTCGCTTAACGAGCAGCAGCTTAAGCAACGCGTTTCTGAAGCTTTGCAAGATGTTGGCCTAGAGCCCGAAACTATGCATCGTTATCCACACGAATTCTCAGGCGGGCAGCGTCAGCGGATCTCATTAGCGCGAGCATTGGTATTGAAGCCTGAAGTGCTCATTTTAGATGAGCCTACTTCAGCTTTAGACAGTACCGTACAAAAGCAGTTATTGGAGTTACTTAAAAAACTTCAAGTAAAATATAACCTTAGCTATCTGTTCATTAGCCACGATTTAGCGGTTATTCGCGCCTTGTGTCATCGTGTGATGGTGATGCAACACGGGCAGTTGGTTGAGCAGGGCGAAACCGAGCAAATTTTTTCTGATGCAAAGCAAGATTATACTCGCCGATTAATCAATGCTGCGTTAATCTAAATATCAGTAGTTTCTTTTAATAGGGCGCCACTAGTAATGCTCAAGCGGTTTTGGCGAGTACTGGTTTGTTTGGTGTGTGGCAGCTTGGGCATGGCTCATGCTGCAGAGTTAAGCCCCCAACAGCAGTCTTATAAAGATATAAGAAAACTGCAACGTGCCGATAAATGGGCGCAGGCAGAAAAGTCTATCGAAAAGCTTGGCGCTTACCCCTTGGTGGATCATTTGCAATACTACCAGTTGCGTGGCCAATTGCGTAAAGCTTCACGTCAGCAAGTAGAACAGTTTATTTTAGACAATCCTCAATCTTACTTGAGCAATGCTTTGCAGCGCCGCTTTTTGTTGGAATTAGCGAGGCGTAAACAGTGGCAAAGTTACCTGGAGTTTTATCCAAAGCTACCCAATAGTATTGATTTGCAGTGCCACCATTATTTCGCTCAACTTAAAGTGGGCGATGCTAGTCAAGCTTGGCAAGGCGCCGAAAAACTATGGGTACATGGGCGTTCTCGCCCCAAAGCCTGCGACCCCTTATTTGACAGCTGGCAGAAAGCTGGAAATATTAGCGACCAACTACGTTGGCAACGAATGCTGTTGAGTTTTCAAGCCAGTAAGCCTGGTTTAATGAAATATGTTGCTAAGTCCTTATCTGATTCTAAAAAAGCTGATGCCAAGTTATTAGCGGATGCTTATGTTAAGCCTATGGCGGTGCTAAGTTCCGGTAAGTTAAAATTAAACCAATCTAGCCGCCATCAAGAAGTCGCTTTACTAGCAATTAAGCGTTTAGCTCGCTCAGACTTAGAGTCAGCCGTTGAGCATATTGAGCGTTGGTCGAAAGTACTGGCTAAATCAGACGCCTTGTACCTTAATGTTGAACGCTATCTGATCCGCAAAGTGATTAGTGACAAAAGCCCAGAATTATTGAAATGGTCAGATCGGCAGTTACGCCTTAATCCTGATACGGCGACAATTGAGCGTCGAATTCGCCTAGCCATAGCAGAGCAACAATGGGATCAAATAGGCTTGTGGATTGCCCGCCTTCCTGAAGCAAAGCAAAAACAAGAACGCTGGACCTACTGGCAAGCTCGTTCATTAGTGGCTTTAGGGCAGAAAGAACGTGCGCAACCTACCTTAGAGATGCTGGCTAAAGAACGAAGCTATCATGGCTTTTTATCTGCGCAGTTTTTACAGCAACCTTATCAACTGGGAGAGCAGCGTCATATCACTAGCGACGATACTCTGAAGCAGCTCAACCAACATCCTGTGGTGCTTAAAGTCACTGAACTACTTGCTTTGGGCGAGTATTACTCTGCCCGTACCGAGTGGGATACCTTGTTACGTCGTTCAAGTTTATTACGGCAGCTTGATTTAGGTGTATTAGCCCTAAACAATGATTGGCAAGATTTGGCGGTTCAAGCCTCTATTGTTGCAAAGCAGTGGGATCAGTTGGAAATGCGTTTCCCTCTAAGCTTTGCTAAAGAGTTTGAGTACTTTGCTAATAAACGACAGGTTGAGGCAAGCCTGCTTTATGCAGTCGCTCGTCAAGAGAGTGCTATGTATCCCTTGGCTCAAAGCTCGGTAGGCGCGCGCGGTTTAATGCAGCTAATGCCAGCCACAGCCAAAGAAACTGCACGAAAAATCGGTTTCCGTTATCGCTCGCGAAGCCAATTGTTCGAACCCGAAGATAATATACGCTTAGGCAGTGCTTACTTTGATGGTTTACTTAATCGCTATCAAGGGAATCGAATTCTTGCAGCAGCAGCTTACAACGCTGGGCCACACCGGGTAAACCGGTGGTTGAAGGAGCGTGGCGATGTGCCAGCCGACGTATGGGTAGAGTCTATTCCATTTAAAGAAACCCGCCATTACGTGCAAAGTGTGCTGGCTTATCAGGTGGTATACCAGTATCGACGTAAGCAGCAACTTACGCCGTTTCTTACGCCAAATGAACTGGGCTACCAATATGGAAAATCTAAGGGCTAAGGCGGTCTATCTTCCAGCCTTTGGCATCACTGGTATAGCGAAAGCGGTCGTGTAGACGGTCGGCTTTTCCTTGCCAGAACTCAATCGTGTCGGGGATGACTCGATAACCACCCCAAAACTCGGGCAATGGCACCGTTTTGTCAGCAAACTGCTGTTTGTATTGTGTTACTTGTTGCTCTAGCACTTCGCGGTTTGCGATAACTTGGCTTTGATGACTCGCCCAGGCGCCAATTTGACTACCTCGACCACGACTATGAAAGTAATCTTCTGACTCTTTAGGGCTAACGCGTTCTACGCGGCCTTCTATTCGTACTTGACGCTGTAAGATATTCCAATGAAAAGTGAGGCAAGCAAGTGGGTGGTTTTCTAACTCTTGGCCTTTTCTGCTGCCATAATTTGTATAAAAAACAAAGCCTTGATCGTTAAAGTCTTTGAGTAACACTACTCTGGCTGAAGGGCGGCCATCGGGACCTACCGAAGAAATGGTCATAGATTCAGGTAATACAATGCCTGACTTCTCTGCTTGTTTAAACCAATCGCCAAATAGCTCAAAAGGATCTTCATTTCCTTTTGGTTCTGGTGGGGAAAGCAGCACCCCTTGGCCTAAGGTTAGCGCACAGCGTATTTTACTTAAGAGTGACATAATTGATTTGCTTAATTAATTGATGCAACAAACAAAATTTGCATAAAAGGGTGAAAATAGCATAACTGACTAAAGATCATAGTTTACACTCTGTAGCACGGTTTCACTATCAAGTTTTGCTTTGGCTTGATATAGTTTTGCCTTGTTCGAGTTTCAGGTTTAATTCTGCTTAGCAGACGAAAAGAGGGTAAGTAATTTGGCCACAATTAAAGACGTTTCTCAGTTGGCGAATGTATCTATTTCGACAGTATCCCGTGTTATTAACAATACTGCCCAGGTTGCCCCGGAGAAACGAGAGGCCGTACTCAGAGCGATGGAAGAGCTGCATTATCGCCCTAACAGCTTTGCCCAGGCTTTAGTGAGCAAACGCTCAGATTGCATAGGCTTGATTGTTGGTGATTTAGGTGGTGGTCCATTCTTCGTGCAAATGATGAAAGGCATTGAAGAAGTTGTTGATGAGTCTGATAAATACACTATTGTGATGTCTGGTCACCATAGTGCAGAAAAAGAACGCCATGCCATCGATATTTTATTGCAACGCCAATGTGATGCAGTAATTGTTCACTCAATGGCATTAAGTGATGAAGAGCTACGCGAAGTAGCGGATTGTGATACGCCATTTATTTTCATTAACCGTTTAGTGCCTGGTTTTGAAAACCGTTGTGTGTATTTAGACAACCATGAAGGCTGTTACAAAGCGACGTCATTCTTGTTAGAAAAAGGTCATAAAGATATTGCGTTTATCACCACCGATGACTTGTCATTTGCTGATGGCGTCGAGCGTTTATCTGGCTATCGTCAAGCAATGGAAGAGAGCTCTGGTCCGCTTAACGAGCAATTAATTGCGCGTGCTTATCCCGACGAAGTGGGTGGCAGTCAAGCCGTTGATAAGTTGCTAGAGCGCGGCGTAGAGTTTAGCGCCATTGTTGGTTACAACGACTCTATGGTGGCAGGTGCATTATCAGCACTTCGTGACAAGGGTTATGATATTCCAGGGCAAATCTCTGTAGTGGGTTACGATGACAACCACTACGCGCGTTTTGTTCACCCTAAACTAACCACGGTTCGTTACCCAATTGAAGACATGGGCAAACGTGCTGCTCAGTTAGCAATTGATATTTTGGAGTCGAAAGATGACGAAATGGGACCAAATGTTATGGATCTAAAATTTCATCCAGAATTGATCGTTCGCGACTCCGCTAGCGATAAATCGTGATCCAATTCAAAAAATAATAATTAAGGCTGCTTGCAGCCTTTTTTATGACTTGTCTTGAAAAGGTTTTCTGGTATCGTTTTCACATCGAGTGCAACTGTTAGCCGCATTTGAAGATTGAGTTTGAGATGACTTAATTGAAACTTTCCCGCTGTATAGGGTTGTTTGAATTACTTAGCCTTTTCTAGGTATCAACAATTCTAAAAACTTGCTGTTACGACCTAATTTATTAGGTCGTTTTTTTTGTCTGCGTTTTGGCGAAGCTGGTTTTTCAACCCTTCCATAAAAGCCGCTAGTTAGTGCAGCCTCTATTCGCAGATGTAAACAATTAATGCTGAACTCACCCGTCTTTAAAGCCAGTTGGCTTGCCGCCATATTTTTATTTTTAATAGTGACCAGCCACATAGCTAGATAGGTATACTATGCAAACCTAAGGCACAGAAGGAAGCCCAGTGATTAAGCGAATTAGTATTGTAGGTTGTGGTTGGTTAGGGATGCCGTTGGCAAAGTCATTGCTAGAGCAAGGCTATCATGTGCTTGGCTCTAAGCGACACAATGAAGAGCTGGCTGAGCTTAGTGCCGTAGGCATAGAAGCTTACCGCCTAGAACTAAACCCGCAGCTTGATTCAGATAACATTGACGCTTTACTGAATAGCGATTTGCTGATCATCAATATTCCACCTGGGCGTAAAACCAACACTGCTGAATTTCATATTGCGCAAATAAGTAATTTGCTCGCAGCCGCCAAACGCCAAGGGCTGAAAAAGGTGCTGTTTGTTTCGTCTACTTCTGTATATGGCCCTATGCAGGGCGTGGTGGACGAATCTAGCCCACGGCTACCAGAGGCTACCTCCGGTAAGGCTTTAAAGCAGATTGAAGATGAGCTAATCAATGATGCTGATTTTGATGCTTCGATATTGCGTTTTTCAGGTTTGGTGGGCGGGCAACGTAAACCAGGACGTTTTCTCTCGGGTAAAACGGTGAGTGGCCCGAGTAGCCCGATTAATATTATCCATCGCAGTGATTGTATTGAGATCATCTGTCAAATTATTAAGCGTGATTGTTGGGGAGATACTTTTAATGCCAGCGCAGATCTTCATCCTACTAAGGAAACCTTTTACCAACTAGCAGCAGAGCAGTTGGGCTTGCCGGCTCCCAACTTTGTTGATGGAACAGCAAGTAACAAAGTTATTGCCAATAACAAACTAAAAGCCAGCCTAAATTTTCAATTTACCTATCCTGACCCTATGGCATGGTTGCAGGACAATATCGAAGAGGCAGAATAATGAGCGATTTTAGAAGTGATACTGTAACCCAACCTAGCCAAGCGATGCGCCAGCTAATGAGTGCTGCTCCAGTAGGTGACGATGTTTATGGGGATGACCCAACAGTAAATCATCTGCAAAGCTACGCTGCAGAGCGCATGGGCAAACAAGCTGCGTTATTTTGTAGTTCTGGTACTCAGGCCAATTTACTGGCGATAATGGCCCATTGCCAACGCGGAGATGAGTATATTTGTGGGCAAAATGCTCACAACTATAAATACGAAGGAGGCGGTGCGGCAGTACTTGGCAGCGTTCAGCCTCAGCCTATTGAAAACGAAGGCGATGGCAGCCTTAATTTAGATAAAGTAAAAGCCGCTATTAAATCCGATGATTTCCACTTTGCTAAAAGTCGTTTGTTATCGCTGGAAAACACCATTGGTGGAAAAGTATTGCCAATGGATTATTTAGCTACGCTACGTCCTTTTGTTAAGCAAAATAACCTGGCTTTGCATTTGGATGGCGCACGCATTTTTAATGCGATAATTAAAAGCGGTGAAGATGAACGAAAACTTGTTGACCCTTTCGACAGTTTTACAATTTGTTTATCTAAAGGACTTGGTGCACCTATTGGTTCTTTGTTGCTGGGCAGCGAAGAGCTTATTGCTCGTGCAACTCGAATAAGAAAAATGTTGGGTGGCGGGATGCGTCAAGCAGGTATTATTGCAGCTGCTGGACAATATGTTTTAGAAAACAATGTACAGCGTTTAGCCGATGACCATAGCAACGCTCTTTATCTAGCCGAGCAACTGGCAACTATTGAGGAGCTAAGTTGTGAGCCAAGCCTTGTGCAAACTAATATTGTATATGCCACGTGTTTAAAGCAGCAGTCTAGCGCATTGGCCGCTGCATTAGCTGAACAAGGGATTTTGATGACCGCTGGTACGCCAATGCGATTTGTTACCCATTTAAATGTGAACAAACAAGATATAGATACTCTGATAGCCGCAATTAAACAGTTTTACGCAGGACAATAAGGGCCCCAATGCTATGAAAATTGAAATGCTGAGTACCGGTGATGAAGTGTTACAAGGTGATATCGCCGATACCAATGCTGCTTGGTGTGGTCAAGAGTTAAATGAGCTGGGTTTAAGCTTTAGTCGTCGCCAAACGGTGGCAGATAATATGGACGATATTGTTGATGCGTTGCAGCAAGCGGCTGAGCGCAGCGACTGGGTATTAGTTAATGGTGGCTTGGGCCCTACCAGCGATGACTTGAGTGCTGAAGCCGCAGCGCGATTAACTGCTTGTGAGCTAGAGCTTAACCAAGATTGGCTAAAGCAGCTTGAAGCTTGGTATGTGGCACAAAACACTAAAATGCCTGAAAGTAATATCAAGCAAGCCATGTTACCCAAGGGCGCAGTAATGGTAGATAACCCTATAGGCACTGCATGTGGCTTTATAGTGGAACATGCTGGGGCAAAACTTATCTTTACCCCGGGCGTGCCTAGCGAGTTTAAGCGAATGCTCAAAGAGCAGTGGTTTCCGCAGCTAATCGCCGCTGCACCCAATGCGCAAGCCAAGGTTAAGCGCTTTTATACCTTTGGTTTGTCTGAGTCCTCACTTAGTGATCGCTTTAACGATTTAGCGCTACCAGAAGGTGTTCATCTGGGGTATCGCTCGGCGCGTCCAAGTATTGAAGTTAAGTTGTTTTATCCTCGCGAAGCTCCTCAATATGAGCAACTAAGCCAAGTTGTTCGCAACGAGTTAGCCGACCATGTATTTACCGAAGACCAAGGCAATTGGGCCTTGTACCTGCAACAGTTGATGATCGCGCAGGGCAGAAAGCTGGCCTTAGCTGAATCTTGCACTGGCGGGATGTTAGCTGCAGAACTGGTTGCGGTTGCGGGCAGTTCTGCCTACTTGGATCGCGGCTTTGTTACTTACAGTAATCAGGCAAAGCAGCAAAGCATAGGGGTGCCCTTAGCCACAATTGAGCAATATGGCGCAGTATCAATAGAAACTAGCCAAGCAATGGCTCTAGGCGCACTTAAACATAGTGAGGCTGATATTGCTTTGTCGGTCACTGGCATCGCAGGTCCAAGTGGCGGTAGTGAGGAAAAACCGGTAGGTACCGTTTGTTTTACCTTAGCAGAAGGCGATAAATGTATTAGTCAGCAGCTATTACTCAGTAATCGAAGTCGCTCGGTAGTACGTATTATGTCTACCGCCGTTGCTATGGATATGTTGCGTCGGTACTTAACCGGCTCGCCGGTATTAGGTGATTACCAGCACTTAAAACGCATTGATAGCGCCGATAGAATCCTGTAGCTGAATTAGTTTAACAGCGGCGAGTTTCACGAAATTTATTTGGCACTAGTGTGGTCTGTTATAAAAAGGAGATGCTATGTGGTTGAAATTTAAACGTGATTGGGAAGAGCCCGAGTCGGCTGTTACCCCAGAAGCGCTGTTTAAGCAGCGCCGCAATATTATCAAAGGCTTTGGCGTTGCAGGAGCTGCCAGTTTGCTTCCAGTTACGGGGCAGGCTGCGTCTTGGTTTGGTGGTGACGACGAAGAGCCTGCAGCAATAGTGCGACGCGCTCTCAATAAAACCGATATTCCCCCTTTGCATAACGATGCTTTAACGCCAGAGGCAAAAGCCATTAGTCATAATAATTTTTATGAGTTTGGCACCGCTAAAGATGACCCCGTTAAGAACAGCCGCCAGTTTAATCCTAACCCTTGGTCTTTCACCATCGATGGTTTGGTGGAAAAACCACTGACCTTAGATTTAGATGACGTAATGGCTAAAATGGCTCTAGAGCAACGTATTTACCGGTTACGTTGTGTAGAAGCTTGGTCGATGGTTATTCCTTGGGTTGGCTTTTCTTTGAGTGATTTGCTCAAACAGGTTAAACCTTTGTCATCAGCGCGTTATGTTGCTTTTGAAACGCTGTACGATCCAGAACAAATGCCAGGGCAGAAAAGCCGGTTTGTAGGTGGCGGCATCAATTATCCCTATGTAGAAGGCTTGCGTTTAGATGAAGCGATGAACCCTTTAAGCTTTATGGCAGTGGGCATGTATGGCAAAACCTTACCTGCGCAAAACGGTGCGCCATTGCGCTTAGTTCTGCCTTGGAAGTATGGGTTTAAGAGCATTAAGTCGATAGTACGAATTCGCTTTACCGAAGTAGAGCCGCCCACCACTTGGAATATCCTTTCACCCCATGAGTATGGCTTTTATGCCAATGTAAATCCCAAGGTCGACCACCCTCGATGGAGCCAAGCGTCTGAACGTAGAATTGATGACGCGGGTTTATTGGGACGCAAGCGTATCGATACCGAAATGTTCAATGGTTATGGTGAGCAGGTTGCCCACTTATACAAAAACATGGATTTAACCCGCTACTTCTAATGGTGCTTAGGTGAGTAAAGCTATAAACAAAACGCTTGCCAGCTATCGTTGGCAACTAAAAGGCCTATTGCACCTGCTGTTATTATGCCCGTTGTTTTATTGTGTTTTAGCGGTCGTTAATGGCTGGTGGGGAGGAGACCCCGTTCAAGCTATTATTCATTACCTAGCGAACAGTGCATTAAACATTTTAGTTATTACGCTTTGTTTAGCGCCTGTGTCACGTAGGTTTAAGTTACCTAGCTTATTAGCTTATCGGCGCTTAATTGGCCTTTATGTGTTCGTTTATGCACTGTTGCATTTAGCGGCTTACTTGGTGATTGATTTAGGTTTAGATTGGCAGCTATTTTGGCAGGAGAATATCCAACGACCTTACATTTGGTTGGGCATGGTTGCCTTTGTGGTATTGCTAGCAATGAGCATTACTTCGCTTAAAGCCTTACAACAAAAACTAGGGCGTCGTTGGTTGCAATTGCATGGCTTAGTTTATCCTATAACCTTGCTTGTTCTGGTTCACTTTTGGTGGTCATTAAAGTCGGGGTGGTTAGAACCGGTGCTTTATTTAGTAGTGGTTGCTGGCTTGTTTTCACTGCGAAAGCTGCAAATTCAGCGTTGGTTGAGTAGTTTTAATAATACCAGTCACTCTAAGTAAGTGATCAGAAATAAGGCAGGATTATTTGATAAGTAGTTATTCTACAATCAAAAATTCTTATAAATAGCTACTTTGGGGTAGGGGCCTTCCACAACGCGTAGTTGTTTTTGCCATTATGTTTAACTTGGTACATGGCTTGGTCTGCGCGATGGAGAATTTGGTTAAATTCTTCGTTGTGACGGTGAAAGCTGCACATACCTATGCTTAGGCTCACCGAAACTTCAATATGATTAAAACTATGAGTTTGGTTGAAACTATCGAGCAATGTTCTAGCCTGTTGCTCTAGCTGCTCGGTATCACTAAAGGGCAGCAGTATGGCAAACTCATCGCCGCCAATGCGCCCTGCCTTTGCCTTTTCAGGACAGCTATCTTGGATACGTTTAGCACAAGCTTTTAGTATGTGATCGCCCGCAGTATGGCCATACTGGTCGTTAATTGGCTTGAATTGATCTAAATCGACAAACATTAAGGTGCCGCCGTTGGCATCTATGGTTTGGCAAAATCGGTTGAACTCCGTTTCAAATGCATGGCGGTTTAGTAAACCCGTTAAGGTGTCATGGTGGGCCAACTTAGATAAGCGGTGTTGGTCTACGCGCAGTTGAGTGACATCGATATGCGTGCCAATCACTCGAAGTGGGTTATTGTCGCGATCATACTCTTGAATGGTGCCGCGGTCTTTAATCCAGCGAGTACTACCATCTTGATGCACCATGCGATATTCAATATTGTATTCATTACTATGCCCGTGGATCATTGACTCAAAAGCATTAATAGCTAGCTCTTTGTCTTCGGGGTGAAGGTTAGATTTCCAATTTTCGTAGAGTGCTTCCTGTTCAGAAGCTGAAATGCCACAAATTTTTCCGTATTCACAATTGTAAAGACTAAGCCTACCACTAGGAATATCCTGCTCCCAAAGCACAAGTCCGCTGTCGTTTAGGGCAATATTAAGAAGGTTTTTAGTGTCATCGAGTTGGGATTGTAGATGCCGATTTTGCTCGCGCAGTTCGGCGATTATCTTGTCGCTTTCATCCATTAATGCGGCTTCACAATGTGTTTACAATTGTAAGCAGTTTATCAAATTTTACTCTCGCTTTCCTATAATTATTTGACTCTCCGGTCAAATCTAAAGGGCGATACAGTTTTTTATTCCGTATCGCCAAGTTTACAAGTTGTTATTTAGGGCCTTAATTCTTACCAAGAACCAGTGCTTGGCATAGATGCCCAAGGCTCTTGTGGAGGTAGAGATTCACCTTGTTGTAAGAGTTCTACAGAGATTCCATCTGGAGAAACGATAAATGCCATGTGGCCGTCTCTTGGTGGGCGGTTAATGGTTACACCGGCATCTTGCAGTTTTTGGCACAAGCCGTAAATGTCTTCTACCGACACCGCAATGTGACCAAAGTTACGACCGCCGGTGTAGCTTTCCTGTTGGCCATCTTCATCTGGCCAGTTGTAAGTTAACTCTAAGCAAGGTGCGTTTTCGGCTTTTACTCGCTCAATGTCTTCATCGGCAGCCAAATAGATAAGAGAAAATCGCCCTTGTTCGCTTTCGTAACGACGCACTTCGCTCATGCCAAGTAAATCGCAGTAAAATCGCATGGACTCGTCGAGATCTTTAACTCGAACCATGGTGTGAAGAAACTTCATATTGTCTTCCTGTTAGTTTAATAATGATTAGATTTTTGCTAATCCTGAGTAATGCAGACATCCCCTTTGGGAATACAGCTACAACTCAAGATATAGCCTTGTTGTTTTTCATCGTCGGTTAATCCGCTATCTTCTAATACTTCAACTTCACCACTTTGCAGCTTAACTTTGCAGCTGCCACAAAAGCCGCCACGACAAGAGTAAGGTAAGTTTAGGCCTGCTTGTTCTGCTTGCTCTAATAAGTTTTGCTGATTGTTGCCTTGAAGGTAGGTATCCCAACTGTCGAATAAAATATTCAGCGCTTTAGTCTCTGAAGTCGTTGTTGGGTGATGACCAAAGCTCTCTTCGTAATAATCGTCTTCATGTAAACCTAAGGCTAACAGTTGTTCTTTAGCGCTTTGCATAAAGGTTTGCGGGCCACATACATAAACAGCGCGTTGTTCTAAATCTGCTACATCCATTAACATGCCTCGGTTTAGGCGACCTTGATAGCCTTGCCAGTTTTCAGGGGCTTGTTGGGTGAGTGTATAGCGGATACTGCAGTGACTAAAGCTTTGGCTAAGTAGCGCTAGCTCTTGCTTGGCAATGAGGTCATTTTCACTATGAGCACTATGCAAAAACACGATGTCGCGGTCGATATTCAAATCACTTAAATAGCGCATCATCGACAACATAGGGGTAATACCGCTGCCGGCGGAGAGTAAAAGTAATTTGGCGTTGCTGCTTTGCTTAACATGAAAATCGCCATCGGGAGCATGGGCTTTTAAGCTCATGTTTGGCTTGAGGGTATCATGAAGCCAGTTAGACACTTGGCCATTAAGCACCCGTTTAACGGTAATGGCTAAGCGTTGTGGGCGAGTAGGAGAGCTAGAAAGCGTGTAGTTGCGGCGCAGTGGCTTTCCGTCAACTTCAAACTCGAAGCCTATATATTGGCCAGGCAAATATTCACTCAAGGTTTGCTCGGGGGCCTCAAAGATAAAGGTTTTTACATCGTGAGTTTCTTGTTTTACTGCTAAACAACGTAACTCAAGTGCCTCACCTTGTTGCCACTGTTGTTTGTCTGGGGAAGTTTGGCTTCGTTTATTTACGTTTTCTGGGTAACGCTCTGGTGTGCGAGTTTCAAGCACTTCTACTGGGTCGTATAAGCTAATATTTCCGCTGTTAAGCGCCACAACATTCTGCCCAAAATAAAGATTGCCGTCTTCACCTTGGCGATACTTAGCTAGAGTACTAAGTGGTTCTTTGTTGGCATCAAACTCACCAGTGCGCTGGTCAAGGGTGGTAAATACACAACGTGAGCAAGGGTTTTGCACTTCAAATTCTACTTCACCAATCTTAAAGCGCTTCCAGCCGTCCTCGGCAAAGGCTTCAGTATTTTTAACCACTAAGTTAGGGCGAAATTGTTCCATGCTGTGCTTGGTGGTAGAGCGCAGGTTCAAGTCTTCGAGTGATGCTTCTGAGATCAGTAACAGTGGGTAACCATCGGCAAATGCAACTTGGGTTTCACGCTGTTTTACCAAACGAGATGAATGTTCACCAAAAAATACTAAATGGCATTTTTCCCCCAAATAGCGACTAAACCATTGGTCGTAAGATTCACTGCAATGCTGGGCTTGCACTGTATCTTTCCAAATCATTATCTCTTTGTAGTGACTAGAGAACTCGGCATATTGTATCGCTAAGTTTGGCATGTTCTCTGCTCTTAGCTGCAAACCGGTTTGGGTAAGCGCAGCATGAACTTGAGCCAGCTTTGGGTGAGTACGTGCGGTAATTTGTTTGCCATCCGGTTGGCAAACCACAAAGCGCCGGTCAAAGGCTAAGCCATGCTCTTCAACAAAGGCATGATTTAGATGAATACCTGCGGTTGACTTAATCGGATAAACACTTAATTGACTAACACGAGCATCATTCACTGCTTGAGCTTCCTTTTGCCTATTTAATCTAGCAATAGTACTCAAGCAAAGGCTTGGTAGCTAGGGTGTTCAGCAAAAAACGAGCTACGTTTTCGCCACCTCACCTTAACCACCGGGTCACGAGCTAAAGTGTAATTATATTATAAATGAATCTGTCAGTTTTATTTACAATCAACCCAAGAACTTAGCTGTTATAAAAAACTATTTATATATTTATCATTGCCTTATCTTTATGTCTTCAGCTGGCGTGCTTTTTGCTCACTAAATAGACTTTTAAGTTCACTCGTTATTTAAGGAAGGGAAGCTGTCATGAACAAAAAAGTTTTGCAGGCCTCGCTGGTTTCGTTAGCGATTGGATCGCTCTATGCGCCTATGGCCTCTGCTATCGTTATAACAGAAAGTTTTGATGCAATGGAGCTAGCTGAATCTTTGTTAGTTCCTGATTCAAGTATTGTTATCAATTCGGCGACTTTGTCTCAATCTGGTCTTGGGCAAGCTGGTACTTTCACCAATGAGTCTGGCGTATATGGTATTCCCTCGGAAGGCGGAGTGGTTCTTAGCTCTGGTTTAGTTAAATCGTATGAGGATGGGCCAAATACTGACAGTGGGTTTACCGGAAGTTTTGACACTGCAGCAACTGCTGAGCAAAACGCAATGTTAACCCCTTTAACGGGTATTCAAGGCCATTTTGATCCGGTGCAGTTAGATATTAGCTTCACGGTAAATTCAGTCGACCCTACCACATTGACTTTTTTCGGGGTATTTGGCTCTGAAGAGTGGCCGGAGTTTGTTGGTGGTACTGTCACCGATGGCTTTGGCTTATTTTTAAATGGTGAAAATATCGCAGGAGCCTTACCCACCGGTTCTAGTGCAGGTGACCCTTTGTTACCTATCAATATTGACCATCCAGATATGAGTGACATTCGAGGTACTGAGCTTGATGGTGTACTAGCACCAAACGGCAATCCGCAGTTGCGTTTTGATGCTCCAGTACAGCCAGGGGTAAACACCTTTACTTTCATTTTGGCTGATGCCGGCGATAGCGTGTTAGATACGACTATCTTCTTAAGTAGCTTTGGTGAATTAGGCGAATCTGAATTTGTGCCGATTTTGCCGGATCCGAGTAACCCTACTGATGAAAATGGTGCCTTTGTATTTGACCTACCCGAGGTACAAAGTGGTGAAACGATTTGGATCGACCCTGATGTAGCAGCTGGTTATGTCTACTCTACTGATGGTATGTTTGCTTCAGTTACCGCACCTTCATTAGCTTCGGTGAATGACCCAGATGGTTACGTGATTGAGTTTTTGTTTGAAGGAGTATTGCAGCAAATTGCATTAGCAGCAGGAGAAACGTTTGAGTTTGGTATCAACTTTGATCCTGTAAGTACCTTCACCTTAAGCGGCATTAACTTAGATCTTGGCTTGGATCCTACCAGTCCACTGGCATTTGTTACCGGTTTGTCTTTTGTCGAAACGGGCAGCTTCCAAGTATCGCAGCTACCCGTTACGGTATTTGTTCCAGATAACAACAGTGTGCCAGAGTCGCCAACGTTATTTATGTTTGGTCTAGTTATGGCATTTTGGGCTGGACGAAAAAAACTCAGTGCTTATTATAAATAGTATTGTTTTTAAAAGCCTAAGTGAAAACTTAGGCTTTAATCTTTTTGGGGTGTCATGAAACATATACTAATAGTTGTTTGGTCGATTGCGGTGTTTATTAGCAGCAGTGCATTGGCTGCTGACGATTCTGGTAAATTTGCTGCAAAAGGCGCCGCAAGAAAAAGCTGTAGTGACTTTACTCAAAGCGCTCAACAGAAAAATTCTGATTACTTACTTTATGGTGGTTGGTTAGAAGGTTACGTGACTTCTTACAATCAATTTCAGCCCTCAAACTATGATGTTGTGCCTTGGCAAACTACCGAGTTGTTGTTGGCATTACTGCAGCGTCATTGTAAAGCTAACCCCGATATTAAGTACTTAGACGCAGTAAATAGCTTAATTAAAACGGTGTTTCCAATTCGCTTAGAAAAAGAGAGCCCGTTAGTGCAGGTCTCTGTGGCCGATGCAAACTCTTATTATTATGTAGAGATTTTGCAGCGAGCTAAGCAGCGTTTAAAGTTTTTAGGGTATTACAATACCTCGGTTGATGGCTCAGTATTTACCCCATTGGATGTGGAAGTATTTGTTAAGTATCAAAAAGACATCGGCATTCCGCAAACGGGTATTCCCGACCAATTTACCCTGTCTAATTTATTCCTTAAAAAGACCCAATAACACAATTCAATTGTTTACCAAATAGAGCCACTTTACTTTAGAAGGAAAGTGGCTCTGTTACTTTGAATTTTTAGTAAAATATCGCATACTGTGTTTATATACAGTTTTGAGGCGATAGCTGTGGCAGATTTACAGCCAATACAACGTAAAATAATCCATGTTGATATGGACTGTTTTTATGCGGCTGTTGAAATGCGAGACCAGCCAGAGCTAGCCAATGTTCCTTTGGCTGTAGGCGGGATGCGCAGCGGTCGCGGGGTGTTGACTACTTGTAACTACCTTGCGCGTGAATATGGTGTTCGCTCAGCTATGCCAACCCATAAAGCCTTGCAGCTTTGCCCTCATTTGGTATTGGTGCCTCCACGCATGCAGGTTTACCAAGAAGTGAGTAAACAAGTACAAGGCATTTTTCATGAATACGCCGATGCTATCGAGCCGCTGTCTTTGGATGAAGCTTACCTAGATGTAAGTAATAGTGAGGCCTGCAAAGGCTCGGCCACACTCATCGCTGAACAAATCCGCCAAGATATTTTTGCTAAAACAGGTCTAACAGCATCTGCTGGTGTAGCGCCTGTGAAGTTTTTAGCCAAAATCGCCTCAGATTTAAACAAACCCAATGGCGTATATGTCATTAAACCGCAGCAAGTCAGTGAGTTTATCGAGACCTTAGCGCTTGAAAAAATTTCAGGTGTTGGCAAGGTGAGCATTGAGAAGCTGCATCATCAAGGTTTGTATACCGGCGGTGATGTTCGCCGTGCAGATAAAGACAAGTTAAAGCAGCTATTTGGTAAATTTGGCGAGATGTTGTGGCTGCGTTGTCAGGGGGTAGACGAGCGCGCTGTAAGTAACGATCGTAAGCGAAAATCGGTGGCGGTAGAGCGCACCTTTGCTAAAGACGAAGGTAACCAAGCTATTTTGGTAGAACGCTTGTTAGCCTTGCTGCCTGAGCTTAAGCGGCGCAGTGAAAAGCACTTAAAGCAAGCCAAGATGAATAAACTTGGGGTGAAAGTAAAATTTGCAGATTTTCAACAAACTACCAAAGAACAACAGTGTCAGCATATTGATGAGTCGGCATTATTGGAGTTGTTTGAAGAGGCGCTTGCTAGAGGGAAGGGAAAGGCGGTGCGGCTAATTGGTTTGCATATTGGTTTGGCTTATGAGCAGCAAAACCAGTCACCACAACTGGTTTTGCCGTTTGAATCGTTAACTACTTAACCTGAACTCGGGATAAGGAAGTGACGATAGCTTTGCAACCAAGTACTTAATCTAGTGTCATGTTTCTGTCGAGATAGTTTTGCTTAGTTCAAGGCGAAGCTGCGCGTCAATAGCTAGCCTATTGCAAGCATCTTCAACACCGAAATAAGTAAAAATAGCCGCTAGAAACCAGTTTATTATCCCGAGCTTAGGTTATTTAGTAAGGTCTCGGTCATAACTAAGTCGTTTAGCTGCATCTAAAGTTAACATTTGCATAAACGCTCGCGTTTCAGCGTCGCTGCCTGAGGGTGTTCCTGATTGACTACCTGCGCCAAAAACGTTTGTAGGTACGTTACGTTTTGCAAAGGCTTCTGCCCAAAGCGCTTGAATCTTTACTTCCGCTTCTAGTTTCTGAGCTAAGGCGTTATCCGCTTCAAGAATTACCCGCTTTTGATAGGCTTCTGCTTCTGCCAAGGTTCGTTTGGTTTCAGCTTCGATACGGGCTTTTTCTAGGTCGATTTCAGCCGTTTCTTTAGAGATCTCTGCCTGAGCCTTTAACTTCTCTGCATTGGTGATAGCAAGCTGTTTGTCGGTTTGCGCTTCGGTGGTTTTTTGAATCTGCTCAACCTTTGCTTGAGCTTGACGCTCTGCGACTTCACGTTCACCACGAGCAATGGCGAGTAGTCGTTGCTCTTCCTCTTGAACTCGCTGCTCGCGAGCAATGGCTCGGTCTGCTGAGGCTTTTTGTTTGAGCTGCATACGCTCAATAAACTTGGCATTCGGGCGCATATCGGTCACTAATGCTGATACTACCGTTACGCCAAAATCGGTGAAGCGCTGGGACTTACGCATCGGTAAGCCGTTTGTATCTAGTACTTTGTTCACCACAAATACTGTTTTGCTATCGTCACCATATTCTTCTTGGTCGGTGCCCAGAGCGGCGTTGGCAGTGCCTGTAGACTGTTTTGAGTGTATGGTGATTTCTTCACGTTTAACTAAGAAAATACCGCTACTCATTTGGTTTTCAAACTCTGAGTTGAATTCAGTTCTTCCGCCTGCATAGTATTCTTCGGCTGCCATTAATGAAGCATTTGCTTGCAAGGTTTCTTTAAAGGCTGGTATCAGTGCGGTACGTAATAAGTTTTCCGGCGATCTAAATTCATGGGCCAGTTTTAAGAAAGATTCATGGTCGGCAGGAATCGAAAAACGCACGGTGGCTTCGGCATGAGCGTCTACTTGGTCTAAGAACATAATGCTCATTGGCGGAAGGCTAGCTGAGGAGTTGTCAGAGTCTTTTTCCGCGCGGATAGAGTTTGTAGCAGCACCCGATAAAGACTGCACGGTCATTGCTCTCTTCCATGAGTTGTAACGGCCAAAAGGATAAAACTTATAACCAACTTCAGTGACTACCGCTTCATTACCGGTAACAGTTCTAACGTGGTATATGTAACCCGGTTCTGCATAGAAAAATGAGTTACTTAAGGTGTAGCCTAATCCCGCGAGGGCTAGCAAAATGAAAACAAACTTAAAGTTAAATTGAAATCCACCTTTTTTTAGCTTGTTTAGGCTATCTAGGGCTTTTTTCTGCACTGGCATTGGTTTCAGCCATTGTTAGTTCCTTCTAAATCAATGTTTACACTAAAAATTAAAGGCTGCGATATTAGCACAGCTCGCCGTCTTGTTGAGGGCAATATTAATAATTTAATAAACAGAGTTTTGGAACTATAACTCGCTGGAGGAGAGCTTTGATATATAAGGCAAACTGGCAGAGAAACCAGTTTGCCTTCTTAAACAGAATTTACTATTTAGTTGGGATGTTTTTCAGCACACTGAGTAGTAGTTGCCAGTATTTTTCTACAGCGGCAATTTCTACTTTCTCATCAGGGCTATGTGGGAACTTAATGGTAGGGCCAAAAGAAGCCATGTCCCATTCTGGGTAAGCACTTTTAAATAAGCCACATTCTAAGCCCGCATGAATCACCATCACATTTGGGCACTTGCCAAATAGCTCTTGGTAGCTTTGCTGAACGACGTTTTTCATTACCGAGTTAGCTTCTGGTTTCCAGCCTGGGTAGGCGCCAGTGTGGCTAATCTTAGCGTTGGTTAAACTGAACAGTGACGCTAAGCTCGCTTCAACTTGTAAACGGCTTGAATCAATGAGCGAACGCACTAATATTTTTGCATCAATGGTTGATTCTGTTTGGCTAATTACGCCAAGGTTAAGTGAGGTTTCTACTACACCGGTAACCGTTTGGCTCATGCTTACAACGCCGTTGGTGCAGGCATTTAAGCTGGCTATAATTTGTTGAGATAAGCTAGTGTTCAAGCTTGTCTCTGGAGTAGCAACCTGCTGGCTAGTAATGCTTAAAGCTGTTTCAACTAGCCCAAACTCGTCAACTATCTCAAGGGTTTGTGCTTCGATAACCTGCTCAAGCTCTGGGTGTTTTGCTGCGTTAAACACCAATTTACAGCTGGCTTCGCGAGGAATCGCATTGCGCAGGCTTCCGCCTTGTATCTCGCAAATGATTGGCTCAATGCCTTGCTGTTGCATGGCTGCCAGTAAACGCACTAATAATTTGTTGGCATTGGCGCGGCCAGTATCAATGTCGCAACCCGAGTGACCGCCTTTTAAGCCTTTAATGCTTAATTCAATGGCTAATTGATTGCTTTGGGTTGCTTGGTACTCAAGAGGAAAGCTCACGTTGGTATCGCCGCCACCGGCACAGCCCATGTAAACTTCACCTTCTTGCTCGGAGTCGGTGTTGATTAGCAGTTTACCTTCAAGCACACCAGCTTGCAGACCAAAGGCGCCAGTCATACCCGCTTCTTCATCAATGGTAAATAAGGCTTCAATAGGGCCGTGAGTGATGTCGTTACTGGTTAAAATGGCCAATATAGATGAGCCGCCAATGCCGTTATCTGCGCCCAGCGTTGTGCCTTCAGCGGTAACCCATTCGCCATCGATATAAGGGCGAATAGGATCTTTGGTAAAGTCGTGTTGGGTATCATTATTGGCTTGCGGCACCATGTCTAGGTGAGCTTGCAGTATTACGCCTTGGCGATCTTCCATGCCTGCGGTGGCAGGTTTTTTAATAATTACGTTGCCCACTTCATCTTGAAAATGTTCAAGTTGGTGTTCGGCAGCTAAACCCATTACCCAGTCAATCATTGCTTGTTCGTGCTTAGAGGGGTGGGGGATAGAACACATTGTTTCGAAGTGTTGCCATAAACCCTGGGGATGTAGTGAAGATAGTGTAGACACAAAGCCACCTTTTAAACTGTATTACTAGAATTAATAGAACTCTAGCAGCTCAAAACTGTGAATATAAGTCTGTTAATGTGCTTTTTGGTGGAATAATTGTTTGGGCGCAATAAATCATCTCTTTAACTAATGGTTTTGTTACTAGTGGCTAGCATGATAATCACTATCAAGAAAGCATCAAAATTCCCATATAAACTAAATAATTACCGCATTTCGAAGCATATTAACGTTATGAGTTGGTGATTTTAGCTTTTTTTGCTGATCTAGCGCAGGTTGGTTGCATCATCAGGTAGCTTCTTAGATTTGGGATGAATATAATGCCTCGCGATTTCTGCTAGCAGCATAATGGAATGCCTGTTAGTGGCCCAAAATAACCAACTGTCTGTCCAAGGAACATACGCCGTTATGTTAGAGAAACTATTTAAGCTAAAAGAGCACGGAACCAATGTGCGCACAGAGGTCATTGCAGGTTTAACCACCTTCTTAACCATGGCCTACATTATCTTTGTTAACCCTAGCATGCTTGCTGCCACCGAGATGGATCAAGGTGCAGTTTTTGTTGCAACCTGTTTGGCTGCGGCCATTGGCTGTTTCATTATGGGCTTGTACGCTAATTACCCAATTGCTCAAGCGCCAGGCATGGGCTTAAATGCCTTTTTTACCTATGGCGTTGTACTAGGCATGGGCCACACATGGCAGGTTGCTTTAGGTGCCGTGTTCTTGTCGGGTGTTATCTTCATTTTGCTAAGCCTATTTAAAGTGCGTGAGTGGATTATTAACTCGATTCCGCAAACTTTACGTGTAGGTATTGCTGCAGGTATTGGTTTATTCCTTGGTTTTATTGCGCTTAAAAACGCAGGTATTGTGGTTGATAACCCAGCTACCTTAGTAAGTTTAGGCAAAGAAAACCCGCACCAGATGATTCTGGCTGCTTTAGGTTTCTTTTTAATCATTGGTCTTGAATACCGTAAGGTAAAAGGCGGTGTATTAATTTCTATTTTGGCGATTACGGTACTGTCTATTGTATTGGGTTACACTCAATATGGCGGCATTGTTTCTATGCCACCAAATCCAGCGCCTACCTTCTTGCAGTTAGATATTATGGGGGCCTTAGATGTCACCATGATTAGCGTTATTTTTGCCTTCTTATTTGTAGATTTGTTCGATACCGCAGGTACCTTAACTGCAGTTGCCCAGCGCGGAAACTTGCTTGATGAGAAAGGCCGTTTACCTAATCTTAAGAAAGCGTTGATGGCAGACTCTAGTGCCACTATCGCCGGTTCTCTATTAGGTACTTCAAGTACAACTTCTTACATCGAAAGTGGCGCAGGTGTTGAAGCCGGTGGCCGTACTGGCTTAACAGCTGTGGTTGTGGGCGTTTTGTTTATTCTTGCTCTATTGTTCTCGCCGCTGGCGGGCATGATCCCAGCTTACGCGACAGCTGGCGCACTGTTCTATGTGTGTACTTTAATGCTGTCGGGCTTAATTAATGTAGATTGGACTGACCTTACTGAAGCGGCTCCAGCAGCGATTGTGGCTATCTTAATGCCATTGTCGTTCTCTATCGCAGACGGTATTGCATTAGGCTTTATTTCTTACGCGGTTATTAAGTTACTAGCTGGCCGCTACAAAGAAGTACCACTAAGTGTTTGGGTACTGGCTGCTGTATTTGTACTTAAGTTTGCGTTCTTCTAAAGCTTAGTCATTTAGAATGCATCCTAAGCCGTCACATAGTGGCGGCTTTTTTTTGTGATATATTTTATAAGTTGATAAGCAAGTGAGTAGGTTGTTTTGAAAGAAAATCTGTCGGAAGTATTGTTTAAACCTCGTATTAATGTGGTGGAAACATCCACCGTGTCTAACTCGAGCGCGGCTCAATTAAGCGCTGTAGGCCAAGAAGAAGGTCGCAACTGGTACCGTATCTTGCGCAGAGAATACTGGGCTTGGTTAGGCTTAGATCCTATCGAAACAGAAAGCCTGTTTGCAGATATCGCAATGTGCGATAAGCCGCGCACTAGCGAGTTGCTCGATACCATTGGCGGTTACCAGCCGGGCAACTGGAACTACGAATGGATGCAACGTGCAGTTAAACACCAAATTTCAGCTAAAGATGCCGAGCAAAATGGTCAGCGAGATAAAGCCTATCAAGAATTCTTACTCGCTAGCTATAGCGCTACTATTGCTGCCTACCCACATTTTAAGGGCGATGATTTAGTTGCTTCTGCTCATGCTTTAGCTCACAGCAATTTAATGGCTGCTACAGAGCAAAGTAAATATGAGTGTAAAACCATAAACGTACCGATAGACGGTAAACAAGTTGCTTGTTATTTGCACCTTCCAGATACCGACTCTGTAAAACCAGTGGTGATGGTGAGTGGAGGCTTAGACACCATTCAAACTGAGCTTTACCCGTTTTTTGAACGCTTCTTAGCGCCTGCAGGTATTGCCATGTTAACCGTAGACATGCCAGGAGCGGGGCATTGCCTTAACTGGAAGCTACAACAAGATAGCAGCCGTATTCACTTGGCTATATTAGATCACTTGCCAAAGGTGCCCTGGGTCGATGATGCGCGTGTTGCCATGCTGGGTTATCGCTTTGCCGGTAACGTAGCTGCTCGCTTAGCTTTTGTTGCCGCCGAGCGTTTGCGCGCAGTGGTAACTATTGGCGCACCAGTAGATAGGTTATTTAGTGATATCCAGCGATTTAATAACTTACCGCAAATGTATCAAGATTGTTTAGCTAATCGCAGTGGCGTGAATGCTTCAAATACTGAAGGACTCTATTATCGCTGTATGCCTTTGTCCTTGAAAACTCAGGGTATACTTGGCGGGCCAAGAACAAAGTTGCCAATGTTTGTGGTTGGCCGTAAAAATGACGCAATATGCCCAGAAACCGATGTTTCTTTGCTTAGTATGGCTTCGCCAAATTGCAAGGTTGAAGTGCTGAAAGAGCTTGATTCACTACAAAATTACAATCAGATCTTCACTAAGGTCACGCATTGGCTACAAAAGCAATTGTGATTTAGCTTAATTGTGGTCATTATGGACATACGGTACGTTATACAAACTATTGTCCTACTGTGGAGAGATTAAGCGCATGGAAGTGACTTGGCCAAGCCATGGAAAGTTAACATCGAGATTTACGGCCATGGGTCCGTATTTTCGTAAAGAACACAGCAGCAAAGAAATGTACTTTTTTGATTGCCTTGCCTCTTGTGTAAGCTCTAAACCTGCAGCTGATGAACGCGAGTTTTATGGCTGGTGGTTTGAATTACGGGTAAACGAAGACAGTTTTGAATATCACTACTGGTTTGGTTTATACGACAAGCAAGGCGAATGGCAGGAAGGTACCATTCCAAGTAAACACCAAACAGAAGTGCAACAGTCACTAGAGGTGTTTTATCAAAAGCTGCTGGATACACTGCAAAAGTTGGAGTTAGACCTAAGCGCTGCCCCCTCTTTGTCCCCCAATTTAGCTCTCCCGGCAGCGTAAGCCGAAGAGTTCCCCAAAAAAAATGGCGCACAGGCTCTGTGCGTCGGTTTAATATCAGGTAGAATACTCGCTTTGCATTTTAGCCGAGTTGGAATAGTAAAATAGCATGTCGAAGCAAACCATCGTCGTTAAGTTAGGCACCAGTGTGTTAACCAGCGGCACGTCTAAACTTGACCGCGCTCATATGATAGAGCTGGTACGCCAATGCGCGCTGCTACGAAAGGCGGGTCATCAACTTATTGTGGTTACTTCTGGAGCCATTGCCGCCGGTCGCGAGCACTTATCGCTAACCCATGGCAATATCGCGCCCACCATTGCTAATAAGCAAATGCTTGCTGCAGTTGGGCAAAGCCGGCTCATTCAAGTATGGGAAAGCCTATTTAGCATCTACGATATTCATGTAGGCCAAATGCTGTTAACTCGCGCCGATTTAGAGGACCGCGAGCGTTTCCTTAACGCTAAAGACATGCTTAAAGCGCTACTTAATCACGGTATTGTGCCTATCATCAACGAAAATGACGCGGTAGCCACTGCAGAAATTAAAGTGGGTGATAACGACAATTTGTCGGCGCTAGCGGCTATTTTAGGCGAAGCAGACAAACTATTATTGCTAACCGACCAACCTGGTCTGTTTACTGCCGATCCGCGTAATAACCCGGATGCAAAACTCATTGAAGAAGTGGCCGAGATTGATGCCTCTATTCGCTCTTTAGCGGGCGATAGTGTAAGCGGTTTAGGGACTGGTGGCATGGCAACTAAACTGCAAGCCGCCGAAATAGCCGGTAGAGCAGGCATTGAAGTAGTAATAGCCGCAGGCCACAGTGAGAACGTAATTACCCGCTTAAGTGAAGGAAAAAGTGTTGGCACTCGTTTCCCGCCAACCAATAGCCCACTAGAAAATCGCAAACAATGGATTTTGGCTGGGCCTCCTCCACATGGCGAGTTAGTATTGGATGACGGCGCATGTAAAGCAGTAGTAGAGCGTGGTTCTAGTTTGCTGCCCAAAGGGATTACCGCGATTAACGGCGAGTTTAACCGCGGCGATGTAGTACGCATTGTAAATCCGCAAGGTGGTGAAATTGCCCGTGGTATTTGCCGCTATCCGGCCAAAGATATGAATTTAATTAAAGGGCTACATTCAGAGCAAATTGATAAGACTCTGGGTTATGGCTACGGATCAGTTGCGGTGCACCGTGACGATTTAGTTTTAAAATAGGAATTGTTAGATGAGCTTACAAACACTTGGTCAACAGGCTAAACAAGCCAGCTTTGATTTGGCCACCTTAAGTACTAGCCAAAAAAACGCAGCCTTGGCGGCAATTGCTGATCAGCTTGAAGCTCAGCAAGAGAGCATTTTAGCGGCTAACAAAATTGATTTAGACGCCGCTCGCCAATCGGGTTTATCTGAAGCTTTACTTGACCGCTTAATGCTAAACAGTGAGCGACTAGCAGGTATTGCTAGCGATGTTCGCAACGTTATTTCGCTTAACGATCCTATAGGTAGCGAAATGGATTGCCGCGTATTAGAAAATGGCCTGCGCCTATCTCGCCGCCGTGTGCCGCTTGGCGTAGTAGGGGTTATTTATGAAGCTCGCCCTAACGTAACTATTGATATCGCAGCGCTATGTTTAAAAACCGGCAATGCCAGTATTTTGCGTGGCGGTAAAGAGACCTTCCACTCAAACATGGCCTTAGTTGCTGTTATTCAATCTGCTTTAGAGCAAAGTGGATTACCAGCGGCTGCGGTTCAATACATCGAAAAGCCTGATCGTGAACTGGTAGCAGAGCTGCTTCGTTTAGACGAATACGTGGATATGATTATTCCACGTGGTGGTGCTGGCCTGCACAAGATGTGTCAGGAGAATAGCACCATTCCGGTGATTATCGGCGGCTTTGGCATTAGCCATATTTACGTTGATAAGTCGGTAGATTTAGCAGCAGCATTAGATGTAATTGAAAACTCTAAAGTGCAGCGTCCATCGGCCTGTAATGCCTTAGACAGCCTGTTAGTTGACCAAAACGTAGCTGCCGAGTTACTGCCAATGCTAGCGGAACGCATGAATAAGGCCTCGGTTAAGTTAGTGGCTACCGAAAACGCCATGGCTGGCTTGGCAAACGCGCAAGACTTACAAGCGGCTGGCGAAGGTGATTTTGATACAGAATGGCTAAGCTACACCTTGGGTGTAAAAGTTGTTGCCGATGTAGAAGAAGCAATCGCTCACATGCGTACGCACAACGCGAGCCATTCTGACGCAATTTTGTCGAATAACTTAAATGCTGTAGAGCGTTTTGTGAATGCTGCGGGCTCTGCCGCTGTTTATGTTAATGCTTCAACCCGTTTCACCGATGGTGCGCAATTTGGCTTAGGTGCCGAAGTGGCAGTATCTACCCAAAAGCTGCATGCTCGCGGCCCAATGGGCTTGGAAGAGTTAACCTCTTACAAGTGGATCGGTATTGGCGACATGTTAGCTCGCCCTTAAGTTTTAATTCACTTATGCTAAAAGCCTGCTTTGCAGGCTTTTTGTTTTTAGAATGCAGGATTATGCGTATGTCTCGCCAACTTTGGTTAATTCGCCATGCTAAATCCAGTTGGGACGATCCAAGTTTAGGTGATAGACAACGCCCCTTAGCAGAGCGCGGCCACAAGGCCGCAAAGCTTATGGCAAGTCACTACGCTAGCCAGTTTTCTCAGCTTGAATTAGTACATTACTCACCAGCTCTGCGTGCCCAGCAAACCTGCGAATATTGGTTAGCACAGCGCAGCCAATACCTTAAAGGCAGTGAGGTAGAGGTCGACCTTCAAATCACTTGTGAAAACAGCCTATATACATTTCGCTGGGCAGATTTGCTGGTACATATTCAAAGCTTGCCTAAGCAAATAAGTAAAATTGCGCTAGTAGGGCATAACCCAGCCTTTGAAGACCTAGTAAACTACTTAACCGGTGAAGACTTAATTAAGTTTCCTACCGCAAGCCTAGCGGTGATTGAGGCTGGTTTAGAGTGGCAGAATTGGAGTGAGCAGAGTGCTTATTTGCGACTGTTTGATACGCCCAAGAAGTTGGCGGCGAAGTTGTAGGCTTGTTTTTGGAGCAAAGCACATCTACAAAGCATCATAAAATGACGAAGAAGTTTGGGTTACATAGGTTTTAGCTTAAAAGATTTAAATTAATCTCGACACTCCAAAAAAGAGTCCTACAAGAATCAAGATAAAATAAGTAGAACCCCATATCCCAACTAGACATTTAGAATAAAACCGAGAACAACCGCGCCACCATTCTAATGAACAATAGCCACAAACCACAATAATTATGTAGGGAAGTAACTTTTGAAAAATAGTGCCACCATGCATTTTAGGCTGTACAAAAATTGCTGCCCATATGTATCCAGTTAAAGAGACAAATATACAACTATATCGATAATACTTATTTTGAACTGATGATATTTTCATAGAGAAACTTAACGCCGTGATCTTGAGGGCTGCTTTAGCGGTTTCCAACTCATTGCTTTGTTAGGAGCTGTGAACATTTTTCTCTATCTCACTAATAGGCATGGGCAAGCCAAGATTTTTAAAAAAGTAAAAATGATTGAGAGGAAATATTCCTTGTTTAATAAAGGAAGTTTTCTTCTTTTCATACAATTAATTAAAATAGACTATCACCTTTCCTAAGTTATATCAGCCACCTAGACCTAAAATTGACAAGAATATCAGCATGGAGGTGTGCAGGCGTCTGTGGAAAATAGTAACTGTCATTTGCTGGTGTATAAACGCAGTGTTTTTGTGGGTGAAGTTATAAGCACAAAGTAAAAAAAACGCGATAACTCTATGACAACTCTCTTGAAACTCTATCAGCCAGTACCGGTAATTTTTGATACCTTCCACAAAGCATTTCTCTATCTCTTGTTCCTGATATCTGCACTACGTAGGCTGCTTATAAATCTTATTTAGTAATGCTTAGTGAGTGCTTAAATGACGCAGATATTCCTAAACCAAGCTTGGCTGTTAAGTTCTCCAGAATACCCAGAGATTAAGGTAGCTTGCCAGATTCCCGGTGATAACCATTCTGCCTTGCTTGAGGCGGGGTTAATTGCCGATCCTTATCAAGCCTGCAATGAAGCAGATGTTCAGTGGGTGGGCCAGGCTAACTGGGTGCTATCTAGCCGCTTTGAGGTAAGTGCTGAGCGGCTCGACAGTGACTTTATCGATTTACATTTAGGTCGTGTCGATACCATTGCCGATATCTATATTAACCAGCATTTAGTTGCGCAATGCGACAATATGTTTCGTTTGTGGTCTTTCAATATTAAGCCTTATTTAAAGGCTGGCAGTAATCAGCTGCAAGTGCGGTTTTCCCGTTCTGATTTAGCCGCAAAGCAACGAGCAAGTACTTTACCCTTTGCCGTCCCATCTTCCATGGGCAACAACCAAATTCCTTATATGAATAGTTTACGCAAGTCGCAGTGCCACGCTGGCTGGGATTGGGGAATTTGTTTGATGGTGAATGGTATCTACGACCCAGTGGAAATTAAGTTCACCAACCAAGCTCGATTGTTAGCTGTGCAAGTTGAGCAGCAGTGGCGTGACAACAGCGTGGATGTGTTGGTTAAGGTTAGTCATGACTCATCTTGCCGCTCACCAATTGATATTCAATTTGCAGAGCATGCCTTGCAAATACAGCCAGCAGCTGATTCATCCATTACTGAGGCCCGATTCCACATTGCGGAGCCACAGCTATGGTGGCCAGCAGGTTATGGTGAGCAGCCTTTATATTCGCTGCAAGTTAAGTTGGCTGAGCAGCTTATTGAGAAAAAGATAGGCTTACGAAAACTAGAGCTAGATACGCGAGCCGATAGCCATGGTTCTGCGATGACCTTTGTGATTAACGATTGCCCCATTACCGCCAAAGGCGCTAACTGGATCCCGCTTGATGCGATGCCATCTAGGCAAACAGCCGAGCGTTATCGCCAGCTATTAACTGATGCTAAAACCGCCAACATGAACATGCTGCGGGTTTGGGGCGGCGGCCAGTACGAGGCTGATGAGTTTTATCAACTGTGTGATGAGTTAGGCTTAATGGTGTGGCAAGACATGATGTTTGCCTGTTCATTGTATCCCAGTACCGATGAGTTTGTGGCAAACGTGCAGCTTGAATTAAGCGACCAAATTCAACGTTTACGTGACCATAGCTGTATTGTGCTGTGGTGCGGCGACAACGAAGTGATTGGTGCAATTAACTGGTACCCAGAATCCAAAGCTAATCGAGAACGTTATGTGGTGAATTACGACAGGCTTAATCGCGCTATTCAACAGACGGTGGAGCAGCACGATGCTAGCCGGGTATTCTGGCCCAGTTCGCCCTGTAATGGCGCATTAGATTATGGCGATGCATGGCATGATGATAGTAAAGGCGATATGCACTTTTGGGATGTTTGGCATTCGGGTAAATCCTTCTCTGCTTACCAACAAATTAAGCCACGTTTTTGCTCTGAGTTTGGTTATCAGTCTTGGCCGTCATTAGCGGAGGTGAAAAGCTTTGTACCGGAAGATGACTGGAATATTTGCTCACCCACTTTTGAAGCGCATCAAAAGAACCCTAGTGGTAATAGCATTATTACCGAGATGTTTACGCGGATGTTCCGCTTTCCGGCAAGCTTTGAACAAATGCTTTATTTGAGCCAAGTGCAACAAGCTCTTGCGATAAAAACGGCTTGTGATTTTTGGCGAGCTAATAGCCCCCAATGTAGAGGAATGCTGTATTGGCAGCTTAATGATAATTGGCCGGTAAGCTCGTGGTCGAGCATCGAATATAGCGGCCGCTGGAAGCAGTTGCACTATCACGCCAAGCGCTTTTTTGCTCCGCAATACCCGAGTTTTATTGAGGATGAGCAGGGTTTAGAACTGCGGATAATGAACGACAGCCCCAAAACCAAATCTATTAAGGTGTACCTACAGCGAGTGAACTGGCAAGGCAAGGTGGAATTTAGCGAGCAGTTGGCCTTAAGCCTTGAGCCAGATGCCAATGTATCAGCGTGGCAATGTGCTAAAGCGCAACTTGATGAGTGGCGTACGCAAGGCTTTTTGATTGTTTCACTCACATGTGAAGGTTCTCGCGTTCAAAATACTTGGGTAGGGGATAGCTACAAAAACTTACCTTTAGCCAAGGCTAAGGTCTCTTGCGCGGTGGATGAAAGTACTAGAACCATTATTTTATTAGCAGATAAACCGGCATTTTTTGTTCATTTAGAAAGTGATGCTCCGGGACGCTTTTCCGATTCAAGCATTACTTTGTTGGCTAATCAGCCGCAAACTATCAAATATTTGGGTGATGACTTTGCATCCATGGTGAGTAGTTTGCGGGTTTACCAGTTGGCTGATAGCTATTAGCTCGTTTAGTTGTTGTTTGGCCATGTGTTTGCCGTATCAATTAATGCGGCTAGCGCAGGTTTAGCACTAGCGCTGGCTTTTATGCATAAACCAATGCTGCGGTACATACGAGGTGCTAGCAGCTTTACTTGCTGTAGTTGCGGCGCTGTTTCGAGCACGCCAGTAGGTAAAAAAGAGATGCCGATGCCTGCATTTACTAGATGTTTAACTTGGGTTTTGTGTTGCGCTTTGGCGACCAAGTTAACTGCAAAGCCTTGTGAAGCCAGCAAACTCAAGGTTTGTTGGTGGGCTTCACATACTACACATTCAATAAAATTGTAGTTGTTTAAAGCTGCAATCTCTACCTGGTTTTGCTGCGCCAGCGGGTGTTGGCGAGGTACGCACAGTACGTAATCTTCTTGCCAAAGTGGAATGAATAGCTCGTCTTCTTGTTTAAACACATCAAGAGTTAGCCTGGCCTGAGCGCTTTTATCTTGGTGATCGAGTAGCTCAAAGTTAAACAATGGCTGTTGGCTTTTACTGTGCTGAATAAACTCCGCCAACAAGCTAGGGCTTAGGTCGTCAAAATTAGCCAGTTTAATCGGCAGGCTGGCCGGTTGCTCAGCAAACAGATTAGACATGCGCTTGAGCTGACCTAGCGTTTGAACGGCCATGGGGTAAAGGTGATGAGCTTGGTCGGTTAAATCAACCCCGCGCTTGTGGCGAATAAACAGCTGAACCCCTAACTCAGACTCAAGCTGTTTAATGGCCGAAGATAGTGATGGCTGAGAGACATAACAGCGCTCGGCGGCGGCTGTCATCGAGCGCTCTTCAAAAACTGCCACAAAGGATCTTAGTAAACGCGCATCCATAATTATTGCCTATAACAACCAAAGGAAATCGATATTTTACACCTATATATAGCAGAACTATAGTTAGCGCCAATAAAGCAGCAAGCGCAAATGTAGCGTCTTGTGGTGGGTTATTTATGTATTGGAGAATCTTATGTCTAAGCCTTTAGTTGTTATTACTGGTGCCAGTTCTGGAATTGGCGAAGCATGTGCAAAAACCTTATCGGCTGCGGGGCATCCGCTGTTATTGGTAGCGCGTCGTATTGAACGATTGGAGGCGCTAAACCTGCCAAATACCCTTTGTCGTAAAGTTGATGTGACCGAGCTTGCCGACTTTGAGCAAGCAATTAAAGATGCCGAAGCCTTGTATGGTCCAGTAGATATGTTGTTAAACAATGCTGGAGTTATGTTATTAGGTGCGGCTCACGAGCAAGCACCTAGCGAGTGGAAAACCATGTTGGACGTAAACGTTATGGGCTTACTTAATGGTATTCACTTGGTATTAGCAGGTATGAAGCAGCGCCAGCAAGGCACTATTATCAACGTGAGTTCAATTGCTGGGCGTAAAACCTTTCCTAGTCATGCTGCGTATTGCGGTACCAAGTTTGCGGTTCATGCTGTAAGCGAGAACATTCGCGAAGAAGTGGCAGGAGATAACGTACGAGTAACCGTGATTGCCCCAGGAGCGGTAGAAACTGAATTGCTTAGCCATACAACCAGCCAAGAGATTAAAGATGGCTATGAAGTATGGAAAGAAGAAATGGGTGGCGTGCTTAATACCCAAAACATTGCCGACGCTGTCGCTTACGCTTATGGCCAGCCGCAAAACGTGTGTATTCGTGAAGTAGTATTAGCCGCCACTGGCCAACCTGCATAGGTATTGTTAGTCATTAAGATAGCAAATAAAAAAAGAGAGCCTAAGCTCTCTTTTTTATGGCTGACTGTTAAAGCTTAAAAGAAGCCCAGTGGGTTAACGTCGTAACTCACCAGTAGGTTTTTGGTATTTTGATAATGAGAAATTGCTACTTGGTGCGTTTCTCTGCCAATGCCCGAGCGCTTGTAGCCGCCAAACGCAGCATGGGCAGGATAGGCATGGTAGCAGTTTATCCATACTCGACCTGCTTCAATTTTACGCCCCATACGCTGCGCCAAGTTCATGTCGCGCGTCCATACTCCTGCGCCAAGGCCATATTCACTATCGTTAGCAATGGCCAGTGCTTCTGCTTCATCTTTAAAGGTGGTAACAGAGATGACTGGGCCGAATATTTCTTCCTGAAATACTCGCATGTCATTAGTGCCTTTTAAGATAGTCGGGCTTACGTAATAGCCGTTATTGTGCTCACCCGGTAAGGCAGCGGTGACACCTCCGGTTAATACCTCGGCACCTTCGTTTTTACCTATCTCTAAATAACTCATAATTCTGTCTAACTGCCCTTTAGAAACCTGAGCGCCAACTTGGGTATTAATATCTAAGGGGTCACCTTGCTTAATGGTTTTCACTCGCTCTAATACCCGCTGCATAAACTTATCGTAAATAGATTCCTGAATTAGTGCGCGTGAAGGGCAAGTACACACTTCGCCTTGGTTGAAAAAGGCTAGAAGTAGGCCTTCAATCACTTTATCCAAATACTCATCTTCGTGGTCCATTACATCGGCAAATATCACATTGGGCGATTTACCGCCTAGCTCTACAGTGGAAGGAATCAGTGAATCTGCCGCGCATTTAAGAATGTGTTGGCCAATTTCGGTAGACCCGGTAAACGCAAGCTTGGCAATACGAGGGCTAATGGCTAAGGCTTGGCCAGCCTCTTCACCAAATCCGTTTACTATGTTCACCACGCCTTTTGGAATAAGGTCTTCGATTAACTCCATTAATACCATAATGGATGCAGGGGTTTGTTCGGCGGGTTTAAGCACCACACAATTACCTGCTGCTAAGGCTGGGCCGAGTTTCCAAGCCGCCATTAACATTGGGAAGTTCCAAGGAATAATTTGACCCACAACGCCTAGTGGCTCGGGGAAGTGATAACTCACAGTGCTGGCATCTAAGTCGGCTGCACCGCCTTCTTGAGCTCGAATACAGCCAGCAAAATAGCGGAAGTGATCAACCACAAGAGGCAGATCGGCATTGAGCGTTTCGCGGATCGCTTTGCCATTTTCCCAAGCTTCGGCCACGGCCAAATACTCAAGGTTCTGTTCAATTCTATCGGCAATGCGCAGCAACATATTTGAACGCTCGGTAACTGAAGTACTTCCCCAGCTTTCTTTGGCTGCATGGGCAGCATCTAAAGCAAGACCGATATCGTCAGCATCTGAGCGGGCCACTTGGCAATAAACCTCACCATTAACCGGAGAAGGGTTATCAAAGTACTGGCCGTTTACTGGCGCTACCCATTCGCCGCCAATAAAGTTGTTGTATTGCTCTTTAAAAGTGATTAACGAACCTTCGGTACCTGGCTGTGCGTAAACCATAGTCAATTCCTTTTTGTTTTGTTATCAATATGTTTCTTGTGAGCGCATTTCGTGACACGCCTGCGCTTTACATAGCAAGTGCTAAGCCATTGCATAGAAACTTGTTGTTAACAAAATGTAAAACTATGATTATTCACACAAACAATTTTGCACAGTGTGAGTAGCGAAAACTAGCCGGCTTAATAGGCTTGTCACACTGTTATTTTTTGGCACAGTTACATTGTCTCACTATGGAACACTGCAATGACCAACAAGCTACAACTTCCTAGCTCTATTAATGCATCTTGGTTACGTAGCCAAGATGCCGGCCTGCAAGAGCAAGTCGCTCCTCAGGTTTTACGCTTGGCTAAAACCGAGTTGGCAGAGCGTCACCATCGACAACAAGCGTTGATTTCATTGGTAGAGCGCTACGCCTATCCCTTGTTTGAGCAAGTAATGGCCCATAGTTCTAGCAGGCTCATTTTGTCGGATGTAGACGGTTACCTTATTCACCACTGGGGGGTAAAACGCTACAACGATAAGTTGGCAACTATTGCGCTAGAGAGTGGGGTGAATTGGCTAGAGCGATATAAAGGCACTAATGCGATTGGCACCGCTATTGCCACTGGGCAAGCAGTATCGGTAATTGGCGAGCAGCACTTTATTCAACAGCATCGTTTTATGAGTTGCAGCGCTTGCCCAATCTATAGTCCGAAGGGAGAAATGCTAGCCATTTTAGATATTACCAGCGAGCAGCAGCGGCATACTCAGCAAACCATGTTACTTGCTGCCAGCCTAGCCCAACAAGTTGAAACAGCTTTGTTATGCCAGTTGCCCGAGAGCCATTATCGGGTTGATCTTGCCGCGCAGCCGCATTTGCTCAACTCCGGGTGGCAAGGCATTGTGGTGGCCGACAGCGACGGCAAGGTATTAGGCTTAAACCCAATGGCGCGTCAGTTGGTGGATAAGTTACATGTAGGCGAAGCGTTGGCTAGTCACTTTGGTGAGGATTGGCAGCAAGCTCACTTGGCAGATAAGGCAAAGCTTCATCTGCAAACTAAGGCTTTAAAAGCAAGGCCAATCATTAGTAAAGGCATTTCTAGTAAGAGTGAGTCTCGTGACCCTCGGGTTAATACCGCTTGGTGGCAAGCTTGCAAGGTGGTGAGTAAATCAATTCCACTGCTCATTTTAGGTGAAACTGGTGTAGGTAAAGAGCGTTTTGTAAAACAGCTGCACCAACAAAGCCAACGAGCGAGCAAGGCCTTACAAGCCGTAAATTGCGCAGCCTTGCCAAATGAGCTGGTGGAAGCTGAGCTGTTTGGTTATCAAGCTGGCGCATTTACTGGAGCCAACCCCAAGGGTTTTGTGGGGAAAATTCGTCAAGCCGATGGTGGTTTTTTGTTTTTAGATGAAATTGGTGAAATGCCTATGGCTGCCCAAGCGCGTTTATTACGGGTGCTGCAAGAGCGAGAGGTGGTACCGGTGGGAGGCAATCAGGCCTATAAGGTAGACATTCAAGTGGTTGCAGCAACGCATGTTAATTTGCAGCAAAGGGTGAGTGAAGGCTTGTTTAGAGAAGATCTTTACTATCGCTTAAAAGGCTTGCAGATAAGCCTGCCAGCCCTGCGGGAGCGCAGTGACATAGGTTTGCTCATTAATAAGCTTCACCAGCGTTATTGCGAGCATAAACAAGATATAGAGCAGCGTTTGTTTAGCAAAATGCTGGCTTATACTTGGCCGGGTAACTTGCGTGAGTTGGACAATTTTATGCAAGTGGCTTGTTTAATGACCGAGCAGCAAGCCTTGCTACGCAGTGCTGATTTACCCGAATCGTTGCAACAGCAACTGGCCTTAACTAGCCCGCCTGAGCAAAACTGTGAACAAGCAGAACTGCAGCAAACCATTGAGCAAAACATCGCTCAGGTTTATCAGCATTGCCAAGGTAACGTGACTAAAAGTGCCAAACTGCTAGGCATTAGCCGCAATACCTTGTATCGCAAGTTACGCCAACTAAAACTTAAACATTAAAAAAGAGAGCCTAGGCTCTCTTTGGTTTTTTAAGGTGGTTGTTTACTGATTTGCGTCTGTTGGGCCGTAAATCTTATATTCACCCGACATTTGCAGTACTGCAAACATGTGCAATAAGCCGTCGTAGTAACGCCACTTACCGGTTGGCGTAGCTTGCTTCCACAAACGTTCGGTGAACTCTTTGGCTTCTTGGCTATCGGTAATTAAAGCAGCAGTGCCGTTCATTGCGTTTTGGCCAGAGCTGCCCCATTCAGATGCAACCTTTCCGCCCATTTCATGTACCGCAAAGTTTTGACCTTTACGTTTGTACTCGTCGGCATAGAACGAAATTAAACGGTCAGCTAACTCGGTTTGGCGAGGGTCATCGTTAAACCAGTGGTAGTCCATGGCAATGTTACCAATTACGCGGAACGCATCGTAACCAGATTTATGGCTAATATCGTTAAACGAGGTTTTTTGTGGAGTACCGTCAAAAGCTGCGTATTCAGAGTACAAGCCTGTTTCTGGGTGGGCTGCGTTATACAAGTAATCGCGACTCACTTGTGCGGCATCAAGCCATAGTTGTTGGTCTTCATCTGCCCAACGGCCCAGTAGCTCATAAAAAGCAGCCACGTGGTAAGACGGATCGGTGTATAAACCTAAGCTTTTCTCGGTAACAAATAGGATTTGTTTTTCATCGCGGTTAAACATAGGAACCTGCGAGTCAGTTTCTTCTTTGTTAACCATTGCTTGCAGAATTACATTAGCTTCATCGCTATATTGGAAAATACCTTCACCGGAACCCCAGCGGTTTTCTGCAAAGAATAAGGCCATAGCAAAGTAAAGTTCGCCGTCTGGTGCAGGGTTGTTATCCATTTTGGCAAACGGTGCTTCCGGTCTTAAATGCCAAGCAAAGTAATCTTTGTACCATCCTTCATGGTGTTGCATGTAAGTTTTAGAGAACTTCCAAAGCTTATTGAACATCTCTTGGTCGTCCATCTGTACGGCGATCATCATGCCGTAAGACATACCTTCCGAGCGAATATCGTTGCTACCAATATCTTTAATGAAGCCCATGTCGTCACCAACTGGGAAAAACACCGCTTTGCCGCTTTCACTGCGAGAATCTGAGTAAAACAGCTGTTGGTAAGTATCTTGTACTTTTTTATTCACTTGTTCTGGTGAAGCGATACCTAGCTCAACAAAGGCATTGCGGTATTCTCCAGAATAAAAAGCCCCAGGAGCACTAATATTGCTGGTGCTAGTGTTGCTTTGCTTAGTTGCTGGAGCTGATGATTGCTCAACGGGAGCCGCGCAAGAAGCTAAACCTAAAGGCAAGGCGAAAAACGCCAAGGTTTTCACCGTTTTCATTATGGTATTACGGTGGGTGGTAAAAGTATTCATAGTCATAATATGCTTTGTTACCTTTGTTCTAATTGTAATCACTGTTTATAGGGCTTTTAAATACGTGCTAAGCCAAACGATGTATTCAGGCTAGTGCAAAGGGCTGGGGGCTTATACTGTGATTTTCCGCAAAAGACTGTGAAATCTGGATAGTTTGCGTTGCATCGGCTTAGTCTGACCAAGGCAAACAAATATGGTAAAAGCAGCTGTGTAAATTTAATAATTACCGGAGGGGAATTATTGTTCATTTATAGATTTCCCTTTAGCTAGATTTAGCATTGAGGAAATCATGGCTAATTTTGTCGTGAAATAAGCTAATTCTTTTCAATACGTTGCGCAGATTTTGTTGCTCTAGCTCGGTTAAATCTGCCAAGGCCAGTACATCATTTACTTTACGCAAATCTGTGTATTCCACGATTTGGTTCATAAAGCGCAGCTGCCAAATATGGTCGAAAATGTAGACCATTTCGCGAAAGCTCATGGCGTCGATTTCTTGTTTGGTGGCTAGCTGCTTAAGTCTTGTCATGGTGTTCGCTTCGCGAATATCGTGCTTGAGTGCGTAAATTCGGCAAAAAATTTCCATGGGGCGTAAACAGGCTTTTAGATTAACTGATTCTACGCCGTCGATATTCTCGGTTTTGATTTGTTTAAAACTAGTGAGTGGCACTTTGTAAGACAGGCAATTTTTGGCGTAGGTGGCTAGAAACTGCGGCTGGTTTTGCACAGTAGTTTGAATATGCTGTTGGATGCTATCGACCAGCTGTTTTTTCCCATAGGTAGCGCGTATATCAAAAAATACATTTAGCTCTAATATCGAATCAGGCTTGGCGTGATTAATCCAAGCGCTAAAGTTTGCAGTCCACTCATCTAGGCTTAGGCACCATTGGTGATTGGTGGCCATAATCAAACCATCGCAATAGGGGTAACCGGCTTGGTTGAGTAGGGCACAAACCCGCTCGGCTAGATGCAAAAAGTAGCGTCTGGTTTGTTTTAGTTTGCTCGGATCTTTGGGCGTTTCAAATACAATGGCATTGTCTTGGTCTGAAAACAGCGTCATATCGTGGCGAGCATTGCTGCCGAAGGATATAAAGGAAAAGGGGACCGGCGGCTTTCCTAACTCTTGAATACTTAGCTCTATAAATCGGCAAATGGCCGCATCGTAGGCACTTCCAATAGCTCGGCGAAGATTATCAGGGCGAGAGCCTGCATCAATCATCTCGCGTATTAAGTCTGGCAGTTGATTAAGTGTTTCTACCACACCACCTTGGCTATCGCTAAGCGCAATATCTTCGACCACTCGACTGTTTAGCACTTGGTAATCGCTGACTTGCTTTACAAGGCCATAGGCGCCTCCATAAATCTTTCGGGTTATTGGGCGGAATGAAATCACATGACCATGCTTTTCAGAAAAGAATATCTTTGAAGAACTAACAATTATATCTAGCTGTTTGCCGCTTTTGGTGCTTAAGCAGGCTTCAAATTCTGCAGGTTCGGCGGTGTGTTTGAACAGTTCATCAAAATGCTGCAATAAAGGGGTGTTTTTGGGGGTGGCGGGAAATAGCTGCTGCCAAATATTAGCGCTTTGAAGCTCGGAGTCGCTGTAACCTAACATGCGATGTAGTCGGTTGTTTGAGTAAAGAATATCGCCGTCGGCTTCTAGAATGTAACCTTCGTTGGATGATTCAACCAAGGCGCGGTAACGATCTTTGGCCTCGTGTAGGGCGACTTCGGCGCGCTTTTTCCGGTTCTCGATGGTTCGGCTTTGACCAATGATGTAGCTCATTATGGCGCTAAGCCCCAAGGTAATGAGGAAGAAGGTGGTAAACAGCGTTTGTTCTAGCTTATCGATTTCTTTTTGCACATCGTCAAAATAGACACCGGTTCCCACTATCCATTGCCACTCTTCCACTGCTTGCACGTAGCTAAGTTTGGGCGCTGTTTTGTTGGCATCATCCTTCCATTGCCAGAGATATTCTAAGTAGCCTTCTTGATTGGCTTTAACCAGCTTGGTGAACTCAACAAAAATGTGTTTACCGCTTTTGTTCTCATTATCTGAGTAGTGTGTAAGATCTTGGCCTGTTAAGTCTTTACGGTAAGGGTGCATGATCATTCGTGGATGCATGTCGGTGATGAAGAAGTAATCTTTGTTTTCATCACCATAGCGCATCGCTTTTAGCTCATTGGCCGCTTTCGCCTGAGCCTGGCTTAGGCTTAGTTCTCCGCTTTGTTCTCTCGCTACATAACTGTCGACAATGCTAATGGCCGAGGAAGTGAGCTCTTTTATCGTTTGTCGTTTTTGACCCATCATCGAGTCTTCTACCAGCGGGATAATCACCAAAGCAACCGCACTTACAAATAATATAATGGCCAAAATGGTGGGCAGTACAATGCGAAAAGCAAAGCTGCCAATAAAACCTTGTTGATTAGCTTCGTTATCACGTAGGCCATCAAAATATTCCGCTAGCTCTTTGGCATCTAATACTGCGCTCAGTTCTTCATTGTGGGTGGCGTCGTGGTATTTGGCAGTAAAAGTACCATTTTCAAAATCGGCTCGAGAAGGCAGGTAGCCATCGTAATCATCTTTAATATGGGTTTCGACAACGTTCTTAATTTGTTGGCGTGAATACTTGCCATCGAACTCTTGGTAGGCTTCTTGAAGTGCTTCTTTGCAGTGCCTAAACCTGCGATGGTCGTAAGGGTCGTATTGCTCTAGCTTGCCTTCACGCAGGTAGTGATCAAATCCGTCGTGGTCGAAAAAGCCGTCAATCCATTTATGGATGTCTTCTGCTCGTATGCCAAATAGCTGTTCTGTGCGCTGCGCGTGCTCGGAAATTTTCATCGTAATCAGTTGGTTGAACTAAGTTCAGCATAACAATTAGTAGAGAATTAGCATATCGATGAAAGGGTAAAATAAAAAGCAGTTAACTTGCATGAAAAGTAATCTAAATCAAAAAGTCATCAAACTTTATTGTCTTATACTAAGACAAATTTTCCAGTACCAGTTACTAAGGGCGCGTATCGTACCCTTTTTTCAGCCTGCGGGAAAATATGTGGCTTTAGCTCCCAGCTTTTAGGCACCTGCTTACTAGGTGTTCTGTAGCGTCTGGGATGTCGTCTCGTGTTAGCCGAAGGTTAACATACAGAGCATAAATGGAAGTTAATGCGCAATGGCCCCCGCAATTACATAGGAAGTAAAACATGTCTAGTAAGAACAAGACATTCTATAGAGATATGCGCCGAAAAGCGCAGGAATTCGACAACCGTGAAGAATTTTTGAACCACGATCTCAAAATTATGAGTTTTCGTCGCTGGGGGATCCATTTACCACTGCGAGATTACAGCATTGAGATTGAGGATTGGGTTCCAGCCTTAGCCGCCACCATTGGTAAAGTAGTGATGGTAACCGCAATGGTTGCCGCGTTTGCCGCGCAATTTGGCTTATCGCCAGAGTTTGTTGCCGAAAACGTACGTTACGAGCTGCTTATTGCAGGTGCGTTATTTGTAATTCTGTTCTCTGCTATTTTAAACCCTAATGCTAATTTGGCCGGTACTCATGGGCCAATGATCCCCTTAATTCCCTTGATTGCTGCTGCAGGGGGACACCCGCTAGCGCTGGGTTTAATGGTGTGTGTGTTTGGTTTGATTTTGGCTTATACCAAGGGGGGCTCAAAGTTAATGACGCTAACCGGGGTTGGTGTTAGAGGGGGCTTGCTGATTTACTTGGGGGCTGTGGGCTTAATTGGTCAAATAAACAAAACCGAAGCTTGGGCGTCAGCTGGAGACCAAGGTTACATATCGTTTGCGGTGATTGGCGTTACCGTTTTAGTGTATGCCTATTTAGCAAAAGTAGGTAAACGTTGGTTAGCTATTCCGCTTTGTTCAGCTTTAGCAGGCATTGTTGCCTATGTATGTGGAGCAGATTTTGCCTTTACCACCGCACCTGGCTTACCGCATTTCAGTCCGTTTTACTGGTGGGGTGAAGATACTGGTTGGCAATTGGGTTGGCCTAATCTTCAGCACTTCATTGCGGTTATTCCTTTTGCCTTGCTTGCGGTAGCTATGTGGTCTCCAGACTATTTAGGTCACCGTGTATTCCAAGAGCTTAACTACCCGAAAGAAGCCAAAGGCGTGTTAATGGATGTGGATGACACCATGGTGGGTGCATCGGTGCGTCAAGGTGTTGGTGCATTATTGGGCGGAGGTAATTTAGCCTCATCGTGGGGAACCTACATGATCCCTGCTGCTATTGCTAAGCGCCCGATTCCCGGTGGCGCTTTGCTAACCGGTATCTTGTGTGTATTGGCATCGGTTCTTGGCTATCCAATGGACTTAGCCATGTGGGAGCCAGTGCTGCGTGTTGCTTTAATTGTAGGGGTGTTCTTACCTTTGCTTGAAGCTGGCATGCAAATGATTCACAAGCACAAAGATTCTTTAAGTGCCGGTATTTGTATTTTTGCCTGTGCCTTTGTTAATCCAGTGTTTGGTTGGGCTACTACCATGCTGCTGGATAACATGGGGTTAATTGGCGACCATGAGCGCGCTAAAGAACTATCGGCTAAAGACAAGTACCTTATTCCAGGCATTGCCTTTGTGATTTGTGTGGGCTCGCTAGCAATGGTGGGGCAGCTTCCTGGCATTCCAGCTTTAATTGGTAATTAAACGAGATAAATGCAAACTGGTTTAGCTACAAGGCAGCCTCGTTGGCTGCCTTTTTACTTCCTCAAGAAACACAGCTACCAAAGTACCTTAACTACATTCGTTCGGCTTTTGCCTTTTGTTTTCTGACTAAAGTAGCTCGCTTTAAATGCCGATGAGCATCAATTCCAGTTGTTTTTGCAGATGTTTTTCGGTGTCGGATTTCTTTACACTTTATTTTTTGGTTAGGATCTAGCGCTGTAATGACCATATTTATGATGAATAGCGCTTTCATTAAAACATCATAAAAACATCATTTTTTGAGTGGTATTTTGCGGTTGATTAAATTTTCGACGTATTATTCTGTAGAAAAATTTCATCATTTTAAATGCTGGTGTTTTTTACTTGCTTAAAGACAAATACCAGAACTTTTAGAAACAGCGGATGTATAGACATATAGCGCCTCGCCTAGCTGCTACTACTGCAAATTGTCATATAAACCTAGGCTGGAAGCGTTTTGATAAAGGTTTGCTTTGTCGATATAGCTTACACTTTGTGTGATCTGTGTCACTTTGTGGTTTTGGGGTACTAAAAATAAAATCTTTATAAAACATAGTGTTAATTATTTTGTAAGTCTTTCTATAGATTTGGCTTAGTACTTGCGAAGAATCTAGTGCGTTAAAGGAATACCTTTTAATAACAGCAAAGGATCTGAGCAATGAAAGCACTACTATTAACCTTAACGACATTGTTTATGGCTATGTCGGCAAATGCAACGGTAATGTTAACTAGCGACAACCCAGCGCAAGCACCGGGAGTGGAAACCTATTTAGGTGATTTTCCTACACCTTTTAGTGATCCGACTGCTTTTCCTAACGTTCCTGTTGCTCAAAGCGTGTTTGACGCAGGCTCTGACATTCGAGCGGCATTTATGCTTGATCTTGATATGTTAGATGAAACTACAGATGAAGGTACTGGCGGCTACTTAAATGGCCTATTGGACCTCGAGTTTTACTGGTTTAATGGCGCTAATTTAGTGTGGCAAAACTACAACCCTTACTCTTGGGATCAAATCGAAGCTTGGCAGCCTAGCTTTGATGTTCTTGCAGTATGGAGTGATAGCAGTTTGTTTGACGATGGCTTAGTAGAAAGTGGCGCTTGGACAGTGGTTGCTGCAGTTGAAGGAAGTGTAATTGGCGGTAAGCAATTTTCAGTTCCAGAACCAGCAAGTTATGCCTTAGTGCTATTTGGTTTACTTGCCATTGTGGGCAGAAGAATGCGCGGTTCATTATTCGCTAAATAAACTATAGCGGCTTACAAGGTCATTGAATTTTCATTTAATTAATCTTGTTAATAGCTGTTTTTATATGTAGTTTATATTTTGTTCGACGTTGTAACAGAAGGAGCCAATTATGGTTTACGTAAAACGGACTTTGACAGCAGCTTTGTTGCTTTCTAGTACCTATGCCGTTGCGGCCGATGCGCCTGCAGCACCAACGCTGTCTCCAAACGATTTGTTTGCAGCGATTAGTGCTGGAACGCCTATTACTACAGCTAACTTGTTAGCTAGTGCTGGTTTGCCAGACTTTGTGCCTAGCTTACCGGGTAACGGTGGCGGTGCTGGTGGTGGTGGTTTAACGGCTTCACCAAACTAGTTGAATAAGTATTTAAAAAGAGAGCCTTAAGGCTCTCTTTTTTATTGTGCTGCTAATAGATTTATCTTTTGCCAAGCGTCAGTTTATAAACTAAGTCTTGGGCACTTATTGAAAATTTTCCTGCATATATTCTTCAATTTTATTGGCTATGTTAACCAACTCATTTCTTAGCCAAGTATTTGCGGGATCTTGAGTAACCTTTTTCGGCCAAATAAGGTAATTGGACACAGGTTTAAATTCGAATGGTGGTCTAAAAACCTGCAGCTGTAGCCGTTCTTCAAACTGTAACGCCATGGATAGAGGCACAGCAGACAGGTAGTGTGATTGGCTACACATCATAATATTGCTAAACAGCGAACCACCGTGGTAAGCCACTCGCCGTTTGCTTAAATCAATATTGGTATAGTGACTCATGGTGTAAAGGTGTTGTCTTTTTCTTTCTAATACTGCGTGCTCTTCTTGCATATACTGCGCTTCAGATAAGCTGCCTTGAATCCTAGGGTGGTCTTGGCTACATACCACCACAAAGTCGCCGTCATAGAGTTTTTGGCTATTCAAGCTTGGCTCTTTGGGCGGCAGAATATCAATCATTAGGTCGTATTCTTGCGTGATTAAAGCGTCGTATATGTTTTCTTCGTATACCGGTTGGTCGAACACTTCGAGGCTGATGTTTTTATTGGGCAGCTTGGCAAACTGATCGAGTAATACCCACTGTAAGTGCTCGGGAGCGGTTATCACAAAATTTCGTTTTGAGTGAGCAGCGTCAAACTGTCCAAAGGAGTGGAACACCGAATTAAGTTGCTGCAGTGGCTCTTGAATTTGCGCGTAAAGGTTTACCGAATAATTGGTGGGGGCAACGCCGCGACCACTGCGAATAAATAGTTCCTGCTGTACCTCATTTTTTAGGCGCCCTAGCATAGTAGAAATGGTCGACTGATTTGTATTTAGGTGCTCTGCTGCCTTGCTCAAACTGCCATGCTCCATTACCGCTGCAAATGCCGCCAGCAAATTGTATTTGGGGATATCGTTGTGCATTTTGCTCACCGTATTTAACGCTAGTGCTAAAGCTCTTATAAGTAATTATCGTATTTACGATAGTTTGAAATCATATCAGCCTATTTTTTAATGCTCCAGATATAAATAAAGTGGCTGCAATTTCATAATTGTAAGGCTTTAAGGTTGAACTATGACAAATCGATGTAAGCAGGTGTTATTGCCACTAGCTATTTCTAGTACTTTGCTTGTAGCGGGATATACCCAAGCAACACCCGTAATCGAAGCTAGCTCTAGCGTAGGACAAGAACTGCAAACGAGTGCAGCACGCCAATACCAAAATATTGATTTAGATGCTCGCTATAACGACGGCGTGTTGATTGAGCATTCATCAAACCTGTTCTGGGGCAAAGGTGAGCGAATCAAGGTATTGTCTAAAACCGGTGAGACTTTAGCTTACACGGCTGAATCTGAGCATGTTCACCCAACATTGACTAAACATAGCCGCAAGATGGATCAAGCCATCATTCAGGTAGATCACAATGTTTACCTAGGCTACGGATTTGGTATTGATACACCAGTTATGATTGAAGGTGATGATGGCATCATCATTGTTGATCCAGGTGAGTCTGTGGAGATGGCTGAGTCGGTTAAACAGCAATTTAGAAAAATCACTACTAAGCCTGTGAAAGCAATAATTTACTCACACAATCATATTGACCATATCTCGGGTGTGCGAGCTTGGGTTAGCGATGAAGAGGTAAGCTCTGGTGCAGTTAAAATTATTGCTCAAGACGGCCTAACCAATGCGGTAGCAAACTGGTCATCTAACCTTGGTACCTTGTTTGGTCACCGTACTTCATACACTGGCGCAAAGCATGTTGAAGAGGGCGAACACGGTACCGTAAACGACGGTCTTGGTCCGCGCTTTATGCAGGGCGCTATTTCTTTTATTGAGCCTAATACACTAATTGCGGCCAACGCTACCTTAGATATCACTATTGCTGGCGTGCACATGCAAATTGTAAACGTACCTTCTGAGACTAAAGACGAAGTGGTTGTTTACCTACCCGAGCAAAAAATCCTGCATGCGGCGGAAGTATTGCAAGGCGAGAACTTCCCTAACTTACACACTATTCGTGGTACTAAGTTCCGCGACCCAGCAATGTGGTTTAAAGGTATTGATGTGATGCGTCAGTTTGATACTGAAATCATGATCAACTCACATGGGCGTCCAGTTGAAGGTAAAGCAGCGGTAGCTAACGTTTTAACTGCTTATCGAGATGCGATTCAATATACCCATGACCAAACTATTCGTTACATGAATAAAGGTTTAACACCTGACGAATTAGTTGAAGTGGTGAAATTACCTAAGCATCTAGCAGAGCATCCTTGGTTAGGCGAACACTACGGCACCGTTGCGCATGCTGTTCGTCAGATTTACGTTGGCTATGTGGGGTTCTTTGAAGCAGATCCTTGGCAACTAGAACCGATGGCTTATCAGCAACGCGCTAAGGCTTTTGTTGAGCTAATGGGCGGGCGTGACAACATTATCAACACCGCAAAAGCGGCAATTGAAGCTAAAAACTACACTTTTGCGGCAGAGATCCTATCGTACCCAATTACCGTGAATAAAGATGATATGCAGGCGCGCCAGCTTAAGGCCGATGCTTATAAAGCCTGGTCTGCTGAGCAAGTAAATATTAATTGGCGTAACTGGGCTCTTAATGCTGCAGCTGAGCTAGAGGGAGAGCGAGATTTCTCTAACCTAATTAGTTTTGCCTCGGTTGACGTATTAACGGCGCTACCAAGCAAGCAAATCTTCGACATGATGACCGCTACCTTAATTGCTGAAAAAACCATAGATGTGAACATGTCTATGAGCTACAGCTTTGCTGATACTGGTGAGTCATTCACTATTGAGATCCGCAATGGTATTGCTCAATTACATGAAGAAGTGCTAACTGATGCCAATGTGCAGATCAACACATCTCGTGCAGTGCTTAACCAAATACTCATGGCTGGACCAAATGCACTGCAAGTGATCGCCCGCAATATGGAAACAGGTAGCTTTAGTTTTGCAGAAGGCAGCATTAAAGACTTCGGTTTATTAATGAGTTACTTTGACCAAGCAACTCGCCCACAAGACTTAATGCTAATTGTACGCTAAGCAAAGCTGGTAAGGGGCCCTTGTGGCCCCTCTTTTGAGGGGACTCAGATGTTTAGATTGTTTAGCTATGTTTTGGCCATTATCCCAATCGCAGTATCTGCATGTGGCCTTCACCAGAGTACCGGTTTGTATTTACAGACCGAACCTGGCTCTTTAGCGGTCGTTGAAAGTGTTGTAGACGCGAGAATGCGTGACGCTTTAGGCAATGCTAATAAGCCTGAGCAATTTAGGCTTTATTTGTTTATGCGTCGCTTAGCTAAAGCTAATCCAGACAAAATTAGTTTTAGCTTATTTGAGGCAATTAAAGGGCACTATCGACAAATTTTGCTTGAGCCAAAGCTGAAGATAGTGGGGCGTGATACCCGGCCTAGTCAACAAGAACTGCTAGTGATCACCGAGCTGGATGTGTTAGACGCACTAGCATCAGGAACGCTAAGTTGGCAGCAAGCCCACGCTCAAGGTTTGATTGCCATAAATGGCAACGCCGAGGATGTGGCGCAACTAAAGCGTTGGTTTGCATCGCTGTTTTTAGCTAGGGCTTAAACATTAAGGCGTAGGCAAGGTTTTTGAACATTGCTAGCGGCTTTCAACTTTATTTTGAGGAGGGCTTTATGCGCCTACTTCGCACGATTATTTCTAAGATCCGCATCATCTTTATGGTGTTAGTTAAATTTACCTGCTTCATGTTGGTGATGCTGGGTGGTGCTTATTTGTTAGCCCCAATGGGAACGATCAATTCTAAAGACATCGACATGAGCATCTACAGCAACACACCGAATAACACCATGATGGTGTTATTTAACTCTGAGTATTTTAGTGGGTACCTGTTTGCAGTCACTATCGCCTTAGTGGGTTTTGTTGCTTATTTGCTTTGGGAGTTACACGAAGTAGCAGTGCATAAAGCACATGAGAAAAAAAGTGCACATATTCAATTGGTTTTTGCTTTGTCGTTATGTGGCCTATTTCTGCATAAGGCTTGGTGGGTATTGGCTATTATTATCGCTTTTGCTAACTGGGCACATATTGGTGCGTCGATTAGTAAAATTATTAGCAATGGCAGACAAAAAGCGCATTCTCCTCGTCGTCCATCCGAACATTCAGAGGCCTAAGCAATGAAAGAGGTAATGATTCCTTACATCCTAATTATGTGGATTTTAGTTTCTACTGGGGCGATTAAATGGACATTAAAAAGCGCGTTTTGGATTGTATCTGGTGGACTGATGATCTTGGTATTGCTAGGCGTGCTTTCTCGCCTATGGGCGCCGGTAGATTTAAGTTACTCATCAACGGTTAAAGCTCCGCATTCGGTATTGTCGCCGCTATTGCGCGAACAAATCGATAAGATCCATGTCGAACATAATCAATACGTTAAACAAGGTGAGGTGATTTACACCCTTATCGACACAACGTCGAGTGCCGAGTTAGAGAAGATTAAGGCGTCTATTGTTAAACAAGAAGAGGCTATTGCCCAGTTAAAGCGGGATGTGGCTAGGGCTAAAAAATCACCGGAGATTTTCAAACAGCGTGAGGTTGAGTACTACCATTCGCAATTACGTATTGCTAATTCGGCACTCGCTTCGCTACGTGCAGACGCTAAAAAAACTGAGTTTGAACAGGAAAGGAAAACAATTCGTGCGCCATTTGATGGCCAAGTTGCAGTGGTTAATGTGGCCGACGGAAGCCGCGTGGGCAATATGCATATATACGATACTGGTCGTAAATTTATGGAAATGCGTATTCCGGATCAAACTTATCGTTATGTTGAGGTGGGGCAGTTTGCCGAGTTTTATGTGGATGCTTATCCAGGCGAGATTTTCCGAGCTAGAGTTCACAGCCTTACTGCAGGTACCGGAGAGTCAGCGGTCTCTCCAATGCAGGGCCCGCAAAGTGTTCGCCAACATGTGGGAGCAAACGCCAGCTCGCATGGCCGAACGGTGATATTAGAAATTGTTGAACCCGAAGGTAAAGTCATCCCTATTGGCGCTACGGGTTCGGCGTGGATTTCGGCTAATAAACCGCATCCATTCTTCGGCTTTATTGATGTCATTGGCGCCGCTACCGTGCGCCTGCATTCTTATAAGTCTTACTTAAACGCGATGTAATAGCTGTTTAAAAGTACGCCCGTTGTGAGGGCGTACAACACACGTTTTAATCCCCACTTATTATTTTTACAGCACTAATTTTGTTTAGTGCTGAACTTAGGTTATTCATGAATACAATCAAAATGCTGCTGCTAGTAAGTGCTTCCTTCTTATTTGGCAAAGCTTATGCCGGCGCTTACATGTTCCCAGAACTTGGCATGATGAGCATTAGCACCGCTGGTGCAGGGGCTCAAGCCGTTGCCGAAGGCGCAGAAACTGCTTTTGCTAACCCTGCTGCCATGACGGAACTTAACACCACCACGTTTGCATTTAATGTGCAGGGAATGGTGTCTAACATTAACTATACCGACAATGGTTCAACTGGCGTGTTTGCGGGTGGGGAATCATCTTCGAAAGCTGGTACTGCGATGCCAGTGGGATCTATGTATGCCGTTACTCCGCTTAACGATAGTTGGTCTGTTGGCCTAGCTATAGCATCTGCCGGCGGTTCCATTATTGATTATGGGCCGAATTTCGCAGGTTCACTATTGCTACAAGATGCACAGTTAACCACTGTACAGTTTAATCCTAGCATTGCTTACCAAGTGAAAGATGACTGGTCGATAGGTTTAGGCTTGGTTGCTGAATATGGCGTATTAGAACAAAACTTTGCTGGTCATTCCGATTCCTTGTTACCTTCAGTTTCGGCAGAAGGTAGCAGTATCGAGTTTGGTTACACCCTTAGCAGCCTCTATAAATTTAATGACGACAATCGTATCGGCTTTACTTATCGCTCTGAGTTAAACCACGATATGGATGGTGATATTAGCTCTGACAATCGCAGCAGTTCTTCATCCATTAACATTATTATGCCAGCTGTGGCCATTGTTAGTGGTTATCATCAACTTGAAAGCAAACCCGCTTTATTATGGAGTTTAGGCTGGAGCGATTTTAGCAAAGTGTCTGAAACAGCTATTTCGCTGGCTAATCGTGAAGCGGGCATCGCGCGAGAATGGCAAGACACCTTTTCTGCCAGCGTTGGTATGCATTACCCCTTAAACCAGCTGTGGCGCTTAGAAAGTGGTGTATATTACGAGACCTCACCGCAAGATGATCCAAGCTTACAATACCCAGATGTGCCTACCGGAGAGTTATGGAAACTTGGGCTTGGTGCTAGCTACGAGATTAACCAAAACTGGCGGATGCAAATGTATTACGAGTACTACTACGGCGGCACCCCAAGTATTGATTACACCTTATTCGAAGGCTCAGCTGCAGAAAGCTCGTTAAAAGGTGATTATGAGGCGGCAGTTCATTTCTTTGGTGTATTGTTTAACTACCAGTTCTAGTTTGTGGTATTAAGCGCAAGGCAATAAAAAACCAGCATGTAATTGCTGGTTTTTTTAATGAAGGGGGAACTGGTTTAACTAAGCTTACTTCACTTCTTCGCCTTTGGCTTGTAAGTCTGCGTGGTAGCTTGAGCGTACTAAAGGCCCACAAGCTGCGTGAGTAAAGCCCATGGCCTCTGCTTTTTCTTTTAGTTCATCGAACTCTTCTGGCGGCACGTAACGCGCTACTGGTAGGTGATGACGGCTAGGTTGCAAGTATTGGCCAAGCGTTAGCATGGTTACGCCGTGTTCGCGTAAATCTCGCATAACCTGCAGGATCTCTTCATTGGTTTCGCCAAGCCCCATCATTAAACCTGATTTAGTAGGCACATTGGGGTGTAGCTCTTTGAAACGCTTTAGCAACGTTAATGACCATTGGTAATCTGAACCAGGGCGAACTTGCTTATATAAACCTGGAGCTGTTTCTAAGTTATGGTTAAAAACATCTGGCGGGTTTTTGTCTAAGATTTCTAAAGCGCGATCCATACGGCCTTTAAAATCAGGTACCAAGGTTTCTATTTGAATATGTGGGCTGCGTTGGCGAATTTCACTTACACATTCAGCAAAGTGGGCGGCACCGCCATCACGTAAGTCGTCGCGGTCTACCGAGGTAATTACCACATATTTTAGCTTCATGTCGGCAATGGTGGCGGCTAACTTGGCAGGTTCTTCGGCATCTAGTGCTAAGGGCTTACCGTGGCCAACATCGCAGAACGGGCAACGACGAGTACAAATATCACCCATAATCATAAAGGTAGCAGTACCGTGGTTAAAACACTCTGCCAAGTTAGGGCAAGATGCTTCTTCACATACCGAGTGCAAATTATGCTTGCGCATAGCACTTTTAATTTCATTGATTCGAGTGCTATCAGAAGGAAGTTTAATACGCATCCAATCGGGCTTACGTAACATGGTTTCCTTTTCCGAGGGTATTACCTTCACTGGAATAAATGCCATTTTGTCGGCATCGCGAAGTTTTACTCCGGGCTCCATACGCACTTTTTTTGCACTCATAGTGTGGGTAGTCCTTGTTGATGTTCTGTACTGCTATAAGCCAGCTGCTTCACTAACACCTTGCTAAGGTATTCGGCAACCTGACTAATGTTTGGGCTAGCGTCATAGTCGCTAATTTGTGCCATTTCTAAACCGGCATAACCACAGGGGTTAATTTGCAAAAACGGACTTAGGTCCATGTCTACGTTTAATGCTAAACCGTGGAAAGAGCAGCCTTTGCGAATACGTAAACCTAAAGAGGCTATTTTCTTTTTGTCTACATACACACCGGGTGCGTCTTTTTTGGCAAAAGCCTCAATCTTATAATGACTAAGGGTTTCGATGATGCTTTGTTCGATAATGGTGACTAAGTCGCGAACACCAAGTTTACGGCGACGCAAGTTGAGCAAGGGGTAAGCGACTAGTTGGCCAGGACCATGGTAAGTGACCTGACCGCCTCTATCTGCTTGCACCACCGGAATGTCGCTACTGGCTAGTAGGTGTTCCGCTTTACCGGCCTGACCTTGAGTAAACACTGGCTGGTGCTCTACCAGCCACAATTCGTCATCCTGCTCAGCGCTGCGTTGATCAGTAAAATCACGCATAGCTTGCAAGATGCTTGAATAGTCTTGAAGGCCCAGTTGGCGAATGATTAAGCGGTTTTGCTCAGGCATTATAGTACGTGGCGTACGTCTTCAATGGCACCTATTTGGGTGTAAAGGCTCTCAATGTGTTGTTTGCTGGTAACTTTAACCACCAAGGTAATTGATTTGTAATTGCCTTTACTGCTTGGACGCGTTTTAGGGCTGTAATCACCCGGCGCTAAACCTTGAATAACACTTAATACTTCATCTTCTAAAGTGTTGTTGTTTACGCCCATGATTTTAAAAGTAAAATCACATGGGAACTCTAAATATTCATCAAATTTAGTTTGCATTTCTGACCTAAGAATACTGATTTAAGCCGCGATTTTTGGTCGAGCTAGAAATAAAAAACGCGTTATTCTAACGCGTTTTTGTGAGCTTTGCCTAAAATTTCCGCCAATTGGCTTAGAGTTTATGCATTGGTCTTATTGCTTAACTAAATAAAGACGCAAAGAACAACTTAATGTAATCCAGTAAACGTTTGAAGATCCCGCCTTGTTCTACTTCTTGCAGAACAACTAATGGGTACTCGGCAACATCTTCTTCACCTACTTGGAAATACACTGAGCCTACAGTTTGACCTTGGCTTAATGGCGCTTTTAGCTCTTCTTTTAGCTCAAAGCTTGCTTGAAGCTGACTGGCTTGGCCGCGTGGTAGGGTAAGGGCGATATCTTGGTTAACACCTAAAGATACTGTGTCTTGGTCGGCCATCCATACCGTTTGTTCTACAAAGCTGTCGCCAGCTTTATAAGGTTTAACGGTTTCGAAAAATCTAAAGCCCCAATTAAGTAGCTTTTTACTCTCGGCTGCACGAGCTTTCGCAGAGTTAGTTCCCATAACTACTGCTACTAGACGCATGTCTTGGTTGGTAGCTGAAGAAACTAAGCTATAACCGGCCTTGCTAGTATGGCCCGTTTTCATGCCATCTACATTTAGGCTTTTATCCCATAGTAGTGTGTTGCGGTTGTGCTGAGTAATGCCGTTAAAAGTGAATGATTTCTCTTTGTAAATGGCGTACTCATCTGGCACATCGCGGATCATCGCTGTGGCCAAAATTGCCATATCTTTAGCAGTGGTATATTGCTCGGTGCTGTCTAGACCGTGGCTGTTAGCGAAGTGAGTATTTACCATGCCTAAGTGGCCAGCCCAAGAATTCATTAAGCTGGTGAATGAGTCTTCGCTGCCGGCAATATGTTCTGCCATGGCTACACAGGCGTCGTTACCTGATTGAATAATGATGCCGCGATTTAAGTCAGCAACTTTGACTTGCTTGCCAACTTCGATAAACATTTTTGAAGAATCTGGGAAGTTCTTCGACCAAGCTTTTTCGCTAATGGTTACCATGCCATTTGGGTCAAGCTTGCCCGATTTGATTTCTTTACCAATGATGTAGCTGGTCATGATTTTGGTTAAGCTGGCAGGCGCTAAGCTGTCTTCTTCATTTTCGGCAGCGAGTACTCGGCCTGAGTCAAAATCTACTAAGTAGTAGGCTTTGGCTGAAACAATAGGAGCATTAGGGATAACTTGAGGAGCGGCATAAGCTACGCTCATACTACTTGCAATCAGAAGCGCAGAGGCGCAGCTAACACGCTGAAATACATTTTTTATCATGGTTGGCTCTTTGGCTTGTTAGTCAATAAACACGGACGGCAAACACTATAACAAAACTTTTCGGCTGTTTGTTAGTATCCTGCTCTAAATCCGCTAGTTTGCTTTTAGATTAATGATATAAGCGTCTTTATAAGGGCCTTTACGCATGTTTGCCAAGTATTTCTCGGCGCTTAATACATCGTAATAGGGACCCAATCGCAGTTTCTGCCAGCCATTCTCGGTAACTAATTGAGTGCTTAAACCTTCAGCTTGTAACTGTTGCTGGTGTTGCTCTAATACTTGCTGATTTTTACTGGCGAGCAGTTGAACATAGTATTGTTGAGCACTCGGCTGAGGCTTTGTGGCGGCATTATCGTTATCAAAACGCAACAGCTTGATTTTTACTTTGGCAGTACCCGATTTCAGCATATCGAGCTTGTAAGCCGCCGCGTAGGATAAATCGATGATGCGTTTTTGGTGAAATGGACCGCGGTCGTTCACTCGCACAATCACGGTTTTGTTATTGCTTAAGTTGGTAACTTCTACGTAGCTGGGCAGTGGCAAATTTTTGTGGGCAGCCGACATACTATACATGTCGTAAATCTCACCGTTGGATGTGAGGTGACCATGAAACTTTTTGCCGTACCAGGACGCTTCTCCTTCAACTTCGTGCTGCTCTATATCGCGCCAAACTTGGTAGTTTTTTCCACGCACTGTGTAGTCACGATTGCCTTGGCGGCTGTATGGTTCAAAACGAGGGATGGGGTTTTCAATATGATCTAGCTCTGGAGCTGAATCGGGTGCCTTGTCATTACTCATCCCATAGCGCTGATCGCTTGGTGAAGAGCTACAAGCACTAAGCAGTGCTGCTAAGGCAACACTGCTCAAGTAAACGGTGACAAGGCGTTTAAACTTAATTGGCATTAGTTTGCGCCTGAGCCTTTCGTAGTTGCTCACTAAATTGATACACGGCCATGGCATAAAGCGGGCTGCGGTTATAGCGAGTAATCACATAGAAGTTATGTTCCGCTAACCAATAACTCTGGCCTTCAGCTTCTTCCAGCTCTAGCAGTTTAACGGGGGTGTTATCTGTTAAGCTCGCTTCGGTTTTTATTCCCGCTTGAGACAGCTCTTGCCAAGTATTGTTAATTTCTAACTTTTTGCTTAACCATGGTTTGGCCTGTGTAGTGTTTGACTCAGCGGCATGCACTACGGGTTTGCCTAATTGCCAACGGTGTTTGGCAAAGTAGTTAGCTACGCTGCCTATGGCATCAACGGGGTTGTTTAGCATGTCTACTTTGCCATCGTTATCAAAATCTACGCCGTAATGAATATAGCTAGAAGGGATAAATTGACCAAAGCCCATTGCGCCAGCGTACGAACCTTTAACTTCGTCTAAGGCCCAGCCTTGTTGTTCTGCTAAACGAATGTAATAAGCAAACTCTTTGCTAAAAAACTGGCCGCGTTTAGGGTAATGGAAACCTAAAGTATACAAGGCATCAATGACTGGGTAAGTCCCTTTGTGTCGCCCGTAGTAGGTCTCTACGCCAATAATGGCAACTATTATTTGTGCTGGAACCTTAAACTCTTTTTCAGCGCGCTCTATGGTTTCTTGGTGCTCTTGCCAAAAGGCTAAGCCAGCTGCTAAACGTTCTTCGGTAAGGAATAAATCGCGGTAAAGGTGCCAAGGTTTGGCTTCCCATGGTCGAGTAATTGCATCGATTACCGCTTGCTGATAGGTGGCTTGTTCGGCGGCTTTTTCTAAGCTTTTGAGCGGAATATCAAGTTCTTGGCTTAATGCTTCAATACGTTGCTGCTGTTCGGTGTTGGCCAAGGCAGAAAATGACCAGATTTGAGACAGAGCAAGTAATAAGCAACAACATAAGCGCATAGCAATCCTTATTGGGCATAAAGCCGTTTGTGAGTATGAACAGACATCAGAATGCCAAAACCTGCCATCAGTGTCACTATCGATGTGCCGCCATAGCTCACTAAAGGAAGCGGAACACCTACCACGGGTAGTAAACCGCTCACCATGCCAATGTTTACAAAGATATAAACGAAGAAGGTTAAAATAATGCAACCAGCCAACAAGCGGCCAAAGGCTGTTTGTGCTTGAGTGGCAATAAACAAGCCACGCCCAATGATGTAGAAATACAAACACATCAACAGCACTACGCCTAAAAAGCCAAACTCTTCGGCAAATACGGCAAAAATAAAATCGGTATGCCGCTCTGGCAAAAAGTCTAATTGAGATTGGGTGCCCTGCAGCCAGCCTTTACCGGCGAAGCCACCAGAGCCAATAGCAATTTTAGATTGAATAATGTGGTATCCCGCGCCTAGCGGGTCACTTTCTGGATTAAGTAAAGTGAGTACTCGCTGGCGCTGATAGTCGCGCATTAAGAAGAACCATAGCAAAGGAATAAAGGCGGCGATGGCTGCACCTGCAGCACCCACTAATCGCCAGCTCATTCCGGCTAAGAACAAGGCAAAAATCCCAGAGGCAGCAACCAGTAAAGATGTTCCTAAATCGGGCTGCTTAGCAATAAGCAAGGTTGGCGCAATTGCAATGGTGGCACCAATCAGTAAGTGTTTGAAGCTAGGTGGAAGAGGGTGCTGACTAATATAACGCGCGACCATGAGGGGCACCGCGAGCTTCATAATTTCAGAGGGTTGGAAACGAATAAAACCGAGATCTAACCAGCGCTGGGCACCTTTACCCACATCGCCCACTATCAGCACCGCCAATAGCATCAACAAACCGGAGAAAAAGAAAAAGGGCGCCCAGCGCAAATATACGTCGGGGGGAACTTGCGCCAGTACAAACATCACTACAGTCGCTAAGGCAATGCGCACCAGTTGGCGATTTAGCATCGCCATGCTCTCGCCGCTGGCGCTGTATAAAACAAACATGCCCAAGCCCATTAATAACACTAAACCAAGCAATAAAGGCCAATCTAGGTGCAGTCGCCACCACAAAGAGTTTTTCTGCTCTTGGCTATAGTTGCCCATGCTTAAAAGGTTTCCTTGGTTTCAAAATAACTATCAAATAACTCGCGAATTACTGGCGCTGCATTGGAGCTACCACCACCGGCATTTTCTACAACCACTGAGGCAACAATCTCGGGTTTTTCGAAGGGCGCATAGGCGACAAACATCGCGTTATCGCGGTGTTGTTCTTTAAGGCTTTCGGCATCGTATTCTGCATCTTCAGCGATGCCTACAACCTGCGCAGTACCCGATTTACCAGCAGCGACATAAGTGGTGTCTTCAAAAGCTTTACGCGCGGTACCGTTACTTTTGTTGATTACGCCGTACATACCATCTAAAGCAACCTGCCAGTTTTTGTCACTGTTTAAAGCAATAGGAGCTTGAATTTGCGGCGGCAAGCCAATGTGTGAGTTGGCATCGCCGACGCTTTTTAAAATACGTGGGGTAATAATTTTACCTTTGTTTACCAAAATATTGGTGGCCTGAGCGAGCTGTATAGGGGTGGTGGTCCAATAGCCTTGGCCAATGCCAACAGAAATGGTATCGCCTTGCCACCACGGTTGGCGGTAGCGAGCTCGCTTCCATTCCCGGCTAGGCATGTTGGCCCGGCTTTCTTCATGAATATCAATACCAGTGTATTTACCAAAACCAAATTTGCTCATGTAGGCATGCATTTCATCGATGCCGGTTTCATAAGCCAATTTGTAAAAATAGGTATCTACACTTTGTTCAATAGCTTTATAAACATCAACCCAACCATGTCCCCAGCGTTTCCAGTCACGGAAGCGGCGTTTGGTATTAGGAATTTGGAACCAACCAGGATCCCACATGCGTTGCTCAACGGTAATTTTACCCAGCTCTAAACCCATTACAGCTAACTGTGGTTTAACCGTAGAAGCTGGAGGATAAACGCCTTTGGTGGCTCGGTTAATCAGCGGGCGGTCGGTAGAGTTAAGCAGCTTGTTGTAATTTTTGCTGCTAATGCCATTTACAAACAGGTTAGGGTCATAACTTGGGCTAGATACCATGGCTAGTACGCCACTGGTTTTGGCATCAAGAAGAACCGCTGAACCACGGCGTCCTGCCAGCAACCTTTGAGCTTCTAGTTGCAAGCGAATGTCTACGTTGAGGTAGAGATCTTTACCTGGAATAGGTGGAACAATCTTCATGGTACGAATAATTCGGCCACGGTTATTCACTTCAACTTCTTGATAGCCAACACTGCCATGCAGAATCTCTTCGTAGTAGCGCTCGATACCTTGTTTGCCGATAGTGCGCGTTGCATCGTACTCGGCCAGTTTGTTCTCTTTTTCTAACCGCTCTAAGTCTTTTGCATTAATGCGCGCTACATAGCCCAATAAGTGGGTGAGGCTGTCGCCATAGGGATAAAAGCGAATTAAGCTGGCATCGATGCTGGCGCCATGAAATTTGTGCTGTTGCACGCTAAACATGGCCACTTGTTGTTCAGTAAGTTGCGACTTAAGCACTACTGGTTTAAAGCGACGTGTGTGTTTACGGTTTTGCTGGAATCGCTCAACATCGTTTTCGCTGAGCGCTAATAATTCACTTAGTTCGGCGATCATTTGGTCGAGGTCATCTACATTCTCTGGGATGATCTCTAAACTAAAGTTGGGGCGGTTTTCTGCCAGTAATACCCCATTCCTATCATAAACCAAGCCGCGGGGAGGGGCGATAGGTAAAACTTTAATGCGGTTGTCGTTAGAGCGAGTGGTGTAGGTTTCGTGCTGTTCAAATTGCAGGTAATAAAGGTTGCCCAGCAATACACAAATAAGCGCGAAGGTACCTAAAATAGCCACTAATGAACGACGGTTAAACAACCGTGATTCAGCCGAGTGGTCTCGCATTGCGACGCGCTGTCTTGCCATACTTTAGCGTTTATTCTCTGTGATAAGGGTGGTTAGCCGTAACACTCCACGCGCGATAGAGAGTTTCGGCTACGATAACTCTCACCATTGGGTGGGGCAAAGTGAGTGCCGATAGCGACCATCGTTGTTCGGCGATGTTGGTGCAACTTGGGGCTAAACCTTCTGGGCCACCAATTAACAGGCTTACATCGCGGCCGTCCATTTTCCAGTTGTCTAGTTGCTTCGCGAGCTGCGGGGTGGTCCAAGCTTTACCGGTAACCTCTAAAGTTACAACACGGTTGCCTTTAGGAATAACCGCTAAGGTGGCCTCACCTTCTTTATCAAGAATGCGCTTTATGTCGGCATTTTTACCGCGGTTCCCGGCTTTTACTTCAACCAGCTCTAGTGGCATATCTTTAGGAAAGCGACGCGCATACTCTTGATAGGCCGTCTCAACCCAAGCAGGCATTTTAGTGCCTACAGCCACTAACTGTATTTTCATCCGGCTTTAGACTCAGAAACAGCGGGTGCCCATAGTTTTTCAAGTTGGTAAAAGTCGCGAGCGCTGTCTTGCATTACGTGCAATACCACATCACCTAGATCAACCAATACCCACTCTGACTCGTCCATGCCTTCGATGCCAATCACTTCAAGTTCAACTTGCTTGGCTTCTTTAACTACATTGTCGGCGATGGATTTAACATGACGCTTAGAATTACCACTACAAATTATCATGGTATCGGTCACGTTAGAGAGTTGGCTTACGTCTAGATTTTGAATATCTCGACCTTTCATATCTTCAATTTTGTCTACTACAAAATCGATCAGTTGTTGGTTTTGCAACAAAAGAACCCCAAATTTGGCTTAAAAGATAAGTATATCACGCTCTGTCTGGCTAGGTTAAGCGCCGTAAAGCTTATGTTGAAGAATATAGTTAAGGACTTTTTCAGATAACTGATTTTTCAGCAAGTCTAGGTTTGCTTGGTTTTGCAAGTGCTGGCGGATCTGGCTCGAAGACATATCCATTTTTTGCAGCTGACAAAAGTATATTTTGCCATTGTTGTGAGCGCTTAGCTCACGAACATCTTTACATAACTTGGTTTCAAGCCATTGGCTTAGCTGCTCTGAGACTTGTAAGTGGTAACCGGGGCGCGCAATCACGACCAAATGTGCGTAGTCGCAAAGTGTTTGCCATTCACGCCATTTATCTAAATGATTGAACGAATCTAAACCCATCACAAAGCCAAGCGGCTGATTTGGATATTCATTAGCGAGTTGTTTAAGGGTATCGCAGGTATAAGAGTGGCCGCCTCGAGCAACTTCGCGCCAGTCTAGCTTAAGTTGAGGGTAATCACTTAGTGCAAGCTCTAGCAATTGTTGGCGGTGTTGCGCGGTGCTAAATTGCTTTTCTTTAAGCGGTGATAAGGCATTGGGCAGCAGTGTTATGTCGGCAGCATTGGTGGCGGCTAGCAATTGTTGGGCACTGATAACGTGTCCAAGGTGAATAGGGTCAAATGAGCCGCCAAAAAACAGCTTAAGCATGTGTTACCGCTGGTGATGCCAATTCAAACACTAAGCGCTCTAATTGGTGCCAAGCATGGTCACCGGTAAATTGCTTAATGGCTTTGTCTATTTCGGCAACTTGCATACGCGCAGCGTTAACTTGTTGTGGGCTATAGCGTTTTGCCGCGCTACTGACTAAGCCTTGGCGCTTATTCCAAACGCCGTGCTGTTTAAATAAACTGGAATGGTGGCTAGAGGGCTGCTCTTGCAAAAGCTGTAGCAACTTAAACTCTTTGTCTAGGCCCCAATTGATTAAGGTTGGCTCTTCGCCTTCAAGTTGCAGCTGCTTAATGATTAATAAGCTGCGCTGAAAGTCACCACCTAATAGTGCATCGACCAATTGAAAACTTGAGAAATGATTGGCATGTGACAAGCCCGCTTCAATTTCTTTTAACGAAGGAAGTTGCTGCCCCCAGCGTAATGCAATGGTTGATATTGCCTGGCTAAGCGCGAGTAAGTTCCCTTCATAATAATGCAGTAATAAGGCTATTAGGTCGTTATCGGCGGGCAGGTGTTGTTGGCTTAAACGTTGCCTTACCCAAGCGTGCAATTGTCCACCTTCTGGTGGATAAATCATTACCACTAAGCCTTGTTGGTCAAAAAGCTTGTACCAATTTTGCTTTTCATTGGCTTTGGTTAACTTAGGCACGCTGAGTAAAAATCGAGTCTCAGGGTTGAGCAACTGTAGTAGTTCATCAAGCTGATTTTGAATGGCTTTGTCGGGTACCCGATCAAGTTGCAGTTCAATTAAACGATATTGGCTAAACAGCGACAGCTCAGACATTGCATCAAAAATATCTGGCCATTGAAAGTCTGCATCAAAGGTGAACTTTAAGCGTTCTTCAGCCAAACCTTGTTGTTGTAATTGTTGGCGAATGCTGTCGATAGTTTCAATCTTAATCAGCGGTTCTTCACCTGCTATTAAATAGCAGCTGTAGTTTGCGGCATTTTGCTGTGACAAGCGGTCAGCGTAGATGCGCATATTACCAACTAACCGTAGCCAATTGACGCATAATTTGGTCGGCAGCCATTACCCGTAACTCGTCGTACAATAGCTCCCGCTCTCGTTGTTTTGCTAGTGCTGCTAAGGGGTTATCTTGGAAGTCTCGGTGGAGTTGCACATTAATCGGGAAGTTGCCTTGGTCGGCAATTTGCAAGTAACCGCCCACTTGATAACTTAACTCGTATTCTGCGACCTGACCGTTTTCGAATAACGACAGCGTGCGCTTGCTAATATCTTCGCCTCTTAGGTGCAGGGTTGGAATGCCACTTTCAGGAAATTCAAATACTGCGACATTGTTTTGCGCTAGTTGACGTTTTAGCTCACGAACTAGTGGGCTAAATTCATCACTTGAAGATACGTAGATTTGAGTGAGTTTCTCATCTAACAAATAGCTGCCACGTGGTGCAAAACCACAGGCCGAAATTAGGCTAATGGCTAAGGCAATAACGGCGAAACGAATGGTTGTAGTCATGCTTTCTCGCAGTAAAAAACGGCGGGTGATAGCCCGCCGTATAACTTAGTTAGCAACAATGTTAAGCAGTTTACCTGCAACATAAATCACTTTGCGTACGGTTTTTCCGTCAACAAACTTAGCGACATTTTCGTCGCCCATTGCCAGCGCTTGAACTGCCTCTTGGTCTGCATCTGCAGCCACAGTAAGTTTAGCGCGTAGCTTGCCGTTTACTTGCACAACAATGAGTTTGCTGTCTTCTACCATGGCTTTTTCATCGGCACTTGGCCAAGCCGCTGTATCAATGTCACCTTCGTTGCCAAGTAGTGTCCATAATTGGTCACAGATGTGCGGCGTAATAGGCGATAGCATTAGTACTACTGCATTAATTGCTTCACGGGTTACTGCGCGGTTATTGGCATCACTTTGATCAGCTTTAGTGAGTTTGTTCATCAACTCCATAATCGCTGCAATAGCAGTGTTAAAGGTTTGACGACGACCAACATCATCACTCACCTTAGCGATGGTTTTATGCACTTCACGACGTAGATCTTTTTGTGCTGCGCTCAAGCTTGCCACATCAAGCGCTGGTGTTTCGCCAGCATTAACGTGGTCGTAGGCAAGTTTCCAAACACGGCGTAGGAAACGTAATGAGCCTTCTACTGCGCTGTCTTGCCACTCAAGGGTTTGCTCGGCAGGAGCAGCAAACATCATAAACAAGCGCACAGTGTCGGCACCGTATTTGTCTACCATTACCTGTGGGTCGATGCCGTTGTTTTTCGACTTCGACATTTTACTCATGCCGGCGTAAACAAGTGCTTTGCCATCGGCAGTTTTAGCACTGGTAATACGGCCTTTTTCGTCTTTCTCAGTGATGGCATCAACTGGAGAAACCCAAACCTTACCGCCTTTCTCATCTTCGTAGTAGAAGGCGTCGGCTAATACCATGCCTTGAGTAAGCAAGCGTTTAAACGGTTCGTCTGAATCCACTAAGCCGGTATCGCGCAATAGTTTGTGGAAGAAACGTGCGTAAAGTAGGTGCAAAATCGCGTGCTCGATACCACCAATGTATTGATCAACCGGCAACCAGTAGTTTGCTTGCTCTGGGTCTAGCATCATGTCTTCGTTGTTAGCACTACAGTAACGCGCGTAGTACCAGCTAGATTCCATGAAGGTGTCGAAAGTATCGGTTTCGTGGAAGGCTTCTTGACCTTCAAATTCAGTTTTTGCCCACTCTGGATCGGCTTTAATTGGCGAGGTTACGCCATTCATCACCACATCTTCTGGAAGAACAACCGGTAGTTGGTCTTCTGGCACTGGCACAACATCACCGTTAGCTAGGTTTAGCATTGGGATTGGCGTACCCCAGTAACGCTGGCGGCTTACGCCCCAATCGCGTAGGCGGAAGTTAACTTGTTTGTTACCTTTACCAATGGATTCAAGTTTGGCTGCAACGGCATCAAAGGCGGCTTTAAATTCTAAGCCGTCAAATTCATCCGAGTTAAACAATACGCCTTTCTCGGTGAATGCCTGCTCTGATAAGTCTAGCTCAGCATCGCTTGGCTTAATCACACCTACAATGTCTAAACCGTAAGCTTGAGCAAATTCGAAATCACGTTGGTCGTGTGCTGGCACAGCCATTACTGCACCAGAGCCGTAACCCATTAATACAAAGTTAGCGACCCAAATTGGCACTAGCTTACCCGTTAGGGGATGAACGGCATTTAGGCCAGTGGCCATGCCTTTCTTCTCCATGGTCGCCATGTCGGCTTCGGCCACTTTGTTGTTTTTGCATTCTTCGATGAAGGCGGCTAATTCTGGGTTAGTTTTAGCGGCTTCTAAAGCAAGTGGATGTTGCGCAGCTACGCCAACGTAGGTTACACCCATTACGGTGTCTGGGCGGGTGGTGTAAATAGAGAATTGCTCGTTGCTGTTCTCTAAACCAAACTGTATTTCTACGCCTTCAGAACGGCCAATCCAGTTACGCTGCATGGTTTTTACTTGCTCTGGCCAATCGTCTAGTTGGTCGAGATCATCAAGTAACTCTTGTGCGTAATCGGTGATTTTAATAAACCACTGAGGGATTTCTTTTTGCTCTACTAAAGCACCAGAACGCCAGCCTCGGCCATCAATAACTTGTTCGTTGGCTAATACTGTTTGGTCTACTGGATCCCAGTTTACCGTAGCCATTTTTTTGTAAACTAAGCCTTTTTCGTAAAGCTTAGTGAAGAACCACTGCTCCCAACGGTAGTAATCTGGCTTACAGGTTGCCAGTTCACGGTCCCAGTCGTAGCCAAAACCCAACTGCTTTAGCTGAGTTTTCATATATTCGATATTCTCGTATGTCCATTTAGCTGGCGCAGTATTGTTGTTAATCGCTGCGTTTTCTGCTGGAAGACCAAATGCATCCCAACCCATTGGTTGCATAACGTTTTTACCTTGCATGCGCTGGTAGCGAGAGACTACATCACCAATGGTGTAGTTGCGCACGTGACCCATATGCAGGCGACCGCTTGGGTATGGGAACATAGACAGACAGTAAAACTTCTCTTTACCCGGCTGTTCAACAACTTTAAAGGTTTGCGCTTGCTCCCAGTGCTGTTGCACTTTGGTTTCAATATCACGCGGATTGTATTGCTCTTGCATTGATGGAATCTTCCAGAATGAACCAAATTTGGATTAGGCAGCCTATTGCTACCATACTCGATCCGCATAGGATACCGAGTCCGCCTGCCGACAACAATAGCTAGCGCACATTTGCAGTGAAACAAAAGGTCTATGCTTAATAATGTAAATGCACTTTAGACTGTGGGTGAGTTATGCCAAAGCGAGTAAAAGCCTATCAAGCCTTTGTGGAAGACCTTGAAAAACGCATTCAAGAAAGTGGGGAAGTGGGTCAAGAAGAGCTGTCTAAGCTAATTGATACCACGCAAGAGTATTTACAAGCTGCTAGTGATTTAAGCCAAGATGAATGGCAGCTTATTGCTAACTACGTTCGTCGAGATTTAAGCGACTGGAAAACCGATTACCAGCGCGCTTATGACGAAAGCCCTGGAATGGCACTGCTTAAAGAAAGCATATGGTATTGGCTGGCTAAGTTAAGTGACCAAAGCCAAGTAGAGTGGCATGAGTTGATTGGTGATCTGCAACATCAAGGCGTGTATCAAAGCGGCGAGCTAATTGGTTTAGGGGTGATAGAGTGCGCTGAATGTGGTGATAAAACCGCACTGTGGCACCCAACCATTATTAGTAGCTGCGAACATTGCCAAGGTAAGCGATTTTATCGTCATCCTATTAGTGAGCAGCAGGCTTGAGATAACTCAAAGCGCTTGTTATACCAATCGTACTAAGTAACGGTTCATTCTATCTGGTTAAAATGCTCGACAACTGCGTTAGGATTTTTGATTGTAGAATAACTACTTATCGAAAAATCCTGCCTTATTCTCGAGTATTTTTCCTGCGTTATTTCTGTTCACTTACTTAGTGTGATTGGTATCACGCCAGCGCTTTGATGCTTAGTTTAATAGTTGGCAGCAGGTTGCAGCTTTCGCTGGCGGATCCGTTGTACCAAGCCAGAGGCTAAACCAAGTAACACGATTAACGCGACAGGCCATAGACCAAAGCGTTGATAAGGTGTTATCCCAGTAGCAGGGGTAACATCATCGGTGAGTGTTAACTGTTGATACTCAGGCGCACGCTGCTGAATATTACCAAAGCGGTCGATTATTGCGGTTACCCCTGTATTGGTTGAGCGCACTACTGGTCTGCCAAATTCTAAGGCGCGCATTTGGGCAATTTCTAAATGCTGCTGTGGCCCAATAGAGGTGCCAAACCAAGCATCGTTGCTGACCGTTATAATCGCGTCGGTCTCTGGCGTAAATTGCGGTCTTAGCAATTCACCAAAGGCGATTTCATAGCAAATTGCCGCTAGCCATTGATGTCCTTTTACTTCCAAGTTCTGCTGCATAGTATCCCCGCGATTAAACGAAGACATTGGCAAATTGAAAAACGGCGCTAAGGGGCGCAGCAATTGCTCAAAAGGCACAAACTCACCTATCGGTAATAAGTGATTTTTATAGTAGCGATTAGGGTTTTCGTAGTAATACGCAGAACTTGCACCCGCTTCTTCCGTTTGCTGACCCAGTGTTATTAGTGCGTTGTAATACTGGTTACTTTGTAAGTCGTGAGCAATAACACCAGTGATTAAGGCTTGTTGTTTATTAAGTAATTGGCCGTCTAAGTCATGTAAGAAATCAATGACTTCATATTCTAAGGCTGCGATAGCGGATTCGGGCCAAACTATTACATCGGCATTGTCTATCGCGGCGGTTTCTTGTTGGTACATAACAAGGCTTGCTGCACGATGTTGTGGTAACCATTTTATATCTAGAGGCACATTGCCTTGTACCAATGCAACTTTTAGTGAGTCCTGAGCTTGGGTCCAGCTTACCCCTTTAAAGGTTAATCCCAGTACCAGCGGTAAGGCAATTGTTAGGCAAGCCAGCCAGCGAACCTTTCCCTTGTTAACCAAGATAAGTGCAGCTGATGCTGCAATTAACAACACTAGCCAAGTAACCCCATAAAGACCAAACACTGGTGCAATAGTTGATAATGGCGAATCTATTTGACTGTAACCAGGTTGCAACCAAGGAAAGCCCGTTAATACCCAGCTGCGCAGCCATTCACCTAGTAACCAGCAGGCGGGAAACCACAGCAAGAAAAACGTAAGCCGGCGCGGCCCTTGCCATTTGTTTGCAAGCCAACAGGAAAAGGCAGGGTACAGGGCAAGGTAGGCAACCAATAGCGCCATAAGTGCAAGGCTAACTATCAAAGGCATGCCGCCAAACTCAGCCATGCTTACGTGCACCCAGTGAATGCCATAGCCAAACCAGCCTAAGCCATAACAAAAGCCCAGTTTAAAGCCTGACTGCTCTGGCTTTAACAGTAGCAATAAACCTAATAGTGAGAGAGGCATCAGTGGCCAGAGGCCATAAGGAGCAAAGGCGAAGGGGGCGATAAGGCCACAAACAAAAGCGGCTAACAAACGTAGCCGCGGTGTTAATACTTGTTTCATTTATTCTTGAATGCTTAATTGCAAGGCTTTCTCTTCTGGTATGCTCACCTGTAGCTGCACTAAGCGGCGGCGGTCGGCGGTGCGAACCTTAAAGCGGTAGCCTTCAATTTCAATTGATTCCCCCCGGCCAGGTAAATGGCCAAAGGCGTGAGTCACCATTCCACCAATAGTATCCACTTCTTCGTCGCTAAATTCGCAACCAAAGTATTGGTTAAAGTCTTCGATGTCGGTGAGGGCATTTACCGCAAAGGTTTTATCATTGATGCGGCGAATATCATCTTGTAGCGCTTCTTCGTTGGCAAACTCATCTTCGATATCACCCACAATAATTTCGAGTATGTCTTCAATGGTCACCAGACCGGATACACCACCAAACTCATCAACTACAATGGCCATGTGGTAGCGCTCGCTGCGAAACTCTTTTAGCAGTTTGTCGATGCGTTTACTTTCTGGCACTACAACTGCAGGGCGAATCACTTCGCTAAGGGGCGTGGTTGATGCTTCTTCGGTAAAAGCGAATTTGAGCAGATCTTTGGCGAGAAGTACGCCTTCAATGTGGTCTTTGTCTTCGTTGATAACCGGAAAGCGAGAGTGTCGCGCTTCGGTTAGCGTGGGTAAAATCTGTGCAATGGTTTGGCTAACATCTAAGGTTACCATTTGCGAGCGAGGGATCATGATGTCTCTTACACGCTGGCTTGATACATCAAGCACACCTTCAATCATCTCTCGGGTATTTTGGTCGATCAGTTCTCGTTGATTGGCGTCTTGAATTACTTCTACCAATTCCTCTTTGCTTTTCGGCTCTCCTTGTACCAGCTGAACAATTTTATCTATCCAGCCTTTCTTAGCAGAACCGTTGCTAGAGTGAGGGTTGTCGTCGCTCATATCTTTCTTTTTTACCTAGTTAGTTATTCAACAGGTATTAGTAAGGGTTACTAATACCTAATTTGGTAAGCACTGCGATTTCTAGTGCTTCCATTTCTTCTGCTTCTTGATCCTCGATATGATCATAACCTAGCAGATGAAGGCTTCCATGTACAACCATGTGTGCCCAGTGATCAAACACCGGTTTTCCCTGTTCTTCGGCTTCACGTTCTACCACTTGGCGGCATATCACTAAGTCACCTAATAGTGGCAAACTTACGCCCGGAGGCGCTTCAAATGGGAAAGATAACACGTTGGTTGGTTTATCTTTATGACGGTATTGAGAATTTAACGCTTGGCTTTCGGCTTCGTCAACAATGCGAACGGTAATTTCGCTATCATGGTCTTGTTCTACCAAAGTTGCATGCAACCATGCTTCAAATGCGCTGATACTTGGCAGATTTTCTTCATCACCCGTGGCGATTTGTAGATCAACAACCGCCATGTTTATTCTCCGCCACTTTGGCTAAGTTTTTGCGCAGCTTCGCGGCGTTGCTTTTGTTTTTCTTCGGCAATGCGGTCACGCTCATCTTGCTCTTCGTAAGCTTCTACAATAGCGGCGACAATGGGGTGGCGAACCACGTCAGCGGCTTGGAAGAAATTAAAGCTTAGTGCTGGCACCTCACTCAGTACTTCAATGGCGTGGCGTAGGCCAGATTTTTGATGGCGTGGTAAGTCAATTTGAGTGATATCACCGGTAATCACCGCACGCGAGTTAAAGCCAATACGGGTTAAGAACATTTTCATTTGTTCTACCGTGGTATTCTGGCTTTCATCGAGAATGATGTAAGCATCGTTTAGAGTACGGCCACGCATGTAAGCTAAAGGAGCAACTTCTATAACATTGCGTTCTATTAAGCGCTCTACTTTTTCAAAGCCGAGCATTTCAAATAGGGCGTCGTAAAGTGGGCGTAGATAAGGATCGACTTTTTGGCTTAAGTCACCGGGTAAAAAACCCAGTTTTTCACCGGCTTCTACCGCTGGGCGAGTAAGCAAAATACGGCGTACCTCTTGGCGCTCTAGGGCGTCAACTGCACAAGCTACAGCCAAATAGGTTTTACCGGTACCTGCAGGGCCAATACCAAAGGTTACGTCGTGGCCAAGCATGTTACCAATATAGCTTGCTTGGTTTGGCGTACGCGGCTTAATTACACCCCGTTTGGTTTTAATGTTTAATTCTTTACCGTAGTGCTGAGTATTTTCTTCGTCTTGCTCGAGTGCGTGGCTCTCTTGAATCGCTAAGTGGACTTTTTCAGGGCTTAGCTCTGGAATATCGCCACCTTTTAGCGGCGCGGTTTCAACATATAGCGAACGCAAAATGCTACCAGCAATCAAACACATGCCATGGCGGCCAGTAATTTGAAAGTTGTTACTGCGGTAACTAATTTCTACACCTAAACGGCGTTCAAGTTGCTTTAAGTTGTCATCAAGTGGGCCGCAAAGTTGGGCAAGGCGAGGGCTAGAGGCTGGCTCTAGATGTATTTCAATAGAATTGATTTTATTACTCAAATTGTTTTCGGGCTGGCTATGGTAGCCAGCCTCAACTCCTTAAAAGCGTATCGGCGACTAAGGCGTAAAGCTCGCCACACCAAGGTGGTCAGCTTGCCCATCGGTTTTGTCGATAATAGTGGCAGGGGCAACGTCATTACGCAACTCCATTTGTTGTTCTGTTCTTAGCAATTCACCACGTAAAGAGTGAGCAAACACATCAACAATTTTCACATCAACGAATTGACCTATAACGTCATGGCTGCCTTCAAAGTTCACTACGCGGTTATTTTCAGTGCGGCCACGCAATTCCATTGGGTTTTTCTTGGAAGGGCCTTCAACCAAAATGCGTTGCTCGGTATCTAGCATACGGCGGCTAACTTGCATCGCTTGTTGGTTAATGCGCTCTTGCAAAATATATAAGCGTTGTTTTTTCTCTTCTTCACTTACGTCGTCTGGTAAGTCTGCCGCTGGCGTACCTGGGCGTGCGCTGTAAACAAAGCTAAAGCTCATATCAAAGTTAACTTGCTCAATAAGCTTCATTGTATCGGCAAAATCATCTTGGGTTTCACCAGGGTAGCCAACAATGAAGTCAGAGCTAATTTCGATGTCGGGGCGCGCTTTACGTAGCTTGCGAATAATCGATTTGTACTCAATGGCTGTGTGGCCGCGCTTCATTAAGTTAAGAATGCGGTCGGCACCACTTTGTACAGGTAGGTGTAAAAAGCTCACTAGCTCAGGAGTATCGGCATATACCTCAACAATATCGTCGGTAAATTCGATCGGGTGGCTTGTGGTAAAGCGAATACGGTCGATGCCATTAATGCTAGCAACGTAACGTAGTAGTTCGGCAAAAGTACAAATGTTGTCGTCGTGAGTAAGGCCGCGGTAGGCATTTACGTTTTGCCCAAGCAGGTTTACTTCACGTACCCCTTGTTCGGCTAACGAGGCAATTTCGTATAGAACATCGTCAAGCGGACGGCTTACTTCTTCGCCACGGGTATACGGTACAACACAGAAGGTACAATATTTACTACAGCCTTCCATAATTGATACAAACGCGGTTGCGCCTTCGGCTCGAGGCTCTGGTAAACGGTCAAACTTTTCGATTTCTGGGAAGCTTACGTCTACTACCGACTTCTCGCCGCCTTTCACTTGTTTGATCATTTCCGGCAAGCGGTGCAGGGTTTGCGGGCCAAACACAATATCAACGTAAGGTGCGCGCTCACGAATGGCTTTGCCTTCTTGTGAGGCTACACAGCCACCTACACCAATCACTAAGTTTGGCTTTTTGTTTTTGAGTGTTTTCCAGCGACCTAATTGGTGAAATACTTTTTCCTGCGCTTTTTCGCGAATAGAGCAAGTGTTTAGCAACAGTACGTCGGCATCGTCAGCTTCTTCAGTAAGCTGAAAACCATGGGTTGCATCGAGTAGGTCAGCCATTTTCGAGGAATCGTACTCGTTCATTTGGCAGCCCCAAGTTTTTATATGCAGCTTATTTCCCATCGTTTTACTCATCATTACATCGTTAAAAAAGGAGGCGTATTTTACTGGTTTATAGCAAGCCTTGCTAGTAACAATAACGGTGATTACCAGAAAAAGGTCAAAAAACATCCGCGTGCTGTTGTGTTGGCTTTGCCGCTCAAATTTTTATTTCAAGATTCGCATCCATTTATCGCTTCAGGTTACACTGCAGAAAATAGTGAGAACAAATTGAAATACCATGGAAAAATTTGATGTTGTGGTAATTGGCGGCGGCATGATTGGCGCAGCCAGTGCGCAAGGTTTTGCCTTGCAGGGCTTATCGGTATTGATGTTGGAGTCTTTTGAGCCCAAAGCTTTTGACACCAATCAGCCAATAGACTTGCGTGTAAGCGCAATAAGCCAAGCCAGCGTTAATTTACTTAAGCACTTGCAAGCTTGGCCGCATATTAGCGCTATGCGCTTGTGCCCCTACCTACAACTGCAAGTGTGGGAAGATCCCAAAGATAAGCTGATTTTTGATTCAGCTCAACTCGATTTGCCCGAATTAGGTTTTATGCTAGAAAATCGCATTATCCAATTAGGTTTATGGCAAGCCAACGAGCAGGTCGGTGTAAAACGTAATATCGTTAAGCAAGTACAGCTTGTTAGCAATACCGCGCAAGGTGTAGAGCTTAATGTTGATGGGAAAGCGGTGAGTGCAGGCTTGATGGTAGTCGCAGACGGTGCAAATTCTCAAATGCGCCAGCAGCTAGGTTTAGGCATTAGCGCTTGGGATTATCGCCATGATTGCTTTGCCATTAACGTTAGGCTAGATGCGCCTCAGCAAACGGCTACTTGGCAACAGTTTTATCCTACTGGCCCACGAGCGTTGTTACCACTGGCAGATCAACACGCTGCCCTTATTTGGTATGACGCTAAAGCCACTATTCAAGGCCTCAAGCAGCTTAACAAAGCGCAGCTAAAACAACGCATCGAATCAGAGTTTCCTGCTTTACCGGGTGATATTGAAATACTAGATAGCGCCAGTTTTCCGTTAACTCGACGCCACGTAGATCGTTATGTAAAACATAGCGCAGTGGTGATTGGCGATGCCGCTCATACTATTAACCCATTAGCAGGGCAGGGGGTAAACCTTGGCTACCGCGACGTGAAGTGCTTGTTGGAACAATTCGAGCGCTATGACATGGCGGATAAACAAAAGGCACTACGTCGCTTTGAAGTGCGCCGTAAGCCCGATAATCACCTGATGCAAAGCGGCATGGATTTGTTTTACTTAATGTTCTCCAACAGTTTGCCGCCGCTACAGGCTATTCGAAAGCTTGCAATTAAAAGCGTACAACAAGCGGGCCCAGTAAAAGACTGGGCACTTAAATATGCTTTAGGAGATTTGCAGTAGCACTCCTGTTTATTCGCTAACATTTAATGAGCCTGCGTTATTTTTGAACACTTACTTAGTGTGATTGGTATAAGCAGGTTTTTTTTAATGTTTGAAAGGCAGAAAGAAAAAAGGCCTGCTAAAAAGCAGGCCTTTTAAGGTGGCAGGGATAGCTGGATTTGAACCAACGAATGGCGGCATCAAAAGCCGCTGCCTTACCGCTTGGCGATATCCCTACAAAACTCTTTGAACTGGATTCTTCATTAGAGAAGAATGGTGCGGAAGGAGAGACTTGAACTCTCACACCTTGCGATACTAGAACCTAAATCTAGCGCGTCTACCAATTCCGCCACTTCCGCACGAAATACTTCTTAAAACTAATGGTGGCTATGGCGGGACTTGAACCTGCGACCCCAGCATTATGAGTGCTGTGCTCTAACCAGCTGAGCTACATAGCCATCTGCAATTTCACAATGTGAACTTACAAATTTATCGGCAGGGCAAGCAAATACTAGTCAACAACATAGCTTTTACTGTCTTACCTGGGCACATTGCCCTATTCAGTTACTGCATTCTCAGGTAAACCTGAGCACAATAAAAGTGGCAGGGATAGCTGGATTTGAACCAACGAATGGCGGCATCAAAAGCCGCTGCCTTACCGCTTGGCGATATCCCTGCAGAAACTTTTCGAAACAAGCTTACCGATGTTTCGAGTGTCTAAACCTAAGGTTTAGACTGCAACCAAGAATCATGGTTCTTGCTGCTTAACTCAAGTTACTAAACTCAAGCCTTAAAATGTGGCAGGGATAGCTGGATTTGAACCAACGAATGGCGGCATCAAAAGCCGCTGCCTTACCGCTTGGCGATATCCCTGCAGGGTCTTACTATTGGTTTCTTCTTAAANCCTTACCGCTTGGCGATATCCCTACAAAACTCTTTGAACTGGATTCTTCATTAGAGAAGAATGGTGCGGAAGGAGAGACTTGAACTCTCACACCTTGCGATACTAGAACCTAAATCTAGCGCGTCTACCAATTCCGCCACTTCCGCACGAAATACTTCTTAAAACTAATGGTGGCTATGGCGGGACTTGAACCTGCGACCCCAGCATTATGAGTGCTGTGCTCTAACCAGCTGAGCTACATAGCCATCTGCAATTTCACAATGTGAACTTACAAATTTATCGGCAGGGCAAGCAAATACTAGTCAACAACATAGCTTTTACTGTCTTACCTGGGCACATTGCCCTATTCAGTTACTGCATTCTCAGGTAAACCTGAGCACAATAAAAGTGGCAGGGATAGCTGGATTTGAACCAACGAATGGCGGCATCAAAAGCCGCTGCCTTACCGCTTGGCGATATCCCTGCAGAAACTTTTCGAAACAAGCTTACCGATGTTTCGAGTGTCTAAACCTAAGGTTTAGACTGCAACCAAGAATCATGGTTCTTGCTGCTTAACTCAAGTTACTAAACTCAAGCCTTAAAATGTGGCAGGGATAGCTGGATTTGAACCAACGAATGGCGGCATCAAAAGCCGCTGCCTTACCGCTTGGCGATATCCCTGCAGGGTCTTACTATTGGTTTCTTCTTAAAAGAAGAATGGTGCGGAAGGAGAGACTTGAACTCTCACACCTTGCGATACTAGAACCTAAATCTAGCGCGTCTACCAATTCCGCCACTTCCGCAAATTTCTTACTGTAACTTTAGCAGTATACAGTAATGGTGGCTATGGCGGGACTTGAACCTGCGACCCCAGCATTATGAGTGCTGTGCTCTAACCAGCTGAGCTACATAGCCTTGTTTTCTACGCTTTGCGTTGAGAACGGGGCGTATTATGCTGATGAGACCCAACAGCGTCAACCGTTTTTTTGCCAAAAAACGGCAAAAAAGTTTGTTTGCGCAGTTTGTGTACGCGATGCACTTAGTTTGCTCATTTCTGCTGTTTGCTTTGTGCGCAATTGACTGTTACTTGCTCGCTTTGGCCTAATAGGTTTTTAGGGGGCGCTAACAAACTGTTGCTAACAATAGAGTAAATAAGTCTAAAAACTATCTTTTGGGGATGTTTTAACGCTTTTGTTTAGATCTTAATTTGGTGTGAGTGGCGGTTAAACTGTTAAAATCGTTTTAGCTAAACCTGAATTGCAGATACAAAAAAGCCAACTTGACGTTGGCTTTTTGGGTTTACAGATAAGGTTTATACGTTAAATAAGAAGTGAATCACATCACCGTCTTTTACTACGTAAGTTTTACCTTCTTGGCGCCATTTACCGGCTGTTTTAGCGCCGGCTTCACCTTGGTGCTCAATGTAGTCGTCGTAACCAACCACTTCTGCACGAATATAGCCTTTCTCAAAATCGGTATGGATTTTACCGGCTGCTTGCGGGCCTGTAGCACCAACGGGTACGGTCCAAGCGCGAACTTCTTTTACACCCGCTGTGAAGTAGGTTTGTAAGTCTAGTAGTTCGTAACCTGCGCGAATTACCCGGTTTAGACCCGGTTCTTCTAGGCCCATTTCTTCCATGAATTCGGCTTTTTCTTCAGCGTCTAGCTCGGCAATTTCGCCTTCAATTTCAGCACAAACGGCTACTACTACTGCGTTTTCGCTTGCTGCAATCTCTTTTACCTTGTCTAAGTAAGGATTGTTCTCGAAACCATCGTCATTTACGTTTGCAATGTACATGGTTGGCTTAGCAGTTAAGAAGTTCATGTAAGCAATGGCTGCTTTTTCTTCTTTGCTTAGCTCTAAGCTACGTAGCATTAAGTCAGCTTCTAAATGCGCTTGTACTTTTACTAATACTTCTGCTTCAAATTTGGCGTCTTTATCGCCACCTTTGGCTTTCTTAGCAACGCGGATTTGCGCTTTTTCACAGGTGTCTAAGTCAGATAGCGCTAACTCGGTGTTAATTGTGTCGATGTCTTCTGCAGGATCTACCTTGCCAGATACGTGAACGATGTTGTCGTTTTCAAAACAACGAACAACATGGCCAATCGCGTCGGTTTCACGAATATTAGCTAAGAATTTATTACCTAAGCCTTCACCTTTAGAAGCGCCGGCAACCAAACCTGCAATGTCCACAAATTCCATAGTGGTTGGAAGAATGCGCTGTGGGTTAACAATGGCTGCTAAGGCGTCTAGGCGCTCATCAGGAACCGGTACTACGCCGGTGTTTGGCTCAATAGTACAAAATGGAAAGTTAGCAGCTTCAATGCCGGCTTGCGTCAGAGCGTTAAAAAGGGTCGACTTGCCTACGTTTGGCAAACCAACGATGCCACATTTAAATCCCATAATAATACCTATTTGTGTAAGGGGCTTAGCCCGCTTTGTAACTGTGTAATCGATTCATTGCTTTGCTTAAACCATCTTTAAGCAAAACATCGGTACTGCGTACCGCCTCATCAATTGCATCATCAATCAGTAGTTGTTCGTTTTTAGGCGCTTTACCTAGAACAAACCCAGAAACTCGGTCTTTATGACCGGGGTGTCCAATACCTATCCGTAAACGATGAAAATCTTTATTGTTGCCAAATTTGCTGATGATATCGCGCAGGCCATTGTGGCCGCCATGCCCACCACCTTTTTTAAAGCGAGCTACGCCAGGTGGTAAATCGAGTTCATCATGAGCAACCATAATCTGCTCAAGTTCAATGCGATAGAATTTGGCTAAAGAAGCGACAGACTTGCCACTAAGATTCATAAACGTTGTAGGAATTAACAAACGCATTTCTTGACCCGCCATTTGAATGCGGCCGGTTAATCCGAAATGTTTGCTATCTGGTTTTAGTTGGACGTGATGATTGTTGGCTAGCTGAGTGACTAACCATGCGCCAGCGTTATGGCGGGTGGCTGCATATTCGGGGCCTGGATTACCCAGGCCCACGAGTAAACGAATATCGTTTATCACTATTCTTCAGTAGCTTCTTCTTCAGAATCAGAAGCTTCTTCAGATGTACCCTTAGGAGTAGTAATAGATACTACTGCTTGGTCGTGATCTTCACCTTTAGCTAACTCAACAGAGGTAACGCCTTCAGGTAGAGCGATATCTGAAATGTGTAGTGAGCTACCTAGTTCTAGGTTAGCTACGTCCACTTCAATGTACTCAGGTAGATCTTTAGCTAGACAGCTAACTTCGATCTCAGTAGCTAAGTGATGTACTTTACCACCGTTTTTAACTGCTTCTGCAGAATCTTCGTTTAGGAAGTGCAGAGGTACAGCTTTGTGGATAGCTTTAGTGTTATCAACACGTTGGAAATCGATGTGTTGAACACGTGGCTTGTATGCATGACGCTGCATGTCTTTTACTAATACGTCTACTGCTTCACCAGCAACACTTAAAGTAATGATGCTTGAGTAAAATGCTTCAGCTTCTTGAGCTTTCATCACGTGACGTTGCTCAAGAGTGATTGATACAGGTTGTTGACCAGCACCGTAAACGATAGCAGGAACTTTTTCTTCGTGACGTAGGCGGCGGCTCGCACCTTTCCCTAGGTCTGTACGCAGTTCAGCGTCAAGTTTAATGTTAGACATTGTGTTTCTCCAAATAATAAAATGAGGCTAAAGTTTCGCGACCAAACTCTAACCAGTACCTCGTTGAATCAGCGTTAAAGTGAGTAACACTTGGCCACTTCAATTCAAAAGGCGCGGCATTCTACCATTGACGTTTTTGAAAGCCAATAAAAAAGCGCGGTAATTCACATTACCGCGCTTTTTAAGATTCTTTGTCTAATGCTACTTAGAACATTGCAGAGATAGACTCTTCGTTACTTACGCGACGAATAGCTTCTGCTAGCATTGGTGCAAGCGACAATTGACGAACTTTCTCAACATTACGCATTTCTTCAGTTAGCGGAATAGAGTCAGTGATAATCACTTCATCTAGTGCTGATTCGGTAATATTGTTTGCAGCATTACCAGAAAATACTGGGTGAGTAGCATAAGCAAATACGCGCTTAGCGCCTTTTGCTTTAAGTGCTGCAGCTGCTTGACAAAGTGTGCCACCAGTATCGATCATGTCATCAACCATGATGCAGTCACGGCCATCAACATCGCCAATAATGTTCATAACTTGAGCCACGTTAGCGCGAGGACGACGTTTGTCAATAATCGCTAAGTCGCTGTCGTTTAGCATTTTAGCTACTGCACGAGCACGTACAACACCACCGATGTCTGGTGATACAACTACTGGAGACTCTAGATTCTTGTCTAGCATGTCTTGTAGTAATACTGGGCTACCAAAAGCGTTATCAACTGGTACGTCGAAAAAGCCTTGAATTTGCTCAGCATGAAGGTCAACAGTTAGTACGCGGTCAACACCTACACTTGATAGGAAATCTGCCACTACTTTTGCGGTAATTGGCACACGCGCGCTGCGTGGGCGACGGTCTTGACGAGCGTAGCCAAAGTAAGGAATTACTGCAGTAATACGACCCGCAGAGGCACGACGTAGAGCGTCAACGATAACAATCAGCTCCATCACGTTGTCGTTTGTTGGAGCGCAAGTGGATTGGACAACAAAGATGTCTCCACCACGAACGTTTTCATTGATTTGTACACTAATCTCGCCATCACTGAATCTACCTACTGAAATATCACCTAGGGTGGTATAGAGGCGGTCAGCAATACGCTGGGCAAGTTCGGGCGTGGCGTTACCGGCGAAGAGTTTCATGTCTGGCACGATGGAAACCTCAGATTTATCGGGTCAAAAGAGCGTTACGTTTTTTAAGTTTGAAAGAATGAAATTTCTTAAAAACCTGCTGTGTTTAAGAGTGTTTTTTCGTTAGCCAACTGCCGATGAAGCGGCGATTGGTTACAGGCTTTACACACAAAACCAGAAATGTTTTTAGGGCGTTTATTCAGCACTGACAAGGCTTCACGCTCTGTTGCAAAGGCGGCAAAAACACATGAACCTGTTCCTGTCATCCTCGACGGCGCGTATTCTACCAACCAGCTAAGAGCTTGTGCAACCTCCGGATAAACTTTAGCCACAATTTCTTGGCAATCATTTTGCCAATTGTCGTTCAAAAGCTGCTGCCATGTTCTTTTTGGCGTGTTTCTTGGCAACTCCGGGTGGCCAAATACACTTTGCGTAGAAACATGCACCTCGGGATGCAAAACAACGTACCAAGGCTCATCAATGTCTACTGCTTGAACTTGCTCTCCTACACCTTCGGCAAATGCACTATGGCCATGAATAAAAATAGGCACATCGGCGCCAAGTTGCAAACCTAGCTGGGCTAACTCGGTTAAGCTCAAATCGCATTGCCATAAGCTGTTTAGCACCAATAAGGCCGTTGCAGCATTTGAAGAGCCACCACCAATACCGCCGCCCATGGGCAGTTGTTTGTTTAGTTTAATATTGGCGCCTCGGCTAACAGTGCAGTATTGCTGTAGCAAACGCGCAGCTTTTACAATTAAGTTATCTTCGGCTGGGAAATCTAGTTGGCTTTCTAAATTAATTACGCCATCGTCTGTTAGCTGAAAATAAAGCTGGTCACAACAGTCAATAAATTGAAACAGGGTTTGCAAGTCATGGTAGCCATTGTCGCGCTGACCTGTGATGTATAGAAACAGGTTTAACTTAGCTGGTGAGAGCCAAGGACCGCTAATGGGGTGTTGAGTCATTAATTTGCCATTTGTGAATATTCAGTTTTAGTAGGTTGTCGGCCGAGCGAAGTGTTAGCTGACGGGGCAGAGTATGTTGGTTATATTGCCCATAGTTTAAGTAATCAATCTGCCATTGCTCTTTGGTGGTGAATTCGGCTAAACGGTTTTGAGCATTAAGCTGGTAATCATTTTGAGTTGGAATGCCAAGCAACCAAGAAGGCAGCTGCTCTACCGGTACTTGCCAACCGGTTAAACGGTAAACCAACAATTGCGCATCGCTGCCTTGGTACTCTTCATCTTTGGTTTTTACCCATACTTTGCCTGGCTGGTAGTGCAACTCGATGCCTTGCATGCCAAGTGGCCCATTAATACGCAGTACACTTTTATTGTTGTTTTGTTGCCAGAATAGGTTGGCGGCTTGTCTTTCATTGTCATTGATAAAGGCTATTTTGCCGCTAAGTTGCCAATTTTTTATCTGTTGAAGTTCGCTTAGGTGCTGGCCCCATTCGCTGTTTTGCGTAGTAATGGGCGGGGGAGAAGTACATGCGCTAAGGCCAAGTACCAAAATGAATAGAGCAGCTAGATGACGCACAGCAATTCCGATTGTTTTTTTGCAGTATAAAAGTTCAAGGTAGCGGCTGTAAATTGCTTAAAAGCAAAGATGTGTCGATTTAGGCGATAAATTTTAGCTAATCAGGCGCGGCTTAACGTGCGAGTTTCTTTTATTTAGCCCTATATTCCCGTACAATTTGCTTTTTTACCCCATTAGGAAAAGGCGCAACAAAGCCCCACTACGATGACTCTGCAAGTCTTAGGAATCAATCACAAATCGGCTCCCGTTGGCCTGCGTGAAAAAGTCGCGTTTAGTCCAGAACAGGTTAACCAAGCTTTAAGCCATGCTGGTACTCAGCTAGGTGTGGAGATGGTGATCGTATCAACCTGTAATCGTACCGAGCTTTATTGCAACTTAGGTGAAGTAAGTTGCGATGATGTTGTGCAATGGTTGATTAGCTATAAGGGCTTAAATCAGCAAGAAGTATTACCTTGCCTTTATAAATACCAACAGCAGCAAGCGGTGGCTCATTTAATGAGGGTGGCAAGTGGTTTGGATTCGTTGATTTTAGGCGAGCCGCAAATTCTGGGGCAAATAAAACAAGCCTATACCGAATCACGCGAGGCCGGCTCCGTGGGGAGCGTATTGGAGCGTTTTTTCCAACGCGCTTTTTCTGTTGCTAAGCAAGTGAGAACAGATACCGATATTGGGGTAAATGCGGTATCGGTTGCTTTTGCCGCGGTAAGTTTAGCTAAACAGATTTTTGATGATTTAAGTGACTCAAAAGTATTGTTAGTGGGAGCTGGTGAAACCATAGAACTGGTTGCTAAACACCTTGTAGACCAAGGCGTAAACAAACTAATGGTGGCTAACCGCACGGTATCGCGGGCTAAAACCTTGGCCGACCGGTTTGGCGCCGAAGTGATAACCCTAAACGAAATACCTAATCACTTAGCCGAATCCGATATTGTGATTAGCTCCACCGCTAGCCCGTTACCGATTATTGGTAAAGGCATGGTTGAAACAGCACTTAAGAAACGTCGCTTTCAACCGATGTTTTTGGTGGATATAGCGGTTCCAAGAGATATTGAAGAACAAGTGGGTGAGCTGCGCGATGCTTACCTTTATACGGTGGATGATTTGCAAGGTATTGTTGAACAAAACATTGCGTCACGCCGAGAAGCAGCTGAGCAAGCTGAGTTTATAGTAGAAACGCAAAGTGAAGACTTTATGGGCTGGTTGCGCTCGTTGGAGTCGGTTACCACTATTCGAGATTATCGTAGCCATAGCGAACGCGTTCGCGATGCTGCTGTTGAAAAGGCCCTTGAGTCTTTGGCAAATGGTAAAGATCCCACAACGGTGATCCGCGAAACTGCGTTTCAGCTAACCAACAAACTTATTCACGCTCCTACCGAAGCCATTAATAAAGCAGGCCGTGATGGCCGACTTGAAGAGCTTGCGGTAATACGAGAGGCCATTGGCCTAAGAAAATAACCCGATTGTGGTCGATACTTCGTTGCTAACATTAGCAAGCGAGGTATTGCGTTTAACAGAGAGAAAGCATGAAAGCGTCAATTTTATCCAAACTTGAAACCTTGCAAGAGCGTTATCAAGAAGTTCAGGTTTTGCTGGGCGAGCCAGACATTATTTCTGACCAAGACAAGTTTCGCGGATTAACCAAGGAATACTCTCAGCTTGAAGAAGTGGTAAATTGTTTTACTGCCTACCAACAAGCTCAAGAGAATTTAGAGTCAGCAAATGAAATGCTACAGGACGACGATCCTGAAATGCGTGAAATGGCTGAGATGGAAATTGACGAAGCTAAACAAAGCATGGAGACCTTGTCGGAAGAGCTTCAGCTATTGTTGTTACCTCGCGACCCTAACGATTCGCGTAGTGTTTTCTTAGAAATTCGTGCCGGTGCAGGTGGCGATGAAGCTGCCATTTTTGCTGGTAACCTATTTAGAATGTACAGCAAGTTCTCTGAGAGCCAAGGTTGGCGCATGACTATTATGTCGTGTAACGAAAGCGAACAGGGCGGCTACAAAGAGCTTATTGCTAAGATTGACGGTGAAGACGTATACCGTTTGATGAAGTTTGAGTCAGGTGGTCACCGCGTACAACGAGTACCTGAAACTGAATCGCAAGGGCGTATTCATACCTCGGCTTGTACCGTGGTAATCATGCCAGAAATTCCAGAAGCTGAACAAATTGAGATTAACCCCGGTGATCTGCGGGTTGATACTTTCCGTGCATCGGGCGCGGGTGGTCAGCACGTAAACAAAACTGACTCGGCAATTCGTATTACCCACATTCCAAGTGGCGTAGTAGTGGAGTGTCAGGAAGAACGTTCGCAACATAAAAACCGCGCTAAAGCGATGTCGGTATTGTCATCTCGTTTACAAGCTGCAGAAGACGAAAAACGCCGCGCAGAAGAAACTGGTATGCGCCGCGAGTTGGTAGCCAGTGGTGACCGTAGTGAGCGTATTCGTACCTATAACTACCCGCAAGGGCGCGTGAGCGACCACCGCATCAACTTAACGTTGTACCGCTTAAACGACATCCTCGAAGGTGAGTTACTGGCCTTGCTTGACCCAATCTTGCAAGAATACCAAGCCGACCAACTTGCCGCCTTAGCAGAAGGTGAAGGCTAAGTTGTCCAGCATTGTTGAGGCTCAGCAATGGGCCAAGCAGCAACTTGCAGGCGGTGAATCCCCTAAGGTTGATGCCAAGGTTATTCTGCAACATGTATTGCAATGCAACCAAACCTATTTGCTCACTTGGCCCGAAAGGGCCTTAAGTGCAGAGCAATGGCAGCTTTACCAAACGCTAGTGACTAAACGCGTGGCCGGGGAACCTGTGGCTTACATTATTGGTGAGCGAGAGTTTTGGTCTTTATCATTAAAAGTGTCACCTGCAACTTTGATCCCGCGCCCAGATACCGAAGTTTTAGTTGAGCAAGCACTAAAGAAAGTGCTTAACCACGCCGATACCCATATAGTTGACCTAGGAACCGGCACTGGAGCAATAGCGCTAGCCTTAGCTAGCGAACTACCAAAAGCGGAAGTATTTGCCAGCGACCTACATGAAGATGCAGTAAACTTGGCTAAGTACAATGCGAGTGAGTTAGGTTTATCGCGGGTTCAGGTTAAACAAGGATCTTGGTTTAGTCCTTTTGTGGGGCAGAAGTTTGATTTAGTGGTGAGTAATCCGCCTTATATCGACCCGGCTGATCCACATTTGTCGCAGGGCGATGTGCGTTTTGAGCCAAGTTCAGCATTAACGGCAGAGCAGCATGGTTTAGCAGATATCGACCATATTGTGAGTCAGGCGCCAAGCTATTTAAAAGCTGGTGGTTGGTTATTGCTAGAGCACGGTTTCGACCAAAAGAATGCAGTGCAGCAGCTGCTCACTGCCAAAGGGTTTGATGAGGTGTTTACCGAGCAAGACTATGGCGGTATGGATCGCGTTACCGGTGGCCGTATTAAAGAATAAGGCAATACACCTGGTGTATTGTTAGTACAAGATTGTAAAGGAAAAGCTTGAGTGATTTTTCGAATTTTAGGTATTGAAGAAGAAATCTCTGGGCAGCCTATGGTGCTGGTGCGTAAAACCTTGCATCGATTATGGTTAGATTGGCTCAAACTTAATCCTCTCGAAGAGAAGGTTGAGCTGCGCTTTGAACAACTTAAAAAGCTGTTTTATGTCGACTTAGGCTTTACCAGTGATTGGCAAGCTTACTATCACAGTCAAAATTTATTGATTGGTGAGTCGCTTAGTCGACGCTGCGGCAATGCAACTAGCCTTGCGATGTTATTGCATTACTTTGCCCGTAAATTGGATATTGAATGCCACGCTATTGAGTTTCCCGCCCAAACTATTCTCGCTTTTAAAATGTCACAGCGCTTTGTATATTTTGATGCCTGTAATGGTGAAGAGTGCAGTTTAGCGCAGCTAGAAGTTATTCATCGAGGTCACAAAGGTAATCTGGCTCGTTTATCACAAGATGACTTAGAACCTATTTCTTCAGCACAAATGACCGAGCGTTGGTTAGCAGAGCTTAAGAGCGCTTGTTTACGTGAAGATGACTTTGAAATAGCGTTGCGGGTTTCTCAAGTATTACTACGCTTAAAGCCTGGCGACCCGCATGAAATGCGCGACCGTGGTTTTATTTATCAACAGTTAGATTGCAACAACGTTGCAATTAACGACTTTGAATATTTTATTGAACAGTGTCCCGATGACCCCTTATCGAAGATACTAAAGGTGCAGATCCACTCGATGGATTCGCAACCCGCAATTTTGCATTAAGAGGAATAGCATGCAGCAAAAAATCGTTAATATCGGCAAAATAAATGTGGCTAACGATGCGCCATTTACCTTGTTCGCTGGTATGAATGTATTGGAATCTCGTGACTTGGCAATGCGCATTGCCGAGCATTTTGTAGAAGTGACCAACAAGCTAGGCATTCCCTACGTTTTTAAAGCGTCTTTTGATAAAGCCAATCGCTCTTCTATTCATTCTTATCGTGGTCCAGGCATGGAACAAGGCCTGCGTTTATTAGAAGAGATTAAACAACAGTTCTCTATTCCGGTTATCACCGATGTGCATGAAGTTGCGCAAGCTGCACCCGTGGCGGAAGTTGCCGATGTTATTCAGTTACCTGCATTTTTGGCGCGCCAAACTGACTTAGTGGAAGCAATGGCAAAAACCGGTGCGGTAGTTAACGTTAAAAAACCTCAGTTTTTAAGTCCTTCGCAAATGGGTAATATCGTTGATAAGTTTGCTGAATGCGGCAACGAAAAAATCATCTTATGTGAGCGTGGTAGTAACTTTGGTTACGATAACCTAGTGGTAGATACCTTAGGTTTTGGCACCATGAAAAAAGTCAGCAAGGGTTCACCGGTTATTTTTGATGTGACTCATGCTCTGCAATGCCGTGACCCACTGGGTGCTGCATCGGGTGGTCGCCGTGAGCAAGTAGGTGAGTTAGCTAAAGCTGGCATGGCAACTGGCCTTGCTGGTCTGTTCTTGGAAGCTCATCCTGATCCAGAAAACGCGCAGTGTGATGGTCCAAGTGCCTTGCCTTTATCTAAGTTAGAACCGTTCCTAACTCAAATTAAAGCCTTGGATGATTTGGTTAAGTCCTTTGCTGAGCTAGATACCCACTCAAAATAAGAATTTTATCGATAATGCTAAGTTTAGGTTTCCCTAAGCCAGCACTCTTGTTAGGGTTAATAACAATGATGAGCCAAAGTAAGCGTTGCTTTGGCTCAAGCTAGAAGAAAAATGGAAGTGATATGTTAATAAAAGCCTTGCGCACAGGGTGCATGTTAGTAACGTTTGGTTACCTTAGCGCTTGTGCTAGCACTTCGAGTCAAGCTCCGCAAACCGTGGTGTTGGCAAAACCTCTGCAAGTTAATTATCAATCCGAAGTTGCTTTGGCTCGCCTTGGGCAAATGCTTAACTCTGGTGAGTACAATCAAGAGCAAATGGCGCAATTGTATTATGAGCGCGGCATTGTTTTTGACCGAGTAGGCCTGCGCGCCTTAGCGCGTTTTGACTTTAATCGAGCAATTCAGTTAAAGCCAGACTTTGTTGAAGCCTACAACTTTTTGGGTGTGTATTTTACCCTAGCGGAAGAATTCGATAGCGCTTTTGAAGCCTTTGACTCCGCCGTAGAACTGGCGCCTGATTATAGCTTTGCTTATTTCTACCGCGGTATAGCGCTTAATTACGCCAACAAACCTCAGCTTGCTATGGCCGATGTAAATCATTATGCCGACCAAGCGCCTAACGACCCATACCGAGTGCTATGGCGCTACCTTATTCAGCTAGAGGCGGGGGAGCCTGAGGCCCAAAATGAACTGGTTGAAGCTTTAAAAACTTACCGCAATGAAGATTGGGGTTGGCAGGTTGTGCGTTTATACGCTGGCGAGATTGACCAGCAAACTTTCCTAGGTACCACTATGGATGTGCAAGGGGATAACCGCGCCTTGGCCGAGCGACTATGTGAAGCGTATTTCTATATGGCGAAGTTAGCGCAGCGTGCTGGCGACCCACAATTAGCCAGCAGTTACTTTAAGCTTTCATTGGCCAATAACGTGTATGACTTTGTTGAGCACCGTTTGGCTCTGTTTGAACTAAATCGTTACGAGAGCCAAATTTAACTGGCTCTCGCAAGTTGAGTTAATCTTGCTGGCGAATGCCCGCAATTTGATGCCAATATCCATTCACACTATCGGGAGTTGGAAAATGCTCGTTAGTGTTACTTCTCAAGCGAAATGCTTCTAAGTGTTCAATACTTTCTTCACCTAAAGGGCTGATTCTTACTATATCAACCAGCCCTTTCATGCTTTGTTGGTCATTAATTAAGTCGTAGCATTCACCAGAAAGCGTTTGAATACCATTTAGTACAAATAATGGCTGACCTTCTTGGCTATTTACCACTCGCCCTGTTGGGTAGTTAATACAACAGGTTTCGCAGTTGTCCTTACTCTTACCTTCTGATTGCGCAGTAAAGCAGCGAGCAGAGTAGGCGAGTGGTAGGTGGCCGTAAGCAAACACTTCTATTTCAAAGCGCTCTCTTATGCCCATCTCTAAACATTCATTACTCAACTTTTGCAGCCAATCACGAGACAGCTCCACTGGCATTACCCAGCGTTGCATGCCTTGGTCGAGCAATACTTTAAGGGCATAAGCGTTATATATGTTAATTGCTGGGCCGCACACAAAAGGCAGCTTCGCTTTATGGGCTTCTTCTACCGCACTAAAGTCGTTGGCTTCAATGGTAAAATCACCATTGTCGATGAGTTTCTTTAAGTTGCGGATCTCTGAGGGTGCCTCTAGCAAAGCCATAGTGGAAATAACCACTTGCTTGCCTGCTTGAGACAATTGTTGCCCTAGGCCTATCCAATCTTGCGCTTTCATATTGCGGCGCTTACTGCACACTGTTTCGCCCAAATAGACAATGTCGGCACTGCTGGCTTTGGCTAAATGGTAAAACTCTTCAATTTGTTGGTTTGGCCAATAATATAAGATTGGCCCAAGTGAGTACTTCATAATCTACCTATAGTTATTGCCAAGCTTTGTGATAAGCACCCAATGTAGTTTGGCTACCTTCTGACAATTTAGCGAGTTGGCTCATCCATTGTTGTTTGGCGGCGTACTGTTCGGGTTGCGCTTGGTAGCTATCGATTGCTTCGCGCCATACTTGGGTGACTTGAGCTACGTAGGCTGGGCTGCGTTGGCGACCTTCAATTTTTACCGCAGAAATGTTGGCGGCAAATAACTCGGGCAGCAATTCAAGGGTATTTAAACTAGTAGGTTCTTCGAGCGCGTGGTAGCGCTGCCCATCAACATCAAAACGGCCTTTACATAGGGTCGGGTAACCGGCTGTTTCATTTGGCCCATAGCGGTCGATAAGTATATCGTTTAAACGAGATTCCAAGCCTTGTTCGGTTTCTTGCCAGCGAACAAATGAGGCGGGCGAACAAGCACCTACGGTGTTGGGGGATTCGCCGGTGAGATAAGACGATAAGTAGCAGCGCCCCTCAGCCATTACACATAGGCTACCAAAGGCAAATACTTCTAGTTCCATATCTGGGCAAGCACGTGATAATTGTTTAACTTGATGAATAGAGAGAACACGCGGTAATACCACTCGCTTAACGTTAAAGTTTCGCTGATAAAATGCGATTGCCGAAGCATTGGTGGCAGAAGCCTGAACCGATAAATGAACGGTTAAATTTGGGTAGGTGTTTTTGGCGTACTCTAACAAAGCAATATCAGCCAAAATAACCACATCGGCACCAATTTCTACTGCTCTATCAATGGCCGAGTACCACAAATGATGCTGCTCTGGGTGAGCAAAGGTATTAATTGCAATGTGTAGCTGACGTTGGTGTTGCTTTAAATAATCTACTGCTTTATCGAGCTTTTTCCCATCAAAATTGAGACCAGCAAAATGGCGGGCATTAGTGGCATCTTTAAAGCCAATATAGATAGCATCGGCACCATGATCCACCGCCGCCTTAACTGCAGGCAAGGAGCCAGCAGGGCAAAGTAATTCCATATTTCCCTCAACGCGAGATTTTTTGTCATTCTACTGGGCTTAGTTAGATGGGATATTGACTCAGCGCAGCTTTGCACTAGGGAAAACTGCGTAAACTGAGCCACTTATCAGCTTTGTTTGTTAATTTTATGAGGTCTTTAGTGCTTACTCGCTTAAAACAATCTTTAGTCAAAGACATGCCGCGTTTGTTAAGTTTACCAGTTAAATTGTGTCCCTTTGCGCTGCAAGGCAAAGCCATGGAAAAAGCACTGGCATTAAGTTTTGCTGAAGCGATCGAAGAGGGTGATTTAGACTTTTTAGAACAGCGTTGGTTAAAACTTAACGTGAGTGATTTAGCCGCAAGCTGGTATATCACTTTTGATGAAGAGCGATTAAAAGTGCAAGCTAATGCTCCGCAAGTTGATGTAAGTTTTTCTGGCGAGCTCAATGACTTTGTGCTGATGATGGGACGTCAAGAAGATCCCGATACACTGTTTTTTCAGCGCCGCTTAAAAATTGAAGGTGACACTGAGCTGGGTTTAGAGTTAAAAAACCTCTTGGATAACCTTGATATTGATGATCTACCAAGCTGGATGAGTGAGCCGCTAAAGCACGGTGCGGCTATGGTATCTGAATATCGTGTAGCGTAGACCTTATTTTTAAAAATTCAATGGCTTAAATGCATGCCATCTCCCGAATACTAAACGCGTTTTCAGCGCAACTTAGTTCTTTTGAACTACACTGAAGACAGGGTGGATGAGAAGGGGGTTGCATGCGAGTTGTGCTGCTGTTGCTAGCAATAGTGTGGGGAAGCGCTAGCGCCGAGCAATTGAGCTTTCTTTATTACAGAGAGCAAGGCAAAGCTATTTTTCAAGAGCTGCTGGATGAGTTTTCAGCGCAAAGCCAGCATCAAGTTAGTCTTTATCAGATCACTTCTGAAAGCTTAAAACCGGCACTGATTAAATCGGTGTTGCAAGGTACTGCTGCCGATGTTGCTTTTGCTCCTTCCGATATCATTGGCATTGCAGAGCAAGCTAAGCTGTCGGCCGTCCCTCGTGAATTTATCGAAGCCAATACACCTGATACCCTGTTACTTACAGCCACAATCGATGAGCAATTGCATGGGATCCCGATTTTGCAGGGCAACCACCTGATGCTTTTTTACAATCGCAGTTTGGTTGAGAAGCCCGCCAATTCTTGGCAAGAGTTGTTAGAGCAGAAAAAACATCTAGATGAACAAGGCATTGCCACCATCGGTTGGAATTACTCCGAGATGTATTGGTTCGCTGGGTTCTACAATACTTTTGGTGGCCGAATGACGCGTGGAAAGCAAGTAACGCTTGATGAGCCCCCTATGGAAGACGCGCTTAATTTTTATAAGAGCTTAGCTAAACGCAGTTTAGTGAGCGCCGAATGTACCTACGACTGTGGTTACAAAGATTTTATCGAAGGTAAGGTTGCGTACGCCATTAATGGCGAGTGGGCAGTGGCTGACTTTGAGCACCACTTAGGAGATGATTTAGGCATTGCTTTAATCCCGAACATTGGCAATAGCGCTTTTAAGCCACTTTCTTCTAGTCTGGTATTGGTTTTTCCTGATAAAAGCTTGAGTTCTAACAAAGCCGCTGCGCTGAAAGAACTGAGTGAGTTTTTACAAAGTGAAAAAGTGCAAAAGCGTTTATACCAAGAGGCTCGATTCCTGCCAGTAAACGCCGACTTAATTAATCAAATAAAACAGCAATCAAACCCCAATCAGGCTGCGATGTTAGCGCAGTTAGAGCAAGCGGTTCCTATGTCGGCAGAGGCAGCGCAAGCCAGTGCTTGGCTTGGCCTGCGTAAAGGCTTTGAGTTATTTAGTAAAGGCGTGCTGGATGCTGCTAAAGCTAGAGAGTATATGCAGCAATTTGCTGAAAGAGATTATAGGCAGACTCAAAAGCAATGATGATAAAAGCCAATCAGCTGAGAACAACATTAGCGCTTAGTATTCTGTTAGGGGCTTTATTGCCCAGTATACTCATTGGTTCTTTTCTTCTTAAGCAAATTTCAGAACAAGATCAACAAGCTGTTACGCAAACTTTGTATCTAAAAGCCAACAATATCGCGCAAAATATCCAGTACCAAGTAAGGCAGTTGCTACTGGATTTACAAAGCCTAGCCCAAGTTAATGATGTAGTGCTTACACCAACTTCAGCCATTTTTGGCTTCCACTCTAACCAACTTATTAGTGAGGTACTTCAGCAAAACAGCTGGGCCTCCGCGATTTATATTGTTGACTTAGAAGGACAAATTATTGAAGGCGCGCCTTTGCAGGCTGAGATATTGGACTTGCGGGTGCATTACGCAGCGATTCAACGTTTAAATCAACAAGTAAAAGCTGGCAGCAAAGAAGCATTAATCGAAGTTTATCAAGATTCTGAGTTCGCTCAGCTAGTGACTGGTATAGATGATATCGATAGCGATTCGGGTCTGCTATTTATGCAGCCACTGTTGCAGAAAAATCTAAACGCCATTCAAGATAGCCAGCAAGTTGGCGCGTTAGTTGTGTTTGTACCTATGCAGTCGATTTGGCGCGAAGCGGCTTCACGAATTTCTCAGCAAGGCTCCTTAGAGTTATTTCATTCACAGCGCTTACTGTTTAAAGGCTCTAAGGGAGAGCCACCTAAAAGACGATTTTACATAGATGTTGATTTGGATTTAAGCCAAATGGCAGAGCCTCTTTCGCTATCGTTGAGTGCACAAAGCCGCTCGCTTTGGGGGCTGCTGGTGGAGCGCCAATCAAATGTGGTAATTGTGTTGTTGGTTGTGTTTGTATTGGTGGCCGTTATTGCTTTAGCGATGACGCGCAGAATTATTGAGCCCTTAGAGCATTTAAGCCGCTTGGTAAGCAATTACTCGAAGGGGCGCTACGATACTAAGGTTCCCTCGCTGGCCTATGATGAGTTTAATCAGGTTGGGGGCTTGCTTAAAAGCATGGCGGCAAAAGTTATCAGCGATCAGGAGCAGTTAGAGCAACGGGTAGCAGAGCGAACCCAAGAGTTAGAGCAGGCTAATCATACATTGCAGCATACTTTAGCGAAATTGAACGATACCCAGCTAGAGCTTGTTGAAAAAGAAAAAATGGCCGCATTAGGTGGCTTAGTTGCGGGCATGGCTCATGAACTTAATACGCCTTTAGGTGTGGGCATTACAGCAGCATCTCAGTTAATCAGCAACTATCAGAGCATAGGGCAGCAACTTAAAGATGGCTCCTTAGCACGTTCAGAGCTGGAATCTATGCTGGATCAAGGTATTGAAGGAGGGAAGTTACTTGAGAGTAGCTTACAGCGCTCAGCGGCCCTAGTGAACACCTTTAAAGCCTTAGCGGGCAGTGATATAGATTCAAGCCTGCAACGACTTAACTTGAAAACCTGGCTTGAGCAGCAGTTGCAGATGTTCTTGCAGCCCTTTACCGATTTACATGTTCAACTAAGTGTTTCTGGCAGTAATCCAAGTATGCTGGTGAATCAACGGGCGCTAGAGCTGGTGTTGTCTTGTCTTATTGATAACTCCATTCAACATGGTTTTGCTAGTCATGCTTATCCACATGTGAAGGTGGATATTGATGCTAACCAAGAAATGGTAGAAATTAACTATCAAGATAATGGCAGCGGAGTATCTAACGAAGATATAAACCTTATTTTCAATCCTTTTTATACCACCGGCCGCAGTTCTGGAAATGTGGGTTTAGGCCTAAACCAAGTATACAACTTGGTTCATCAACACTTGCTAGGTAGCGTAGAAACCTTTAATGCTGAACCTCAAGGTTTGGGTTTTACTATTCGCTTACCGCGCGAGTATGGCCAACATCACGCTGCTTAGCCTTTCTTAGGCCAAGTAACAATGCGTCCATTATCAAAAATGCTGCCAGATTGAGCCACCCTCAGAGAGACAAAAATGTTATCTAAGGCAATATGGCTATGTTGATGGATTACCTTAGCTAAAACACTAACAAGTTGTTGTTGGCGCTTATCGCTATGTACATCGGGGATAAACAGCTCAACCATGAGTGGCGGCTGATTAGCTTGTTGCTGGTGGTGAACTTGTTGGTTTACAAAGTAGTGGCCCGGCTGAATGTAATTCCATTCTATGCTTATATGCTCTAGTTGAATCTTGGCTTGTTGAGCAAAAGCATTGGCCAGCTTATCTAGTAGGCTAGGCATATCAATGGCGTTGGGTAAGGCTAAGGAGCGAATATGCACGATTGGCATTTACAGCTTCTCCCACTTGGTTGTTATTACTTTCCTCTAGCCTAACGCATTACTTAAATTGTTCAAATTGTTGTTGAATTTGTTGATATAGCTCGGCGGTCCACTCTGGAAGATGATCTGGTACCGGGAAGAGCGGTAATAGTCTTGGGTCATGCGGGGCAATAACAACCTGGCTGTTGCCCGGTCCAATGCGTTCAACCAATACAAACAAATCTTCTATAGATTGATCCCCCATAGCTAAACAGCCAACCGAGGATGTTTTACCGTGAATAAATATATTGGAACCGGGTTGATGACGTTGCTCTTTTTTGGCCATGGCTAAATCAAAGCTATTGGGATAGTTCAGCTTCATTGACAAATGGAATTTACTGTTAGGGTTTAAGCCTTCAATTTCATAGATACCTTCTGGAACCTGTAAATCACCTTCACGTAATTTGGGGCCCGCGGTTCCGCTTGCATGGCGTATCCAATAGGTATGAATGTACTTATATCCCTCCCCAGAATCGGCCCATAACTCTAATCTGCGTGAGCGCTTGCTGGCCAATAAGGTGATTTTTTGTGGTGGGTAATCCACTTTTGCAGCTACAAATAGCGGCAATAGTCGCTTTAGACTATCGTTATGGTAAGTGTTAATTACTTGTTTAATCGACCGTTTACTCGCTGGTAGTGAAGACGACTCAGACCAATTGCTGGCAAACAGTGAAAAGCTGCAGCAAGCCATAAGCGCCGCGCAGCACAGTCGATAAAAACGCAAAAGTTAATACTCTATCGATTAAGTGAGAGAGAAGTGTACTTGTAGTTGCTGATGAGCGCCATAGTTGACGCTTTAATGTGAATGAAAGCAGAGATACATACTCAATCTTTATCTCAAGAGGAGGACCTTATTTGCTAGGTTTTAAACTTGTTGTATTCACCGTTAGCCTGCTTTGTTGTAGTCAACTTAGCGCTCGCACGCTTGAGCAATTAGACTATTACAGTGAAGAATTTTTCCCTTATAACTATGTTGAAGACGGACAAGCGGCGGGCTTTTCTGTTGAATTACTGGCACTTATATTTGCCCAGCTAAATAGTCCTGCGCCAAAGGTGAAAATTGTTCCTTGGACGCGTGGTTACGCCACCTTACAACAACAAGCCTATACCGTTTTATTTTCAACAATTAAAACTGAGCCGCGCAAAAATAAGTTTGAATGGGCGTGCCCGATCAACGTGAGTCGAGGAAAGTTTTATGGTTTAAGTGATAGCAAGCTTGAGATCAGGTCTTTAAAGGATGCTGAGAACTTAAAAATTGCGATTATGAAGGGACAAGCCATTGACGGTTTTTTAACTAAATCTGATTTTGCCGCTGAGCTGGTGCCGGTGAAGAGTGTTGAGCAAGCTTTTAAATTGTTAGCGCTGCGAAGGGTGGATTTGATGGCCTTAACTGAACAAAGCTTGGAAGGGCATCAGTCTAGCTTTAAACCTTTATACACTCTGTTTGAAAATGATTACTGCTTTGCTTTCAATCGCTCAATTAGCCAGCAACAATTAACCAGGTTTCAACATGCACTTGCGCAGGTAAGAGAATCCGAAGCTTTTCAACAGCTCTATCAAAAATACTTCTATTAAGCCTTAAGGTTGCAACTTTAGTCTTACTAGGCTTGTTAATAACTTGTTAATGCTTGCAACTGTGTCTAGGATGAAAATTCAATAAAATCATTATGATTGTCTAATTAGCTATTTGTTTGGCTCTAGCACTAGCAGGGCTGTTTACTAAGGAGAGTAACATCATGCGTCATTGGTTATGCAAGGTTGCGCTAATCACTAGTGCTTTATCTTTTTCAGTACAGGCCGACACGGGGACAAACTACCTTTTGGCTACCGCCAGTACTGGCGGAACTTACTATCCGGTTGGTGTTGCGCTGGCAACGTTAACTAAGGTGAAAATTCAGCCAAAACACAAGGTGAGTGTGTCTGCGATAAACTCAGCTGGTTCGGGCGAAAATATTAAATTGCTACGCGATAAAGAAGCTCAATTTGCCATTCTTCAAGGTTTATATGGTTCTTATGCGGTGAATGGCAGTGGCCCCTTAGAGAAAGAAGGTAAGCAAACTCATTTACGTTCAATCACCATGTTGTGGCAAAACGTAGAGCAGTTTGTGGTTAAAAATGAGCATGCTAAAAATGGTGATCTAAGTGACTTAATGGCCTTAGCGGGTAAAAAAGTCGCTTTAGGTAAAAAGAACTCTGGCACCATTGGTTCTAACCGCTTTTTGTTAGGTAACTTAGGCGTAGATATTGATAAACAAATGGAGCTGTTTTCTGCTGGTTATGGTCCTTCTGCAGAAGCGCTACAAAATGGGCAAGTAGAAGCCATTAATACTCCTGCCGGCGCACCAACAGGGGCAGTAACCAAACTGTTTGCCGCAGCGGCAAAGGATGTGAGCCCATTAGATGTAACCGATGAGCAAATGGAAAAAGCTAATGGTGGCTTAGGTCTGTGGACGCGTTATGTTATTCCAGCGGGTACTTATCCAAATCTTGATAAAGATTGGAACACCATGGCGCAGCCTAACTTTTTGGCTGTGCATGCAGATGTAGACGAGGAATTTGTCTATTTGCTTACCAAAACCATTTATGAAAACTTAGGCTTTTTACAAGCTATTCATAAAGCGACCAATGCCATGGCCTTAGATAAGGCATTAGCGGGTTTACCTGCTCCATTGCATCCCGGTGCTGCACGTTACTACCGTGAAGCAGGTTTAAACATTCCCGATAACTTAGTTGCACAATAGTTTTTTTACCTAGGCCTTCGGGTCTAGGTCTCCTTTATTCTCCTCAGGATTCATCACTATGCAATGGAATGCCGTACCTGACAGTATTCGCCAAGAAATTGAAGATACTCGTGCTATACCTCTTATATACGTTTTAGGCATTGTTATTAGTTTGGCGCATGTCTACTTCAATATTTTTGCGGATATTGCCGTGCTACAGCAAAACATTCTTCATTTTGCTGGTTTTATTTTGTTGTGTGGCTTATTAAAACCATTCAGTTCGCAACGCCATTTGGCCATTCTGGACAAATTGTGGGTGCTGGCTATTGCCTTCTCGGCGATATATCTACTGTTCGCGGAAGACCTCATTTATGAACGAGGTGTGCGCTTAGCCCCTTTAGACTGGTTATGTGGCTCGTTGGTGATTTTGGGGGCAATTGATATGACTCGCCGCGCCACTGGCTGGGTGATTCCTATTTTGATTGTAACAGCCATCTCCTATCTCGCCTGGTGGGGAAATTTTGTGCCGGGGGTCTTTCAGTTTAAGGGGCTGAGCTTAGAGACACTGCTGTTTAGAAGCATTTATGGCGATGATGCTATTTTTGGCAATATCGCACGAATTTCTGCAAGTTTTGTCTTCATGTTTATCCTGTTCGGCGCTTTTTTGCTGCGCTCTGGCGCGGGTGATTTTGTTATTCATTTGTCTAAAAGCATTGCTAGCCGCTTGGTTGGTGGGCCAGGAATAGTGGCCATTATTGCATCTGGACTTACTGGCACTATTTCTGGAAGCGCTGTTGCCAACACTGCGTCTACTGGCGTTGTGACTATTCCCTTGATGAAAAACGCTGGCTTTAGCCCGCGGTTTGCAGCTGCGGTAGAAGCATCGGCTTCTACTGGTGGGCAAATTGTGCCGCCAATAATGGGGGCAGGGGCTTTTGTCATGGCTAGTTACACACAAATTCCTTATAGCACCATTGTGATGGTGAGTATTCTTCCGGCCATTTTGTATTTTGCATCGCTAGTTTTTTATGTGAGAACTGAATCTTACAAAGCGGGGTTAACCCGAACTATGGAACAAGCTCCTCCTTTGCTACCGATGGTGATGCGTGAGGGATTGTCGTTTATTGTGCCGGTTACCTTGTTGATTGTATTGCTGGTAATGGGCTATACACCGACTTACGCAGCTGTTATTGCAATTATCGCGGTGATTGTGAGCTCATGGTTTACCCCAAACAAAATGGGGCTAACGGCAATTGCTGATGCCTTCGCGCTCGGTTCGCGCAATATGGTGGTAACCGCAGTACTGTTATGTTCAGTAGGTTTGATAGTTAATGTGATTGCCACTGCTGGTATCGGCAATACTTTTTCCTTGATGATTACCGAATGGTCTGGTGGGAGTTTGCTCGTGGCGCTGCTGCTGGTTGCTGTAGCATCTTTAGTGCTAGGCATGGGGCTGCCAGTAACCGCTTCTTATATTGTGTTGGCTACTTTGTCTGCTCCAGCGTTATTACAATTAATGGCTAATGTAGAGCTAGTGAACGCTTTAAGCTCTGGTGCTCTGAGTGCAGATGTGCAAGCTATTCTAATGTTGGTTGGGGTTAGTCCAGAGCAAGGTGCGATGAGTGTTGCCCAAGCCCAAGCATTAATAAACGATATGCCTGATGAAATGATGGCCTTACTGCGGCCAATGCTACTTGATGAAAATCAGTTATCTATGTTGCTATTAGCTGCACATTTAGTCATTTTCTGGCTCTCTCAAGACAGTAACGTTACCCCGCCAGTTTGTTTGTGTACCTTTACTGCTGCTGCGATCGCTAAATCTCCTCCAATGGCAACGGGCTTTACCTCATGGAAGATTGCCAAAGGCCTGTACATCATCCCGATATTGTTTGCTTATACGCCGCTTGCTCAAGGAGACTGGCTGGCTGCTTTTCAGGTGTTTATTTTTGCTTTACCGGGTTTATATGCTTTTACTTTGGTTATGCAGGGGTGGCAAAAATGCCAGCTTAAGCATTGGGAGCGGGCAGCCCTAGCGGCAATAGCACTTGTATTGTTAAGCCCCGTGCCCATGGCTTGGCAGATTGCGGCCTTAGTTAGCTTATTGGCAGCGGTGTTTTATATTGGGCATAGCGGTAAGAAAGCCAGTGAGTTAGCTTTGTGATTTTTAGTTGTACATTATGAATAATTTCATTGTTATCAACGATGTTTAGAGCCAGTTCACAGTTTGAAATGGAAGTGAATTGTCTCTGAATATCTCACTAGAATGTCCTTTCAATCTGGTTACTATGAATCAATTGATAACGCCTTAGAGAAATAAAATGACAGAACAGTTTAATTGGGGAGTCATTGCTCCTGGTCGTATTGCGCGTAACTTTGCTGAAGCCTTAGCGGTTATTCCTCAAGCTACTTTATATGCTGTAGCTAGCTCTAATCTGCAACGTGCGCAGGACTTTGTTGATGAGTTTGATGGCCAAATAGCGCTAGATGATTATCAACAGTTAGCAAACGATCCCAAGGTTGATGCTATCTATATTGCCAACCCTCATCGGTTTCATTTCGACAGTATTAAAATGTGCCTAGAAGCAGGCAAGCCAGTGTTGTGTGAAAAACCTCTCACTGTAAACGCGGCGCAAACTAAAGATCTAGTCGCCTTAGCAAAGGCCAATAATGTGTTCTTAATGGAAGCATTATGGACGCGCTTTCAGCCTGCGTGGCAACAGGTAAAATCTTGGCTTGTTCAGCAAAAAATTGGTGAGATTAAACTCATCAGTTCCAGTTTTGGTTTTAACATCCCACGTGATGAAGATGATCGTTTGCTTAACCGCGAGTTAGCCGGTGGTAGCCTATTAGACATGGGAGTGTATAACGTATCTATGTCTCAGTTTGTTACCCAAAGCAAACCTAAAAAAATTGTAGCTGATGGCCTTGTTGGTTGCACCGGTGTAGACGAGCGCAGCAGTGTGATTATGAATTATGGCCATTGCGCTAGCCAATTTACCTGTAACTTTTTGGCTAATACAGAAAACAGCTTCACCATTTTTGGTTCAAATGGGCATATCCGCGTACCGAGTATGTTCTGGGTTGGGACTCAAGCTTGTCTGAGTGTACATGGCGAGCCAGATATAGTTGAAGACTTTCCATTTCGTGCATCGGGCTTTGAGTACCAAATAGAAGAAGTGATGAGTTGTGTTGCTGCCGGTAAATTACAAAGTGAAGTGATGAGCTGGCAAGAGAGTATTGAAACCATGCAGATTATGGATGAAATTCGCTCTCAAATCGGTGTGAGTTACCCTTTTTTAGGTGAGTAAAGTTATTGGTTTTTTGCTGTAGAAAGGGCTACTAGTGCGTAATCACTTTCCTCAAATCTTATAGATTTGGACAATTTATCATCTTGCCTTAAAAAAGTTGTGGATAATTGTCTGATTTGCGAGCGGTTAAACTTAATGGGTCTTTACATTCGAAAATCATAAACGTAATATTCACACCGCTGCGGAGGGGTGGCAGAGTGGTCGAATGCACCGGTCTTGAAAACCGGCAAGGGTTAATAGCCCTTCGAGAGTTCAAATCTCTCCTCCTCCGCCATTTTTTTAAAGCCACGCTTAGCGTGGCTTTTTTCGTTTTATATCCTAGTCAATATTCAAAACTTAAGTTGCTGATATTAATAACTAAAATGTCAATTTCTTAAGCTTCCTCCGTTGTTTTTCTGTTTCTCATCTTAGATCTTTTTATTGAAACGCCAGCGTAATACAAATGAAATTGGTTCTACTTAAGCTCAGTTTTTGCTAAAAATCTGTCAACTTTTCAGCTGAAAAATAGTTGAGTTTGTTCATTGTTTTGTGTTGACAAACACTATTCAGCTACTTATAAATGAGTAATGTTTTTTCTTGTTTTGAGGCTTGTATCACCTTTAATTTATATTACCAATTAAATTTTGTGATATTTGTCAGGTTAGTTTTTTGTTTATGAAGAATCAAAATTAAGAGCGGTAAACGCCAAATTTTGGTTTAGTAACCACCCGTAAGATACAGAGATATACAAGCAATACATGGAATTTTTAAGCTTGATACTAGGGGTGTGCAATGGATATGCAGAAACAAAATGGCGTAGTTCGTTCTAACGAATTTGAACTCGCTGTTGTCTACCGAATTTCAGATGTATTTATCATTATTGCCGTTTTAGCTGGCTTGTCTTGGCTTAAAAATGGTTCCTTCGATTTGGCCTTTCAGCTAATGGGTGTTGGCCTCTCAGCCATCTACTTGGTTGTAGCGGAATCCTTCAACTTATACCGTTCGTGGCGGGTTTCTTCTCTCAAGGAACAAGCCATGGTTAACCTATGGGTTTGGATTATCAGCATTGCCTTGTTGTTCGCGGTTAACTATTTCCTTAAAATCTCGGCTACATACTCGCGAGTGGTGGTGGGTTCATGGGTAGTGGCCACGCCAATGTTACTGATAGCTTGGCGCCTAGTATTTCGTGAGAGTTTAGCGGTGATGCGTCGCTTTGGTTATAACACTCGCCGCGCAGCCATAATCGGGGTGTCGCAAAACGGTGTGCAACTCAAGGAAACCTTTGAAAATTCAGAAGAGCTAGGTATTCAATTTGTTGGCTTTTTTGATGATAGGGATGTTTCTCGTTTAGAAAGTAGTGGCTATACAGGGCCTGTAGCTAAGGTTGATACCGCGCTGGAAATGGCTAAACGTGGTGAAGTCGACCACGTGTATATTGCGTTGCCTATGCATGCCAAAGACCGCATTACTGGTTATTTACAACAACTATCAGATACCACTACAACCACCTTTATCGTGCCAGATTTCTTTACCTACAACTTGCTGCATTCACGATGGAGTTCGCTGGGGGATATTCAAACCGTAAGTGTATTTGATAGCCCATTCCGTGGCGGCAGTATGTTGGTGAAACGCATTCAAGATATTGTATTGGCGTCGATCATCATCATGTTGATTAGTCCGATTTTGTTGGCGGTGGCTATTGGTGTTAAGCGCTCATCTCCTGGCCCCATCTTGTTTAAGCAAGATCGCTATGGCCTAGACGGTAAGAAAATCCGTGTTTGGAAGTTTCGCTCAATGAGCACCCAAGATAATGGTGCTGTTGTGAAGCAAGCAACTAAAAATGATCCCCGAGTCACCAAGTTTGGTGCTTTTATTCGCCGTACTTCTTTAGATGAACTACCTCAATTCTTCAATGTGTTGATGGGCAGCATGTCTATTGTTGGGCCGCGTCCTCATGCGGTATCTCACAACGAAGAATATCGTCAAATCGTTAACCGTTACATGCTGCGTCATAAAGTGAAGCCTGGTATTACCGGCTGGGCGCAAATCAATGGTTACCGTGGTGAAACCGACACCTTAGAAAAAATGGAAAAGCGGGTGCAATACGATCTTGAGTACATTCGTGTGTGGACGCTTTGGATGGATATCAAAATTGTATTCCTCACTATCTTTAAAGGATTTGTAGGTAAAACTGCCTACTAAATAAAGCTGTTCAAGGAGTTGTGATGAATAGGGATGGTTCTCTCTTGGCTAGATTGTGTAACACCAAACACGCCTGGTATTTGCTAATAACGGTGTTGATGTGGGGCGGATTTAGCGCTGCTTCTCTGGCCAATGACCTAGAGCAAAGCTACCGCTTAGGCGCAGGTGACCGCATCCAAATAGTGGTATACGGCGAGAGCGATTTGTCGATGGAGTTGCTAGTGACCAATAGTGGCAAAATCGACTATCCCTACTTGGGGCGAATTCCAGTTAATAACCTTACTGCCCAGCAACTTAGAGATAACATTGAGCAGGGTTTGCGCGGTGATTACCTGATTAACCCTAAGGTAGCGGTAAACATTATTGGCTACCGACAGATCTTTATTAACGGTGAGGTAGAACACCCTGGTGGTTACGCTTACCAACCCGGTCTCACGGTTGAAAAAGCGATAGCCTTAGCGGGTGGTTTTACAGAGCGAGCGTCGAAAACAAATATCAATATTACTCCCGGAAATGGCACTAATGACTTAGTGAAAGCTGCGTTAAAGCACCGCATCGCTCCGGGAGACATTATTGTGGTTAAGGCCAGTTTCTTTTAAGGCCTAGCTTCTTTTACGGCAAGGGTGCCAACAGTAATACTCCGTAAGTTTGCTAACAGGGAAGTGTTTAGTTAATGACAACAACAGTGAATAATGCAGCTCTAATGCGCAACGGCAATAATGCAGATGATGAGTTTATTAACATCATGCAATATTTGTCGATTTTGAAGTCGCGATGGCTGATGATTTTGGGTTTTACATTTATCAGTGTTTTGCTGGCCATATTGTTGGTTTTTGCGATTAAGCCAACCTATCAGGCAACCGCAGTATTACTGATTGAAGCTGAGCAGCGTAAAGCGGTGTCGATTGATGATGTGATTGGCATTGACACTTCCAAGCAAGAGTATTACCTCACGCAGTTCGAATTACTTAAATCACGAAGCATTGCTCAACGAGTGATTGACGAATTTCAGCTCTATGACAACCCTGAGTTTAACGGCGCAAACGATGGTAAGGGCTTTAATGCCGCTGGCCTTAAAAGTTTGTTGCGCTCGGTGCCACTTATACAAAGCTTTATGCCTGAAGAAGAGCTTCCAGATTTAGAACAGCAGCAAGAAATTGCGCGTCAAAAAGTAATGAAAACCTTCCAGCGCAATCTACACATTAATCCGGTTAAAAAGACCCAGTTAGTAAATATTAGTTTTGACTCTAGGGATCCTAAACTAGCCGCCAAAATTGCCAACGCGGTAGGGGAGACTTACATCAACTCTAACCGTGAAAGTCGCATTATTGCTAATCAAGAAGCCACCAACTGGTTGGCTGACCGAATCGGTGTATTACAAGCTGCGGTGATAGAATCACAGAGCCGTTTGAGTGACTTTTTGCAGCGTGAGCAGTTAGTCGATGTAAGCGGTATTGACAGTTTAGCTAGCTCAGAGCTAGGCAACTTAAGCCGCCGTTTAGCCGATGCACAAGATCGCCGCACCGCTTCGGAGTCTATTTACTACTTACTACAAGATAATAAAAATACCGCTATCTCAGAGCTTTCTTCGGTAACGGCAATCTCTAATCATCCGCAGTTACGTGATGTGCGTTTGGCACAAATTGAAGCAGAGCGATTGGTTTCTGAGCTTAGTAAACGCTATGGGCCTAAACACGACAAGATGATCCGTGCTCAAGCTCAGTTGGCTTCGGTGAAAGAACGCTCTGAAGTGCTGCTTAGAGTACTCGCTTCTGGTGTTGAAAAAGAGTTGCGTAGTGCACGCGCTCAAGAAAACGCGATCCGCACCGAGATGGAAAACAAAAAGGCCGAGTTTCAAGATATTGCGCTTAAGCGGGCAACTTACGATGCCTTGAAGCGTGAAGTTGACAGTAACCAAAACCTCTATGATTTGTTTGTTACTCGCCAAAAAGAAACCAATGCTACTAGTGACTTTCAAGCCGCAGTAGCGCGCTTTGCCGATAGGGCTGTTACGCCATTATTTCCCGCTAAACCAAAGAAAGGCATCATTATTGTGCTGGCTGCCGCTTTTGGTTTGGCTGTTGCCATAGTGCTGGCGCTGCTTAGTCAATCACTTAACAACACCATTGAAAGCGCCAGCGGCATTGAAGACAAGCTTCGTCTTACTCCGCTTGGGGTTATTCCTTTGGTTAAACGCTCTCGTTTTAATAAGGATAATTTGCCGCTAGAGCAGTTCTTTGATGAGAAACAGCTCAACTTTAGTGAAGCTGTACGCAGCATTCGCACTTCTGTAATGCTGAACATGATGAGCCAACAGCGTAAGCTTTTGTCGGTGACCTCTTCGGTGCCTAATGAAGGTAAAACCACTACTGCCTTAAACTTAGCTATCGCGATGGCTGGTATGGAAAAAACCCTGTTAATTGATGGTGATTTACGTAAACCCTCTATGGGTGAACGCTTTAATCTTAACCGTGCTCACCCAGGCTTAAGTAACTTGTTAGTGATGGATGCAGAGTTAGATGATTGCGTGGTTCATCACGAGCGCTCTGGCCTTGATTTATTGCCCGCGGGAATGCAAACCGCTAATCCTCAAGAGCTATTGGCGGGTTCCAAATTTAAAGCGCTTATCGAAGAGCTCAGCGAGCATTACGACAAAATTATTATCGATACCCCGCCAATTGCGGCAGTAAGTGATGCCTTGATCATTGGTCAAATCACCAAATCAAGCATTGTGGTGGTAAATGCTGGGCGCACCAAGGTGAATCAAATTGAACATACCTTGCAGCAGATGATCAATCACAAAGTAGTGGTAGATGGGGTTATCTTGAACCGAGTAAATGCCAAAAACGAAACACGTTATGGTTACTACCGTGAATACGGAGTAAGCGCATGAGTGGGCTAAAGCGCATAGAGTCTTTAGTTAAGCGCTTTGGCAGCATTACCCTGCTGCGAGCTTTTAGTGCGACCGGCTTAATTTTGTTTTCGTCGGTAATCACTTGGCTTTATGGCATGGACAGCTTTGGTCAGGTTTCCTTTGCTATTTCAATTGCTAACTTAATTTTGGTGATTGGCCGTTACGGATCTGAGTATTCATTTTTTGGCCGCTATTTCGACTTATCAAGCCAAGGCGAAACTGATAAAGCGGCGCGAGTGTTGTTTGAAAAATGCCGCTTGTCACTGATTTTAAGTTTAAGCCTGGCCATTGTGGTCGTGCCCTTAAGCTTTAGTAGCATCGAGATAATCGTATTTTGTTTTTTGTATATTGTTGGCTTTGCGATTATTCAAATGGTGTCTCTATCTCACCGAGTGATCAAAGAGTTTTACCGATCTTATTTATTTGAAGCGGGTGTGTTTTTTGTCTTCAGCTCGCTGATTTTCTTGTTGTTGGCCTTGTCGGGCTTTACTAACGATGTATTTGTGGTGTTAAGCGCATGTTTACTCGCTTATTTTTGTTTATTTAGCCTGTTTGGTAATAAAAAGTTGCTGCAGGGTTTTAAGCTATCGGATGAAAGCGAAGGCATAAAACTTAGCCAGAGTTTAAAACAAGACTCTAAGTTTTTAGCTTTTACTTTGAGTGAATACGTATTGTTTTGGGGCATCATCTTAATTAGTGGTTATTCCCTTAGCGAATACGATACCGGCGTTATTGCATGGGGTGGGCGGATCTTCCAGTTGTTTGTATTTATCTTGGCTATTCGCAACAGCGTGCAAGTACCGGAGATTTTAGCCTCAAACGATATCAAGCAAAGCTATCTCAAAGTCCGTAAAGATGGCGTGCCCTTAAGTGTGGCTGGTTTGATTGTTTCTTCACTGGCCGTTGTTGTGGTGTATGTTATTGCAGACTTAGATTCTAAAACCTTGGTAATTTGGTCGCTGTTTGCTTTAGCGGCCTGCGTTCGTTTGTATTTTGGTCCGGTTTACCACATTTTTGTGAAATTCTCGGCCGACAAGCAGGTATATACCAACTGTGTGCTAACGGTGTTGGTTTGTGTGCTTTGCTCCGGCCTTGCTTTGTCTTTATCAACTGGCGCTCTTGGTTTAGCAGCGTGTTACCTAGTTACTTGGCTAGTCTCTCTAATTTATGCCGATAGTCAGTCTTTAGGTGGACACTATGGTCGAGTTTAAACGCACTAAACTCGGTGTTTGCTACCTACTGTTTTGGTCGCTGATGCTGTTATTGCTGATGACCGTTGGTAAAGATTTTTTGCCCTGGAAATGGGGCTACGATGCAATGAAGATAGAAGGGCGCTTTGTATTTTTTGAACTAGACGGCTCCTTCCTAGCCACCCGTGAATTGCTCTATTTTTTAGGACGTGAAAGCGCAGTGCTGAGCACGGCTACCATTGGTTTTTTGTGGCTTCTGGTTATTTCCAAATATGTGGTAACCCTTAAAGATTTATTGGTAGTGAGCTTGTTTACCCTGCCTAGTATGTTGCTCAATGTTATTTGGCCAGCCAAAGAAACTATAGTAATGGCGCTTTGTCTGCTGGTGTTTTACTCCACTTATTTTAGCCGTAAAGCCTTTATCTTTAGTGTTGTGGTGCTTTACGTGAGTTACGCGCTGCAGGTTCGTTCCTACTATTTTCTTATTCTAGGGGTATTTCTCGCTGGCTATGTCATGCAGTATTTTAGCGATAAAGGCTTTCCTATGCGTAATAGCCTTAATCGAACTGCGTTTAAGCTCGCAAGCTTTAAACCCGCTTGGTATTTTCTTGCCTTTTTTGTTTGCTTAGCCTTTTTGTTACCTGATGCCTTTTATCAAATGTCCCAAGGCCAGCGAGATATTTCCAATAACTACGCCAAGTTAGAGGGGAGTTTTAACGTAACTGCTTTCGACAATTTAGTGGATGTAGCACGTGGCTTGCCCTTTATTATTAATTTTGGCTGGGCCATGTTGCAGCTGAGTTTGCCGCTGATTTTTGCCCAAGGACTTAATCAATTGTTACTGCTGTTGTTTAGTGTCGGCGTTTTGATGATTTGTGGAAAAATGATTAAGCGTAAACAGGGAGACTTGTTACTTACCTTGTTTTGCTCTCACATGTTTGTACTGCTGCTATTTGAGCCCGATCAGGGAAGTTACTTTAGGCATATTTTATCGGCAGCTATTTATTTACTCCCCGCTTATTCACTTATTTTTGGTAGTTCTCGACAAGGAGTCTTAGATGACTAAAAAGGACACCCATTACCTTATTGCTGCAGTTCCTTATAGTGATAATTTTGGTGATGCATTAATTCATAATTCGCTGGCATGGAAGCTAGAAAATTATGATATCTCCAGTGAGGCCCTAGATATTGCCGGAAGGCATAACTTTGAGCGCAGTGCTCAGCAAAATGCAATTAAAGACAAGATCTTGAAGAGCCGTTTTGAATGGGTACGCCAGCTATTCATCCCTCTCAATAGTATGCTGGTGGCTGTTAAGAACTACCGTAATTGGATGAGTAAAGTGAAGGCCGCGGATGTGGTGTTGATGGGCGGCGGTAACCTTATTAGCGATGTTTATCTTAACTTCCCGCTTAAACTTTATTTTCTATCACTGTTTTGCTACTTCGCTAATACTGACTACGCGGTAGTGTATGTTGGGGTAGCTAAGCGGATGTCTAGGCCAGGGCGCTGGCTGTTCAAGCGATTGTTTGCGGCTAAGCAGTGTTTGTATATTTCGGTACGCGATGCTGCCAGTAAAGACAATATTGCTTACTTGTTTGGCGCGCAGATTGCCGACAAAGTGGTGGTGAGCATAGACCCCGCTGTGAATCTGAACCTTAGTTACAGTGAAGCGCCACACTCCGATCTTAGTAAACAAGCATACGCCGCCATTAACATTGTGAATCCGGTGGTATTAATGGTTAATTCTGACAACGATGTGAGTTTTAACGAGCAGGACTACCAGCAATGGATCAGCCGGTGTGTGGCTAAGGTTAAGGCTGCTGGTTTGTTACCGGTGCTTTATACCAATGGTGCCCAAGAAGACCAGCAATATATGCAAGACATTGCCAGCAGTTTGCCCGATGCAAAGGTAGTAAGCGTAGAGCAAGTTGATGATTTGGTTAAAGTAGTTAGTCAAGCGCAGTGTGTATTTGCTACTAGGCTTCACTCGGCAATTAGTGCCTTTTCTTTTTCGGTACCGTTTACCGTAATGAGTTGGGACAGCAAAGTGAGTGCCTTTGTTGAAGCGGTCAAACTACCCACTTCAATGTTGTTTGATTTTAGCCGCGAAGGCATGCAGCAACACAGCGAAACCATTCAATTAGCCGACATGTCCGAGCTGCAGCAACAAGTTATTCAAGCTCGTCACAAGGTAGTAAATGCTTGGGATGTAGAGTTTAGAGATATGCTGCAACGCTTAGAGCAGTATCAAGCGGAGAGCCAGTTATCATGAAGATATTACATGTAACCGAAACCTTGGTAGGCGGCGTAGAAACTTACTTAAACACCATTATCCCTTACCAGGCAGAGTGCTACGGCACTGACAATATTTTGGTGTTAGCGCCGCAGCAACACGTAGCGGAAGACGCGCCCTTAAAGGCCTATTATCGCTGCTTTGATCGGCCAAGCCGCAGCCTAGGTTCGTGTGCAAGTTTAGCTAAGTTGTTTAAGCAAGCGGTTATCGATTTTGACCCCGACGTGATTCATATCCACAGTACTTTTGCTGGTGTGGTTTGCCGCATACCGGGCCTAATTACCAAACGTAGTCAGCGGAAGGTGGTGTATTGTTCCCATGGCTGGTGCTTTGATGGTTACAGCGGCATTAAAGCGAAGGTGTTCTCACAAATCGAAAAGGTATTGGCTTACCGAGTCAGCTCGGTGATTAATATTTCTCATCATGATTTTGAAAGTGCTCGCCAGCAAAAGATTCCTGAGCATAAAATGGTGGTGTTTGAGAATGCTTTAGATGATTTGGAACAAGACATACAGCGAAGCGAAAACCAAGGCATGTTAAAGCTATTGTTTGTAGGGCGTTTAGACAAACAAAAAGGCGTAGATTTGCTAATCGAAGCCATTCGCCAAGTAGATAGCGAAGTAGAGCTGCACATTGCTGGCGCGAGTGTTGTGTCGAAACAACAGCTTAATGTTTCCGATTGTCGAGTGATTCAACATGGTTGGTGTAGCCAAGAGCAACTTCGTGAGCTTTATGCCAGTGTTGATGCGCTGGTTGTGCCTTCGCGTTGGGAAGGTTTTGGTTTGGTGGTGATAGAAGCGTTCCGCCAAGGTTTGCCGGTTGTTGTGAGTGACGCAGGTGCTTTGCCAAGTTTAGTTGCCGAGGGAAGCACCGGCTACGTGTTTGAAAATAGTAACAGCAATGCACTTGCCAAAGTTATTGGCCAACTCGATAGAACAACGCTTAGCGCGATGTCTCAACAATGTCGTGAAGTATTTGTAAGCCGCTTTGAGGCTAAACGTTTAAATACCCAATTAACCGATCTATATGCAGCGGCCGATTAGCCCATGTATAAATGTGCGGGAGGGCATCATTGATGAGCCAAGTTAAGCATAAGTTGTTTTTATTTGGGCTATTAGGCACCGCTCTATGGGTGGCTGTTGTTGCAGTGCAATATGGTCTAGCCAATGCAAACAGCTATGCGGTTGGCGCTTGGCATCAACGTTGGCAGAAAGATCTTAATCAGCAACTCACACAAACTAACTTAGATGTAGCCGAACACGTCACTCGTGACATGCTCGCTTGGCAAGCCAATCACCCTCATTATCAGGTATTGGCTGCCAAACAAGTAGAATGGAGTAACTTCTACAGCTTAGTTATTAGCCCCGATACTGCGAATAAGTCCCTGTTAAAAAAGCAGAACTTGCTTAAAGCTCAACAGTTCTATTTACGTTCCGCTGAGCTTAGGCCAACTTGGCCAAATACCTATGTTGATTTAGCTAAAAACGCTCTTTATCGCCAAGCCAGTAGCCAAGAGGCGATGGCGTATTTAGAGCTTGCCGCAAAGGTGGGTGAGAACGCGCCCGTTACTTTATTTGCCTATGTAGAGATTGGTTTAAGTTTGTGGCCCGAGCTAAGTATCGAGCAGCGTACAACGGTGGCTAAAGCCTTACTTAAAATTGAACAGCACACCTTTATGCATAAAGGTTTAAGCCAAGCAATGAAGCAACCGCAGTTTAAACAACGCGCCTGTGCTTTGTATTTGTTAGCCGGGATAGATTATGTCGCTTGTGCCAATACCTAAACAGCGATATTGGCGTATTGCTTGCTGCATCGTTGCGCTGTTGCTATTGCTAGCGAGTAGCTTAAAGAGCCTAGGCAACAATCGTGTGTTTTTTGTTGAGTTAGAAATTTTGTTGGGTGGCGATAGCGTGGTGCACTTTAGTGCTGCATTTATTGTTAGCACCTTGGTAATGATGGCGGTGAGTGACAAGTTGTACCGCTTAAAGCTAGTTAAGTTGCCATTGGTATTTGTAATGTTGTGCTTAGTGTTTGCGGTAGATGAAGGGCTGCAGTTGTTTTCTGCCCATCGACAGTTTTCCTGGGGCGACTTAGGCTTTAATTATGCAGGGTTAATTTGCGCAGGCGCTCTAGTTTGGCGCTTGCGACGACCACATGTATGGCAAGTAGCAGGAGAAGAAAATGTTCATTGATTTGCATTGTCATATATTGCCGGGGATTGATGATGGCGCACAGAACCTAAAGCAAGCCATTGCAATGGTAGAGATGGCAATAGCCAGCGGAACCAAAGTGATGGTGGCTACGCCACATATGCATCCAGGAATTTACAACAATAATCCAGCCACCATTGAAGCTGCTTATAACACGCTTAAGCATGCTATTACTCAGCGCGAACTAGACATCGAGCTTCGCAGTGCAGCTGAGGTGCATTTATGCCCAGAGGTGATGCTGTGGGCTCAAAAAGGTTTGCTGCCTTTTATTGGTGAGTATAAACATAAGTCTTTGTTGTTACTTGAGTTACCACATGGCAGTGTCCCTCAGGGAACAACCAGTTTAGTGCGCTGGCTACACAGCAACAATATTCAAGTCATGATTGCTCATCCAGAGCGTAACCATGGTATTTGGAAGAATCCTTACCAGCTATCTCAGTTACTCAAATTAGGGTGTTTGTTTCAAGTGACCGCTGGTTCTTTTTTAGGGCTCTTTCGCCAACAAGCACAGAACATAGCAGAGAGTTTACTTAAGGCAGATTCAATTCATATTGTGGCTAGTGATGCCCATGACTTGGAAAAGCGTACCCCCGATTTACGTGAAGCCTTTGAACAGATAAGCCTACTAAGCAGTGAGCAGCACGCAAAACGTTTGCTATGGGATAACCCAGCGCAAATGCTAGGCAAACACTAACAAGCAGCAATTTAATCACTAGATTTTTCCGGGCTTTGCCCAGAGATGACAAGGAAGCGCCGACTATGCGAGTATCGACGGGAAGATTAGAAGCGATAATCTTTGCCAGCTTTATCTTTTTACTAGTTTGGTTACCCATCCCTTTAGGCAGTAATCGCCCTTGGGCATGGTCAATAATGGAATTGATCATTGCCTTACAAAGTATTGGCTTGGCTTACTGTTTTAGAGCAAAAATCCCTTGGCAGTATCTGCGTCCTGGCTGGTGGTTATTAGCAGCGTTGGCAATATTTCAATTTTTTACTTTGCTGCAATTAGTGCCTTTACCTGCCGGTTTACTGGCTTGGCTTGCACCGCAAAATGCTGAGTTGCGCGCCGTTGCCAGTTTATCTGGTGACGCCGTCAATGGCTTCGCACCGCTTTCGTTAGATCCGGAGCAAAGTAAAATTAGCTTATTGAAAGGTGTGAGTTATTTGTTGCTGGCAGTGAATACCTTGTTGCTGGTGAACCGCCCAGAACGTATTCGTGCAGTGTTAATCGCCATTGTGGTAAGTGGTACTTTTCAAGCCTTTTATGGGGCGATGCTGTTATTGACGAATGTTGAGCAAAGCCCAGTATTTGGCACCGATATTGGCCCGGTGGCGACAGGCTCTTACATCTATAAAAACCACTTTGCTAATTACTTGTTACTTAGCTTAATGATGGGCTTAGCACTGATTGTCGCCGACTTAAAACTAACCGGCGCAGAGACTTGGCAGGCTCGTCTCTCTGGTTTGCTGGAAGCTGCCCTAAGCCCCAAAATGCTGGTGCGCATGTGCATGATTATTATGGTTATTGGCTTGGTTATGTCGCGTTCACGCATGGGCAATAGTGCGTTTTTTGCAACCACTGTTATTGGCGGAATATTGGCGTTACTGCTTTATAAGCAGCGGCCAAAAAGCCTTACCATATTAATGGTGAGTATACTTATTATCGACATGTTGATTGTGAGTTCACTGTTTGGCTTAAGTAAGGTAAGAGAGCGTTTGAGCTCTACGGTATTGGTAGACGAAGGGCGTATTTATATCTTTGATTGGGCGCTGAATATGCTCAAAGATTTCCCTGTTTGGGGCAGTGGTGCTGGCAGTTTTTATTCGGTGTTTCAAGCCTATTTACCTCAGCCTATCAGTGCTTTTTTCGACCATACCCATAACGACTATTTGCAGTTCGCCATTGAGTCGGGCTTGCCTGTTACTTTGCTTTTAGGAGCAGCGGTTTTATGGGTAGCCTATCGCTGCTTACGTACCTTGCGAAAACGTAACGACCCCTTAATGAAAGGAACGGCCTTAGGTTGCTTTATGGCCATTACCGCCATGCTAATACACATTAGTGTTGATTTTAACTTGCAAGCGCCCGCTAACGCAGCCACGTTTGTGGTGGTGTTAAGCCTCGCTCTAATTGCCAGCAAAATGCCTAAACAAGGCTATCAAGTGGTTTAGCTAGCGGCTTTATATTGACCGCTGGCTTTATCGCGAATTGACTTGCGTAAGCGCTCAACGGGTAGGTCGATACATTTGATAACCAATAGCGAAAGCACTACCAGTATTAGGCCTACCAGCAGCAAGGCCGCTGAACTGAAGTGTTGTTTAAATTTACTTACTTCGCCTAACAGCAGCACACTTGCGATGATGCTCGCTTGGTAATGAAGTAGGTAAATAGGGTAAGAAAAGTCGCCAATAAACTTATCGAAGCCAGAAGATATTTTGTTATGTAGGCTATGCCCCAAGGCTAAACTCAAAACTAGCATCGCACTAATTAGCATATTTGTATAAAACAGTATCTCCGCGGTAATTAAGTGCAAACCTTGATTAATTTGCCATGCGGTAAAACCAGAAATAGTGACCATAACCAGCAGTATTAATGCTGGTTTTTTTAGTATAACTTGCCAGCTAATCGGCACTTTATTTTGCTGTACGACAAAGTAGATAATGGCCCCAATGGAAAATGGCAGTGAGCCTGCTGGAATGGAAAAGTAACGGGCATGCCAGTATAGGTCGCCAATGTAGCTAGCAACAACATACAGCACAGATAAGGCTAACCAAACAAGGCAGCGTTGTAATGTTTTAGATATGCCCAAGCAAATGGCGCAATAGAAGAATACTTCTACGGTAAGTGCCCATGCCGCTGGAGATAAACGTGGCGTAATAGAGTGGGGTAGCCAACTTGGGTAAACCATGGTGAAGTTACCCAACAAGCTGGCGGCATTGCTCGGTATCGCAATGGTTGAAAAGCCTGCTATAGGAAAGTAGCGATTAAAGACCAGCAGCAAAAGCAAACTTAACAGGCAAGCAAACCAATACCCCGGATAAAGGCGTAAAAATCGATTAAGGGCAAATCGCTTCTTGCCTGAAGCTTGATAACCGTAACGCTGCTGCATTACATAGGTCATCAAATATCCACTAAGAATGTAGAAGCCAAACACTGCAAAGCGACCGAAGTCGCTAAGCCAAAACAAGTGCCCAAATACTACCATTAATGCCCACAGTGTCCTTACCGTGCCAAACATATTGCTACTCGTAAAATGTTAGAACAAACAGTTTGGCAGCTTAAATGGTTAATAACAAGCTACTAACAAATTAATAGTTTACTGGCCGTTAGATAAAGGGTACATCTGCAAATACTGGGTCAAGGCATTGGCTAAATTCACCGACCAAAATTGCCCCGCCATGGTTAATGCGGCTTGTTGGCCAGTTAAACTGACTAAACCATTTGTTTGCCAAGCTTTAAACAAGGGGTGGCAATGTTCAAAGAGCGTTCTTCCGTGGGGAAGTTTATCTGCATCAATCAGCCCCTGATCACAAGCACTGGTGATTGCTGCTTTTAGCTGGGCATTGTTAGCCGGCAAACTTAGCTGCTCAAAAGCCCAGTTATTTTCTGTTATGCCTGCGCGCCAAGTATCTATATCTCGAGTTTGCATTAAGGCATAACCGTTGATGTTGCCACCGGCTCCTGCGCCAATCGGCAAAATTTCGGCTCCCTGTTTGGCTAAGGAGTTATAGCGGCTCTGCTCTTGTTCTCCATTTGCCCAATGGCAATAACTAAGCTGTCGAAAAGCGTTTTGGGCGAAGAACTGATGCCCTTGTTGGTACATTAACGCTTTGTCGCTAGTGCTCAATGGAACGGCTTCACGGCCCGCATCAATATTGCGTTGTAAGCCGCTGCTACCAAAGGTAAGTAATTGATATAAATCTACTCCGTGCACGCCTGTATCTAATACATCTTGTAAGTCTTGCTGCCAGTTCTCTGGTGTTTGGTGGGGGAGGCCATAGATAAGGTCTATCGCAATGGTTGCGCGATTACTGGCTGTTAGTTGGTTTAAGCGCTCTACAATGTAGTCTCGCTTATCAAGGCGTTTAGCAGCACGGCGAACTTTGGAGTTAAAGCTTTGTACACCAAAAGAAAAACGATTGAAACCACCGTCAAGTGCTGCCTCAAACTTGTTATCGTCAAAGCGATTTAATCTGCCCTCTAGGGTTACTTCACAGCTGTCGCTTAAGGGAAAATAACGATGAATAAGCTGCCCAAGCTGGTTAAGTTGCTCTGGGCTTAAATCAGTGGGTGTTCCACCACCTACATATACCGCATCAAAGCTTCTTGCTTGTGTCCAAGGGTAGCGAGATTTAGCAATCAGCTCTTTCTCCAACAGCGTAAAATAATCATCTATCATTTGTTGATTGCTGGCGTATTGGAAGAAGTTACAAAAGGTGCAGCGAACTCGACAAAACGGGATGTGAATGTAAATAGCGCGAGGTAATTGACTCGCTTTGCTTTGGCTTAATTGCTTGCTTAGCATCTGGTGTGCTTGCTCGCCATTTAAAGACTCACGCTTACCATGGTTTGCATGAGCGCCAGTTTTTTTGGTGAAGGCAAATTGTAATGGAGAAGGGCTTGCTTGGCCGGTTAATGCTTCGGGCAATTGCTGTGGTGGTGCGAGATCAATGGTAGACATGCTGTACTCAAATAACTATTTAACCTTAAAGTAAATCATTATCATTTGCGTTTGTTTGATCTAAGCCAAGTTTACGTTTCTCATCTTTTAAATGTTTGTTATCAACACCTTTGGCTAAGATGCAAAATAAGGCCACTAATTAGGCATTTTAATGCTGGTTGTTATGCTTGTAAGTGATTGTTATTGAACTATGATTAGCCTACTAACCATCGAATCAAGGAAGAAAGATGAAGCCTTTCATTTATCGCGTATTTATTCCCTCTGTGTTGGCTGGCTTACTCGCAGCCTGTAGCTCTAGCCCTGAGCAAACTTGGCAAGTCGATCAAAGCTATAAAATCACCGTACTACATACTAACGATCATCATGGCCGCTTTTGGCACAACAAGTATGGTGAGTATGGCTTAGCAGCGCGGAAGACCTTAATTGATAGTATTCGAGAGGAAGTGGCCGCCGAAGGGGGCAGTGTATTGTTGTTATCCGGAGGTGACATTAACACCGGTGTGCCTGAGTCAGATTTATTAGACGCCGAGCCAGATTTCAAAGGCATGAATATGTTGGGTTACGATGCCATGGCGATAGGTAATCACGAGTTTGATAACAGCCTAGAGGTGTTAGCCAAGCAGCAACAGTGGGCCAATTTCCCTTTCTTATCCGCCAACATCTATTCAAAATCCACTGGAGAACGTAAGTTTCAAGGCTATCAAATGTTTGACTTACAAGGCGTGAAAGTGGCAGTGATAGGTTTCACTACCGAAGATACCTATAAACTGGTACTGCCAGATACTGTTGCGGATTTAGCCTTTGAAGATCCCAAAGTAGAAGCTAAAAAAGTGATTGCCGAGATTAACCAGCAGCACCAACCCGACCTAGTGTTTGCGGTTACTCATATGGGCCACTATGCCAATGCTAAACATGGCGTTAATGCGCCGGGAGATGTAAGTTTAGCGCGTTCACTTAATGAAGGTGAGTTAGATTTAATTGTAGGTGGCCACTCGCAAGAGCCGGTGTGTATGGAAGGCCCTAACATGTACACCCAAACCTTTAAGCCAGGTGATGAATGTAAACCCGATCAACAAAATGGCACTTGGATCGTCCAAGCCTATGAATGGGGTAAATATGTAGGGCGCGCCGATTACACCTTTAAAAATGGCGAATTTACTTTAGACAGCTACAAACTCATCCCAGTTAACTTAAAGAAAAAAATCAAAGTAGACGGCAAAAAACAGCGGGTGTTTGTGCAAGAGGAAATTGCCCACAACCCCGAAGTACTGGCTTTGTTAACCCCTTACCAAGAACAAGGCCAAGCGCAGCTTAATGTTAAGATTGCTGAACTAAGCGGCCGCTTAGTGGGTGACCGTGACAAAGTACGTTTTGGCCAAACCAATTTAGGCCGATTAATTGCGTCTGCCCATAAAGAACGCGTAAATGCTGATTTTGCAGTAATGAACTCTGGTGGTGTTCGAGCCTCTATTGAGGCAGGTGATATCAGCTATAAAGATGTGCTTACCGTACAGCCTTTTTCTAACACCATTACCTATGTAGATATGGATGGTGCAGAAGTGATGGAGTACTTATCGGTAGTTGCGGCTATGCCTGTGGATACCGGTGCTTACGCGCAATTTGCTGGCATTAGCATGAAAGTAATTGATGGCAAGGTGAGCGAAGTAGTAATTGCAGGCAAACCTTTAGATGAAGCCAGCATCTACCGTTTCACTGTTCCAAACTTTAATGCTACTGGCGGTGATGGTTATCCTAAAATCACAGACCATAACGGCTTTGTGGACACTGGCTTTGTAGATGCCGAAGTGCTTAAGGCTTACTTAGAGCAGCAAAGCCCTGTTAATGCCGCTGATTATGATGATAAAGGTGAGATTAGCTACCAGTAGTTACACGATATAAAAAAGCCTCTTTATGGGGCTTTTTTATTGGCTTTATTTGAGGATTAGTTGTTAGCTACACCCTTGATATACCCTCAATTAAATATTTGGTTTTGGTGGCTGTTATTCACTAAATGTTGATTGCGAAATTGTATTAGCTCGCTATCTTTTAGTTTATGTTCATTAAGTACTTAGTTGTTAAGGATGCTAATGAAAACCACCGCGCAATACTGGAATGTATTAGCTACAAACAATGCTAACCAATGGGAAGAGATAGAAGGCAGTGATGGGCAGTTACATCAGCTTACCCTAGCCATAGATAACAGCACCTGTGACTATACACGCCTAACTCGCTTTAAAGCTGGAGCAAATACCAAAGCCTTTGGCGCTAAATCACATACTTATCCAGAGGAGATCTACATTATCTCTGGCCGTTTGTATGACGCGGCGTTTGACCTTTGGTTAGAGGCTGGTCATTACGCCAGTCGACCACCAGGCGAGGTTCATGGACCATTTAAGTGTGAGCAAGAGTGTTTGGTGTTAGAAATTTCTTACCCAAGCCAAGCGTTAAGCTAATGCTGGCTAGTTTGTTCTACTATTGAGATAACATCACTTGATTGCTTGGGAGAAAATATGGGCAGCCAGTTAAAGCAGAATAAAGCTAATGCCGTGGCATTTTATCAAATGGCTTATTTGGGTGAGCCAGCCAAGGCGGTAAAAATGTATGTTGGAGATGAATACATTCAGCATAACCCTTTAGTTAAAAATGGCTTGCAAGGTTTTATAGACTACTTCGATGAAATGCAGCGCGACTATCCCAGCAAACAAATTAAGTTTCTACGCTGTATCGCCGAAGGTGACATGGTGGCGTTACATACTCACCAAATTTGGCCGGGAAATGATCAATACGTCACCATGGATTTTTTCCGCTTTGATGAGAATGGCAAAATTGTAGAGCATTGGGACAGCATACAAGAAGTGCCAGAAGGCAGTGCTAATGGCAATAGTATGTTCTAGTCAAAAGGGAGCTGCATTGGGTATAAAGCCGACTTAAGGTCGGCTTTATTGTTTATGGGAGCAGAAGAGTTAAAAGTACTTTATCCAAGCTTTGTTGCTACTGTGCTTATAGCGTGAGAACGCGCGAGTAGGCAGGTACAACACAACAGCTAATACCGCAGTTAATAACCATACTTGCCAAAGCGCGGCGAAGCCAAACAAACCGTCTACATTGGGACCAATGGTCCACATAACCAACTTATAACCAATGTGCACTCTAAGTCTAAAAAGGCAGCATTTTTATGCTGCCTTTAGTTTATGGTTTGTTTTGGTATTTCACCAAAATCTAGATTAGCTGTTGTCTACCACTTCAGCGGTTACTTCATTGCCGTTACGTTGCCCTTGGCTAAATGCATTAGCGTTTAGCAAGGTAGTATCAGCAATGCTTTGCAAGGCCTCTTGGGTTAAAAAGGCTTGGTGGCCAGTGAAGATAACGTTGTGACAAGCTGACAAACGGCGGAACACGTCATCCAAAATGACTTCGGCGGATAAATCTTCAAAGAACAATTCTTTTTCATGTTCATACACATCCAAAGCTAAGCCGCCTAATGTCCCGTCTTTTAGTGCTTCAATACAGGCCGTAGAATCTACCAGTTTGCCGCGGCTGGTGTTGATTAGCAAAGTGCCTTTTTTCATCTGACTAAAGGCCGATTTACCAATTAAGTAAGTATTCTCTGGGGTAAGCGGGCAGTGCAAGGTAATGATGTTTGATTGCGCCAGTAGCTCTGCCATGCTTACGTACTCTATGCCTAGCTCTTTAGCTGCGTCATTTGGGTAAGGGTCAAAAGCAATTACTCGGCAACCAAAACCCTTGAGTATGCGGGCGGTGGCTAAGCCGATTTTCCCGGTGCCTATTACTCCAGCGGTTTTACCAAAAATGTTCATGCCGGTTAAACCTTCTAACGAGAAGTTGGCATCACGGGTGCGTTGGTAAGCTTTGTGAATACGACGGTTTAAGGTCATCATCAACGCGATAGCGTGTTCGGCCACCGCTTCGGGTGAGTAAGCCGGTACGCGTGAAACGGTAATGCCTAGTTGCTCTGCTTTGGCGAGGTCTACATTGTTAAAGCCTGCACAACGTAACAGTATAAGTTGGATCCCGTGTTCGGCTAAGGCTTCCAAAGTTGCGGCAGACAAGTCGTCATTTACAAAGGCACATACCGCATCAGCGCCATGGGCTAAGCGGGCAGTTTTTGCCGAGAGGGCAGTATCGAAATACTCGATGCTAAAAGCTGAAGATGTATTTTGGGCATCAAAATGTTCGCGGTCGTAGCGCTTAGCGCTGAAAAAACTAATCTTCATAGCGTCTCCTAAAACAATGTTAGCTAACGATAGCTTGTTTTGTAATTTTATTACATAATAGCGTCATTGAATAACAAAAGTCGACAAGAGTTATGAGAAAGTTTCAGAAATCAGTTGTTCTAGAAATGGCCTCTGGATTAGCGGTGATTTACGCTGCTTTGTGGGCTGGTCGTTGGTTAAGCGAAATTAGCGGAAACCTTCTCCCTGCAAGCATTGTGGGTATGCTGCTGTTAACTATAGCCTTACAGTTTCGCTGGATTAAACTGGCTTGGGTAGAGCGAACTGCTAATCAATTTGTCCGCTGGATGTCACTTTTGTTTGTACCTATTAGTATTGGCTTAGTAGAGCATATTGAAACTTTATTACAGGCTTTACCTGCAATGTTGCTTACTTGTGCTTTGGCGACGCTGATTTTGCTGGTAGTGGTTGGTAAAGCTTACCAACACTGGGAGCACAAGCACGAGCTTAAGGCTACTCAGCCACAATCCGTAGACGGGGAGGCAAAATAATGGTGAATTTTCTTTACCTGCCGCTAACCATTGGATTGTTCATTGCTGCAAAACATCTGCAACAACGTTTTTCGGTTACCTGGCTTAATCCCGTTCTAATTACCTTGAGCATATTGGTGGTTAGTTTGTTGGCATTAGACATCTCTTTTGACGATTACAATCAATATAGTGGGTGGCTAAGTAAGCTACTAGAACCAGCAGTGGTTGCCTTAGGTGTTCCTTTATATAAGCAGTTATACGATATAAAAGCAGAACTACCACGCATTGCTATTACCATTGTTGTTGCGGCTGTTGTGGCTATTGCTACTACAGTTGGCTTGGCGCTGGTGGTTGGGGCATCGCCTGAAATCGCGGCGTCTTTAGCACCTAAATCAGTTACTACGCCTATTGCGGTGCTAATTAGTGAACAAGTGGCAGGTGAGCCCGCATTAACGGCTATTGCTGTACTGATAACTGGCTTAGTGGGTGCGGTAGTAGGGATACCGGTACTTAAATTATGTGGTGTGCACTCGAGCAAAGCACAAGGTATTGCCATGGGCACGGCCTGTCACGCTTTGGGGACTGCTCGCATTGCTGAAGAGGGGCATCAGCAAGGTGCTTATGGCGCCTTAGCTTTAGTGCTCAGTGCCACTTTTAGTGCAATGCTTTGTCCGCTTATTGTGCCGTTGTTTGCCTGAATTTAATCTTACTCAATCCTTAAAGCTTGATGTATTAGCTTGATGTCTACACTAGCTCAGTGAATATCTTGTTCCCGATTAAGCAACATAGATACGTTGCTTGATTTACTATTAGCTATAAGTTTAAGCCTGATAGCCCTGTTGTTTCAGTCTAACTTCCAGTCACTCACCTAGTTTCTAGCGTTAAGTTACTAGCGTTAAGCTTACCCAGCGTGTTGGCAAGTTTAGGCATATTCTAAACTGCCTCAGTTGCTTAAGTTTTGGTCTAAAGTTGTTGTTTCTGCGCTCTAATTACTCACCACAAAGTAAAGTTTTGTAAAGTTCTTAGTTCTTCGTAATTGTCTTGGGTTAAAACGTCAAATAACCTTATTTTTTTTATGGTTACTGTCGCTTATTGCTGCGATAGTTTATACAAATTGGCTAGCTCAACGATAAGGTTATACGCTTTATCTTGAGTCGAAAATTAGTCTACGGCTTTTGGTAAAGCCGATACAAAAACAATGTAAACGCGATAATTAAGGAATGAATATGAGCAACGATAGTTCTGCTGGAAAGTGCCCAGTAATGCATGGTGGAGCAACTACACCACAAGCGGCAAATATGAATTGGTGGCCCAAGTCACTGAACCTAGATATTCTTCATCAGCATGATACTAAAACCAACCCTTTTGGTGAGGCATTTAGTTATCGCGAAGCGCTCAAAACCCTTGATGTAGAAGCCTTAAAAAAAGACTTAAAAGCCTTAATGACCGACAGCCAAGACTGGTGGCCAGCAGATTGGGGACATTATGGTGGTTTGATGATTCGTATGGCTTGGCACTCGGCAGGAACCTATCGTGTTGCCGATGGCCGCGGTGGCGGTGCTAGTGGTAGCCAGCGTTTTGCACCGTTAAATTCTTGGCCAGATAATGCCAATTTAGATAAGGCGCGTCGCTTATTATGGCCAATCAAGAAGAAATACGGCAACAAGCTTAGCTGGGCCGACTTAATGCTGTTAGCTGGTAATATGGCTTATGAATCAATGGGCTTAGAAACCTTTGGTTTTGCTTTCGGGCGCGAAGATGTTTGGCACCCAGAAAAAGACATTTATTGGGGTGCTGAAAAAGAATGGCTAGCAGAAAGTGGCGGAGAAGGGTCGCGTTACTCCGGTGAACGTGATTTGGAAAACCCATTGGCTGCAGTAATGATGGGTTTGATCTACGTAAACCCAGAAGGCGTAGATGGTAAGCCTGACCCACTTAAAACCGCTCAAGATATGCGTACAACCTTTGCACGTATGGCAATGAACGACGAAGAAACTGTTGCCTTAACTGCTGGTGGTCATACCGTAGGTAAGTGTCACGGTAATGGCGACGCTTCTTTATTGGGTGCAGAGCCAGAAGGCGCGGGCATTGAAGAACAAGGCTTAGGTTGGAATAACCATAGCAAGCGTGGCATCGGCAGAGATACCGTTACTAGCGGTATCGAAGGTGCTTGGACTACCCATCCAACCCAATGGGATAACGGCTATTTTGAGTTGCTGTTTGGTTATGAATGGCAATTATCAAAAAGCCCTGCAGGCGCTGTTCAATGGGAACCTGTAGATATTAAAGAGCAAGACAAACCTACCGATGTTGAAGATCCAAGTGTTCGTTATAACCCAGTAATGACCGACGCGGATATGGCGCTTAAAGTAGACCCAGAGTATCGCAAGATTTCTGAGCGCTTTAAGAATGACCCAGAGTACTTCTCTAAAACCTTTGCGCGAGCTTGGTTCAAATTAACCCATCGCGACATGGGGCCTAAGTCTGTTTATGTCGGGCCAGATATTCCAGCCGAAGACCTTATTTGGCAAGATCCTATCCCAGCAGGATCAACATCTTATGATGTAGATGCAGTAAAACAACGCATTGCTGCTAGCGGCCTAAGCGTAGCTGAATTGGTGACTATCGCATGGGATAGTGCCCGTACTTATCGTGGCTCTGATAAACGTGGTGGAGCCAATGGGGCGCGGATCCGCCTAGCTCCGCAAAAGGATTGGCAAGCTAACGAGCCAGAAAAACTGGCTAAAGTATTAAGTGTATTGGAAGCGATTGCTGCAGATACAGGTGCAAGCCTTGCCGATGTAATTGTACTTGCTGGTAATGTGGGTGTTGAACAAGCCGTTAAAGCAGCGGGTTTAAACTTAGCTGTACCGTTTACGGCTGGCCGAGGTGATGCAAGCCAAGAGATGACCGACGTGGAGTCTTTTGAAGTATTGGAGCCACAAGCAGACGGTTTTCGTAACTACTTGCCGAAGTACTATGTGGTTACCGCAGAAGAGTTACTGCTCGACCGCGCTCAGTTAATGGGCTTAAGTGCGCCAGAAATGACCGTGCTAATTGGTGGTTTGCGAGTATTAGGCACCAATTATGCGGGTTCTGAAGCGGGAGTGTTTACCGACAAGGTTGGCACACTAAGCAATGATTTCTTCGTAAACCTTACCGATATGGCTAACACCTGGAAGCCAACTGGCAGAAACTCTTACGACATTTGTGAGCGTGTTAGTGGAGAAGTTAAATGGACAGCAACACGGGTTGATTTGGTGTTCGGTTCTAACTCGGTATTACGTTCTTATGCTGAGTTCTATGCTCAAGACGACAATAAAGAAAGGTTCGCCAAAGACTTTATTGCCGCTTGGACTAAAGTAATGAATGCAGATCGCTTCGATGTATAAGCGCAAGCTATAACTAACCAAAGGGCTCCTTGTGGAGCCCTTTTTATTTGATGTGTACCGTCCTAAACAAGTTCATATAAAACATCGGGAACGTTCTCTTCGTTCGCCGAGCCATCACTAAATTCAATCGCTTCAAACCCTTGCTTTTCATAAAATAGTCTCGCTGCTCGATTTTCCTGAAAAGTATATAGTCTGCATGGTCTACCAACTCGAGTTAATGCTTCTCGTAAAAGAGCCGTACCGATCCCTTTTCTAACCTCAGAAGGCTTGAGGTACAAGTTGTCAATCCAGTCAACTTCCTCCGCTTCTGATAGGGAACACATACCAACTAAATTACCGTCTACTTCAGCCACAAGCACTCTACCACTGGGTATCAGCTGTTCCTTAATCCAAGAATGTACTTCTTCGTCAGAGTGGACAACTGGCGCAAAAGCAACCAGTTCTTTACGAGACTCAAGATAAATAGCAGCCGTATCATTAGCATCGCCCGATTTGGCTGTACGAACTTCTATTGATTTCGACATGATTTTACCTGGCTGTAACCCCGCAAGCACGGGCAAAGGCCTGCGGCTTGCCGCATTGTGGCCTTTGTTCTTGAGGAACGTAGCGACGAGTTAGTGACTTGCATTGTTATACATCTCGAAGGGCTAACTTCCCATTTGTGAGCTTTTGAAGCTTTTTGGCTACCCTAGCTGATACGATTAGTTGCTTGAATAAATGCTCTGTATAAAAGTCATTGGAAATTATTATTACTTTATAGCCAATAAATTCTCTTTTTATTGATAACTCAAGATCATTTATATCAAGCAGTAAACTAAAACTTGGAAAACCCCCTATGATTCCTAACTGCTCTTTTCCGACAATAAAATGTACAGGTTGAGAATCCCAGTCAACTCGAACAAAGCCAAAAAACTTTTTGCCGACCAGGTCGCCTAAAGCATCGTATTTCGGACGTTTGGGAGTGTTTAGATACAAGGGCACAAAAGCCACAACCAACCCAATCAATGCCAAAAAAGGTACAACGTAGTCCAAAATTCAACCTCAGTCGTGTAACGTTTCAATAACCGGCACAGTTTTGCTGCGTCCGGCACCGAGGGTGCGAAGTTGATTGACTTGTTACATGCCGTTTCATGATTTTGCTGACTTTATTAGCTTTCCTATTTGCTCTACACCATCAAAAGTAGAGGGCAAGTTTCCATCCTCAGTAACAATTCCAGAAAATATAATGTTCTCAAATTTCGCCAATGACTCTGAGTCTTGCTTCTTGATTTCACTGGAGTATTCAGAGTAATGTTGAATAAACCTACAAAGAGTCTTTCGTAAATCAATTTGCAATAGCTGAGATTTTACTGATTTATAGTTAAAGAGTAACACCCTGAAATAGTAAATCGCGATAGCAGCCAAGGATAGTGTTGGAAATATAGAAACGATTAGCCCATCTTTAATAGCTGCTATGTTGTCGATATTTTTATAAATTATTATAAGCTCTGCCAATACTGGTAAAACTACAAGTGCAGATAATACCTTAAGCCAAAAGAGTATATTGTCTCGCTCATCAGATTTTTCCTTTGCTAGATCATCGAAACCTTGAAAGAGACCGACGAAATTAAAACCGTTTTCATACTCTGAAAGGGATTCCTTTAGCTTATTTACTCTAGTTTCTTTATCTACAATATCTTTTTCCCACTCTTTTTTTAGTTCTTCAGCTTTTGCAGAAATAGAATTGAAATCTTTAATGCTCTCTATCGAGTCACTATTCGCAATTGATTTGAATATACTGATTGGCATGTCACGGATTGCAAATTCAATTTGCTCCTTCGCGTGACTCTCAAACAAACCCACATTATTGAAAACAAAACGTCTAGCAGACTCAAATTCCATAGCGAGGTCATTCTTCATTGAAAGGTATAATTCAAATAGAAACCTAAAACACATTGAGCAAATATCATCTAGCCTTTCCTTTGACAGTTTCTGTTCTTCATCTGAAAGTCGGCTAATGAATTGATCCCCTATCCATTCAATGTTTATCTGGCAAAGATTATCCCATTGCTCTGGCTTATTCTCCATTGAGCTGACAACCAATCGAATCAGACTGTTTCTTTGTTTTCCAAAATCATCATCGGGAACAAGCACATCTACCTTGTGTTTAAATTTAGATAGAACAGTCTTGCTCTGGTTTGTATCAAATATAACCTTCATTCAATCTCCGTACAGTGAGCTTTAGGCATGTAACGCCCGCATAACGGGCTAATAAAGCTTGGCTACAATTGGTGAGGCTCGAACCAAGCCAAGCTTTATTAGTCCATGCGTTGATGCGTTTGTTATATTTCAACTTTATACGCAACGTATTCAATAACGGTGTTCGCATCCAGAATAGTAAGGTAGCGCATAAATTGCTGGTTAACTTCTAATAATTCATATACTTTTGGCGAATCTTTATTTGCACCGTTTATAGACTCATATTTTGTTAAGATATTTTGCTCACATTTCCAGTAACCTATTTCAGTATCCTGTGTAACTTCGCCTTGGTACTTAGTCGTAAAAGTAACTGAAGAGCTGCCATCTCGTTGGTAGGTAGATACCCAAGATTCATGAGCATTAATGTCAGGGTATGACTTTTCCCCTTTCCAGCTACCGATTAGGTTTGGGCATAAATCTGCTTTATTTGTTGCAACCCCAAACACTGAAGAGCACTGAAGTATTGTAATTAGTAGTAATGCTATTCTCAAAGCACTCTCCGTTGAAATATAACGCCCGCTTCAGCGGGGCCGAATGCGGAGCGGTTTTGGTGTTATTGTTTGAGCACAGCGAGTAACGCCAAAATTGCGTAGTATTTGGCCTCGGCTGCAAGCGTTTGTTCTATTGTGTTACCCACAAAGGTAGGCTACCTCTACCCTATCACCACAGTAAAATGCAGAGTCATCTTTTTTCGAAAACTCTATGCCTTTTTCAGTAGTAACATCCAGTCTCTGAGAATCTTTCCACACTGCGCTAACTTGTGCACCCTCTTTACTGAAGTAAAAAACTGAACCACCACCAGAACCCCACATCATTAGCGCAGACGTATGGATATATTTACCATCGCTAAATTCTTCAGTAACCGTAAAGACTTTCTGATTGTCAGGCGCGACAAGCTCAACTAATTTATTGACACGAAAGTCATGCTTTGTCTTCTTACGTCTTTTCTTCGTTTTCTTTTCACATGAAATTTCTTCGAGAAACGAATTCAGTGCAATTTTCCGGTTCTGTATATCGTCTTTACTAGCCCCCAGCTCTTCCCAGAGCTTTAAATCACTTCCACTCTTTATTATGGATAGGACTTTTTCATATACGCTTTGTTCTAGACTCTTTGTCTCCCACTGCGCGTAAGCCAGTGCAAACCAAGAGCTATTTGAATCTTCAAAGTCGTTGAAATATTCGGAGAGCGACTCCTTTATCTCTGAGCTAGCGTGCTCTGGGCTCGCGCCATTGTTATAGATATCAAAGAATCCATCATAAACATCAGCGAATGAATCACTATCTTTGATATTTACACCCCATACTCCCACTACGATTCATCTCCAAGTTTCGTTAGCAATAGAACGCCCGCATAACGGGCTAATAAAGTTTGGCTAAAATTGGTGAGGCACGAACCAAGCCAAACTTTATTAGTCCATGCGTTGATGCGTTTGTTATGTTTCTAGTAACACACCAAGTTTTTTATAATACATTGATATCAACATCCATCTCTGATCACCATATTCATCAAATTGATCACGCCAATCGGGACAACTATCTAAATATTTATCATCAACACAACTTAAAAAAGCATCTATTGAATCTGCAGTGAATTGAACACCAAATGGTTTGAAGTGTTCTTTATAGCTTTTAATTACAGATATAGATTGAAGATCCCCTGCTAATTTTAGAATTGATTCAAGCTCATCGAGTAAATGCATTGAATAAGTAAAAAAGTGATCCCACCCTTGCATATCTGCGATAGATTCAAAATAGCTTGTTACAAAAATAGGTCTTTCTATTTCGTGTAACGACTTTTCATTTACTAGCCCTTTTTCAACTATTTCATCGATGTTTAATTTACGCATAATCCCAAAGAAACATAACAGTTTATTAATAGGAAAATTTCCTTGTTTAAACACGGAATTTTTCCTCTTATCATACATTTGATAAAACCAAGGCTATCATCTTTCCTACGCTACATCAGCCACCTAGCTCGAAAAATAACAAAAACATCAGCATGAAAGTATGCAATCACATGTAGAAAGTAGGAATCACAGGTTCCTGTATATCATTACAGTGTTTTTTACCCAGCCAAAGATAGAAAAATCATGGGCAGATAGGTGGGTTAGTTCAGCTTTTTAATACGTAAAGGGTTAGAAACGTGGAAGTGAGTCTATTGTCTGCCATGTGTAGTTGATAAACAAAAGCCGCAGTTTGTGGCTGCGGCTTGTTAGTTTTAGCATCGTGCTTTAAAGCGCTAAGCGGAGCCTTTGGCAATTAGCATGTCGCCATGCAAGGCAACAAACTTATCGTAAAGTTGCTCTTCGCTTTCTTTATGCGCTGGGTCTACGGCAATGCAGTCAATCGGGCAAACATCAATGCAAGTAGGGCGGTCGTAATGGCCTTTGCATTCGGTGCAGCGCTCTGGATCAATGACTGTGATAATGCCGTCGTAAGAGATAGCCTGATTAGGGCACTCTGGTTCGCACATATCACAGTTGATGCATTTTTTGCTGATTAGCAAGGCCATGTTTAAGCCTTAACTTCTGCAGCTTGATGCGGGTTGCGGGTATCTTGGCCAGATTGAAGATTGCGCATTATAAGTGCGTGCTCTAAATCTACATTTTCTGGCACTGGTAAAAATACCGTATGGCCGCTGCCTTTAGCATCGTCAATTAGCTCACCTTTTTTGTTCTCTAGGTGCTCTAGTTTGAAGTTAAGGTTACCTTGTGGCGTCATTAGCTCCAGCGTATCACCCAGTACAAATTTGTTTTTAACGGTGATTTCGGCAAGGCCTGCTTGGTTGCGTCCTGCCACTTCACCCACAAATTGTTGGGTATCGCTTACCGAGTAACCATAGTCGTAGTTTTGGTACTCATCATGGGTATGGCGGCGTAAGAATCCCTCGGTATAACCGCGGTGGGCTAGGTTTTCCAAGGTACCCATTAGGCTTGGGTCAAAGGGTTTGCCAGCTACTGCATCGTTAATTGCTTGGCGATACACTTGAGCTGTACGCGCACAGTAGTAGAAAGACTTAGTACGGCCTTCAATTTTAAGTGAGTGCACACCCATTTTAGTTAAGCGCTCTACGTGTTGAATAGCACGTAAGTCTTTTGAGTTCATGATGTAAGTGCCGTGCTCATCTTCAAAGGCTGGCATGTACTCGTTAGGGCGGCCTTGCTCTTGCAATAAGAATACTTGGTCGCTCGGCGCGCCTGCACCCAAGGTAGGTTCAACCACTTGCGGTTGGGCAGCGATAATATCGCCCACTTCGTTTTCTTTGGCTTCGTGCGCGTTGTATTTCCAGCGGCACGAGTTAGTGCAAGTCCCTTGGTTTGGGTCGCGCTTATTAATGTAGCCCGACAGCAAACAGCGGCCAGAGTAGGCCATGCATAATGCGCCATGTACAAACACTTCAAGTTCCATTTCTGGCACTTGCATACGAATTTCTTCGATTTCGTCTAGCGATAGCTCGCGTGACAAAATCACTCGCTCTACACCTTGTTGCTGCCAAAATTTAACCGTAGCCCAGTTAATTGCGTTGGCTTGAACCGATAAATGAATAGTTTGATCGGGGAAGGCTTCGCGCACCATCATAATCATGCCTGGGTCAGACATAATCAAGGCGTCTGGCTTCATGGCAATCACTGGCTCAATATCGCGCAGGTAGGTTTTTAACTTAGCGTTATGCGGGGCAATATTGCTTACCACGTAGAGTTTTTTATCTTGTGCATGCGCTTCGTTAATCGCTAGTGCAAGATTCTCGTGGTTAAACTCGTTATTACGTACACGTAAAGAGTAACGAGGTTGGCCCGCGTATACCGCGTCGGCGCCATAGGCAAAGGCATAACGCATATTTTTTAGGGTGCCAGCAGGTGACAGTAGTTCAGGTGTAAACATCAAAGCTCCGGGTCTTAGTCGAATCATTGAGGAAGGCTGCGAGCAGCACAATAAGGGCGCGCATTTTACGCGTAGCGAGCGGGGCTTGCAATGGTTTTGCTTAAAAAATCACCAACCTTTAGCAAGTATCTGAAACTATGTTAATGGTTGGTGAAATAGGTAAGTAACTGTGAGGACTTAGCTGGTTAATTCGCCGCCTAAGGCTGCGATTAAATCGGGGATCATCTTAGTGAGTTCGCCACTGGCTAGGGCAAAGTCAGCATCAAAGCGCGCTGCTACATCACTTTTATCAATGTCTTCATTTTGTTCGGTGATGGTATCGGTGAACTTAACCCCTTTAATGCTCATGTCTTCGCTAATTAAAAAGCGAATTGAGTCAGCCCAGGTAAGCTCTAGTTTGGTCACAAACTTATCGGCATCTAAGTGCACTTTAATTTCGTCGCTAAACAAATCTTGTTCTTTACAACGAATAATACCGCCACCTTCTAAGGCACTGCGTAGCTCGGCTTCTTCGCCTAACTCAAAGTTGGCTGGAATGGCTTTTTCGTTTAACCAGTCAGTCATGGTTACGTCAGCCTGATTGGCTAATTTAATGGGTGTAACAGGCAGGCTGCCTAAAGATTTACGTAATAAAGAAATCACTTCTTCAGCCTTTTTAGCGCTACCGGCATCAACCGCAATTAGGTTGTTATCTGGGCTTACCCAAGCGTAGGTTAGGCTGGTGCGTGAGAAAGCACGAGGTAGAAGAGTCATCACGATTTCTTCTTTAAGGGCATCTTTCTCGGCTTTCTTTAATGGGCGCTGTTGCTCTTGCTCGATAAGCTCAATTTTGTCGGCTAAGGTGTCGCGTATCACCGATGCTGGTAGCATCTTCTCTTCTTTTTTAGCACATACCAAGTATTCGTTACCAATCACATGCGTAAGGCTTTGACCAAATTTGCCCATGGGGGTCACCCAGCCAAATTTGCTTAAGTCTTGGCTTCCGCAAGGGGTAAAGCTTAGCTCGCCTAAAGTAGCGTCTAGCTTCTCTGGCTCGAGCTCTAGCTCTTTGGTAATGCGAAACAACATTAGATTTTTAAACCACATAACGGAATAGCTCTTTAAGAAATTTGGGGCGCTATTCTACCAAAACTGTTTGACTTGTCAGTGGGGATTTCGGTTTTTTTTGAGGGCTTTGATGCTAACCACATAGTTAAAGAATGATTGAGTGTGTTTGAGTTGAATGAAGTTCGCGAACAAATTTGTTATTTAATGAGCTTGCTGTGAAGCTATTAGCAAAATCGCAGTTAATGCTTAGCTTTTATGGGATGACGAAGCGTAAACTAAGGTTCAACAAGATTATTCAAGCCCCTTACTGTGAGAGAGTGAAATGATAAAAAAAGTTATGGTGGTTGCCTCACTATTATGGGCATCGCTAGCGCAGGCTGAGCTGGCTAATTTGCCCTCTCAAATGCGAATAGCTGGTGTAGAAGAAGTAAAGCAAGGTTTGCTGGTGGCGGTATTACCGGCCCCAAGTATTAATAGTTGCCCTGCAAGTCAAGGTGGTCTTTATCTATTGAGTGAACACCCTAAGTATAATGAGTATGCTGCATTGCTAGAACAGTTAGCGGGTAGTGATGATAAGGTGAAAATAAAAGCACAAACTCGCCAATATGAAAGCTTTTGCGATATCACTTCAATAACCGTCTTACCTTAAGTTGTAATCGCAAACTTATTCGCTGGTTGCTTTTTTAAAGCAAGTTTTCCATGTCGATACCTTGTGAATAGGCGAGGTATCGACTGTATCCAATCTATTTGAGGCTTTGGTTCTACACCAACAAACAAGCTGTTACTTTGGATTGTATTAATAATCTATTAATTAAGTTGTTTCTCTGTTCTGATTCTACCTTTAGTTTTTATCCCTTTGTGTAGTATTCACTTCGCGGCTAAGCTTATGAATACAATGCACTACCGTGGCAGGAAACATGAACAATAGAGCTCAACGAAATACAAGGTTTTCATCTGCAACTCTACTCACCACCATGCTTTTCATACCATCCTTCGCCATTGCTAAAGACACTAGCAATTACAGAGGCTCGGGTAGCATTACTCAAGGCTTTGCAAAAACCGTAGAAGCTAATATTTTTGAGTGCAAAAACGGTCGGAGTCGAGTTGCTGGTATAGGTGAAGTGACTGATTCGACCGGTAAATCGTGGACGGTCCCGGCGAGCAATAACTATGCTACTGCCGCTAAGGCTGTCGACCTTTATGAAGAGTGTGCCAACATTACTCCTAAAAGCATCGCTGAAGTAGATCAAGACTCTGTTCCAGTGGTAGTGGTTGATCTAGAAGGAGAAGAAGTAACCGGGTATATCTTTGCTGATAACTACTTTGAACTCTATATTAACGGCACGCTGATCGCCGTTGATACAGTGCCTTTCACACCATTTAACTCCAGTATCGTGAAATTTAAGGTCAGTAAACCCTACACCATTGCCGTTAAAGTGATTGATTGGGAAGAGAACCTAGGGCTAGGCTCCGAGAATAATCGAGGTAAAGCGTTCCACCCTGGCGATGGTGGCTTTATTGCTAGCTTTAGCGACGGAACTGTCACCAGTGCAGACTGGCAAGCTCAAACTTATTACACATCGCCAATATATGATCTTAGCTGCTTAAATGAAGTTGCAGGCAAGCGATTGTCTGACAGCTGCACAACGCAAGGCACTGATGATGGGCAAGATGCTTTTGCTGTGCATTGGGAAACGCCAAGCAACTGGATGGCTAAAGAGTTTGACGCGAGTGCGTGGCCAAAGGCGAGCTTGTATTCAGAAGATGAAATTGGGGTAAACAACAAAAAAGCGTATATGAACTTTATCGACAAGTTCAGTGGCGCGGGAGCGAGCTTTATTTGGTCAACAAACGTGGTTCTCGATAATCAAGTGTTATTGAGATACCAAGTTAACTAGCCCTTATTCATTAGTATGGCTTAAGTTAGCCAGCGTGTTTAGCGCTGGCCGGTTTAGCGGCTAACAGTGGTTTGAAACACTATCGGTTTTCATCATATTCTTTTCTGGCGCGATTAATCTCGTCTTGATGCTTGTCAGCCCAAGATACCAATTTGTATAAGGGCTTAACCAGATCCTTACCCATTGTTGTAAGCGCATATTCAACTCTTACTGGTACTTCAGGGTATACCGTTCTATTCACGTAACCTTCTCGCTCTAGATCTCGCAGAGTTTGGGTTAACATTCGTTGAGAAATACCTTCTACTCTTGATTTAAGCGCATTGAATCGATCAGCTCCATCTACTAGGGCAAAGAGAATAAGCAGAGACCATTTATCACCGATTTGTGCCACAACATTACGCACCGGGCAGCTCGCATCGTTGTAAAAAATGCGTCTTGTTGATTTTGCTTTTTCTACCACTTTAATCACTCCTTCCATTTACACAACCTAGGTACTGGTTACCAAAAACTGCCTAACTAAGCATTTAGTGCCTTCTTGTTTTATAGGTTACTAATAATTACCATGGTTATCAATGTATACTTATTTAGCGCAACAACTATTGGAGTCAACCATGTTTAAAGTACTTAGTTCGTTTATTCTTTTGTTCGTGAGCACAATGGCACTTGCCCAGTCAAAAGACACTTTGATCATTGATTTACCTTCACTTAAGAAAGCCAGTTGGACAGAACAAGAGTTAGCCAATGCAGAGTTAATAAGCGACTTTGTGCAAAACCTTATGAATAACCATAATTTTGACTACGTTATGCAGCACTACAACGATAGTGCCTATGTGCAGCACAACAGAAACTTACCTGACAAAGTAACCGGCCTGGTCAGTTTCCTAGAAGAGTTTGTCGAAGATTACCCAGACTACACATACGATGTTAAACATATTTACGTTGATGGTGATTATGTGATTTTTCACTCTCATGCCACCTTAGAGAAGGAAGGCAGGGGAAACGACCAAAAAGGGATGAATATCATCGATACTTGGCGTATTGAAGAGGACCGAATCGTTGAACATTGGGATTCAATTCAAGCTCTAGATTTTTCTATGCGGGTATATTCCCTTATTAGCGGCGGTGATATCGCCAATTCAAATGGTGTTTTTTAATTGGATATTATAGGTAAAGAGAGCTTTATTCTTTGTCGTTAGCGGCCAACTGTATTTGGCCGCTATATCCCGGTAAACCGATAGATATAATCTAAATACAAGCCCAGTTGCTTGCCCGTTTGAAATATAAGGTTTCCCACCCTCGGGGCTTTACAGCTCTTTCTTAACAATAATAAGTATCCTTTTGCTGACTCACTCGTGTCGTTAATAGAGGTACTTTATTTTTGTTAGGGGAGAGCAATGTTTGAAGTTTTCACACGATTGGCGGATTGCTTAGTATTTTCATTTATGGGCTTGGAACCTGATTCTTCGCTAGCTATCGGTCTGCATTTCTTCATTGAAGACACCACAAAAATTTTGAGCCTACTAGTGGTGTTAATTTATTTCATCTCCTTTATCCGCGCTGGACTGAGTACCGAGAAAGTTCGAGATTACCTACAGGGCAAAAATCGGGGAGTTGGTTACGTTCTCGGAGCCATGTTTGGCGCTATTACACCTTTTTGTTCTTGTAGTTCTATTCCGCTTTTTATGGGATTTGTGTCTGCGCGAATTCCTATTGGCATCACCGTAGCTTTTTTGATCACTTCTCCTTTAATCAATGAGGTTGTAGTCATCATGCTAGGAAGCATTCTTGGGCTCAGATTTACGGTTATGTATATCGTTATAGGATTAAGTTTGGGTGTTTTGGCTGGCCTATTGTTAGACATATTGAAAGCCCATCGTTGGCTTCAGCCGTTTCTGGCTAAAGCTTATTTACAAGATGAAAGCGGTTGTTCAGCTAATACCCAAAATAGCTATGTTGCATTGAGCTATCAGCAGCGTCATCAATATGCAGTGAATGAAACAAGCACAATTGTAAAACGCATTTGGAAGTGGGTAATTGTAGGTGTGGGCATTGGCGCATTTATTCACGGCTTTGTACCCGCTCAGTGGTTTGAGCAAAACCTGTCTAATGGGCAGTGGTGGACAGTGCCGTTGGCAACACTCAGTGCAATTCCTATTTATACCAATGCTTCTGGAGTAGTGCCCATAATGGCCTCGTTGATAGACAAAGGTATGCCATTAGGAACGACTTTGGCATTTTGCATGGGGGCTGTCGCGGTGAGTTTGCCTGAATACATGATGCTCAAACAAGTGATGCAATACCGCTTACTGGCTTGGATAACCGGCTATCTATTTGTTGCTATCTCAATAGTAGGATGGCTATTCAATGCATATTACTAACAACAAAATGGTGAAATAAATGAAGACAGTTCAAGTGTATGGTTCAGGTTGTAAAAATTGTGTAGTTACTGCGGAACGAATTACTCAAGTTGCTCAAGAGTTTGGCTTACGAATAGAGGTTGAGAAGGTGACGGGACTTGAAGATATCATGAAGGCAGGAGTAATGACTACTCCGGCGGTGGCAGTGGATGGTATTATCCAACACGCAGGCTCTGTTCCTACAATTGAGCAGGTTCAACAGATGCTGGGCTAGTACTCAGCTCTAAAGAACTTTGCTTTAAGCGTTTGCTTGCGTAATTTTCCTCTAAGGTTTGATAATGAAATGCTTAATGAAAGCGTGGCAACAATCTGAATCTCTGCTTTATAACTGGTTGTTAAAGCAGACACAAAGTCAGCATGAAACAGAAGATATAATGCAAGAGGTTTTTCTTAAAGCAATGCGTAATAGTGAGCGCTTTTGCTCACTAAAAGATGGCAAATCTTGGCTGTTTAAAATGACCAAAAATCAGTTTATCGATCATTGGCGCCGCAAGATTGAAATTGAAGACATTGATGACTTAGAAACGGTAGATAAGATCTTGCCGGTAATGGAACAGCTGCAAAGCTGCTTGCCTCGAGTTTTACCTAAACTCTCCAGTCATCATCGGCATGTTATTGAGTTCTGCGATTTAAATGGCATGACGCAAGCACAATACTCCAAAGAGAATGGCTTGAGTTTAGCGGCAACCAAAGCGCGCCTCCGTAGAGCACGTGTCGAGCTAAAACAGATCTTAGTGACCGAGTGCCAAGTCTCGCAAAGTGCAACAGGTGTGTGCAGTTTTAAACGAGCGCAATAACTCCGAGTTGCTGATTTTTGGCTCTCATTATTCATCGAAGTCGATACCAGAAAATCTCGGTTCTTAAACAAAAACATTTAAGGTTTAATGGTTGGCTTTTTAATAAGCGATTGATATTTATTGATTATCATCCTAGTTGAACAGAGATTCTACGAATGTTGTTTCGCTAGAGCTTTAGTCTGCTGTAATTGTCTTGCTAAGAATTTTTGATTAGTTAATGCGCCATTTTTGTTAGTAGGCTGTGATCTTCATCGTTTTCAAGCGTACAAAATTCGATCTAATTCACACCGAGATCTTTTGTTAGTTACCATACTGTTGGTCTGGATGAACAGTAATGGTTTTACTCATTGAACTCTTTTACTAATGCTGCAGGTTTAACCCTGCGAAAAGCAGAGCAGAACGATTACGAAGATATAGGCGAGATTTGGCTGTCTGCCAGTTTACGTGCCCACGATTTTTTACCTAGTAAGTATTGGTGGGAGCGCCAAGATGCATTGCAGCGCTTGTATCAATATAAAGCGGAAGTGTGGGTGGCTGAAGTAGAAGGCCAAGTATGTGGATTTTTAGCCTTGGTAGAAAGCAAACTTATTGCTCTGTTTGTTGCGCCGTGCTGGCAGCGCAGGGGAATTGGTTCGCAGTTATTAGAGTTGGCCAAGAGCTTACGTTCACGATTAGAGTTACATTTGTTTGCCGATAATGCCGAAGCCTTTAGCTTTTATTTAAGGCATCGTTTCGAAGTATTGTGGAAGCGGCCAGAGCGTTACACCGGTTACCCCTTAGTACATATGGGTTTTAACCCGCAGCCGATGTTTGTAGAAAATACTGCGCCAGTCGCTTAACTGACGCAGTGAGTCACTTACTTGCCGTATAGGTTCTCGAAGCAGTAGTTGGTAGCTTCAACAAAACCTTCAACACTACCGCAGTCAAATCGCTTACCTTTAAATTTGTAGGCCATTACGCAGCCGTTTTGGGCCTGGGTAAGGAGTGCGTCGGTAAGTTGAATTTCGCCATTTTTACCCGGCTTGGTATCGCGAATAAGGCTGAAAATATCTGGCGTTAAGATGTAACGGCCAATTACAGCAAGGTTTGATGGTTCTTCACCTTTGGCTGGCTTTTCTACCATTGAGGTTACGCGGAATAAGTCATCACGCAGCGCTTCGCCTTCAATAACCCCGTATTTGTGCGCTTCTTCTCGCGGTACTTCCATCACTGCAATAATCGAGCAGCGGAATTGCTCGTAAAGCTTGGTCATTTGCGCTAGTACGCCGCCATCATCACCAAAACACAAGTCATCGGCTAGCACAACGCCGAAGGGTTCTTGGCCAATTAAGGTTTCACCACACAATACTGCATGGCCAAGGCCCATCATTTTCTTCTGGCGAGTAAAGGTACAGTCAACGTGATCGACCAAGTGACGAATTTCTTTTAAGTATTCTTCTTTGCTGGTGCCAGCAATTTCGTTTTCCAGTTCATAACTAATATCAAAGTGGTCGGCAATTGCGCGTTTACCCCGGCCAGTAATAAAGGCCATGTCGCTCATGTCTGCAGCTACCGCTTCTTCTACACCGTATTGAACCAAAGGCTTGTTTACTATGGGCAACATTTCTTTAGGCATAGACTTGGTAGCGGGTAAAAAGCGGGTGCCATAGCCTGCAACGGGAAATAAACATTTCTTAATCATGGTCATTGGAACTCCTTGTAACCGTACAATCTTGTTGAATGTTGGTTGGTTAGTATCTGTAATTACTAGAGCAAGAGCGATGCCGTGAATAGATGCAAATTAGCTAAATTATTGTTTTGTTTATAAATAATCGGTTTATTTTTGATTTAACTAAGTTTGAGCATGATTGGCTCTGCACCTTGGTGGTGCAAATCAAGAGGGCCAAGCTAAATGCTGCGTTAAAATGGCACAATGCTATTGCGCTATTTGGGTTGTCTATTCCTAGCTAAAAAAAGTAGGAGGTATTTATTTCACAATTTATTCATATAAAACAGTTGCTTAATTTTAAATGTGCTCGAGCGACCCAGTTAGCTAGCCTTGGCATAGTTATTGGAAATACTTTATTAATAGAACGCTAAGCAAGCCATGGTGGGAGCCTTTATGGAAGAACTCGAGTTATTACTTAAGCAAGTATATGGAACATCCTTAGACCCCAATTTAAGCCAAGACATCATCCAAAAGATTGAACAAAGCAAAGCCGGCTTTCCTCGCTATCAAGCTTGGTCTGAACAAGACGTGATATTAATTACCTACGGAGACAGCGTATTAAGCAATGAGTTAATGCCTATACAAAGTTTGCATCAGTTTTTACGCGAGTACTTATCGGGCTTAGTGAGTTCGGTGCATATTCTACCTTTTTTCCCCTTTAGCTCTGATGATGGTTTTTCGGTGATCGACTACTATCAAGTTAACTACAGCCTTGGTGATTGGACCGATGTAGCCAAGCTAAATCAAGATTTTGAGTTGATGTTTGATTTAGTAATGAACCACTGCTCACGCCAAAGTTTATGGTTTAATGATTTTGTAAATGGCTCGGGAGAGGGGCAGGACTACTTTGTTGAATCCGATCCAACGCTTGATTACAGCGCTGTAACCCGCCCACGAACTAGCCCGCTAATTGTTGATGTTTATACCCGCCAAGGCTTAAAACATGTTTGGGCCACCTTTAGTGATGATCAAATAGATTTAAATTTTGCTAACCCTAAAGTGCTGTTAGCCTTTGTGGATATTTTCTTGTTCTATCTAAAGCATGGTGCCCGTTTTATTCGTTTAGATGCCGTGGCTTTTGTATGGAAGATTCTCGGCACTAACTGTATTCACCTGCCACAAACCCACGCCATTGTTAAATTGCTGCGCTGGGTGATGGAGCAGCTGGACCCCAATATGGTGTTAATCACCGAAACGAACGTGCCTCACCAAGAAAACATTAGCTATTTTGGTGAAGGTGACGAAGCCCACATGGTCTACCAGTTTGCGCTACCTCCTTTGTTGTTGCACGCTCTAAACCGTGGCAACGGCCATTACCTAACTGCGTGGGCGAGGGATCTAGTGGCTTTGCCAAAAGGCTGTAACTACTTCAACTTTGTTGCGTCGCACGATGGTATAGGGGTGAGGGCGGTTGAACAGATTATTCCCAAACACGAAATTGCAGACTTAGCTGAGTCGGTACACAATTTTGGTGGCTTTGTAAGCATGAAGTCTAACGGAGACGGTACACAAAACCCTTACGAGCTAAACATCTCCTTATTTGACGCTTTACAAGGAACACGTACCGGGTCTGATCAATGGCAAGTCGAGCGCTTTTTATGTAGCCAAAAACTGCTATTGAGCTTGCAAGGCATTCCCGGCATCTACATTCATAGCTTAACCGCCACTGAAAATGACCAATCGTTGGTTGAGCAAACGGGCCGCACTCGTTCAATCAACCGTCATCGCTGGGATCGTCAAGATTTTGAGAAGCTATTGGCACAAGAGCATAGCTCGCAAGCTCTGGTTTTTCAGCGCTACCGTGATTTACTGGCCTTACGCAAAACCATTGCTGCTTTTCATCCTGAAGCGGCCCAGCGGGTTTATGACTGTGGTGACGCCCTGTTTGTATTACAGCGAGGCGATGCCCCAAGAACTGCAGACGACGGCGCCAAGCGCAATGGCTTGTTGGCCGTGTTTAATTTGACCAAATACCCACAACAAGTAGAGCACTACGCGCAGCTACCACAGGCTTATCAAGCTGAATGTGAAGACTTACTCAGTGATGAAAAAGTGATACTGGCTGATTATAAGCTCAAGCCTTATCAGGTGCTGTGGTTAGTGCCATAAGCGTACTATGCATTAGCAGTTTGCTTCGGTAGCTTTGTGAATGGCTAAACCAAGAAAGTAAAAACCAGCGCCAAGCGCTGGTTTTTTAGTTTAGGGATGATGGTTGCTTATGCGGCTTTGGTTACTTCAAAGCGCTCAACCAGTTGATGCAGGCGAATAATTGAGTTTTTCACTAGCGTGGTTCGGCGAGTTAGTTGTTGTGATGATAGCTCTAAGGAAGAGGTCGTCACTTGAGCCTGCTCGGCAGTTTCGCTATGACGTTCACTGTTGCCAGCAATCATATTAATGGTGGTGAACATACTTTCGACCGCTTGTTGTAGTTCGTCGCTACGGCTGCCAGAGTCTAGCAAGGCAGAGCTTTGGTCTACATTTTTAACGCCTTGCTCCATGTAATCGACAGCCGTTTCGGTTTTAACACGCAGTTTACCCATGGTGTTGCCAATGTGCTTGGCAGCGTCTGAGGTTCGTGTGGCAAGATTTCTCACTTCGTCGGCCACGACCGAAAAGCCACGACCATGTTCACCGGCGCGTGCTGCTTCAATGGCGGCATTTAGCGCCAGTAAGTTGGTTTGCTCGGTGATTTCGGTAATTAGCTTCACAATGTCTTCGATTTGCTTCATTTCATCGTTAACTTGGTTAACGCTTTTGGCTGAAGCCTCAACAATGCGTTTGATTTCTTGAGTATTTTCTACGGCATGCTGGTATTCGGTTTCGGCGTTTTCAACCATGTCGGTCATTACTTGCTGTAGGTTCTCGGCTGACTGAGTGGCTTTAACAATGTCGGTTTGCTGGTGTTGCGCTAAGTTAAGCAGCGAATCGATGGAATTAGAGGTTTGTTGAGTACAATTATCAACCACTCCACAGCGACGCAGCATAGAGCTGCTTACTTGTTTAACCTCGTTAGAGGCGTAAATAATACCGCCGACTACGCCTTCAAGGTTATCAATAAAGCTGTTAATCCAACGGCCTAAATCACCGGTTTCGTCGGGCTTAAACTTACTCGCATCTAAGCGACGTTTTAAGTCGCCATCACCTTCGGCAATGGTTTGAATCACCCCACTCATGTTTTCTAAACGTCTAGCCAATGGCTTAGCGACGATTTGTTTAAAACCAAAGAAGCTTAGGGCTGAAAATAACACCAGTAGCCCAGCTAGTTGATTAATGCTAAGGGCGAATTGTTGAGCAATTAATAGAGGAGGTACAAGGCTAAACAGTGAGCTTATTAAGTATTTGTTGCTTAACTTATGGCTTAGTGAACGATGGCGATATACTTCTTCAAGGTCGGCTTCACACATCATTCCCCAACGATCAAGCGAACCGCGTAGCTGAAAGGTAATGCCTTTACCAATGACCGGAATGTGTCGGTAATCCGAATAACCGGGGTAATCGATAAACAGGTTACTGCCATTTTTGATGGTTTCTCTCACGCCTGGGTGTAGCTCATTAGTGGCTGGATCAGTAAATCTAATTTCAAACTCGGTATGTTTGGCTACTTTTACTGTGCCCCAATCGGTGCTCACACCAGATTTTAAGTTTTCCCCATGAGAAAAGGTATTGTCTTCAAAGCGTGAACGAGACAATGCGGTACCTGGCTTAATGCTCGGGTCAAAATTGGCATCCACCATGAAGATGTAATTGTCACCCGACTCACTATATATATGGCCTGCTTCACGCTGAATTAAGTCACCTAATACGTCGTTAGGCACTCGGCCACACAAGCAGCCCACCACGTCACCGTTAACCTCCAAAGGCTGGTAGAACATTAAGGTAACTTGGTCATGAAATTTTGAGCTAGACGGACCAGGGGCTAGGGTGCGGGGATCTTGATAAGGGCCGTGCAAAAATTGCTGGCTAAGGCCTTGCTCTAGGGCTTGTTTGCTGGCGGCTATTTGTCCGGTATGTGGCTTATAGCTACTAGCGCTAACCTTGCCTTGAGAATCAACAATAAATAGTTCAGAGAAGTCACTATTGCGGCTTAGCAACTGAGACAGAACTTCCGGTTGTTGTTCTAAGGGTTTGGTGGCGAGATAAAACATAGCATCTTGAAGAAAGTCCCATTGGGTATTGGCCCAGCCTTGTAATAGTTTTACTCGTGTGTTCGAGATGCTTTCAAAGGTTTGTTTTAGTTGTGGCTTTCGTTTTCGGTTTAACCAGCTCGCTTTACGCATAGCTAGCTTTCCGCTGTTACCAAAAATAGGTAACCAGTGTTTTTCTTGTTGTGTTAATTGCATAGAGTCTAAGTCCATTTATATTATTTTTTGCCTTTTTTAAGCAAAATTAATGCCTTGCATTAAAATGGGGCTTATTTTTGATGCTTTTGTTTATTTGTTGTTCGCTTTGGTTGTTTTGTGTACTTACTTTGTGGTCTTTAGTGGTGCCCATGTCTCAATGTGGTGCGTCCTTGCCTTGTTAAAGCGCGTTTTTATGGCTTGGCCTTATGAAGAAATGAGCGACTAATAGCTATAAATACCAGATTCGAAACCTGTATCTTGGCAATTTGGGCTACTCAGCAAAATAAGTGCTAGATGATCTATTAAGAACTTTTGAACACAATGGTTATTGGGAGCAGGGAGGCTTAGGAAACCATTGGCTGATAATTCGGCTTTTTCACCTTCTATATTGCTAACAAATGTTTGGCTTAACTCTAGGCTTTCACCCGAAATGTGAAACAGCATTTGTGGTGAGTCAGAGAACATTTGAGTGCTAGTTTTAGGACTCGGTGAAATTGCTTTTTGGTAGAATCTTGCATCTCCGCAAGAACTTGAAAATAGTAAGTTGCTGTCTACTTGGCTAAAGCTATAGTGATGATCTGATAAGCTGCCGTTATAAGCTAGCATGCAGGATTTGTTTTCTAGGTAAGCTGTTTCAAGACTCACCACTCGTTGTACTAACGCTCGTTGTTCAAGTTCACGGTCTTGGGAGTAGTCATCCCAAAACAACACTCTGCCATTTTGGTCGATGGTGGCTACATGGTCATTCGCTTGGTCACGATAGATTCCAGCAGTGGTTAACGTGGCTCCCTTTGGTGGAGCGGGTATGTGGCCGTTATTGCCGTTTCTATCGCAGTTGCTGCTGCATTTACTGCGCAAATCTACGCCTCCTTTAGGTTCACAGGCGCTAAGCAATAGTAATGCACTTACTGCAAATAGTAGTTTAATGATTAATGAAGCTTTTAGTTCTGGATGAAAAGCGAATAAATAACCTTGTTTGAATCCACACTTTATTGGCCAACTCATTTTGTTATCCTCATAATTGATAGCATTACTGCGCTTTGGTTTTGTAGCTTGGTGTTAGCTTAACAAAGGCGTTTTCTATATATTGGAAGGCTGAGAGAACTAAATTACGGATTTTGGAATGCCAGATTTAGACTGCGAAGGGTATGAGTTTTTTGGGCTTAAGGATCCGCAAATACGTGGGATGCAAATAGAGCGTATAGAGTTTTTAATGGCTAACTTAGCTTGGTCTAAAAAAACCTTAGCAGATAAAGCGAATTTACCTACCAGCTCGGTTTACGCAAAATTAGATCGCGAAGGCACCAGCCAGCTAACCATGTTAGACATGTGTGCTATTGCAAAAGCCATGGATATTAGCGTGGTGCAACTACTGCCGCTTACTGCGGCAGAGAGAGAGGCTGGAGTTAAGCCTCCGGCAAAAGCTTCTATGTTAAAAATGTGGGATGCTCTATTGTCGAGAAATGCAGAGCAATTAGAAGTTATCTATCAAATAGATAAATTGCTTCACGACAAAAAAGGCTAAGTTAGCAGAACTGTTCGATGCTGCTTTTTAGGCCGCCAAACTAGGGTGGTTAAACATATTAAGCTTGTTGAATACTGCTTTGAGCTGTTTGTTGGCATCAAATTGAATGCCCACTCTCAATTTGTCGCTGGTTTGCTGCTGGCTTTTAATGGTGCCGTTTAACACTATTGGCTTTTCTGGGTTGAGTGGGAAACGTAAGATTATTTGTACAAACACCATACTTAAGCTTTGAGATGGCGCTGCTAATTCTATGCGACAGCCACCCTCCGACAAATCTAGTACTACGCCTTCCAGCATATTGCTGGATGCTTCCTCAGCCGAAACGCTAGCTGCTTGCTGCTCACTAATTACTACTGGTAGGTGAGTATTAATACGGCTTTTATGTCGAAGCTGAATAAACTCGATCTGCTCTGGGTATTCAACAAATAGCATAATTTGTGGCTTTTTGTTTATGGTGATGAGCTTGGTTTTAAAGGCCACACACAGGCCTGCATCACCCTCAACGATCATTCTTATCACACAGCTTTTACCTTCAAACATATGGTCTTGTTGCTGGGCATATATGTGTTGAGGCAAAGAAAAGGCAAAGTAAGCGCCTTCTTGATAACCCACCAATTTGGCTTTAATTCGTTGTTGCTTGTTTGCCGACAATTGAATGTCGACCATTGCGCCAGGGCTTAACTTAGTTAGGGTATTTACAATGGTTGTTCTATCAGTGGTGATTTGATGTTTACTCAAGTTGCTAACCCTCTTGTTATTGCCCTGCGGCGTTATACTTTACTGGTCAAATTGCGAGCATTGGCTACTGCGCGAGTCTAATAATTCTTCAGCCATAATCTCAAAATCTAGCGCTAATACGGTGGCTAAAAAAACGATCATTGCAGCCATTCGTTTACGAATCATATTCATTACTTCCGTTGTGCTTATCTGTAGCGATTGTAAGAAGGGATAGGATGTTAAATTGACTTTTTACGAATGCGGGGCAATAAAAAAGCTTGTTCAAAGAACAAGCTTTTTAGTGAGAGTTAATCTGAAAATCTAGCAGTTATCAGCTTCAACAGCTTCGTACAAACGCTCTAAAAAGTCTGGCGCTGCACTTTGTACGCGGTTCCAACTTGGAATGAATGGTGTAGCTGAAGGATTTTCTAAGAAGGTTTCACCTGCTTGCATTACTGCTTTAGAAAACAGTTCTACTGCATCTTCTTCAGAGTGGCGGTCTAGGGTTAAACCATTGATTAATGCGTCTGCATGGTAGTTCTCAATGAAATCTAAGGCCATACGGTAGTAAGTTGCTTTTAGTGTACGTAGTTTGCCGGGGCTGAATGTATGTCCTTGGGTTGCTAACTTACGAATGACCGCCTTACTAATATCGGTGGCCATTTTAGCTAAACCAGCGTCTAAGTTGTCTAGGCTTAAGTCTTGGTGTTTATGGTCGTAAACATCTGCAATGTCTACCTGACAAATTCGGTTGGTGGAGTGATTGCGGTAAATTTCAGACAATACGCCTATCTCTAAACCCCAGTCTGAGGGAATGCGCAAGTCATTTAATACGTCTGACTGCATTGAAAACTCACCCGCTAAGGAGTAACGGAAGCTATCTAGGTATTCTAAGTAATCGTCATAACCTTCAATTTTTTTCAAGGCTTTTAATAGTGGCGTTACTAGTAAGCGAGCCACGCGGCCATTTAGTTTGCCGTCGGCATGGCGGGCGTAAAAACCTTTACAGAACTCGTAGTTAAATAGAGGGTTGGCTACAGGGTACATTAGGCGAGCTAACATGCTTCGGTCGTAGGTGATAATGTCACAGTCGTGCAGACCCACTGCTTTGCTTTTTCCAGACGCAAGCGCGTAACCAAAACAATACCAAACGTTTCTGCCTTTACCGGGTTCTTTAGGGGCTAAGTTGTGCTCCGCGAGTTGGGCATCTAAGGCGCGCAGGCGAGGGCCGTCGTTCCACAAAATACGTACGTGCTGCGGTAAGCCCGAGAAGTATTCTTTTGCGTAAGCAAATTGTTCTTCGGTGGCACAATCTAAACCAATGATGATTTCACTTAGGTAAGGCACCTTAGCCAGTTCTTCAACAATGGTTGCCAATGCCGGGCGCTCTAGCTCCGAAAATAGCGAAGGTAGAACCAAACTCATAGGTCTAACTTTTGAAAACGCTATGAGCTCCTGTTCTAACTCTTCGAGTGGACGATCAGTTAAGTTATGTAAGGTAGTCACAATACCGTTTTGATAAAAATCAGCCATGGTTATGCTCCATTAAGTAAGGAATGTAAAATTTGTTGCATCGATTGATGCCAGCCATGCGGCCCGGGGTGGGGCGCTTGGCAAGAATTAGGGTGGTTAATTACCAGTGCTTGCGAGTGTTTGCGAGGAATCACTACTGGAATGTCAGCTTGTTCCAGCATACTTAGATCGTTATCGCTATCACCTAGGGCTATGTTGGTAAAATTGCGCTGAAAATGGTCTTTATATATTTTGTTAAACCAGTGCATGGCGTCGGCTTTATCAAACTTGGCTTTTACATGATAAAAGCGACCCCCTTTTATTACCGCTAAATTGTGTTCGGCAAGCTTCTCGGTAAACACCTTTAGTTGCGCATCGCTGTCATTCCAAAGTAGTGGCTCTGAGGCCATTCTTTGCTTGGCCAATTGCGCATCGTATTTTGCTAAACCGGTATTAAGCTGTACTTCGCTTAGGTTCATGTCGTTAAACCCTTGGAAGCGAAAATGGTGCTGTTGGCGCAAAACACTAAGGTATTGGCAAATGTCGGGGTAGCTAGGGCCAAAGGTCTTAATTTTCCAATGCTGTTTGCCAACATTAATAGGGCTGAGCTGCTCATGTTGAATAGGGCTGTCGGCTGGAATACAAACGGCTGAGCCGTTTTCGATGGCAAAAGGCTGTTGTAAGGCCATCTTTTTCTGCAGCTCTAATACTTCCATAAAGGTTTTACTGGTATTAAAGATAACCGGCACTTTTAGAAGCTTTAACTGGTTTAAACTGGGTACGGCAGCCTCAAAACTATAACTATCATGATCTAACAAGGTGCCATCTAAATCCGTAAATACCAGTAAGCTACTGGCGGTGGTGTATAGCTCTGTTGATGATAGTTGCTTAGCGAAATACTGCATGCTGCCCCTAAATTTAACTGAATGAGTTTCTACAAGACGAAGCACGAGCAATGCCACAAAGGCAAAAAACTTTTATCAAGACTTAGTAAATCTCATATTTATCAATAGTTTGTTAAGGGTTTAATATTCATTGGTTTAGCTTCTAGAGACGGAAGCTTTGAACCTAAGTGGTGCAGGCTGAACAATATACTGTTTCTTTGCACCAAAATGGCAAGTGCTATATTTACTTAAGCCTTTGATTTACACTGAGGCTTGTCATAAATCTGTCATTAATACGTCGCATAATTGCCACAGTTTCTTAGATTGAGATGAATGAGATGCCCAGGAAGATACTTGTTGTAGAAGATGAAGCTCCAATCCGCGAAATGCTATGTTTTGTATTAGAGCAGCATGGTTATGAGCCGATTGAAGCCGCCGACTATGACCAAGCTTTAGCTAAACTAACAGAACCTTACCCAGAGTTAGCTCTGTTAGATTGGATGTTGCCTGGTGGCAGTGGGATTTCAATTATTAAGCACATGCGTCGCCACGATCTTACTCGTCAAATTCCGGTTATTATGTTGACCGCAAAAGGCGAAGAAGAAGACAAGGTTCAAGGTTTAGAAGCCGGTGCAGATGATTACTTAACTAAGCCTTTCTCGCCTAAAGAGTTAATGGCACGTGTTAAAGCGGTAATTCGCCGTATATCACCTACTTCATTAGAAGAAACCATTGAAGTACAAGGCTTACGCCTTGATCCGGTTTCTCACCGCGTTAGCGTTGAAAATGAACCCTTGGATATGGGGCCAACAGAGTTTAAGCTACTGCACTTCTTTATGACTCACCCTGAGCGTGTTTATAGTCGTGAGCAGTTGCTCAACAACGTTTGGGGTACTAACGTGTATGTGGAAGACCGAACAGTGGATGTGCATATTCGTCGCTTACGTAAAGCGATTGGCCTTCAAGGATATGACCGTTTAATTCAAACTGTACGAGGTTCCGGTTACCGTTTTTCAACTAGGGTGAAGTAAATACGGATGTTTGTGCCTTTCTCTTGGCAACGAGTATTGTGGCGAGTGGCCTTGGTGTACTCGCCTTTATTTGTTCTGGGTATGTTTACCGGTTATACCCTAGAAATGTGTTTGTTGGCAGCGGTCATACATATTGTATGGATGTACACCCAACAACATAAATTGCTTGATTGGTTATATAACCAACGAAAGTTGTCCCCTCCGCATGGTTCTGGCAGCTGGGAGCCGGTGTTCCACGGCATTTATAACATGCTTAAACGCCGTTTAGGCCGCGAGCGAGAGCTAGCCCAATTGATGAAGTACTTTCGTTTGGGCGCCGAAGCTTTACCCGATGCTATTATAGTGATTAACCAAGATGGCGCCATTTTGTGGTGTAATCAGTTAGCGCAAGGCATGCTTGGTTTAAAGTGGCCAGCCGATGCTGGGCAGCACCTAACCAACCTTGTTCGTACCCCCAAGTTTGTAAATTACCTGCGTAAAGCCCGTTTCGATCAACCTCTTGAAATAGTTAGCCCTGTGCAAAGTAACGTGTGGTTAGAATTTCGTGCCATGCCTTATAGCCAACAACAGTTGCTATTAGTGATTCGTGATGTGAGCCAGCTACGTAAACTGGAAAAGATGCGCAAACGTTTTGTATCTAATGTTAGCCATGAACTGCGCACACCTTTAACGGTAATGCGCGGTTATTTAGAAATGCTCGACCAAGATGAAGTTGACCCAATGATTTGGGGCAAAGCGCGCAATACCATGTTGGATCAAAGTAGCCGCATGGAGAACTTGGTTAATCAGCTGCTTACTCTGGCCAAAATTGAATCAGCCTCAGTGGAAGATAATCAAGAGACCATTAACTTCTCGAGCATGGTGGGTAATCTAGAGGCCGAAGTAGCCGGTTTAGCAAAAGGTAAACAGTTAAGTTTTAGTTTTGACATCGCCCCAGATATAGAAATAAAAGGTGATCGTGAACAGTTGCGTAGTGCTTGCGGCAACCTAGTGAGTAATGCCATTAAGTACTGCGGGCAACCCGGCGAGATCCACGTGAGTTTATCACTGATTCCGCAGGGCGCACTGTTTTTGGTTAAAGACTCAGGCCCGGGTATTGAACGTAAACACGTACAACGTCTTACCGAGCGTTTCTATCGCGTAGATAAAGCGCGTTCTCGCGACACTGGTGGTGCTGGCCTTGGTTTATCTATTGTTAAACATGCGCTGCAACATCATGATAGCCAACTTAAAATTAAGAGCAGCGTGAGCAAGGGCAGTACCTTTAGTTTTATCATTCCTCGTAAGCTGTTTATCCAGCAATAATTCACTTGGTGAAGTCAGCAAAACGTTTGGCTTCACAGCTTTCAATTCTGCTGATACTTTTTGAACAATTGAGCTTATACTGAAGTATAAGTTTGATTTGTAATGGTATTCCTTTGAAATTACAGGGTCTTTTACGCAGTTTTATCTTAATGCTGAGCATGGCTTGGCTCGTCTTATTGGCCTTGCCTAGTGCAGCGGTGGAAGACGAGGTGGAGCTTCCAGAGAGTAGCGATTTACTGCAATTTCCTTTTTATATTCGCGAACCTTTTGTTGGTGACCTACCAGAAATTAAAGAGCGCAAAATTATTCGTGCCTTGGTGACTTATGGGAAGTCAGATTTTCATTTGGCAGATGGTCGGCCGCTTGGCATTCAAATCGAGTTGCTGCATTTGTACGAGAAATTTCTCAATCAAGGCATTAGGCGTGATGTAGAAAAAACCAAAGTTAAGATCGTGCCAGTGCATTTTGACCAGCTTATTCCCGCTTTAGAAGCGGGCAGAGGAGATGTGGTAGCCGCCTTTTTAACCGCAACGCCCGAGCGGAAGAAACAACTACGTTTCGCCTTAGGCAATGCAGAAGGGGTGAGTGAAGTATTAGTGAGCAATAAAGATGCACCTAAGGTAACCAGCTGGGAAGAACTGTCGGGTAAAAAGGTCTACGTGATGGATGGCAGCAGTTATGCCGAGCACTTAAAAGCCCTAAATTTCACCTTAAAAATGCGCGGCGTTAAACCGATTAAAGTAATAGAAGCCGATGGTAACTTGTTGTCTGAAGATATTTTGGAGCTGGTAAACGCAGGAGTGATGCCTTACACCATCATTGATGATTACAAAGCCCACTTGTGGGAAAAAGTGTTTAAAGATATTCGGATCAATGAGCAACTAACTACCAGTCGCAATCAAAGCCTAGGCTGGGCGGTGCGTAAAACTAATCCTAAGCTACAAGAAAACTTACAAGAGTTTGTAAATAAGCAAGTTAAACAAGGAAGTCTACTAGGCAATACTTTGCTTAATCGCTATTTCGACCATACTGCGTGGATCAATCGCTTAGCCAATTCTGAAGATCGAATGCGTTTTAACCGTTATGTGCCTTTCTTTAAAAAGTATGCCAATGAATACGACTTTGATTACCTAGCGATTGTTGCCCAGGGTTATCAGGAGTCGGGCTTAGACAATACCAAAGTTAGCCATCGCGGGGCGCGCGGTATTATGCAGTTACTACCTTCTACTGCTAAACAAATGGGCTACAGCGATTTAAGCGATCCTGAACAAAATATCGCGGCGGGAATTAAATACTTGGCCTGGTTGCGTACACATTATATTAATGAAGAAGGCATTGAAGACAGTGAGCGCATGGCCCTCATTTGGGCGGCCTACAATGCTGGGCCCACTAAAATGAACAAAATGCGCCGACTCACTAAAGAAATGAATTTAGATCCCAACTTGTGGTTTGGCAATGTGGAAATAGCAGCAGGGCGTATTATTGGTAGAGAAACAGTGCGTTATGTCTCCAACGTTTACAAGTATTACATCGCCTATACCTTAGCCTTAGATTTAGAGGGCGACAGAGAAGAGGAGTAGCGCCTGCTTTTACCTGTTAGTGGGTGAGTGAGTTAATCGAAAAGCGAGCAGAAATGCTCGCTTTTTTTAGCTGGTTCACAAGCTGGATAATTGCTTTGGCGAGTAGATTGCCAATCTCATTTCATAAATATAGTATTGTAATACATTTAAAGTTGTTATGGACAATACTTAATATGAAGTTGATTGGAAAGCCCCTTGGCTTGGTGTTGCTGTTATCTTTGGCGGGGTGTGGCGGTTCTTCTGAAACCGCTGGAGTGGCTGATCCTGGCAATGAGCCAAGTACGCCGGAAGAGCCAACAACTCCTGAGCCACCCACAGACCCAATAAATCCAAGTTGCCTTAGCCCTAAAGTGTTAAGCATTAGCCAAGCCAGTGATGATGGAAACCATAAAGTGGGCTATGGGCCAGAGAACTCTATTGACGGTAACTATGACAGCGAATCGCGTTGGTCGTCGGAAGGGATTGGTAAGCAAATAACCTACAGCCTAAGTAGTCCTTCAATTGTTACCGGTATTAACCTTTATTGGCTGAACAATACCAGTCGTTTTGCCTATTATGACTTAGCAATTTCTACCGATAACCTGCAGTGGCAGGATGTAGTGACAGGCGGAATGTCTGATAAAGCTACTGGCAGTGCAGAAGCGATTACGCTGACAGATGACTTAATTGAAAACGTTCAATACCTGCGCTTAACCGGCAACGGCAACTCAGAGAGTAATTGGAACAGTGTCATTGAAGTTACTGCAGAAGGCTGTAACGACGAAGTGGCTACCGAACCGGTTGAAGATCTTAACCCCTCTTTACCGCCATCTGATAACTTTGATTTACAAGATTGGTATTTGAGCATACCTACTGATACCGATAACTCTGGCACTGCAGACTCGATTAAAGAGTCTGAGCTAAACAATGGGTATGAGAACAGCGAGTATTTTTATACCGGAGCCGATGGTGGCATGGTATTCAAAACCCCTATCTATGGTTATAAAACCTCCGCAAATACTACTTATGTTCGTACCGAGTTACGAGAAATGCTACGACGTGGTGATACCAGCATAAGTACCCAAGGTGTAAATAAAAACAACTGGGTATTTTCTAGTGCGCCTAGCAGCGCGCAAAATAATGCGGGTGGAGTGAACGGTGAACTGTTTGCCACATTGGCGGTAAACCATGTCACAACTACCGGGGAAGATTATCAAATTGGTCGAGTAATCATTGGTCAAATTCATGCTAATGATGATGAGCCGATCCGCCTTTATTACCGTAAGTTGCCTAACAATGATAAAGGGGCTATCTATTTTGCTCACGAGTCGCGAAATCAATCTGATGATGATTGGGTGGAAATGATTGGTAGCCGAAGTAATACCGCTAGCAATCCTTCCGATGGTATCGCGCTAGATGAGAAATTTAGCTATCGGATTAAAGTTGTCGCTAATACCCTTAGCGTAACCATTATTCGCGAGGGTAAAGCTGACGTTTCTGCAAGCTACGATATGAGCGACAGCGCTTACGACGACCCAGACCAATATATGTACTTTAAAGCTGGGGTATACAATCAAAATAAATCTGGCGATGTTGACGACTACGTGCAAGCCACTTTTTATGCTTTGAGTAATACTCACCAAGGTTATAATCCTTAAAATTAAAAGCTCGGTAGACTATCTACCGAGCTTTTCCAGCTGCTTTATCAAAAAAACACTATTATTTTCTGTAATTAATTATCTGCTAATTCAATTAGTTATTTTCATTGTTTGGCAAAAAAGACAGTTTTTTTACGAAAATAATAGACTGACATATAACTGTCACACTGCAGAAATATAATTGTCATCGAATTCACCAATACTACATGACGAAAATAACTCAACGCGTCATTTATGGAGATAAAGATGACATTTAAAAAATTGCTTAGTGCAGTAGCTATTTCTGCCTCATTGGTAACAACTACCGTACTTGCAGCTGGCCTGGATGCCACTCTTCCTGAATACAAGAAAACAACTGGTGTTTCAGGTAACCTTTCATCTGTAGGTTCTGATACTTTAGCCAACATGATGACTTTGTGGGCTGAAGAGTTTAAGCGTGAATACCCTAACGTAAACGTACAAATTCAAGCTGCTGGTTCTTCTACTGCTCCTCCAGCTCTAACTGAAGGTACTTCTCAGTTCGGCCCAATGAGCCGTCAAATGAAGAGCAAAGAAGTAGAAGCTTTCGAAAAGCGCTTCGGTTACAAGCCAACTCCAGTTCGCGTAGCTATCGACGCATTGGCTGTATTTGTTCATAAAGACAACCCAATCGAAGGTTTAAACCTTGCTCAAGTTGACGCTATCTTCTCTTCTACTCTTAAGTGTGGTGAGAACGCTGTTGCTGACCGTTGGAGCCAAGTTGGCCTAGAAGGTTCTTGGGCTGATAAAGACATTCAATTGTTCGGCCGTAACTCAGTATCTGGTACTTACGGTTACTTCAAGAAAAAAGCACTTTGTAAGGGTGACTTCAAGAACACTGTAAACGAACAGCCTGGTTCTGCTTCAGTTGTTCAGTCTGTATCTTCTTCTTTGAACGCTATCGGTTACTCAGGTATTGGTTACAAAACGTCTGGTGTTAAAGCTGTTGCTCTTGCCAAGAAAGGTAACGACTACATTGAAGCTACTTTAGACAACGCCGCTACTGGTAAGTACCCACTATCTCGCTTCTTATACGTTTACGTTAACAAGCACCCTAACAAGCCATTAGCACCAATGGAGCGTGAGTTCCTAAAAATGATTCTGTCTAAAACAGGTCAAACCATTGTTGCTAAAGACGGTTACGTACCACTACCTTCAAAAGTAGTTATGGCTGACCTAGAAAAATTAGGTATCTCTCTATAATCTGAGAGTAGCTAATAATAAAACCTCGCTGCGGCGGGGTTTTTTGCTTTTAAGTCTCCACCAAAACTCGCCATCAGCGCTAACTTCAAGCAACTCTACTGAACTTCTCAAGCCTTGCCGCCGTACTCTAGATACATCTCTAATACCAATCACACTAAGTAAGCGATCAGCAATAGCGCAGGAAAAATACTCGAGAATAAGACAGAGATTTTCGATAAGTAGTTATTCTACAATCAAAAATTCTAACGCAGTTATCGAGTTTTCTAAGCAGATTGAATGATCAGTTAATTAGTACGATTGGTACAAATAAGGAAATAACCATGAAACTTGTTACTTTGCTGCTTGGTCTGTTTTTGGCTTCACAAGTGAACGCTGCAGGAAGTGGTCGATATGAATCTCAAAAAAGCAGTAAGCCGCTTAGTGCTGCTGAAGCCATGCTTAGTGAACAAAACTATCTTCAAGCTAGCGAATGGCTCAGTGACTACCTGCAAAGCAAAAAGGGTCGCCGTTCAGCCGACGCTTGGAACCTACTAGGCTTTAGCTTGCGTAAGCAAGGCCACTACCAGAAGGCTTTATATGCTTATCAGCAAGCCTTGTCTATCAAACCTTCTCATCTTGGCGCTTTAGAGTATTCGGGAGAGCTGTACTTGAGTCTGCAAGAGTTAGCGCGAGCAGAGCAAAACTTAGCACGATTGGAACAATATTGTGGTAATTGCCAAGAACAGCAACAGCTAGAATCGGCAATTTATCGCTATCTTGCTGAATAATATAGATTTTGTCGCTAATCGGCGACGTTTTAGCTTTGGTGGTAAATTTTGAGAATAGAGTTTATTTAGTGATTTATAGTGATTGGGTAGCGGTGAAAATCCTTTCAGCAACATATCTAGGTGAACTTCGGTTTTAATGAAATTGTCACTTGAAATGTGATTCGTGTCACACTAAATTATAGGTGTGACTTGGATCACGTTTGATTTGAGACACTAATGATATTAAATACTTAGGAGAAAGATTATGTTTGATTACTTTGGCGCACTTTACTCGTCGTATTATTTTACTAAAGCTGATGATTACAACTTTTATTGCGAAACTCGCAAAGATATTCACCGTTAAGACTCGTTAAAGGTGGATATATGGTTCTTCATCCGATCATTGGTTCAGCATTATCAACTTATGTTCGTTTCGGGTGCTTAGAGCAAGATAAAGGACAGCAGAGATAATTGTAATGAATCAAGTTAACCCCAGTGCCTGAAACGAGCTCGCTCCTTCAGGCATTTTTTATTCTTTTCCCCGCGCTTCCCGTCTTGTTCGTTTCCTGAGCAAATTATTTTAGCAAAAACTCTAAAACAAGCTTGCAATGTGATGTGTGTCACATTATTATTCTTTCCGTGAGCTGGTTCACACTTTTTAGTTTCTAGGAGAAACATTATGTTTGATTACTTTGGTTCTTTATATACAACTTACTATTTCACTAAAGCTGCGGATTACAAAGCAACAGATTCTAACAACCTACACCGTTAATCCTCACATTTGAACATGTGGGCTTAGCACTTAGCCTTTCGCAATGCCGAGAGAGTGACAGTCAACTGAGCGAGAATACACTATGAGTCAAATGTTCTAAAATGCCTGATAGCTTAAAAGCATCAGGCATTTTTCGTTTTAAAAATTTTTTTACCCCGTATCAAATTACTTCCCGACAAAATTACTTATACTGCTAGGCAGTGATTGTTAAATGAGAAATTTTTATGTCGTTAGTTCAACCTCTTATTCTTAAGTCTCAACAGCATCATGCTAGTTTTTTGCGCTTTAGCCTCGTTAACCGTGAGGCCCTAGCTGATTGTTTAAGTCAAATTCAAGCGCTTTACCGAGCAGAAGATACGGTGATTGGTTTTGGCCAGCCATTGCTCGCTATGAATAACACTGTAGTAGAAGGTGTAAAGAGTGCCGAGAGTATTCAAGGGCCAAAACGCACCAGTCCAGCTAACCAAGATGATTTATGGCTGCGAGCAAGTGGCAGCGATCCTGGTGAAGTGATGCTGCGTGTGCAAGAGTGGTTAGATGTTTTAGTGCCAAGCTTTAGTTTAAACGAACAAGTAGATGGCTTTTGTCACCGAGAGGGACGAGATCTATCGGGTTACGTAGATGGCACTGAAAATCCAGAAGACAACGCTGAGCAAGTGGTAGCCTTAACTGGCGAGAAGGGCATTGCTGGTTCAACCATGCTAGCGGTGCAAAAGTGGCAACATCAACTTAAACATTTCAATAGCCTGCCTAGCAAACATCAAGACGATATTATCGGTCGCCGCAAAAGTGATAATGTGGAGTTTCCTGAGTCGCCACCTTCAGCTCACGTGCGTCGTACGGCTCAAGAGAGCTTTACTCCAGAAGCCTTTATGTTACGCCGCAGCTTACCTTGGATAGAGCAGCAAGATTGTGGTTTAAACTTTGTGTGTTTTGCTAACAGCTTTTACCCTTTTGAGGCGCAGCTAAAACGTATGCTGGGTTGTGAAGATGGTATTGAAGATGGTTTGTTTGAATTTAGCCGCCCATTAAGCACCGCTTATTACTGGTGCCCACCAGTAGACGGTGAGCAGCTAGATTTAAGCTACCTACAGCTTTAGTTTAACCAAGCTGATTAGTTGGCGTTCATCGATTTAAGATGAACGCCATTTTTATTCTTCAAGCTCGGTTTTATAAAGCGCCATACCTCGAGCTTTATAGTTAGCAAGTGCTGCCGGGTGGTCTAAATCACAGGTGTGTACCCACACACGTGTTGGTTGCCATTGCCATGCTGTTTTAATGCACTGGCTGAGTAAACCGCCGCCTAAGCCTTGGCCAAAGAATGCTTTATCTAGACCAAAGTAGATGATTTCTACGCTGTTATCTTGGTGTTTATTTAGCTCAAAGTAACCGACAAATTGCTCACCTGAATAGGCGCCAAAGGTTCGTAGGTTTGCTGGCTGGGTATAGTCGGCCCACTGTTGCTCTGTCCACACAAGCTTATCGTTCCATTGCCAGTGTTTTCCTACTTCGCTATAAAACTGGCGACTTAGCTCAGCCTGATTGGTTTTTACTTCTTCAATTCTTACATGTTCTGGAAGGGGCTTAGCGTTGAGTTGCTCAAGCTGAGTTTGTTGTAGGTAGTATACGGTGGTCATTGTTTTTCCTATTGCAATTCTTTGCCGCAGTGTAGCAATTGCAGTGGCATCGCTCTATCTAAATTTTATTAGTAAGTAACTGATTATTAGATAAAATTATCAGTGTGAAATAGTTGTTACAACTGTCCAAGTTTTTTACATGCTGATAATTTAATTTTTTATTAGACAATTCAAGTTATTGAAATGAGGTTACTTATAGCTGATGGCTTAGTTTATGCTTTTACTTAGATATCACTAATAATGGGACTTTATTGGTATCGTTATCAGTATCGGCTATACCAAAAAGAGCGTTAGTTTTATGAAAACTTTGCCTATTGTGGCCGGCTTCTTTGCCATTCTATCCTCCTTCAACCTTTGGGCTACACCAGTAACAAGCTTCGTGGTGGGCGGAGTGTGTGACCCCTCTCGTGCTACCTTAAATTCTATTATGGAATCAGGAGAGGCAAGTGAATTGTTAGGAGGTGCCAATCCATCTTACTCTGCCAGTGCTTGTTTGGTGTTTGATGGAAATGATGACGGCAACGCGAACGATCCTCAGGTGAATATTGGTCAAAAAGACGATGGCTTGCTCAATACTAAGTATGGGCCTGATGATTCTTTGTTTTTTATTGAACCAGAAGAGCTGCAAAATTTGGATGACTTTCCTGCAGGCATTGCCGATGACCCCGGCTGGATTCACTTGGCTAGTGTAGGTGGCGCGGTAGGGCAGAATGAGCAATTAGCGGTGAACTATGATCAGGCAGGGCCAATTGCTAGTGGTGGATTATTCCTTGATATCGACGCTCTGCTAAACATGACGTTTACTTGTGTGGATGATGATAATGGCGAGTGCAAGGCAGTAGATTGGGTTATAGAAACCGATCCAAGTATTATCGACCAAGTATCTCAGTTGTTAGGTGAGGCGACTTTCGACCACCTTGTGTTCTCTATAAAAGCGGGTAATGGTTTTATACTTTACGACTTCGACTTTATCGATATTTTTACTCAGGAATTGAGTGATTATCCCGCTTCAAGTTTAAACTTTAATACCCCGTATAAGCTATCTGGTAGTTTAAACACCGGGGATTTTCTTAATCCGAATGGGAATAGTGCCCAGGCTATATCGCACTTAAATGTTTGGGCGCGAGACCCTTCCGATCCTTCTATTACGCGTATCAATGAACCAAGTACCTTTGGCATATTCATACTGGCTGTTCTTGGGGTGATTAGTGCGCGACTAGCCCGCAAAAATCCCCAAATTTCCTAAGCGCTTTACGCTTTGTTTTTCTAGTAAACCAAATGTAACTACTCGCTAGTAGTTACATTTCATTTACTTTTGTGTAAACGTTTTCCTGCTTTCGTGAGTACGCTCTCATTTTTGCTGAGGTAGGCCAACTAAAATCAGCCAATAAACTTGTTATCACTGTAACTGGTATATCCGCCTGTTAGAGCTTAGCAGTTAGATAACAAGCGCCTACATTGTACTACTTGGTTTATGGAGATAAGAATGACGCGAGTAAGCGCCACACTGTTAGCCCAAAAAGATTGGGAAAATCCCTCTGTTACTGAGCGTAATCGCTTACCCTCACATGCACCTTTAGCCTCATATAGCAGCTTAGATGCAGCCTTAAATCTGCAACAGGCAGAGCATCAGCTCAGTTTAAATGGGCAGTGGAATTTTTGTTTGCTAAAACAGCCTGAGCAATTGAGTGATGCGCTAATTGCTGGCAGCAAGGGTAGTTGGAAAAGTATAGCTGTGCCTGGTAATTGGCAGTTACAGGGCTTTGATAGAGCCATTTATACCAATGTAATTTACCCATTCGAAGTAAATCCTCCCTATGTGCCTAGTGATAACCCTACGGGGGTTTATCGTACTCAGTTTAACTACCAAGCTGCTTGGGCTAATAAACAAGTGCGTTTGCGTTTTGAAGGGGTTAACTCTGCTTTTCACGTAGTTATAAATGGCCAACAAGTGGGTTACGGACAAGATAGCCGTTTAGCCAGCGAATTTGATATTGGGCCTTTTTTACAAGAGGGGACCAACCAACTGTGTGTGATTGTTTATCGCTGGAGTGATGGGAGTTACCTAGAAGATCAAGACATGTGGTGGTTAAGCGGCATTTTTCGTGACGTGAGCATTTACGCTAAGCCGCAAGTTCATATTGCAGACTTTAGCATCAATACCCAACTAGATGCTTGTTATCGAGATGCGCGGTTGCAAGTAGAAGTGCAGCTAGCCGGCGCTAGTTTAGCGCAGTTAGACGGCTACCAAATTGAGTTGCAGCTTTATAACGGTGATGGCGCGGTATTCGCTAACCCAGTGCGAGAATCCACCAACAATTTGTCGGTGGATGAAAAAGGCGGCTTTGCCGATCGTATCTTTTTAAGCAGCAATGTTGTTGAACCTAAACTGTGGAGTGACGAACAACCTAATTTGTATCGAGCGGTCTTAAGTTTATTTGATGCTAAAGGAAACTTACTGGAAGTTGAACAAAGCTCGGTGGGCTTTCGCTGCGTAGAAATTAGCGATGGTTTATTGAAACTCAACGGCAAACCGGTGTTAATTCGTGGGGTAAACCGTCACGAACATGACCCAGAGCTTGGCCACGTAATGACCGAAGCCAGCATGTTGCAAGACATAAAGTTGCTAAAGCAGAACAACTTTAATGCTGTGCGCACCGCGCATTACCCTAATCACCCACGTTGGTATGAGCTCTGTGATGAATACGGATTATTGTTAGTTGATGAAACCAACCTAGAAACCCATGGCATGTTTCCGATGAAACGTTTGTCGGACGACCCGCAGTGGATGCATGCGTATATGCAGCGGGTGACTCGCATGGTGGCGCGTGACAAAAACCATCCGTCGATCATTATTTGGTCTTTAGGTAATGAGTCTGGCTATGGCTGTAATCACGATGCTATGTATGGCTGGATGAAACAAGCTGATCCAAGTCGCCCGATTCAATACGAAGGTGGTGGGGCTGATACTCCCGCTACTGATATTTTGTGCCCAATGTATGCTCGGGTAGATTGGGACACTGCAGGAGAGGGGATCCCTAAGCGAGCGATTACCGCGCACATTGCCGACCCTAACGAACAGCGTCCGCTTATTTTGTGTGAGTATGCCCATGCAATGGGCAACAGCCTGGGAAGTATTGAAGAGTACTGGCGAGCATTTCGTTTGCATCCTCGCTTGCAGGGCGGTTTTATTTGGGACTGGGTTGACCAAGGTATTACCAAGCAAACTGATTCTGGAGAAACTTACTGGGCCTATGGGGGCGATTTTGACGACCAACCTAATGATCGCCAGTTTTGTATTAACGGGCTGATTTTCCCAGATCGCAGTCCTCACCCTAGTTTGCATGAAATTAAGTATTTACAGCAATACTGGCAGATAAGTGCAGAAAACCCAGCCAAGGGCGAGGTGTTAATCAGCAATGAGCACTTAGTAAATGACAGTAGTAACACCGCAGGGGAGTGGCGAATAGAACGTAATGGCGAGCTATTTAGCCAAGGCGAGTTTAGCTTAAGCTTGCAAGCTGGTGAGCAGCAAATAGTGTGTTTGCCAAAGGCAGCTATGCAAGATTTAGCGACTCAAACTAGTGGTGAGTTTTGGCTAACTATAAACATTAAATTGAAACAGGCTACTGCTTGGGCACCTGCTGGCCATAGTTTGGCACAACAACAGTTTAAGTTAGCTTTCGGTGGTTTAAATAGCTCTAAACCTATAAATAAAGCCGAAGTTAAATGCACGCAGCAAGATCGCAGAATACGCTTTGAGAGCTCAAAGCAGCTGCTTGAATTTGATTGTGTTAGCGCGCAATGGCTAGCTTGGACGGTAAATGAAAAGCAGTTGTTTACCGCTGCACCGGTTGATAATTTTTACCGTGCTCCGCTCGATAATGATATTGGAGTAAGCGAAGCCAGCCAAATGGATCCCAACTCGTGGATTGCCCGTTGGCAAAGCGCTGGACTTCATCAACTCAAACGTGAAGCTTTAGATTTTAATTTCTCTCAACTTAGCAACGGATGCTGGCTTGTGGAATGCAGCAGCGAGTATCGCCATCAACAGAAAACCGCTTTTAAGGTGTTACACCGTTATGTGATTAGTGCCGACAAGGTAGCTTTTGATTGTGAGGTGAACGCCGCAGCTTACTTGCCGCCTCTGCCAAGGGTAGGGCTGAGCTTAAGCCTAGACAAACAATTTAGTGAGTTGTCGTGGTTTGGTTTGGGTCCACATGAAAATTACCGAGACCGTTTAGCCGCTGCTACTGTCAGCCGCTATAATGAAACTGTCGATAACTTGCATACCCCCTATATTTTCCCTAGCGAAAATGGCGGGAGGGGAGAAGTCAGACAGCTGTCTATTAAGCATGAGCAGAAGTTGAATCTAGAGCTGCAGTGCCAACCGAGTTTGCAAATGACAGCGAGTCGTTTTAGCCAGCAAGACTTAAGCGACGCAACACATAATTATCAGCTTAAAGACAGTGGCAGTGTGTTTATACATTTAGATGTTGCCCACCAAGGAGTGGGGGGAGATGACTCTTGGAGTCCTTCGGTACACCCTAAACATCAGGTACTAGAGAACTACTTTAGCTACCACATTGATTTTACCGCACAAGGATAGTTGCTATGAGCTTGTTTCATTTATTCGGGCGAAGCAGTAGCTTGCTGTTAAAGCAAACCAACAGCCTACCAGAAATCATTTATTGGGGCGCAAAGCTTAATGGCCCAATCGATGAAGCCTTGCTGGATGCCATTAGCCGACCGGTGCCTGAAGCAAGCTTAGATGAAGACGTGCCGTTAACCCTTTGCCCCGAGGCCAGTGAAGGGTGGTTCTCGAGCCCAGGCTTAGAGGGAAACCGCGCCGGTAAAGATTGGTGCCCAAGCTTTACCGCTAACGCCACCTTTGAAGGTCATAGCAAGTTAATTGTAGAAGCCGTAGATAGCCGTGCAGAATTAGCGCTTAGCTTAAGTGTAAGCCTTGATGAGGCGAGTGATGTGCTTACCTTGCAAAGTAAGGTAACTAACCTTGGCGAACAAGCTTATAATTTGCAGCGCTTGGCGCTGACCCTGCCTTTGCCAGCCTATTGCGATGAACTGTTATCATTACATGGCCGCTGGACTAAAGAGTTTCAGCAGCACCGTCAGCCCTTGGAGCGGGGGATAATAAGCCAAGAGAACCGTCGTGGGCGTACTTCACACCAGTATTTTCCGGGAGCGATTATCGGTAGCAAAGGTTTTTCTCACCAAGTGGGAGAAGTGTTTGGCTTTCATTTCGCTTGGAGTGGTAATCACCGTATTCAAAGCGGTGTAAAAACCGATGGGCGACGTTGGTTACAAGCCGAAGAGTTATTGCTTAGTGGTGAAGTTCGCTTGACTAAAGGCGAAAGTTACCAAACTCCAGAGTTGATGGCGACTTACGCCAGCACTGGCTTAAACTCGATGAGCGCTAACTTTCACCATTATGTGCGTAGTCACATTCTTCACTTTCCTGAAGCAGATAAAGCGAGACCGGTGCACCTTAACACCTGGGAAGGGATCTATTTTGACCACGATCCTGCTTACATTAAGCAAATGGCCAGCTTAGCAGCAGATATTGGTGTAGAGCGCTTTATTATTGATGATGGCTGGTTTATTGGTCGAGAACACGATAAAGCAGGTTTGGGAGATTGGTTTTTAGATAGCCAAAAATATCCTCAAGGCTTAGAAGAAGTGATAAACCATGTGCATGCATTAGGCATGGAGTTTGGTTTATGGTTTGAGCCAGAGATGGTTAACCCCGACTCAAATTTGTACCGTAAACACCCTGAATGGGTATTGGGACAGGCCGGTTATCAACAAAAAACGGGTCGTTACCAATATGTACTCGATTTACAAAATCCTCAGGTGTTTGCCTATTTGCTTGAGCGCTTAGATAGCCTGCTAAGTGAGTATGCTATTGCCTATATTAAGTGGGACATGAACCGCGAGCTAGTTCAACCAAGCCACTTAGGTGAAGCGGCGGTGCATGGTCAAACTCAAGCCTTTTATGCCTTAGTGGACGAATTGGCTAAACGCCACCCCGAGCTGGAAATCGAAAGCTGTTCATCGGGCGGCGGTCGCATTGACTATGAAGTACTAAAACGCAGTCATCGATTCTGGCTCTCAGATAGCAATGACGCGCTAGAGCGGCAAATTATGCAGCCAGCTATGTTGTACTTTTTCCCACCAGAAGTGATGGGCTCACACATTGGTCCTGCTCATAGCCATACCACCTATAGACAACATAGTATTGGGTTTAGGGGGCTAACCGCATTGGTTGGCCATATGGGCGTAGAGCTAGACCCAGTAGCAGTTGGTGCCAAAGAGCGAGAGCAGTTTGCGCACTATATTGCCTTACATAAATCACTGAGGCCCTTGCTGCATTCCGGTACTTTTCATCAGTTAAATGCTAGTGATAATAGCTGGCAAGCTTATGGTGTGTTAGACCAAGATAAAGGCGAAGGTGTCTACTGGGCGGTGCAGTTGTCGATGCCAGCTTACTCCTTGCCGGGCAGACTCAAGCTAATCAACTTACAGCCTCAAGCCCTTTATAAAGTTGAAGTATTGGATAAACCAGACTTTAAACACATTATGAAAAAGTTTCCTAACTGGCTTAAGAAAACATGTCTGCTTAGCGGTGAGAGTTTAATGAACTTAGGCTTACAGTTACCCATTATGGATCCAGAAACCGCGATGTTGATTAAAGTAACGCGCCAAGCTTAAGCTAAGTTAGTTAGCGCTAAGACGTGCGTATTCTTGTTGGCTTAAATCAAAAGAAGTGAGTAGGGTTTGCTGTGCTTCAAACCACAAGGAATCTTGTTGATCGCTGGCCATATCTAATAGCTTGGTTTTCAAGTCATCCGCTGCAGGAATGCTGCCGCTATTAATGCTGTTTAGTACTGCTAGTTGGACTGCTTGTGAATTGTTATAAAGCATATCGCTAGCAATACCTGAGCGCTGTTGATTGTGGCTAAAGCGCATGAGCTGAGATAGCAACATTTCTGCTTCATCACCATTGGCTGTTAGTACTTGCTGTTCCAATTCACTCGTAATTACTTGTCGTTCAGGATCTGAGATTTGATAAGGCTTTAACAAACTTAAGGCTTCTACTCGTGTATTGGTATCGGTTTGTTCTAGTGTTGCTAGGTCTACCAAGCCTTGTACCAGCAGCGGAGACTGAATTTCCGAAGCGCTGCTTAGCAGCGAAAGAAACTTCTGCTGAGACTGGGCATCACTTAGCATGGCGTACTGCTCTGCTAAGCCCAGCAAGGCTTGCTTACTGTTTGAGTTAGCGCTGCTTTGAATAGCTGAGAGTAGTAAATCAAAGTCAGGGTTGTCTATGTTAAGCGCTGCTAGTTGCTCAATTGAGCTCGCTAAGCTTGCAGGATTATTTTGTATAGCGTGCTTTAGTGCATCAAACTGCGCTGCTTTATTTGGATTAGCTTCATTATGTGCTTTGTTGCTTAGCTCTATGTTATCTGGAGTGTGTTTAACGTGAACCTGCGCTGGTTTGCTAACAGGCTGATTGGCGAAATTGTCTTCTAAGTTACTATTTCTAAACAATAAATCTGTATTTTTAGCACTGCTATTTACAGGGTTTTCCAGTGTTGCTAAATCTGTTTGTGAGTTTTCATGAGAGAAAGCCCCAGTGCTAGGCTTTGGATGGTAGATAACAGCAACGAGGTAGCCCGCGATAAAGGTGCCAGCTAAAGAGAGTACCCATCCATAAGTCTTCATAATTGCTTCCTGCGAGCGTTTTGAAGCTAAGCGTTACACAACACTTAGCTTCGTTTTAGGTTTAGTTAGGCACTATCGCAACCAAAGCGATAGGTCTACAGCACCTTTGTGATTGATGTTTGCATCGCCAAACACTTCAATGGCTAAGATTTGGTAACCATTGGCTAATCCATCTGTTTTAAAGCCTAGGTCGGAATTATCCCAGCGGTTGGCATGTGGGCCAAAATTTAGCTCTTGGTTGTTTCCGTGGGCAGTGGGTGAACGGCGTACGCTCCAAAACTGTTTGAAGCTTCGGTTTTCTCCACTGCCACAATATTGTGCGCCGTTGCGGTCTACAAGGTATACATCGTAAGTGGCGTTATTGGCGTAAACGGTGCCTTTGCTTTTTGCCGGCGCGCCAGCGTTCTCATCCCAAGGTACAAATTGCCCAGGCCCCTTCCAAGTATCTACAACATAGTATTCTTGCGAGGTACTGCCACTACATGACCAACCATATAGGGCTACTAAGGCTTTTTGAATATTGGAGTTACTGGTTAGCTCGCCAACGTTGTAACCAATCTTGCGATATCTCGCCCCTGTATTCCAGCCTAATCCGCCAATGGCATCTTCACCCCAAGATTTTGCCATATTCCATTCTGCACGATAGTGGCGGCCGGCATCGTTATAAAAACCAATTTTTACATCACAGGTTTTAATGTTGTTTTGGCTTAGTTCAAACCATGAATAAAAGTGGCCGCCGTAGTAACCAGAGCCATACCCGTTGCCGGAATCCGCAGCTGGATCGCAGATGGTTTTTCCTATACTTGCCGCACTTACCGTGCTCGGAGCGGTTAAGAGTAAAGAGCTAAGGGTTAATGTTAGCGCTAACATTGGAGTTTTCATTTAGGTGTCCCTATTCCGTTAAAGTTACCAACGAACTAGTCACACATGATTTCTTGTAGCGTGACCATACCACTCGTTAAAGAGCACGTTTACAAACGTGATTCTAATGTGTATTTTTTGTTACGCCTTAGTATTGGATTGATATAATTTTAAGGTCAAATCGAATAGTAAAAACTCAAGAACTGGTCAAACTAAGCGAAGAAATTCAACGTCTTGTGAGATAACGAAATTGACATGTGAGAAAGTGTAAAGGCTTTGTAAAAAGGGGGCTTGGACAATGACATGCAGCTTTATAAGCGATTGCTTGTGTATCTTAGCAATCGCTATATTTCACGCTGGCTAGAGGCTAATAGAAGACGTTTAATCGAACCTTCCTTCAATTGCAATATAATAGTTTAACTAATCAATAGAAGCTAAAATTGCGTCTAGCTTCGCGTATTTTTTGTACAATTCTTGTTCTTCGGTTTCACTATAATTGTGACTTAGCAGATCTATCTCTTTAAGTTGGATATCTCGCCATAGCTCCAAAGCTTGTAATTGTTCTTCGTTACTTAAGTTTGCTAGGACATTTACCTTTATCAAATCAGTTTGGTTGTCAGCGAATAGCTGATCTAACTGCTGATAAAGTGTATTGAAGGTGACGTTTACTTTGAGCTTATCGTTGTTTTCAGCGTTTTCTAATTGCTGTTCTAACGCGAGCATTTGCTTTCGCCAGTCTCTTGCAAGAGCTTGTTTATCGCTCGGTAAGTTAGCGATCGAAGCATCATAATCTACTACTACAAACGGGTCGCTTAAGCTTTCTAGATTGCGAACTTCTTCTGCGTGCAAACCCGAAAAATAGAATGCAAAAGCAAGAACAGGTGCGAACAGTCTTAGGTTTTGTTTAAGTCGGTAGTTCATGTTTAGTTCCTTGTGACTATATTGAATTCTGCTGTTTGGTCTTATCGAATTAGCGAGCATCTTGCTCCGGCTGATACTCGAGTAAATCGCCAGGTTGGCATTCTAAAACCTGACAAATTGCGCTTAGTGTTGAAAACCTAATGGCTTTGGCGCGGCCTGTTTTCAAAATCGATAAGTTTTGAACGGATATGCCCACGGCGTCTGACAGATCGTTCAAACGCATTTTTCTCTTGGCTAGCATTACGTCTAGATTAATTACTATCGTCATTGCTCGCTCCTGCTAAATGGTTGCGTCAACATCGGCTTGAATTTGCATGCCCAACTTCATCACGTGGGCGACCATAATCATAAACAAGCCTGCTAGAAGTAATGGGAAGTCTAACTGTATATACTCCAAGCTTACCCATTCATGAGGCGGTGGAATAAGGCCAAATAGGTGTTCTGGAGGCGGCGGTGGCATAAAGCCAAATACATCTTCTGGAGGTGGTGGGAAAGGCAAGCCAATCGGCATTTCCATAGGAAATACTAATTGCTCGATGAGATAGCTCGCAATACTGTTTACTGTAAACAGCGCAACTAATGCCCAGCCAATATATTGAAAACTGCGAGTGGTTTCTTGAGTGAAAACCTTGCCTTTGCTGTAGGCTAAGAACAAACGGTCAATTTGCCAAATCAAACAAGCCATAATGAGGCTAGTGGTGAAAAATATAGCCACTGCAACAAGGCGCATAGTGAGTGACAGTGGTTCAGGGGGAGCAAAATGCAGGTCATTGTCGATGATTTGACCGTTCTCAAAGATAAGTTCGGGATAACCAAACAGCATTTCCATAACCGTGTGAAAACTAAATACCCAAGGGCTGTGTTTCATTGGTTCAATATCTAAGCCCAGTTCACTAGGGAAACCCACCAAACAAATTAAAATTAAGGCAACTAAGCCCCATAGCATTAGTCGCATCCGTTTACCAACGATACTAATTGCTTCTAGTGATTGCATACCCTTGCTTCTCCATATAGGAAGTTTTCCTGATAAAAGATATTTATTTATCGATTATCATTAAATAATGAATGATAAAATTATTTGTGTAAACACTTTTTCTAGCTTTAATCACGTAAAGTTGAGCGGGCTTTTATTTGCTTTAGTTATGATGAAACCGAGAAGAATTGATCTAGTAGCTTTGACTCGAAATGGGCTTTTGGGTAGTTTACGCCCATTAACTAACCCCTTATTCTGAGCTTTATGATTAAGCAATTAGAGACTCATTGCAGACAGTTTTTACAGGGGCTGCAGACCAGTGATACTGCCCACGATATCGACCATATTGAGCGAGTCGTTAAATTGGCCACCTACCTGTGTAAACAAGAAGAGGGCAAGCTTGAAGTAGTGGCTCCAGCCGCTTGGTTACACGATTGTGTATCACTGCCTAAAAACCACCCTCAGCGCAGGCAGGCTTCTAGTTTAGCGGCAAATAAGGCAATTGATTTTCTTAAGTCAGTCGCTTACCCAACTCATTACTTAAATGAAATTCATCATGCAATAGAAGCCCATAGTTACAGCGCAGATATTAAGCCAACAAGCCTTGAAGCAAAGATTGTCCAAGATGCAGACCGTATAGACGCACTAGGTGCCATAGGTATTAGTCGCTGTATTCAAGTAGGTGCTAGCCTGCAACGTACACTTTATTGTGACGTAGACCCAATGTGTGACGCTCGGCAGCCGGATGACAGCCAATATACCATTGACCATTTTTTTACTAAGTTGTTAAATATTGTAGATACTGTGCATACCGACGCGGCTAAACGTGAAGCGGAGCAACGCAGCCAGTTTATGAAGGCGTATTTAGCCCAATTGAGCCACGAATTAGAGCCATCTCGCTAAGCTTGCCTAATCCGCCCTAAATAAAAAAGGCCGCTAATTCGCGGCCTTTTGTTTAGTGAGAACCTTAGGGGGTGTCTTCTTCAACAACTTTACGGCGAGGTTTAGATTCAATCGCCTTTAGGTAATCGTGAGTCCAAACTTGGGAGCGGATCTTACGGCGGTTACCACGTTGTACATACTGGTTTTGCTGCTTGGCGTCGATTATGCGCGCTTTGGTGGTGTCAGCAAACTGTAGGTCTAGCAGGTCAATCACCCGCTGTTTTAGCTCATCGTTGTAGATTGGCACGCCAACTTCAACACGCTCTTCAATGTTACGGGTCATCCAGTCAAAAGAAGCAATATAGACCTGATCTTCGCCGCTATGATGGAAGTGGAATACTCGCGGATGTTCAAGGAAGCGGTCAACAATACTGATAATTTTTATGTTGTCATTGTTGCCTTCAAGCCCTGGCACTAATGAACACATGCCCCGAATAATCATGCGGATTTTAACCCCAGCTTTACTGGCCGCATACAAACGAGTGACTACGCCTTTGTCGACTAAGTTGTTCACTTTAATCGTGATTGCCGCAGGATTGCCGGCGTTAGCTTGATTGATTTCGTAATCTATTAAGCTAAACAAGCGTCGGCGTGTATCGTTGGGCGATACAATAAGGTGCTGGAACTTAAAACGACGATAGGGCTGTTGGATAAAGCGAAATACGTTTTCCACCTCTTGGCCAATTTCTTGGTTTTTGGTGAACAGAGCAAAGTCGGTGTAAATTTTGGCCGTTTTTTCGTGGAAGTTTCCGGTACCAATATGGCTGTAATACACCCGTTGGTCGTCTTCTTTGCGGGTTACCAATAATAACTTTGAATGTACTTTTAGCGAAGGAACACCAAAGACAACTTTTACACCAGCATCGGTGAGCATTTGTGCCCAGCCAATGTTGGCTCCCTCATCAAAACGAGCGCGCAGTTCAATAACCACTGTAACTCGTTTGCCGTTGTTAGCGGCATCAATTAGTGAGTTCATTAAGTGAGACTTTTTCGCCACACGGTAGATATTGATTTTGATGCTGGTGACTTTTGGGTCAAAAGACGCTTGGCGCACAAACTCAGAAATATAACGGAATTTATGATACGGGTAGTAGAGTAGAATATCTCGCGCGCTAATGGCGTTAAATACCGTATCAAAGCTGTCGAAGTCACGGCAGTTCAGAGCAGGCAGCTTAGGGTTTTCTAAGTATTTTCTACCCACATTTGGGAAACCAATAAAGTCTTTAAAGTTATGGTAGCGGCTACCACTTACGCTGTGGTCAAGTTTAGAAATGTGCAGCATTTTACTTAAACGCTTCACCATGCTGTTGGGCATTTCTCTATCGTAAACAAAGCGCACTGGTTCGGCGGTTAAACGCTGCTTAATACCCTCAGACATTTTTTCTAGCAGGCCTTGGTCTACTTCGTCTGTGAGATCGTACTCGGCATCTCGAGTCATTTTGATTGAGTAAGCCGCAACAGAATCGTATTCGTAAAACCCTCGTAACAAATCATCTAAACAGAAGCGGATGATGTTATCCAAAATGATTAAGGTTTTACGTGTTTTTGAGCCATCGGGCGGCAATACCACAAAGCGCGGTAAGCTGTCGGTTGGGATCTCAATCAATAGGTGGCTTTCTTTATCTGCCTTTTTTACTTCTACCGCGAGGTAGGTGTATTCGTCTTTTAAAAAGCGAACCAAGTCGGTACGTTTGGTCAATACGATCGGCGTAATATGACGCAGCACCTTGTCTTTAAAGTATTTTCTTACCCAGTTTTGGTGGTTGTCGCTAAGCTGGTCTTCATTAATTAAGAAGATGTTTCGACGAGCAAGAGTGAGAATGATTTCGCGATAGGTATCGTCAAAATCTTGCTGTAATTCTGCCAGCTTGGCCTGCACGTCATTGAGCAGTTGGATTGATCCATCATCTTTAGATTTAAGTTCGTTAAGGATGATACGGCGCTTTAAGGCGGCAACCCTTACTTTATAAAACTCATCTTGGTTGTTGGAAAAAATACCTAAAAATCGAACACGTTCGATAATTGGTACTGAATGGTCTTGGGCTTCTTGCAAGACCCGTTGGTTAAACGAAAGCCAACTTAACTCTTTTTCTATATATAGACTGTCGCTCATTATTCACCTTTAGTACTTACTTCTTAAAAAGGGATTAGTCTTGTTCAATATCTACCATCAGGTCATCGGCTAGTGACTCTAAAGACTCTTGAATCGCTCCCAGTTGTTCATCGTCGGCGCATGGCACTGTGAGATTAGCAGTAAATATTAGGCCTCCCCAGTTGGGAGCACTGGCAACGTGAGTATTAATCTCGCTTAAGCTTACGCCCAGTGTATTTAGCGTTTGAGTCACCTCTTGCACAATGCCCACACGGTCATTCGCGGTAACGGTTATTGCTACTTGCTGTTGCTCTTCACTATTACTGCTATCGCCCTCTGCAATATTTACCAAAAGGTTTTCTTGGTTAAGTAGATCATGGCTAAGTGCGTCGAGATGCTGTTCATCAACTTCTAAGTGCAATATTCCGGCAAATTGACCAGCAAGTTCGGTTAGGCTGCTGGCTAGCCAGTTACCTTGGTGTTGAACGACTAATGAGGATAATTGATCAACGATACCAGGTCGGTCTTTACCAATTACACTTACCACGAGTTGTTTCATCTTGTTACTCCATAGCCTAGCGCACAATAGTTTTATGACAGCAAACTATTAGCGATGTTTCCGAGGGTTTAAAGTATGCATAGCTTTTAAGTAATTAGGAAGCTACTAAAAGCTGCGCTTGGGTAAAAAGCCAGCCAAGCATGCAATATAATTTCTTTGTAATATTAGGTACATACAAATGTAACATACACTTGTTAATCATAGTTGGTGAACGTTTTTTATCCCACCCAATTGTGACTTTTTTTTTAGTATTTCACCCTGTAACAATACTGTCATAAAACTGCCATATACTTTCGCCAGACCTATTAAATTGTGAGGGATATATGACGCAGTCAGTGTCATTTAATAGTAGTGCTCAGCGGCTAATTAAGGACCGACTAACCCGCTACAGCGTAAGTGCTGGCGGGATTGTTGTTCTATTAGCACTGATCTTAATTTTCTTCTATTTATTATATGTAGTTGCACCTATCTTCTACGGCGCGAGTTTAGAAAAATCTAAAACGATTCCGTTACAAGATAGCAGTGCCACAGTGGCTATTGGTGTTGAAGAGCAAAACGAAATTGCCTACCGCTTTAATGAAGACGGGCAGTTAAGCTTTTTTAACCTAATCGATAGCCAGCGCGAGTTTCAAGACTATCAAGTTGAAGCAGACATTACTGCGTCAGACCGCACAGTGCCAAACCAAGGTTTGGTGGCTTACGGTACCAGTGATGGCTTGGCTTATATAGTTTCACCTAAATTTGGTATTAGTTACCCTAACGACAAGCGTTTAATTACGCCAAGCATAGCTTACCCGATGGGTGAGCAAGCGCTAGTTATTGACCCACAAGGCCAAGCTATTGAGCAGTTGGCTTTTGAGCGTCAAGAAGAGTCGGCAGTGGTAGCAGCAGTTACCGCCGATGGCCGAGGCTTGTTGGTTCGTTACGAAGCCGAAGAAGACATGTTTAGTGAGTCTTTGGAATGGCTGCCCGAAACGGCTGATATTCCTAGCTTGCCAAGTAACATCGATCAAATTTTGGTAACGCCAGACTTACGCCGTTTATACATTCGTAACGGCAATCAGTTGGCTAACTACAATATCTCCGATATTGATAACGTGCGCTTAAATTCAGTGGACTTCATTAATAGCACCGACAGCAATGTCACTGATATTGCCTTACTAACCGGTGCAAGTTCATTAATTGTTGCAAACGACAATGGCAAAGTAAGCCAGTGGTTTGATGTTGCAAAAGATGGGGTACGAAAGCTTACGCAAATTCGTGAGTTTGATGCAGGCGCTAAAGTAAACGAAATTGGCGTTGAGTACTTCCGTAAGGGCTTTGTGGTAAGTGGGGAAGATGGTTCTATTACTTTGTTCCACACAACCGGCGGTGGCCGTTTAGTGCGTGAGATGACCGATGCTAAAGCCTTTAGCTTAGCTTTCTCTCCGCGAGCCAGTGGTCTACTCACTGAGACTGAAAACGGTCTTGAGTTTTATCACGTAGACAACGAGCACCCAGAAGTAACGTGGCGTGCCTTGTGGAGCAAAATTTGGTACGAAGGTTACCCTGAGCCGCAATATGTATGGCAATCAACTTCAGCCAGTGATGACTTTGAGCCTAAGCTCAGCTTAGTGCCAATTTCTTTTGGTACCATTAAAGCCGCTTTTTACGCGATGTTGTTTGCAGCGCCTATTGCTTTAGCTGGGGCTATCTACACTGCTTACTTTATGTCAGCGCCACTGCGCAAAGTGGTTAAGCCTACCGTAGAAATTATGGAAGCTTTACCTACGGTAATTTTGGGCTTTTTGGCGGGTTTATGGTTAGCGCCATTAATTGAAGACAACTTGCCTGGCGTAATTGCCATTATGTTGCTGCTACCGGTAGGTTTTTTGCTCACTGCTTTTGCTTGGTCAAAAATGCCGAAGAAAGTACGCCAGTTGCTACCAGAAGGTTGGGATGCAATCGTACTTATTCCAGTAGTTTTGTTTATTGGCTGGGGCTGTATCCAAATTAGCCCAGCGCTTGAGCAATGGATGTTCGACGGCGATGCACGTTTATACCTAACCAACGAGCTAGGCATTAACTTCGACCAACGTAATTCTATGGTGGTGGGTTTAGCCATGGGCTTTGCGGTTATTCCTACGATTTTCTCTATTGCAGAAGACGCGATTTTCTCAGTGCCAAAGCATTTGAGTAATGGCTCTTTAGCATTGGGTGCCACGCCTTGGCAAACCCTCACTAAAGTGGTGATTTTAACTGCTAGCCCGGGTATTTTCTCGGCAGTAATGATGGGCCTTGGTCGCGCAGTAGGTGAAACCATGATTGTACTTATGGCTACCGGTAATACCCCAGTAATGGATTGGAGTATCTTCCAAGGCATGCGTACTTTGTCGGCAAACATTGCGGTAGAGATGCCAGAGTCAGAAGTGGGAAGCTCACATTACCGAGTGCTGTTCTTAGCAGCCTTTGTATTGTTTGTATTTACCTTTGCATTTAACACCATTGCTGAATTTGTGCGCCAACGTCTGCGCGACAAATACAGCTCGCTGTAAATAGGGATATGGGAACTAACCGATGAATAAGTGGTTTAAATCAGGTAACCCGTGGATATGGATGACAGCGGGTGCGGTAAGCATAAGCTTAGTAGCAGTGATTGGATTGCTGCTGTTAATTGCCGCACGCGGTCTGGTCTATTTCTGGCCAAGTCCTGTACTTGAAATGGAAGTCAAACAGTTTGGTGAAACTCAAACTGTGATTGGCGAGTTGTATGACACCGAGCTTGTGCCTATTGAGCGCTTAAAAGCCTCTGGTGCAAATTTAGAAGGCTTAGATGGCGACTTTGTAGAGCGCTTTTTGATTAAGACCGGTAACCGTGAATACGTAAACTTAGATTTTCGTTGGTTAACCGAAAATGAAATCTTATCGAAGAAGCAGCCTGAAGGCATTGCGGTGGTTGAGCGTCGCACCAATGGTAACTTTTACGGTTACGTTGAAGGTATTGTTAAAGGTGACACCACCATTAATGCTGCTGATGATGCTGATCACGAAAAGCTGTTTGAGTTGTTAGAACGCTCTAATGGCATTATTGATCAAGCCGACTCGCTGCAGCGTCATGATATTGGTGGCATTAACTACAGCCTAGAGCGTTTACGTTTAAAGCAGCGTAAGTATGAGCTGGCAGATGAGCTAACGCCTGAACGCTTAGCTGGTATTGAAGCCGACGCCGAGCAATTGCACCAAGACTACTTGGTACTTGAGAAGCAACTATTTGCTTACCGTGATGATGCACGCCGTGACCAACTGATTATCCGTGATATGCGCGGTGAGTTGGTGACAATTCCAATGGATAATGTATTGGATGTGTTCTTCCCAAATGAGATGAACTGGTTCCAAAAACTAGCACATTGGGGGCATCAAGCGGTTAAATTTATTGTGTCTGAGCCACGTGAAGCTAATACCGAAGGCGGGGTATTCCCAGCTATCTTTGGTACGGTATTCATGGTGATGTTGATGGCCGTTATTGTTACGCCTTTAGGGGTTGTAGCCGCCATTTACTTGCACGAATATGCCGGCAATAACAGCTTTACTCGCTTAATACGAATCGCGGTAATTAACTTAGCTGGTGTACCTTCTATTGTTTACGGTGTATTTGGCTTAGGTTTCTTTGTTTATATGCTAGGTGGCAGTATTGACTCCTTGTTCTATCAAGAGTCGTTACCTACGCCAACTTTTGGCTCACCGGGTGTAATTTGGGCAGCCCTAACCTTGGCGATTCTTACCTTACCAGTGGTGATTGTATCTACCGAAGAAGGTTTGTCGCGGATACCTAGTGCGGTTCGTCAAGGCTCACTAGCTTTAGGCGCTACCAAAGCAGAAACGCTGTGGCGTATTGTTATTCCTATGGCGAGCCCGGCAATTATGACTGGCCTTATTTTGGCGGTAGCCCGTGCAGCCGGTGAAGTTGCGCCGTTGATGTTAGTAGGTGTCGTGAAACTAGCACCAACATTACCGCTTGATGGCAACTTCCCGTTCATTCACCTAGAGCGCAAATTCATGCACTTAGGCTTCCACATTTATGATGTGGGTTTCCAAAGCCCGAACGTAGAAGCAGCTCGACCTTTGGTGTACGCCACGGCATTTTTATTGGTAACGGTTATTATTGGCTTAAACTTAGCAGCCATCCAAATCCGTAACCGTTTACGCGAAAAGTTTAAAACGTTAGACCAATAAGCTAACGGCAATTTGTAGGAAAAAAAATGATTTCTTTGAATACAGAAAATAGTCGAGATACTAAATTAGATTTGGCTAACTTAACTGCAGAGCAAACTGCATTGGAAGTAAAGAACCTGGATCTTTACTACGGCAACAAACAAGCTTTGTTCGATGTGTCGATGAAGATCCCTAAAGGGCAAGTTACCGCCTTTATTGGCCCATCGGGCTGCGGTAAATCAACCTTATTGCGCTGTATTAACCGTATGAATGACTTGGTTGATATTTGTAAAATTAGCGGAGAGATCTTGCTACACGGGCAGAACATTTACGATAAAAGCGTAGACGTAGCCGCGCTACGTCGTAACGTTGGTATGGTGTTTCAGCGTCCAAACCCATTCCCAAAGTCTATTTACGAAAATGTAGTATATGGTTTACGCCTGCAAGGTATTAAAGATCGTCGCGTATTAGATGAAGCAGTAGAACGCTCACTACGTGGTGCAGCCTTGTGGGAAGAGGTAAAAGACCGCTTACACGAGAATGCTTTTGGTTTATCTGGTGGTCAGCAACAGCGTTTGGTAATTGCCCGCGCCATTGCGATTGAGCCTGAAGTGCTATTATTGGATGAACCTACATCAGCACTTGACCCAATTTCTACATTGACGATTGAAGAGTTGATTAACGACCTTAAGAGTCGTTACACCGTGGTGATTGTAACTCACAACATGCAACAAGCTGCGCGAGTATCAGACCAAACAGCCTTTATGTATATGGGCGACATGGTGGAATATGCTGATACCAATACCTTGTTTACAACACCAGCGAAGAAGCAAACCGAAGATTACATTACAGGCCGTTACGGTTAACCAAACCGTCGCTGAGGAAAAGATATGGATAAGTTAAACATGAACAAACACATATCTGGTCAGTTTAATGCTGAACTGGATCATGTGCGCAATCAAATTATGGCAATGGGTGGCTTAGTTGAACAGCAACTGATTGACGCCCTTAGCCTGTTAAGCCGACCTGACGCAGAGTTAGTGAGCAAGGTAATTAGCACCGACAGCAAAGTAAACTCTTTTGAAGTTGCTATTGATGAAGAGTGCACTCGCATTATTGCTAAGCGCCAACCTGCAGCTAGTGACTTACGTATTGTAATGGCGATTATTAAAACCATTGCTGATTTAGAGCGTATTGGTGATGCAGCAGAAAGCATTGCCCGTATGGTTGAGCGAAACATGGATAAACCGCTTAAGGCGTCTCTAAGTAGCTTAGAGCACTTGGGCCAGCACACCGCCAAAATGCTGCATGACGTGTTAGATGGTTTCGCACGTATGGATGTAGAAATGGCGTGGAGTGTTCACCAAGAAGATAAAAAGGTGGATAAAGAATACGAGCGCTTAATTCGTGAGTTGATGACTTATATGATGGAAGACCCTCGTTCTATTCCTCAAGTGCTAGATGCCTTAAACGCTGCACGTGCTATTGAGCGAGTAGGTGACCGTTGTCAAAACATTGCTGAGTACATTATCTACTTCGTAAGAGGTAAAGATATTCGCCATTTAGCCGGAGATGAAGTGGAAAAGCTGCTTTAAGGCTAAGGTTTAGGTGATAAAAAAGCTGGCGATTGGCCAGCTTTTTTAGTTTTTAGAGAAAAATATTTAAATTTTTTTCATTTCTCTGGTCTGATCTCTTCAAAAATCCATTTCTGTTTAATAACAACTTTTCCCGCTTATGTATCTTTAGTTGCTTAGTTGGCGAAAACAACACCGTTAATATAATTTTAAACTGTTGTTTAAAACAGCTTGTAAGTGCTTATTAAATATAATGTAACTTTCGTCTAATTGTCCTTCTATGAGACCTAGCTAACCTATTTACCTTTACGTAAGCGTCAATTGGTTTGGATGTTTTGGGTTACTTGTTCGTCAACTTGTATTTATATTACGTAATTAAATTTCTTTTTTCGACAAAGGTAGTAAACGGAAGGTTGACTAGTTGTTAATAAAATAGAGTTAATACTTTAAATAAAGCTTTGCTTTTGTTTTTCCCGGTGTTATAAAAAACAGGGTCTTGGGGAGGTTTTTAAACGGTTGTTTAATTTGTATCTCGATTTAAGACGAGGTTAGGTGTTTATCATTGAGGCTGTTTTATTTTTGTAACTGTAATTACAACTACGTAAAAGCTACATGTTTGGGTCGCAATTTACGTTAGATACAGTGGCAATTTACAAACAGGTGAACACTTAGCTAAATAAAGCCGACCAGGTTAATAAGCAGTGGCCAACGAGCTTAATAACAAGGCTAGATAAGGAGCAAAAGCCACAGTCAAAAGCAACAATAATGCTGATACGGCGCTCCAAACTTAGCTCGGTACTTTTAGACAAAAAAAGCAAAAGTTAAAAGTATCGAGTTGTATTTTCCAAGCATGTGTTGCTTGGCATTAATTAAAGAGTAACCGCACAAATAGCGGTACCAAAAAACTACGTGAATGAGTGATACAAGCTACTTGTATCGAGGAATAGAGTCTAAGAGGGATTGAACATGACATTAACAAGAGAACAGCAAATTCAAGCATTAGAAAAAGACTGGGCAGAGAACCCTCGCTGGAAAGGCGTTAAGCGTCCTTACACTGCTGAAGAAGTAGTGAAACTGCGTGGTTCTATTACCCCTGAAAACACCATTGCTCGACGTGGCGCCGAGAAGCTATGGACCTTAGTAAACGGCCAAGCTAAAAAAGGTTATGTAAACTGTTTAGGCGCTTTAACCGGTGGCCAAGCCGTTCAGCAAGCTAAAGCGGGCATCGAAGCTATCTACTTATCAGGTTGGCAGGTTGCCGCCGATAATAACTCTGCCTCTAGTATGTACCCTGATCAATCGCTATACCCTGTAGATTCCGTGCCTAAAGTGGTTGAGCGTATTAACAACTCTTTCCAACGTGCCGACCAAATTCAATGGGCCAATGGTCTGTCTCCTGCAAATGGTGGCTTAGATTACTTCTTACCAATTGTTGCCGACGCAGAAGCGGGTTTTGGCGGGGTGTTAAACGCCTTTGAGCTAATGAAGAACATGATCAAAGCGGGTGCTGCTGGTGTTCACTTTGAAGATCAACTTGCTTCAGTTAAAAAATGTGGCCACATGGGCGGAAAAGTATTGGTTCCAACCCAAGAAGCGGTGCAAAAACTGGTTGCAGCACGCTTTGCGGCTGACGTTGCCGGTGTTCCTACTTTGGTGATTGCTCGTACAGATGCTAACGCTGCAGACTTGCTAACCTCAGATGTAGACCCTTACGATGCCGAGTTCGTAGAAGGTGAACGCACAGCTGAAGGCTTCTACAAAGTACGTGCGGGTATCGACCAAGCGATTAGCCGAGGCCTAGCTTATGCAGAGTACGCCGATTTAATCTGGTGTGAAACTGCAACACCTTGCTTGGAAGAAGCTCGTAAATTTGCCGAAGCTATTCATGCTAAGCACCCAGGTCAGCTGTTAGCTTACAACTGTTCACCATCATTTAACTGGCGTAAGAATCTAGATGATGAAACCATTGCTAAGTTCCAGCAAGAGCTTAGCGACATGGGTTATAAGTACCAGTTCATCACCTTAGCCGGTATTCATAACATGTGGTACAACATGTTTGATCTTGCCCATAACTATGCGCAGGGCGAGGGCATGAAGCACTACGTGAACATGGTTCAAGAGAAAGAGTTCCAAGCTGCTGACCGAGGTTACACTTTCGTAGCTCACCAACAAGAAGTGGGTACGGGCTACTTTGACCAAGTAACCAACGTGATTCAAGGTGGTCAATCTTCAGTAACCGCGTTAACCGGTTCTACCGAAGAAGAGCAATTTAGCTAAGATTTACTATTTAGACACTAATAATAAAAACGCTATGTAACACCTATTTGAGCAGCCTAAGGGCTGCTCTTTTTCTATTTAATTAGTCTGATAGTTGCTCACAAATTCTTGAGCGTGAAGAAGCACCTTAGGGTAAAGCGCTAAAAATACTGCATCAAGTTCTGCAGAGTGACAAAGAATATCCTCGTACAACAGCTCTAGCTTTGCCGGGCGGCGCAGTCGCCGGCTAATAGCGCGTAAGGTGCCGGCAACACTGTCTTGATGCTGGTATTGTTCTAACCAATCATATTCACGCATATGGCTGGCGGTATGTTTGGCTTTGTCTGTTAGTGGGAAATGCTGGAGTTCTTCATAACACTGGCTTATAAACTCAGAACGTGAGTTGGTAGAAAAACGTTGCCAGTGCAAACTCAGCAAATAGTCGAAATACACGTCTAGGGCTATACCAGAGTAGCGTCTTAAACTGGTTTGAAAACAGTGAGCTAAACCCAGTTGATTGACTTGCTGATCGGTAAAGCTATCTATTTTTCGGTGTAGCTTTACGCCAAGTTGTACCTCGCTGTGGTAACTTTGCCAATTTTGTCCTTTTACAAAGTCGCCCAGAAAAGCGCCCACAATAGACGTGTTAGTATGCTGTGCAATCTGAAAGTGAGCTAAATAGTTCATTCACTAAGCATATATTAGGCAGCGGCACTTAGGCAGCTTTTGCAACATTAAACCCAATTTCTGCATATATTGCTTAAAGCCTTCAATCCTCCCTATAAGTAATCATTCAAAGGATGTTATTAGTGAACAGCAAAGTAATAACTCTCAGTATATTGTAGACAACTCGTATAATGATAAGGAGCAAACTTATATGTCGGATGAGAAGCGAATGACTGATAAAATTCCATCAGAAAAGCCTGTTTTTTAGATTTATTTTTACAGAGAAATAGAGTGGCTTGGGCGATATTTGGAGCACATCTGTTTTTAGTGCTAATACCAGTTTTGTGGAGTGACTTAAGGACAATAATCAGTTACTTTGCTGAAGCTTTTATCCTTACTTTTACCCTAATAAACATTTATCTATATAAAACGAAGAAAGTCTTTTTTGTGCACGGCGAGCTCGGTAACTATGCGGAAAAGCGTTTAGATAGGTCAGGGTTGCTAGGTAACATATACGTTTTTATTAACTTATGCCTCTATTTATTTATATTTACATATATATTCGTAAGAAGCTAATAACCAGATAGAAACATCGCTAAAGGATTTATTGAGAACAATTTGGACAATTAATGAAACACTTTTTTTATTTACTAGTCATACTCTTGGTTATGGGGTGCACGCCAACCGAGCCAGAAAAAAAGAACAACTTTCAATACGATGTAATAAAGGTGCCTTTAGCAATTAAGAAAGGACACTTTAAAGAGGCAAGAGAGTTGGCTGACCATTTAACAACTACTTATACTGATGAACCGCTATCCTACTATTGGTGTGGATTAGCTTATACTAATAAGGGGGGGGCTAACGCCGAAGAGTATACCCTTACCGAGGGCGCTCTATTTGAGAAGGGAATTACATGCTATGAGAACGCTCTTAAAATAGCGCCTGATTTCACGGACGTGTGGACAATTCTTATATCAACGTACGCAGATTCTAACCAACATACAGAGGCAATCGACACATTTGAACAGTTCTGGAATGAATATGAACTGCCTGATAAAGACAACTATTTGTGGAGTGCAATATTTGTCGTTGAGCAGTCATATGTTGAGGAAGGTAAGCAAAAGCAGCTCTACCAAATTTATTCTCAGATAATACGCTCAGGTATCGAAGATGAAGAATTACAAGCTCGCTTTTTAAAGCTAAAGGAAAGTATGGAAGACGAATCAATTAATAAATAGCCGCAAAAAATAGAGGAAAAAAGGATACCCAAGTCTTTTACATTAAATCCAGTTGTTGCATGTACTGCTTAAAACCTTCAACCCAGAAATCACTATGTTCATAAAAAAGTGCGTGGCCGTTTGCTGATGAGCCTAAAGAGTAAAACTGAAAATCTATCTGCCCGCCGGCTTCCTCAAAAGCTTGAGCGTAGCTTTCTATTTCACTATCTGAGTAATAAGGATCGTTGCGGCCATACAAAAATAAGTGGGGGAGTGGGTTGTTGTTAGCTGCCTGGCTAAACAAGCCTTGATTACTGGCAAGTGGGGTTTTGATTTGGCATTGGCCACCCATCCAACCACCGGAAAAATTAACTACGCCTTTAAACTTTTGAGGGTGTTTCGCAGCGTAAACTACCGATAATAATCCTCCTCGGGAATGACCACTAATGACAATCTTTTCTTGGTCTAGCCAAGTTTGTTGCTGCAGGTATTGCATGGTGGCATCTAGGCTTTGGGACGCGTAGTTAATACCCGACTCAACGCTATTTACACTGCAATTGTAAGATTCTTTATAACGGCCTTGTGATGCGCCTCTGCCTCGTCGCATTGGTATTAGCAAAGCAATGTTGTGCTTGTTTAAGTAAGCTCCAAATCCCCATGGCTTAATGGTTAGCGTGTTGGCTATTACGCCGGGCCCAGTAGAACCATGGTTAAAGATGACCAGTGGAAAAGGGCCTTCGCCTGCCGGTTTATATAAGGTTGCTTCTAACTGTATTTGCTTATCCCACAGCAGACCTTGCTCGGTCATTGGTATGTTTATGGTTTCACCCTGATCGAAAGCTTGGGCGATAGTTGCTAACAAGGTGAGTAACAGCGGTGCGAGGCGAAGCATCATAGCTTTAAAATCCTTAACAAGCTTGATAGGTGAGACTAGGGCCTGTTGATCTTTGGTGTTGAAATTTTGTTCGAGATAAGCGGGCTTTAATCGCGGCGAGCACTTAGAAGCCTAGTGTGCTAAGCAAGAAGTGCTTAACAAAGAGTAAAGTTCGCTTATCCGAACCCTTCGGGCAGCATTTCTTAGCCATTTATTCAGCGTTAGCGAGTGATTGTTAAGCCTACTTAACTGCACACTCACTGCCTTGCCTAAATGGCTAATAAATAGCTGCAAAAACCATCAGCAAAGATCAACAGACCCTAATAAACAATCTATAGCTTACCACTGCTGCGGTGGGCTTAGTTTGGCTTTTGTTAAAAAAGTGAAGGTAATTGAAATTGACTGTGGGAAGAATTATAGACAAAAAAAATCCAGCTCAAGGCTGGACAAAAAAACATAAGGAATGACTAATACGTGCTATCGCTAAGAGCACAATAGCAGGGGCGATTAGTGGCCCCATAAATCGACAAATTCAGTATCGGCTGAATGCGACGCCATAGGATGAGAGCGCCAAGCAATTTATGGATTAATCTTAGCGTGACAAAGCTCACAAAACAACCTGTTTTTGTAATTTTTTTACTAAAATATACAGGTTTTTTCTAATTTACTTAGCTGTGCGTCACGCTAATACTGAAATACTGTTGTAATATTACCTTATGCGTCAGGGCTTAAAGGTTCTTGTTCTGCCAGCATTTCTAGCAATGATATTGCAACACCTACAAAGTCAGTATCGGTAATTATTCCGATCAGCTTCTTACCTTCTACTACTGGCAGGCAGCCAATGCGGTGCCGTTCGATGTGCTTAGCGGCTTGCCCAACCCCTGCCGCTGCATCAACGGTATGCAACTTGGTCAGCATAATGTGTTTGAGCATTATTTGCTGTTCATGCGCGCGGCGCTGAGCTTCGGAAGTTTTGCTAAGGTTTGATTCTTGTGCGGCTAGTAAGGTTCGCTCGCTCACCAAACCAATAAGGTGTTGCTGACTATCCACTATAGGAAGATGGCGAATTTTGTGTTCGTTACACAAGCTAATAGCTTCTTCAAGCGTGGTCTGCTCAAAAGCAGTATGCGGGTTAGTGGTCATGATGTCGGCTACTTTAATCATAACGATACCTCTTGTTGTTTTCTCTCCTTTAAATTTAGTGTGTTAGCCAGAAAAGAGCTTGATGGAAATCAAGCTAATTAACGGCTTTGTAAACGGTTTATTAAAGTTGTTGTCTAGCTAGAAAAACTAACAAAAAATCGCTGTATTTTTTGCAAAATAAGCGATCTTCTGCTGCAAGTGTTAGTAGTTACATGCTAGATATTCTGGACGTGATGGCGCTATTTCAATTTGTCTAGGATATTGCTAAAAAAGTGTTTGGAATAAACGGTTTGCATAGTCGTCTGTCATACCCGCGATGTAGTCTGCAATCACCCTGGCTTGGCTTTCGTTGTCTTCACCTGCTTGCAACCAACGGCTGCGAGTATTGATGGGCAGTAAACGCTCTGGATCGCTGGCAAAAGCTTGAAATAACTCCATAACCACTTGCTGGCCTTTAAAGCGAACCATTTCTATCTCAGGTGTTTGAATCACATAGTGCAATACAAAATGTTTTAATACATCTAGCGCTTGCGCCATGGGAGGATCCATTTTAGCCTGATAGTCTAGCTGAGGTTCCTCAAATTTTGTTTGCGCTTGTAAGCTTATAGCGGTGATAAACCCATTCACAAGGCTGCCAATAGCATCTTTTTGATCGTAGTGATGTCGGCTAAATAGCTTCACCGACAGCCCGCCTATTTCATCTGCTAGCCAGCAATCTTTTATGTCGGCAATGGCCGAAGCTACCTGTTCTTGCCAGTCGTGTCGGCTAACTATGCCCATCACTATAGCGTCTTCTAAATCATGCACCCCATAAGCAATGTCATCAGCTAGCTCCATTATCGAGCAATCTAGGGATTTGTAGTTACTTTTACGGTGATGCGCGTCGCCTAGGCTGCGACTGCCAACAAAGGTCGTTCTATCAGCTTCGCTTAAGCTTTCAAGCACCCAGTTGTAAAGGTGCTTGTCATCATCATAAATACCTTTAGCTGGCGCCCAGTCCGCTACTTTTAACTGACGAAAGCTCTTAGCTACTGGTGGTAGCGGGTTTCTTTGCAATTGGCTGAGCAGGCAGGGGTACTTCATTATGCCTAACAGGGTTCGCCGGGTAAGGTTCATACCATTTGCACGAGTATACGGTTCAAGCTTGGTGAGAATACGAAAAGTTTGTGCATTGCCCTCAAAACCGCCGTCGTCACGCATCATGTAGTTGAGCGCTACTTCACCGCCGTGGCCAAAGGGCGGATGACCTATGTCATGAGCTAAGCAAAGGCTCTCGATAAGATTAAGCTCGGGCAATACGCAATTTTGTGGCTGATTGTTAGCGCTAATATGGCCAACAATACCAGTACCAATTTGCGCCACTTCAAGTGAGTGGGTGAGGCGAGTACGGTAGAAATCGTTGTTGCCTATGCTGAGGACTTGGGTTTTGTTTTGCAGGCGACGAAAGGCTGCGGAATGCAAAATTCGCGCTCTGTCTCGCTGCCAAACGCTGCGATGATCGTTACGTCTTTGATTTTGCTCTTCGGCGTATCTTGCTGTTCCAGCTTGTTGGCTTAGTTCACTCATTGCACGCTCCCAAGTTGCTTAATACCAATCGTACTAAGTAACTGTTCATTCTATCTGGTTAAAATGCTCGATAACTGCGTTAGAATTTTTGATCGTAGAATAGCTACTTATCGAAAAGCTCTGCCTTATTCCCGAGTATTTTTCCTGCGTTATTTCTGATCACTTACTTAATGTGATTGGTACAAGCTCTACACTACAACAGATTTTCTAAAAATAACATGACCTTAAGCTAATGCATCTGGCTGAATTAAACACAATAAAAAAGGGTGCTTAACGCACCCTTGTTGAGTTTTTGCAAGTGAGCTGCGATTAGTCGGCTTGGCGATAACCATCTAAGAAAGTGGCGATGCGGCCAATCGCTTCACGTAATTCTTCTTCGCGAGGCAAAAATACAATGCGGAAGTGATCTGGTTTGGTCCAGTTGAAGCCAGTACCTTGCACCACCAAAATTTTCTCTTGTTGCAGTAAGTCTAAGGCGAATTGTTGGTCGTCTTTAATGTTGAATTTTTTCACATCAAGCTTAGGGAACAAGTACATTGCTCCCTGCGGTTTTACACAACTTACACCGGGAATATCATTGAGTAGTTGCCAAGCTAAATTGCGCTGCTCATACAAGCGACCGCCTGGTACGATTAACTCATTAATACTTTGGTAACCACCTAAGGCGGTTTGAATGGCATGCTGAACTGGCACATTGGCACACAAGCGCATTGAGGCCAACATGTCTAAACCATCTATGTAATCTTTAGCGCGATGTTTAGGGCCGCTCACCAGCATCCAACCCGAGCGGAAACCACAGACTCGATAAGCCTTAGATAAACCGTTAAAGGTGAGGGTTAATACGTCGTCTGACAAAGTAGATAGAGGTACGTGCAGGGCTTCATCATAAATGACTTTCGAATAGATCTCGTCGGCAAATAAAATCAGATTATGCTGACGCGCTAATTCCACTAACTCCAAAAGCAATTCTTTACTATAAACTGCACCAGTAGGGTTGTTGGGGTTAATAACCACTAAGCCTTTGGTGCGAGGAGTAATTTTGCTGCGAATATCTTCAATGTCTGGGAACCAGCCAGCTTGTTCATCACATTCGTAATGTACAGGGTTACCGCCAGATAGTGTTACAGCGGCTGTCCATAATGGGTAATCCGGAGCTGGCACTAACATTTCATCGCCATTATTAAGCAGCGCTTGCATGGCCATTACGATTAGCTCACTCACACCGTTCCCTAAATAGATATCTTCTAGGGTAGTAGTGCGTAAGCCTTGCAATTGATAATGATGCATCACCGCTTTGCGGGCAGAGAATAAACCTTTTGAGTCACAGTAGCCTTGGGCGGTAGGTAGGTTATGAATAACATCTACCAGAATTTCTTCAGGGGCTTCAAAATTAAATTCGGCAGTATTGCCAATATTTAATTTGATAACACGGTGGCCGTCTTCTTCGAGGCGTTTTGCTTGTTTCAGCACTGGACCACGGATGTCGTAACATACGTTGTCTAGCTTATGTGACTTCTCTATTTGATACATGATGATTATGGGTCCCTTTACAATAAACGTATTAACTTATTTTTTGCGGTAGCATGCAAGTGTTTAGGCAAGCTAATTGCGCTTTTTCAGGATTTTTTATTATGAAAGCGCAGAACCGCGTTAGATGGTGATAAACTGACGGCGCAACATAATTGACTACTGCGAGACTATGTTAGAACTCAAACACTTAAAAACCTTACAAGCCTTAAGAGAAACCGGCTCTTTGGTGGTAGCTGCGCAGCGTTTATGCTTAACCCAATCGGCTCTTTCACATCAGCTCAAAGAGTTAGAATCGCGCATTGGGGCGAAGCTGTTTGTGCGTAAAACCAAGCCTTTGCGTTTTACTATGGCAGGCTTACGGGTGTTAGAGTTAGCAGATAGTGTGCTAGAGCAAGTTCAACATACCGAGCGTGAACTGGCCCGTTTAGTTGGTGGGCAAGCGGGGCGTTTGCACCTAGCCATTGAGTGCCATAGTTGCTTTAACTGGTTGATGCCTGCTATCGATAATTACCGAGGTTTGTGGCCAGATGTTGAGTTAGATTTCAGCAGCGGGTTTAGTTTTGAACCTTTACCTGAACTTGCCCAAGGTCAGTTAGATTTAGTTATTACTTCAGACCCTCAGCCTAGTGAAGGTATTGTATTTTCTCCACTGTTCTCTTATCAGCCGACCCTAGCTTTAAGCCCTAGTCATCCTTTGGTAGACAAGCCGGTAATAGAAGCAGAAGATTTTGCCAATCAAGTGCTCATCTCTTACCCAGTAGATACTCATCGTCTAGATCTGTTTAATCTGTTTTTAGACCCAGCCGGCGTTGAACCCTTAGCAGTACGTAAAGTGGATATGACCATTATGATGATGCAGCTGGTAGCCAGTGGCCGCGGGGTAGCTGTATTGCCAAATTGGGCATTAACTGAATATGTTAATAAAGGCTACATTGTGACGCGTGAGCTAGGAGACGGGAAACTGTGGCAAAACTTATATGCGGCGCGCCATGAAAGCCATCAAGACAGCGCCTATATCGAAGCGTTTTTAGATATTGCCCGGGAGCATTGCTTTAGTCATCTCGATGGTATTAAAGCTATCGGTGATAAATAACCGATGACTAAATAGGGTCTACAGCGATTAGTTGGTTATCAAACATGTTTTTGATTAAGCCAACAAACTCATCAATGAATTGCTGTTGCTGCTGGGTAGGGCTAGACATCCACACGCCAGAGAGAACTTGCTCTAAGTCGTTAACTATTGCGTCTATCTCGCGAATCACGGTGAAGCGGTGTTCACTGTCTAAATGCTCATGTTGACGACAAACCAACATCACGCTTTCTGATAGTTGCTCAGAGACATAGTCGCAAATAGTTAAGGGATTTTGCTGAGCTTGAGTATGCTCAAACAGCGCTAAGTTATCTGTTAAAAATCCTATTAACTGAATGTAACCTTCACTATCAGTTACCATCGTGCATGTATCCTCTCTCAAAAGTATTAGCCCTAGTGTATAACGAATATGCTCGAATACAACATGCGCTAAGACACATTTGTTAACACTTATAGGGTTTGGGTTAGCTCCGCTGAGTGAATGTAAGCCTGCAAGCAGTTACTTGGCAAAAATAAGCGTGGATTGGCACGGCGTAAGTCGCGCAAATGATAATCTAATAGGCGTTTATCTATTGGTGTATTGCTTTCGGTTTGTTGTAACCACTGTACCAAGCTTTGAGTATTTTGTTGGAAGCCCTGTTCTAAGCCAGCAATTTGTTGTTTGGTTTTAAGCATTTCTTCAACATTAAGCGGCGAGCGTTGCACCATATTTATGAGATAAGGCGTAAGTATACTCGCTTGCTTCATGTAGCTATCGTTCACTGGTACCGGTGATAACCTTAAGTTTTGCTGGCGCTCCAGCTGGCCACAAATATGGTTGGCTTTAAGCAGCGCCACAGTTTGCTGAATAATTTGGTTGGTATCAAAACCTTCGCCGTACATCTCATGAATGCCAGTGGCTAAATCGTGCTTAGCTAAACGCACTTTGTGAAAGGTGAGTTGCTCTCGGGTAAACAACCTAACTCGGCTAGGTGCTGCTGGTCGCGGCACAATAATCGCAATTTGATTACGTTTTTGCTCAAAGTACAAGTTGGCTATCGCATGTTGTTGCTCACTAATGCTGATCAGCTGGCCGCTAATTTGGCAGCCCACTGATTTAGGAACATCACCTAAATGGCTGGCACTTACATATTGATGCGGGTAGTCGGGTAGTGCTTGAATTTGTCCTAGTTGGCGCTGCATAAAGTGAGTTGCGATAGCTGCGCGACATATCGCGTTTTCACCAATCGCAGGCGGATTCAATACCTTCCAGCCAATCAACACAGCGGTAAGCAGCAACAAGCTGCTACTAATTGCTATTAAGGGTTGACGCCGAATGATCATGTTGGCCTCACAAGACAAAGAAAAACACAGATAGTTAAGTTATCTGTTACTTGCCGAAAAACTAAAGAGATTATTGAAAGTATAGTCCACCAAAAGCGGACCGCGGGGGCAGTATTAACGAAAGCGATAATGTTTTTTTGAGTACACCTCGGACAATTAGTCATGCCTGGGGGAATGTAAACGCATTTACTGACGGGGTTTGAAAACAGACGGAATCTTAGTTACTTATCAATAAAGTGGAGTTTCACTCAATTGGGTTATTGAACGCTTTGTTCGGTGCTCTAGTATAGCATTCCATTTAAAGTCTCTTGTCTAAAGCAGCTTATAGCTATTGGATTTATTATGCGTTTGGAATTGCCTCATAAAAGTTGGCAGAGAAAGACTCTTTTGGTACTGGTTTGTATGCTTATTGTGGGAATGCTACCGGAGTATAATGGTTTTTTTAGAAGTGATGATTCGTTTGAGAATACTAGTGAAATTTGTGGAACGGTGGAGTCATATTTTTATACTGGTTCTGGGAAAACATTCTCAGCTTGGTATCTGATTGTTGATAACGATGAAGGTAGATTTCAATTTAATGTTGACCGTCCTTTTATATTGCCATATATCCCTGACTTTAGAGAGCACATTGATTCGCCGATATGTATTGAATATATACCGATTCAATATAGCTCTCGAAGTAACAAATTTGTTGTTAATATTCTTTTTGATGGTAAAGAGTTACTAAACAAATCCTTAGTCAAAGAATATTATTTTACGCCGATAAGTCCTCTGTATCCGTTTTATCTTTTTGTTGTGTTTGTGTTGATTCTCGTTTTAACGGTACGGTTTGACGATTAGCCATGTGTGGCTAGCGGCCTTAAGATGAGAGGCTGCAGAATTAGCACTAATGGTTTAATAAAAAGTGTTAGGCAATTTGGCGCTTGAACGGAGGTTGTTCGGCCAACTCAACAGTGCCTTTGGGCTTGCTACAGCAGCTAAGAATTTGCCCTTTAGGAATGTTAGCTAAAGGCGTGTGGCTATATTCCACTTCGCCTTTTACTAGGGTGGTTCTGCAGGCGCCGCATACACCTTCGCGGCAATGATACTCCGGCGTAAAGCCAGCTTGTTCATACGCTTCTAAGATGCTTTTGTGGTGGCTATCAACCACCACTTCTATTCCGCCTGCAATAACGCGGCCTTCTTTCTGAGACATTACAGCTCAAAGTCCTCGAAGTCGTCGATATCAATACTAGAGTCGATTTGCCCTACTAAGTAAGAGCTAATCTCTGCTTCTTGTGGTGCCACTTGTACGTTGTCTGATACCAACCAAGAGTTGATCCAAGGGATAGGGTTGCTGCGATCTTCAAAGCAAGGTAACAAGCCCACCGCTTGCATGCGTGTATTGGTAATGTATTCAACGTATTGGCAAAGAATGTCTTCATTTAACCCAATCATCGAGCCATCTTTGAATAGGTATTTTGCCCATTCTTTTTCTTGCTCTGCGGCATCGGTAAACATGCGCCATGCGTCTACTTCACACTCGGCAGCAATTTCGGCCATTTCTGGATCGTCTTTGCCTTCGCGCATTAGGTTAATCATGTGCTGAGTACCGGTTAAATGCAGTGCTTCGTCACGGGCAATTAGCTTAATGATTTTGGCGTTACCTTCCATTAATTCGCGCTCTGCAAAGGCAAATGAACAGGCAAAGCTTACGTAGAAACGAATCGCTTCAAGTACGTTCACCGACATTAAGCAAAGATATAGTTTTTTCTTAAGCTCTCGCACGGTGATGTTATGAACAACACCATCAACCTCATGCTCTCCTTCACCATGCAGGTGGTAAATAGAGGTGGCTTGAATCAGATCGTCGTAGTAGCCGGCAATGTCGTTAGCGCGCTTGATGATCTCTTCATTTTCCATGATGTCATCAAATACTTCACCAGGGTTGCCCATTACATTACGAATAATGTGGGTGTATGAGCGAGAGTGAATGGTTTCACTAAAGGCCCAAGTTTCAATCCAGGTTTCTAACTCTGGCAAACTAACTAGTGGCAACAAAGCCACGTTAGGCGAACGGCCTTGAATACTATCAAGCAGTGTTTGGTACTTAAGGTTACTAATAAAAATATGCTGTTCGTGAGCCGGCAGTTTGTTGTAGTCAATACGGTCACGGCTTACGTCTACTTCTTCTGGACGCCAGAAGAAAGACAGTTGTTTTTCGATTAGTTTTTCAAAAATCTCATGACGCTGTTGGTCATAACGGGCCACGTTTACAGGCTGACCAAAGAACATTGGTTCTTTGGTAGCATCGTTGGCATTTTGAGTAAAAATTGAGTAGCTCATCTACATTTTTCCTAAAAATTTCTTAATGCGCTTTAGCGCGTAAACTTGGCTTAAATCTTACATGCTCCGCCAGCGCAATCATCATCTTCTGGCTCTGGCTTCAGGTCGTCTTGTTGGTCGCTAGCACCGTCGCGGGTGTTATGGTAGTACAGCGTTTTAACCCCATATTTGTAGGCGGTTAGCAAGTCGGCAATTAATGCTTTCATTGGTACGCGGTTACCTTCATAACGGCTTGGGTCGTAGTTAGTGTTGGCCGAGATACTTTGGTCAACAAACTTCTGCATTAGGCCAACTAGCTGCAAATAACCTTCGTTGCTAGGAATGTCCCACAGTAATTCGTAGTTGTCTTTAAGTGCTTCAAACTCTGGCACTACTTGTTTCAAAATACCGTCTTTACTGGCTTTAACGCTAATAAAACCGCGAGGTGGCTCAATACCGTTAGTTGCATTTGAAATCTGGCTAGAAGTCTCTGACGGCATTAAGGCAGAAAGCGTAGAGTTACGTAAGCCGTGAGTGACAATCTCTTCACGCAGCTCTTCCCAGTCGTAATGCAAAGGCTCATCGCTAAGCTTGTCTAACGACTGTTTGTAAGTATCGATAGGTAATACACCTTTCGAGTAAGTCGTCTCATTAAACATTGGGCAAGCGCCTTGCTCTTTGGCTAAGCGCATAGACGCCTTAAGCAACCAGTATTGAATCGCTTCAAAGGTGCGGTGAGTCAGGTTGTTGGCACTGCCATCGCTGTACTTAGTGCCATTTTTAGCTAGGTAGTAGGCGTAGTTGATAACACCTATCCCTAAGGTACGACGGCCATCAGAGCCTTTCTTGGCGGCTTTGATTGGGTAATCTTGATAATCTAGCAGGCTATCTAGAGCACGAACAGCAAGGTCAGACAGCTCTTCTAACTCATTTAAGTCTTCAATAGCGCCTAAGTTAAAGGCCGAAAGCGTACAAAGGGCAATTTCGCCGTTTTCATCATGTACATGTTGTAGCGGCTTGGTTGGTAAGGCAATTTCTAAACATAGGTTAGATTGGCGAACCGGTGCTTGTGCTGGGTCAAATGGGCTGTGAGTATTACAGTGGTCTACGTTTTGAATGTAGATGCGACCCGTTGAGGCGCGCTCTTGCATTAGCAACGAGAACAGGTCAACGGCCTTAATTTGTTCTTTACGGATGCTTGGGTCTTGCTCGTATTTCACATACAAGCTTTCAAACTTGTCTTGGTCTTCGAAGAAGGCATCGTAAAGCCCAGGTGCATCACTTGGTGAGAATAAGGTGATGTTCTCACCTTTTACCAAGCGTTGGTACATAAGCTTGTTAAGCTGCACACCGTAGTCCATGTGACGAACTCGGTTATCGTCTACACCACGGTTGTTTTTAAGTACTAAAAGTGATTCTACTTCTAGGTGCCAAAACGGGTAGAAAATTGTGGCTGCACCGCCGCGAACACCGCCTTGCGAGCAACATTTAACCGCTGTTTGGAAATACTTATAAAACGGAATACAACCCGTGTGGAAGGCTTCACCACCGCGAATTTCACTGCCTAGGGCGCGAATACGACCTGCGTTAATACCAATGCCCGCACGTTGTGAAACGTAAGTTACGATTGAAGAAGCTGTGGCATTAATTGACTCTAAGCTGTCGCCACACTCAATCAATACACAAGAGCTAAACTGGCGAGTTGGGGTACGTACGCCCGACATGATTGGCGTAGGTAAAGAGATTTTAAATTTAGACGTTGCATCATAAAAGCGACGAATGTAATCAAGACGAACCGATTTGTCGTAGTGAGCAAATAAACATGCTGCTACCAAAATATACAAGAACTGGGCACTTTCGAAAATTTCACCTGTAACGCGGTTTTGTACTAGGTATTTTCCTTCAAGTTGCTTAACTGCGCCGTATGAGAAGTCCATGTCGCGCCAATGGTCGATAAAGTCGTCCATTTGGGCAAATTCTTCAGGGCTGTAGTCTTTAAGCAAATGCATGTCGTAGCGGCCAGCTTCACACTGTTTTACTACGTGGTCGTAAAGCTTAGGTGGTTCAAATTGACCATAGGCTTTTTTGCGTAAATGGAATACTGCTAAACGCGCCGCCAAAAATTGGTAGTCTGGCGTTTCTTGAGAGATTAAATCTGCCGCAGCCTTAATTATGGTTTCATGAATATCTTTAGTGGCCATGCCATCGTAGAACTGGATATGAGACTTAAGTTCTACCTGCGATACCGAGACATTTTTAAGGCCTTTGGCGGCCCAAGTTATCACTCGGTGAATCTTGTCTAAGTTGATCGCTTCTTGTTTACCGCTGCGTTTGGTTATCAGAAGATCTTTATTCATGAAGGGGAGGCCCTGTTATCCTAATTTCGCTACTGCTGATCTAGTACTGCTATTTTTCCTTAGCCACTAGATATAGTGTTTTCAAATTTTATGGATACAAGATAATGAGGTTTTGGCTTTTTCGCAAGTCTTGGCAAAGTTGAAGATATTGTGTATAACTTGCAAATAACTCGGCTATGTTAGTAGTTACTAACTAGCTATCTATATAAGCTGACTAAGCTTGCATTAATGCAAGTTTTTTTTCGTAAAATTTTACTCAAAAAATTTATTTTTATAAAACTTGAACTTGCTTACAAATCGCCCAGCCAGTCGATTATTGTTTGTTCGAGCTGTTCACTTTTTTGGCAGTGAATATTTGCAGCCCATTGCTCAACCTTGTCTTCTTCAGAGAGATAACCCCACAGGGCAAGTAGGGTCGTCATATTGGTATTATTGCCCGCCTGAATATCGCGTTCAGCATCGCCCACATATAAGCAGTTCTCAGGCTTAACATTTATGATTTGGCAAGCCAATAGCATGGGTGCAGGGTCGGGCTTACGCAGTGGCAGTGTATCGCCGCCAACCAATACGCCAGACTGTTCAAACTCGGGGAAGAAGCGAAGTAACTGCTTACTTAAGCCCTCGGGCTTATTGGTAATTACCCCCCAAGAAATCTGGTGTTGGTTAAGCCATTGTAATGCTTGTTTAATTCCGGGGAAAAAATCGGTTCCTTGGCAGATGTTTTGCTCGTAGTAGTCAAGTAATTGTTGGCGTAATTCAGCTTGGGGTTGTTGCTCCCAAGTGCTGCCAAAGCCAGCCTTTAGTAAGCCGATAGCGCCGTGAGAGCTAAGCTGGCGTGCTTGGGCTAAGCTGAGTGGCGCTTGTTGGTGTTGCTCTAGCACATAGTTAGCAGCAGCGCCTAAGTCTGGTGCAGTATCAAGTAAGGTACCATCAAGGTCGAACAGTACCGCCGCTTGCTTATTCATTATTGCTCCGGTTTAGCTAATTGCACCATGTAGTTAACATCTACGTTTTTACTTAAGCGAAAGCTTTCAATAATAGGGGTAAATTGCACACCACTAATGGCTTCGCTACGTAAGTTGCTTTGGTCGGCCCATGCTAGTAGCTCCGAAGGGCGGATGAATTTGTCATGTTGGTGAGTGCCATCGGGAACAATTTTTAGTAACTTCTCTGCAGCAAGAATCATATAAAGGTAGGCTTTTGGCGTTCGGTTAATGGTAGAGACAAATACTTTACCGCCCGGTTTAACCATGCTGGCACAAGCCGCAATCACTGAGCCTGGGTCCGGTACGTGCTCTATCATCTCCATGCAGGTTACTACATCGTAGTGCGCTTGATGGGCTTCGGCATGCGCTTCTGCAGTGGTTTGTAAGTAGTTAAGTTGGCTACCGGTTTCTAAAGCATGTAGCTTGGCGACTTCAATTTGCTCTTTGCCCATATCAATAGCAGTAACGTCGGCACCACGAACCGCCATGCTTTCGGCTAAAATACCGCCACCGCAGCCTACATCGAGTACTTTTTTGCCAAATAAGCCTGCCGCGCCGCGCTCAATATAATCTAAACGCAGTGGATTGATTTGGTGAAGGGTTTTGAATTCCCCTTGTTTATCCCACCAACGTGAGGCTAAGCCTGCAAAATGTGCAATTTCTTGATGGTCAACATTTTCGTTGCTTTGAGGGTGTTCCATAAACTTGTCAATCCACGTCAGTATTTGTAGGCATTATAAGAACTTGTTCATTGCAGTCACTAGCTTTTGTTCAATTCTTGAGTTTTTTCATTTTTCTAACTGAAAAGAGCGACATCAAGCCTGTTAAGGCCGTTATTTTATGGTAAAGTTTGCGATTACGCTGAGTAATTGTAAAAAGCAATAAAAACGAAGGATTTTGTCGTCTATGAGCGATCTTGCAAAAGAGATTACGCCGGTCAATATCGAGGATGAGTTAAAGAGCTCATATCTTGATTACGCCATGAGCGTTATTGTGGGGCGCGCCTTGCCAGATGTACGTGATGGTTTAAAACCAGTACATCGCCGGGTGCTTTACGCAATGAATGTTTTGGGTAACGACTGGAATAAACCCTATAAAAAATCTGCCCGTGTGGTAGGTGACGTAATTGGTAAATATCACCCACATGGTGATAGTGCTGTTTACGATACGATTGTTCGCATGGCGCAGCCATTTTCGCTGCGTTACATGTTGGTAGACGGTCAAGGTAACTTTGGTTCGGTGGACGGCGATTCTGCGGCGGCCATGCGTTATACCGAAATCCGTATGGATAAGTTAGCCCACTCTTTACTGGCCGACTTAGAAAAAGAAACCGTAGACTTCGTACCTAACTACGATGGTACAGAGCAAATCCCTGAAGTACTGCCAACTCGAGTTCCTAACCTATTGGTTAATGGTTCTTCTGGTATTGCGGTAGGTATGGCGACCAACATTCCACCACACAACTTAACCGAAGTGGTTAACGGTTGTTTGGCAATGATTGAAAATCCAGACATCACTATTGATGAGCTGATGGAATTTATTCCAGCGCCAGATTTCCCTACTGCCGGTATCATTAACGGCCGTGCTGGTGTTATTCAAGCTTACCGTACTGGTCGTGGCAAAGTTTCTATTCGTGCTAAAGCCGAAGTAGTTACCGAGAAAAACGGTAAAGAAACCATTATTGTTCACGAGATCCCTTACCAGGTGAACAAAGCTCGTTTAATCGAGAAGATGGCCGAGCTGGTTAAAGATAAAAAACTAGAAGGTATTTCTGCTCTACGTGATGAGTCTGATAAAGACGGTATGCGTATTGTGGTTGAGCTTAAGCGTGATGCAGTGGGTGAAGTTGTACTAAACAACTTGTATTCACAAACGCAAATGCAGGTATCTTTTGGTATGAATATGGTGGCCTTGGATAACGGCCAGCCTAAGATATTCAACCTGCAAGAAATGATCGAGTGTTTCATTCGCCACCGCCGCGAAGTGGTTACACGTCGAACCGTATTTGAATTGCGCAAAGCGCGCGATCGTGCCCACATCCTTGAAGGTTTAGCCATTGCGCTAGCTAACATCGATGAGATTATTGAGCTAATCAAAACCTCACCAACCCCTGCTGAAGCAAAAGCTGCATTAGTGGCTAAGGGTTGGGATTTAGGCGCAGTATCAGCAATGTTAGAGCGTGCTGGTGATGACGCGGCTCGCCCAGATTGGCTAGAAGCTGAATTTGGTATTCGTGATGGCCAATACTTCATCACACCAATTCAAGCTCAAGCAATTCTAGACTTACGTTTACACAAGTTAACCGGTCTAGAACATGAAAAAATCATTGGCGAATACAAAGACCTGTTGGAACTTATCGCCGAATTACTCCACATTTTAAATAGCCCTGAGCGTTTGATGGAAGTAATTCGTGACGAACTTATCGAAGTGCGTGAGCAGTTTGGTGATGAGCGTCGCACCGAGATTTCTGCCAACAGTGCTGATATTTCTCTAGAAGACTTAATTAACGAAGAAGACGTGGTAGTAACCCTATCTCACGAAGGCTACGTTAAGTACCAACCATTGACTGAGTACGAATCTCAGCGCCGTGGTGGTAAAGGTAAAGCAGCAACCAAGATGAAGAATGAAGACTTCATCGAGAAATTGCTGGTTGCCAATACTCACGATACCGTACTGTGTTTCTCAACGGTAGGTAAAGTTTACTGGATGAAGGTTTACCAACTGCCGCTTGCGAGTCGTCAAGCGCGTGGTAAGCCAATTGTTAACTTACTTCCGTTAACTGAAGATGAGCGCATTACCGCTATCTTGCCGGTACGTGAGTACGAAGAAGACAAGTTCATCTTGTTTGCGACCGCTAACGGTACCGTTAAGAAAACACCGCTAACAGCATTTAAACGTCCGCTATCAAGTGGTATTCGTGCTATTAACCTTAATGATGATGACAAGCTAATTGGCGTAGATATTACCAACGGTAATAACGAAATTATGCTGTTCTCTGATGCAGGTAAAGTGGTTCGCTTTAACGAGAAGCAACGTGATAGTGAAACTGGCGCTGTGAAGCTAGACCCAGAAACTGGCGAAGAGCTATTAGCATTGCGTCCAATGGGTCGTACCGCTGCTGGTGTTCGTGGTATTTCACTTGATGCTGGCCAGAAAGTGGTATCGTTGATTGTGCCAACTGGTGACGGTGATATTCTTACCGCTACAGAAAATGGTTACGGTAAGCGTACCAAGCTTGATGAGTACCCAGCTAAGAGCCGTGCAACTAAAGGTGTTGTTTCTATTAAGGTGAGTGAGCGTAACGGCCTAGTGGTTGGTGCGGTTCAGGTAACCGAAGCGCAAGAAATGATGCTAATTACTAACGGTGGCACCTTGGTGCGTACTCGAGTAAATGAAGTATCTCTAGTGGGTCGTAATACTCAAGGTGTTACTTTAATCCGTACTTCTGAAGATGAGAAAGTGGTAGGCCTTCAGCGTATCGATGAAATTGAAGAAGACGAGTTAGAAGAGCTAGCCGAAGGCGAGCAGGCGGCTGAGGTAAGTGATGCAGCACCAAGCGGGGATGCACCAACTGCAGACGATGCTGGTGAGGCAGAGCCCGATCAGCAGTAAGCTAAAAATATAAAAACAACGGGCGGCTTTTAGCCGCTCGTTTTAGTTTAAAAAGATTATATGAACCACTTAAGTGGTCGCACACAACATAGAGTAAGAGATGTAGCATGGACAAAATCTATAACTTTTGTGCTGGTCCTGCGATGTTACCTGAAGCGGTAATGAAGCAGGCGCAAGCCGAGTTTTGTAACTGGCAAGGTCTAGGTGTATCGGTGATGGAAGTTAGTCACCGTGGTAAAGAATATATCGCTATGGCCGCCGAGGCCGAGCAAGATCTCCGCGATTTATTAAATATTCCAGATAACTACAAAGTGCTGTTTTGCCAAGGTGGTGGACGTGGTCAATTTGCTGCTGCGCCGCTAAACCTATTAGGTGATAAAAAGTCGATTAGTTTTATCACTACTGGACAGTGGTCTAAAGGTGCAGTAGCTGAGGGTGAAAAGCATGCCCAATCGAGTGTATTTGACGCGCTAAGTAGCAATGAGCAAGGACAAATCAGCGTAAAGCCAAGCGCTGAGTGGCAATTAGATAAAGACGCCGCTTATGTTCATTACTGTCCAAATGAAACCATCGAGGGCATTGCCATTGATGAAATCCCCGATGTGGGAGACATGGTATTAGTCGGCGACTTCTCTTCAACGATTTTGTCGCAACCTATTGATGTGAGTAAGTTCGGTTTAATTTACGCTGGCGCGCAAAAGAATATTGGCCCTTCGGGTTTAGCGATTGCTATTGTGCGTGACGATTTACTCGATAACGCTCACCCATTAACACCAAATATCTTCAACTACAGCTTATTAGCGGGCAGTGATTCCATGTTTAATACCCCGCCTACCTATTCATGGTATTTAGCTGGCTTGGTGTTTAAATGGTTAAAGCAACAGGGTGGATTAACTGCAATGGCTGAGAAAAATGCAGCTAAAGCCGAGTTACTTTACTCATATATTGATAGTAGTGATTTCTACCAAAATAACGTTGCTCCTGAAAACCGTTCTAAAATGAATGTGCCTTTTCAGTTAGCGAATAGCGAGCTGGATGCCGCCTTTTTAGCCGAGTCTGCAGCCGCTGGATTGGTGACTTTAAAAGGTCACCGAATTGTTGGTGGTATGCGTGCAAGCATTTACAATGCAATGCCAATTGAAGGCGTGCAAGCCTTAGTAGACTTTATGGCTGACTTTGCCCAGCGCAATCGCTAAGGAATTTTCATGACGTGTGATTTTCATGCTTTAGCCAATCAAGGCATACAAGGTTTACACCCTTATCAAGCAGGTAAACCAACCGACGAGCTAGAACGTGAGTTGGGCATTAGTAACATTGTTAAGCTCGCCTCTAACGAAAACCCTCTGGGCATGAGCCCACTGGCCTTGGCCGCAATTGAAAAAGCCACCAGTGAACTAACTCGTTATCCAGATTCAAATGGCTTTTATTTAAAACAAGCGCTGGCTGATAAATACAGTTTGGCTGCTGAGCAATTTACCTTAGGCAATGGCTCAAATGATGTATTGGATTTAATTGCTAGAGTATTTGTGAGTAGCGAGCATGAAGTAGTGTTCTCACAACATGCTTTTGTTGTTTACCCAATTGTGACGCAAGCAATAGGCGCAAAAGCGGTAGTTGTTCCAGCCAAAGACTGGGGGCACGATTTAGATGCCATGGCCGAAGCGATTACTGATAAGACCCGTTTGGTGTTTATCGCTAATCCGAATAACCCAACAGGTACTTTTCTTAGCAGTGATGCACTATATGGCTTTATGCAAAAGGTGTCAGAAAATGTAGTGGTGGTTTTAGACGAGGCTTATTACGAGTATTTGTCTGAAGACGAGCAGGCTCCTTCAACAAGCTGGTTAGCGCAGTTTAGCAACCTAGTGATTACTCGCACCTTTTCTAAGGCTTATGGTTTAGCTGGCTTGCGCGTTGGTTACGCTATTTCTAGCCCTGAGATTGCAGATTTACTAAACCGCTTACGTCAGCCGTTTAACGTGAATAGCCTTAGCTTGGTGGCGGCAGTGGCGGCGCTAAAAGATCAGCAATATTTACAGCAAAGTATTGCGTTAAATCAGCATGGTTTACAGCTGTTAAGCCAGTTCTTTAAGCAAAATGCTATTAGCTATATTCCTTCAAAAGGGAATTTTATTAGCTTTTTAGCGCCAAGTGGCGATGCTCAAGAGCTTTATCAGCAGTTACTCCATAAAGGCGTGATAGTTAGGCCGGTGGGCCCATATCAGATGCCTGGTTATCTGCGTGTAAGCATCGGTACTGAACAAGAAAACCAAACTTTTATTAAAGCTTTAAGCCAGCTAGTTGGCTCAAATTAGGTAGAGATTTCGATTCATGGAACAATTAACTTTACAGCCTATTTCTCGTATCAACGGTGAAATTAATTTACCTGGCTCAAAAAGCGTATCAAATCGTGCATTGTTATTAGCAGCACTGGCTGAAGGCGAGACCGTATTAAGTAACCTGCTCGACAGCGACGACATTCGTCACATGCTAAATGCACTTAAAAAGCTTGGTGTAGATTATCAGCTTTCTGAAGATCGCAGCCGCTGCACAGTGACTGGTTTAGGCAGAGCTTTTAAGGTCGCTCAAGCCGAAGAATTATTCTTAGGCAATGCTGGAACGGCAATGCGTCCTTTGTGTGCCGCCTTATGTTTGAGCCAAGGTGAGTTTACCTTAACCGGTGAACCGCGCATGGAAGAGCGCCCAATTGGTGCCTTAGTTGATGCCTTACGCCAAGTGGGAGCCGACGTAACTTACTTAAAGAATGAAAACTACCCTCCTTTAAGTATTAAAGGCACTGGCTTAGCTGGTGGCAAGGTCGACATCGACGGTTCTGTATCTAGTCAGTTCTTAACGGCCTTTTTAATGGCTGCACCGTATGCCCAGCAAGACACTGAAATTAGTATTGTTGGTGAGCTAGTATCAAAGCCTTATATTGATATCACCCTTAAGATGATGGCTGCCTTCGGTGTTGAAGTTGAAAACGATAACTACCAACGCTTTATCGTTAAAGGTCAGCAAACCTATCAGGGAGCTGGCGAGTTTTTGGTTGAAGGTGATGCGTCCTCGGCTTCTTACTTCCTTGCCGCTGGTGCAATTAAAGGCGGCGAAGTAAAAGTGACTGGCGTAGGCAAAAAGTCTATGCAGGGCGATGTATTATTTGCCGATGTATTGGCTGCAATGGGCGCCGATATAGAGTGGGGCGACGATTACATTATCGCTCGTAGCGGTGAGCTAAGCGCGGTAGATATGGACATGAACCATATTCCTGATGCAGCGATGACTATTGCTACCACTGCACTGTTTGCCAAAGGCACTACCGCCATTCGCAATGTTTATAACTGGCGAGTAAAAGAAACCGACCGATTAGCTGCTATGGCCACCGAGCTTAAAAAAGTGGGTGCAACAGTAACTGAAGGGCACGACTTTATCGAAGTTACTCCCCCTGCGAGCTTAAATCACGCGGCGATTGATACCTACGACGACCACCGCATGGCAATGTGTTTTTCTTTGGTTGCCTTAAGCGATACACCAGTAACAATTAACGATCCAAAGTGTACTTCTAAAACATTTCCTGATTATTTTGAGCGCTTGCAGCAACTTAGCGAATAAAACTATCGAAATGTGTTGGTAACTTAGTTAGTCTTAAAAGAGTCACTTTTGTGACTCTTTTTTTACGTCCGTACTTTGGCTCAAGCAAAAAGTTTGAGCTTATTAATATAAAGGCAAAAAGCCACATCATAAAGTACGGCAGAAACGGTAACTGGACTATGAATGTTTATACTGCGCGGCAGGCGATTCTCGATCGCCGGCAGCGGGTAGTAGCCTATGAGCTACTTTTTAGGGATGGACCAGACAATGTCTTTCCCGACATTGATCCACATGAAGCGACCTCCAAGCTGATTATCCGCACTCAGCTAAATGACGGCTTGAATGCGATCACTCAAGGCAAACCAGCCTTAATTAATTTCCCTGAAGAAAGCCTTCATTCTGAAATGATAAAGTTGCTACCCAATAAGCAGGTAGTGATAGAAATTTTAGAAGATGTAAAACCCAGTGAGAAGCTATATAAGCGTTGTCAGTCCTTGTTTCATCGTGGTTATAGGCTAGCTTTTGACGACTTCGTTTATCGGCCTGAATGGGAGCCTTACTTAAAGTTTGTTCGGCTTATAAAGGTTGATATACAGCGTACGCCGTTTGATCAACTAGAACCGCTATTTAGGGCCGTAAAATCGCGTAAAAACATCAAATTATTGGCTGAAAAGGTAGAAACGCAAGCGGAATATCAACAAGCGAAAGAAATGGGCTTTAACTTCTTTCAAGGTTACTACTTTTGTCAGCCTGAAATGCAAGTGGCGAAAGACATTGATGCTAGCTATTTGATGATATCCCGTTTGTTTTATGCCGCCACTCGTGAAGACGTAAACATTAATGAAGTAGTACGTTATTTTGAACGTGATACGGGATTAACCTACAAGCTACTGCGTTTTGTTAATTCTGGAAGTTTGCCAATTGTAGAAGACATTGCGTCAATTAAGCAAGCCGTGGTGTATATCGGCAATAATCAGTTGCGAAAATTAGTGGCATTATTGGCCAATGCCATGACTGTAAGCCACAAGCCGCGTGAGCTGGTGCGTATGTCGGTGCATCGGGCTAGGTTCTGCGAACTAGTGGCGATGCGCAAATCGCCGAGCATGCAAGAAACGGCGTTTTTATGTGGATTGTTTTCCTTGCTTGATGCCATTTTAGATAAACCTCTAACAGATGTTCTGTATAGCTTACCGCTCGATCAGGACATTCGTGACGCCTTGTGTTCAGAGCAACCGTCGATGCTGAGAGCCATGTTACTGACCATTAAATCTTATGAGGAAGGGCACTGGTATAAAACTGAGCGTTTAGCTGAACAACTGCGCATGGACTACACCCAAGTAGAGCAGTTAAATCTTCAAGCGCTGCTTTGGAGTGAGCAATATCAGTCGTTGATTGGGCAAAATTGAGCTAGCTCAATATATGATTTTGCTTACTTTCTTGAAAATTGTGACTCAAGAGCTTAATAAACTAAGTTTTAGTGAATTAAGTTGCACTCAGGTCAACTATTTTTCTTAGCTTTTTGGTATGCTGTCAGGACTATGAACTTGGTGCAACGAATGCCAGGTCAGAGCGTTTTTTTAGGAGCTAAATAGTTTGCGGTTGTGCCTCGTTAGATTCTTAACGTTGCTAGTGGTAGGTTGTTGTTGGTCGTTAGGCGCGAACGCCTATATAGTCAATGCGAGTGAATATCAATGGCTCGAAGATAATCCAGAAATCAGGGTTGCTGTTGTGGCAGACCGTTTGCCGCTGGAGACTATTGATCAGGCTGGTACTCCTCAAGGCTACGCGGTAGAAGCGCTAAATCAGCTGGCTTTTCAAACCCGTTTAAAACTCAAGTACACCGCTTATCCTAATATCACTGATGCGATAATGGCCTTACAACATGGCCAAGTGGACATGCTTAGCAGCGCCAGTTCGCACCGCCGTCTTAGTCCTTTTGTTCATTACACCTTAACCACTTGGGTTCAACCACTGGCGTTATTTCATCCGCTAGAGCAAGCGCGCTTCGCTAATATGAAACAATTAGCTGGGAAAAACGTAGCAACGGTTGCCGGGAGTAGTGCTCACGAAGCCTTATTAAGCAAATACCCCGACGTAAACATCATCGTGTATGCAAGCCTGGTTGAAGCCTTGCAATCGGTGGTGGAGCAACAAAGTGTTGCTTTGCTAGCGGGCAGTGATGAAGTGGCCGCTAACTTACGTGCCCATCCTCAATGGCGCTTACAGCAAGCGTTTCAGCTTGAACATGGCATGCTGCACCGCTTTGCTATTCGTGAAGATTGGCAGCCTTTAGTGGATTTAATGAACCGCGGCATCTTGTCCTTTGAGGCCGATTATAGCGAACAGACTTATCGACGCTGGCAGGCTTACGCGGCCAATAGCGGCCAAACAGGGCAGTTTTCTTACTGGTGGCTTCTCGGTGTATTGTTGTTGCTTTCGATAGTGACCTCAGCCTTTGTATTAGTAAGGCAGCATCTTAAAAAAGCCAATACCAAAACCTTACAACTACGCGAGCAACTTGATTATTGGAAAAATCATGATGAAGTAACCAGCTTGCCTAATCGTCGCCATATTACCCGCTTACTAACTAACTGGTTAGACGATGCAACCCCGTTATCGGTATTAATGTTTGATTTCCCAAGGCAAAACGAAGTATTCGAAAACTTCGGTCAGCGCTTAGGTGAAGTCACTAAAGAAGCTTATGCTAAGCGCGTTCAAAAAAGCTTACGTAAGCATTACCCTGAAGCACAATTAGCCTACTGGTATCACCATTACTTTGTAGTGGTTGTGCCAAATGTAAATAAAGACAAAGAAGTTATCGAAATCGCTAAGCAGATTGTGCAAAGCTGTCGCGGTTGGTTGCGTTTAGAACAACTTCAATTGCTGACTCGCTGTCATGTGGGTTACTGCAGCTATCATCCAAGGCGTGAAGCCTTACATAGCGACACTCTGTTAGCTAATACCTTTACCGCGCTAAATCACGCGGTTAAAACGGGTGTAAGTGTTTGCCGTTACCGACCGGATTTAAGCCAAGCGGGTTTGGTAAAACTCACCTTAGAATCTAAGTTGCGTCGCGCTATTGGCAATAACGAATTAGATTTATTCTTTCAGCCGCAATACTGTTTAAAAACCAATAAAGTAATTGGTGCCGAAGTATTGTTGCGTTGGTTTACCGAAGACGGCGCCATCTCACCCGATGAGTTTGTACCGGTTGCCGAAGAAACTGGTTTGGTACTGCAACTAGATAAGTGGGTGTTCCAAAATGCTATGCGCTTTATGGCGCGCTTCTCTAGCCAACTACCTGAAGGCTTTAAGTTATCGGTAAACTTTTCTGCTGCCACTGTGTCGCTGGGTCATGCAGAAAAAATTGCAATCAACTATGCCAAGCAGTGGCAGGTTAATCCACAGCGTATCTGTATCGAGATCACCGAGTCGGCGATGATGGAACAACCAACAGAAGCTAAAGCCAGTATTCAACGGATGCGTGATGCAGGCTTTGGTATCGCCATTGACGACTTTGGTACCGGTTATTCTTCAATGGCTTACCTTAAGCATTTGCCAGTAACGGTACTTAAAATTGACCGCGCCTTTGTTAGCGGTTTAGAAGATAATTTATCGGATCAACACATTGTTAAAGCGATGGTGATGATCGCTCGCAGTATGAAGTATCAAGTACTCATCGAGGGCATTGAAACTCAAGTTCAAGCCAACCTTGCTTCGGTAATGGGTTGTGAGCAAGCGCAAGGCTATTTCTTTGCGAGACCTCAGCCAGAAGCTGACTTTGTGAAGAACTATCTGCCTAAAACATCTACAAAAGAGAACCTTCGATTAGTAGTTAATTAATCTTGGCGCGGCTTTTGCTTTTCCCTGTATATCTTAAGAACAATGCCATTTATCTGGCGGTAGAGGGAAATCATGAGAGTAGATTCAGCAAACCTATTTAGCGAACTGCAATCAATGGCTGGTGAAATGAAAACAGGCGGTATCGCCAACGACATTGCTACGCCAAGCAGCCAGTTAACGACCTCTTCGGTAAACAGCGATTTTGGTAACCTACTAAAAGACGCGATAAATAATGTTAATGGCTTGCAATCTAATGCCAATGACTTGCGAACCCGCTTTGACTTAGGCGACCGCAGCGTGGGCATTGGTGATGTAATGATTGCCGCTCAAAAATCTAGCATCGCTTTTGATGCAACGGTTCAAGTAAGAAATAAGCTAGTTGATGCTTATAAACAAATCATGTCCATGCCGGTTTAGTGTGGCTAGGAGAATATTGTGGCTAGCGAAGGAAGTAACGCAATGAGTCAAGAACCGGCACTACTAGGTTCAGATAGCGAAGGTGATAGCTTAGAGGCTACCGAGCAGCAAAGCTCTGCCTTATCATTTTTAAGCAATGGTGACGTGCTGCGTCAAATCATCATGATTTTGGCTTTGGCTATTTGTTTGGCAATGGCTGTCTTCCTATTGATGTGGGCTAAAGAGCCCGAGATGCGTCCGCTAGGTAATATGAATACTAGCGAGTTGGTGGAGACCCTCGACTTCTTAGACGCCCAAAAAATTCCTTACACTATTGAAGGCAACACGGTATTAGTGAATGCCGAGCAATATCAAGATATTAAACTTAAACTGCGCCGCTCTGGGCTTACCGAAGCAGCGCCTGCCGGTGAACAAATTCTGCTAAACGATATGGGCTTTGGTGTGAGCCAACGCTTAGAAGGCGAGCGACTAAAGCTTAGTCGTGAGCGCCAGTTAGCCACCGCCATCGAACAAATGAAATCGGTGAATAAAGCACAAGTGCTGCTCGCCATTCCTAAAAGCAACGTATTTGCCCGCCGTGAGCAAAAGCCATCAGCTACCGTGGTGGTTAACTTGCGTGGCGGAAATGGCCTTAAGCAGGAAGAAATTGACTCCATCGTCGATATTGTTGCCTCTGCAGTTCAAGGCTTAGTACCTACTCGCGTTACAGTGACCGACCAAAACGGCCGCTTATTAAACTCGGGTAGCCAAGACCCGCTATCTTCACGCACTCGCAAAGAATTTGAGATGGAGCGTAAGCGCGAAGAAGAATATAAAGACAAAATTGACGCCATCATGATCCCAATTGTGGGCGTGGGCAATTACACGGCTGAAGTAGATGTAACACTTGATTTTACTGCCGTTGAACAAACTCAAAAGCGCTTTAACCCAGATTTGCCTGCTGTTCGCAGCGAATACACCATCGAAGATAACAACGTTGGTGCCGGCGCAATTGGCATCCCTGGTGCGTTAACTAATCAACCTCCACTGCCAGCAGAAATTCCAGAGCAAGCGGGAGCTGCTAATAACCAAGTTCAATCAGGCAGCAGCCATAAAGAATCTACCCGTAACTATGAGCTAGATACCACCATCAGCCATACTCGCTCTCAAGTGGGAACCTTGAGACGCTTGAGTGTATCGGTGGCTTTGGATTACAACAGTCAAGTTTCTGACAGTGGCGAAACAACCCGCGAGCCGCGCTCGGCCGAACAAATAGCCAGCATTCGCCGTTTATTACAAGGTGGTGTAGGTTTTAACCTAAGCCGCGGCGATACCCTAGAAGTGGTAAGTGTACCGTTTTCTCGCCCAGAAATTTTCACCGAAGCTGATTTACCCGTTTGGGAGCAAGCTTGGTTCTGGCGAGCAATGCGGATAGCGGGCAGCGTACTGGTATTAATTGTATTGATTGTTGCTGTAGTTCGCCCAATGCTGAATCGCATTCTATCTAGCGGTGAAGAAGATGAGCAGGCCGAAACTGATTTAGATGCAGCATTAGCCGCTTACGAAAATGACGATGATTTACAGCTTATCTCGGCAGATAATACTGAAGTAGACTTTGGTATTCGCGATGGACAACTTAAACTGCCAGACTTACATAAAGACGAAGACATGCTAAAAGCGGTACGTGCGCTAGTAGCTAATGAGCCAGACCTAGCGGCGATGGTGATTAAAGATTGGGTAATTAACGATGCCAAATGAAGATGAAGTAAATCCAGAGGAAGTCCTCGGTGATATGAGTGGTATTGAGCGCGCAGCGATTTTGATGCTGAGCCTCAATGAAGACGATGCCGCTACTATTTTCCGCCACCTTGAGCCAAAGCAGGTTCAGCGTTTAGGTATGGCAATGGCATCATTAGAAGACTTTTCTCACGACCGAGTGGTTGCGGTTCATCGCTTGTTTATTGATGACATCCAAAAATACACTAATATTGGCATTGGTAGTCAAGACTTCGTGCGTAATGCCTTAACCGCGGCATTGGGTGAAGATCGAGCGTCTAGCCTGGTGGACCAAATCATTATGGGTAGCGGCGCTAAAGGCCTTGATTCCTTGAAATGGATGGATGCTCGCCAGGTGGCTAACATCATTCAAAACGAACACCCGCAAATCCAAACCATTGTTTTGTCTTACTTGGAAGCTGAGCAATCTGCTGAGATTATGTCGCAATTCCAAGATAAAGTGCGCTTAGACTTAATGATGCGTATTGCCAATCTTGAAGAAGTTCAGCCTGCGGCACTAACCGAATTGAACGAAATTATGGAAAAACAGTTTGCTGGTCAAGCTGGTGCTCAAGCAGCCAAGATGGGCGGCCTGAAAGCTGCTGCAAACATCATGAACTTCTTAGATACCAACATGGAAGGCATGTTGATGGACTCTATTCGCGAAAGCGACGAAGAGATGGCGCAACAAATTCAAGATCTTATGTTTGTATTCGAAAACTTGGTGGATATCGATGACCGTGGTATCCAAACCTTGCTGCGTGATGTTCCGGGCGAGTTACTGCAAAAAGCACTTAAAGGTGCTGACGATTCACTGAAAGACAAGATCTTCAATAACATGTCTAAACGTGCTGCAGAAATGCTTAAAGATGACCTTGAAGCCATGGGACCAATCAAGGTTAGTGAAGTTGAAACTGCCCAGAAAGAAATTCTGTCGATTGCTCGACGCCTCTCAGAAGCCGGTGAAATTATGATTGGCGGCGGCGGTGGAGATGAGTTCTTATAAACATGAGCGACCAAGATAAAACGCCAGAACAAGAGAGCGAAGACCTCGCGCAAGACGATCCAATTGAAGCGTCCAGTGAGATGATGGATGAAGATGAGATAGCTGCGCTTTTAGAGCAAAATGACGCTTCACCAGCCGAAGAAGCGCCAGCAGCAGACGAACAAAGTAGCGATGTAAGCGACGAACAAGCGGCGATTGACACGATGTTAGCCGATGCAGCAGAACAGCAAAATATTGCGGCTGAGCAGCCAGCTAATGAACTACCAAATAATGAACAGGCTGACTCTGAGCCAGAAGACGATATAGCGTGGCCTCTCCCTGACTTCACCGATCCCCACCATGTTGAAGAAGAGCCTACTAGCAACGTATTCAATATGAAGCCAGCGTGGTTCAACGAAGAGCCCGTTGAAGAAGAGCCTGAAATTCAATTTGAGCCGATGACAATTGAAGAGCTTGAAGCGCTTCGACAGTCTGCTTATGAAGAGGGCAAAGCTGAAGGTAAAGCGGAAGGTCACAAAGAAGGTTTGCTAACCGGCCACGAAGAAGGCTTGGAACAAGGCAAGGCACAAGGCCATCAAGAGGGCTTAAGCCAAGGTTTAAGCGAAGGACAGCAACAAATTGATCAGTTAAGCAGCCGTTGGCAAGGGCTTATTGATCAGCTTCATCAGCCCAATAAACAGATTGATGAAGAGGTTGAGCAACAAGTGGTAGAGCTAGCCACTAAACTAGCGGCAGAGATTGTCCAAGTAGAGCTGGTGACTAACCCGAGCATAATCGCCAAAACCGTTAAGCAAGCAGTAGCTGCGCTACCTTTGCAAAAACAACATATTCGCATTCATCTACACCCAGAAGACATGGCGGTGATTCAAGCTGTATTTCCTCCAGAAACGCAAGCAAAGAAAAACTGGCAATTATTAGCAGATGGTAGCCTAACGCAAGGTGACTGTTTAATTGAAAACGATCTTTCTTCGGTATCTGTGGATATGAATGAAGTGATTAAACAAAGCCTACAGTCTTTTATTCGCCAAAATGGTCAAGATGATGACGCTGAGCCAACGACTTAAAGCTTATAACACTGAGCATGTTCGCAACGCTCCAACGGTTGCGGGTAAATTGACTCGGGTGGTTGGCTTAACCTTAGAAGCCGTTGGTTGTCGCGCGCCAGTAGGCTCGCTTTGTTCAGTAGAAACGCTTGATGGTTTTTTAGAAGCTGAAGTGGTTGGTTTTTCTGGCGATAAGCTTTTCCTGATGCCCAGTGAACAGCTTACCGGGGTGCTGCCTGGCGCTCGAGTTATTCCAATGCATGAACACCACGGTATTCCAGTAGGTATGGAGTTACTTGGCCGAGTAATTGACGGCGTAGGCAAACCACTTGATGGTTTGGGTGATATTAATTGCAAGCAAACCACTAACCTTAGCTCCGCGCGTTTAAACCCCATGGCAAGAAAGCCAATTAAACAACCATTGGATGTTGGGGTTCGTTCGATTAATTCGATACTTACCGTAGGTCAGGGTCAGCGAATGGGCCTATTTGCCGGCTCTGGTGTGGGTAAAAGTGTACTCATGGGCATGATGACGCGAGGAACTACTGCTGATGTAGTCGTTGTAGGTTTAATTGGTGAACGTGGCCGAGAAGTAAAAGAGTTTATTGACGACATTTTAGGTGAAGAAGGCCGCCAACGGGCGGTTGTGGTGGCTGCGCCTGCCGATGCTTCACCGCTTATGCGTTTGAAGGGCTGTGACACTACTTTAACCATTGCCGAGTACTTCCGCGATCAAGGCTTAAATGTATTACTGCTAATGGACTCTTTAACCCGCTACGCCCAAGCCCAGCGTGAAATAGCATTAGCCATTGGTGAGCCGCCAGCGACCAAAGGTTACCCACCATCAGTTTTTGCCAAGCTACCTCGTTTGGTGGAGCGCGCCGGTAATGGCGGAGAAGGGCAAGGTTCAATCACCGCCTTTTTTACCGTGCTTACCGAAGGAGATGATTTACAGGATCCGATTGCCGATGCTGCCCGAGCTATTCTTGACGGACATATAGTATTGTCGCGCGAGTTAGCCGACTCTGGCCATTACCCCGCGGTTGATATCGAAAAGTCTATCAGTCGGGTAATGCCTGCAGTAACGAGTGAAGGGCATCAGCAACTGGCTCGCCAGCTAAAATCGCTCAATGCTTCATACCAGCAAAACCAAGACCTTATTGCTATTGGTGCCTACCAACGCGGCGCAGATAAACGCATTGATTTAGCCATCGCTATGAAACCACACATGGACCAGTTCTTGCAGCAAGAGATGAAAGAAGTAGTAGCTTATGACGAAAGTCTGACGCGGATGGAACGCACCATGCAGATGGCTAACATCAACGCGCAAGGCCCATTATAAGCAGCTAAGATTTAGCTTAGTAGGAGATGGGCATGGCAAGGCGAGCTTTATATTTAATGGTGGAACGCTTGCAAGATCAAGAGCAAGACGCCGCTCGAGAAATGGCTGAAGCACAACAGCAACTTAGCGAATTTGAAGCTCAACTTGCGCATCTCGAAGACTACCGACGTTCCTATCTCGAGCAAGCCTTAGCCAAGGGAGTTGACGGTTTTTATGCGGACAGTTTTCACCAATATCAATTGTTTATTCAAAAGCTTGAACAAGCCAGCGTTCAGCAGGGGAAAAGCATTGAACAGGTGAAAAAGAACGTGTTGTTGAAGCGCAAACAATGGCTAGATGTACAAGCAAAGCGCAAAGCTATGGAACTGCTGATTGATAAACAAGTAAAACAAAAACAGCATAAACAAGCACGTGAAGAGCAAAAACTATTAGATGAATATGCGCTATATGCACATCTTCGAGGTCAAGTGAGCTAATCGGCACGTTTAATGCTTTGATTTTTAGATAATGCTAGCGCGCCTTCAATATGTGGGTCGCGAAACAAATATTTTTATCGCAAGGGTAAGCAAATATATGGAATTACTGTTAACCGACACAGCCAATGCCAAACAGTTTTCTTCACTAGGAAGTGCAGCGCTTAGTCCCTCTGAGAAAAGTGACGATTTTGCTAAATTAGTCAAAGAGTTAGAGAATCTCCCAAAAGCTGATAGCCCAGTAAAGCAAGCGATTGAAAAGCAGCTTTCCGGCTCGAAAAATAACGCGAGTGACGATGCTGAAGCTGGTAAAGCTCAAAGTCCTAGTGATTTATTAAAACAGTTGGATAATGCCAAGCAAGCGGCCGATGGTATTGAGAAAAACCAAGGTGAATCTAAAAAAACTGCTGAGACAGAGCTAGCTAACAGTAGTAAATCTTCTGATAGTAAAGACATTACTATCGCTGAAGAGTCTAGTGAGGAAGAATCCGTTGACACTGAAGCTTCTAGTAAAAATCAACAAAAACAGTCGCTTGTTGATAGTGACCTTGCCTCAAAACAAGAGAAAACAGCCGTTGGCGATGAAAAGCTAGCTGCCGATAAGCAAACGCTAGCTAATCAAACAACACAAAGCGGCAGAGAGTTGCCGCCTACTCAAACAGAAGCAACCAAAGCACATTCGAGCGATGCTAAAGACGATAGCCAAGTGAGCGATGGGAAAGATGCTGCAGCTAAACCCGTTAAAGTAGATATCGCAGCAACTGCTGGTTCACAAAATGCTCAAACAGCTAACTCAAAAGAAGCCGCGGTAGAAGGCCTGAACTCTACTAAGTCAGAAACAGCTGATAAAACCACCGCTGGCCAAGAGCAAAGCAGCAATAAACAACAGCTCGCTGGTGAGCCCGTAGAACCCAAAAAAGTTGCTGACAAAGACCCAAAACTTGACCCAAGCAATGAGCGAGTTACCAAAGAAAATGCACCAGCTTTAGCGGGTGAGCATAGCAAAACCTTAAGTGCTAAAGAGGGGGAGCGTTTGACGTCAAGCGCTAATGAAAAAGCGCCATTAGACAAAGTTGTTGCTACTGTTAGTCAAAGTGATGAGCAAAAAGCGCTTAAGGCTAAAGAGTCCGAAGCCTTAGCTTCTAGCACTACAGAAAAAGCTCTCGCGGATAAATCCCTAAGTGCTGCCCAAGACAAAGCTTCTGAAAAAACTTTATCTTTAGCAGAGCAAAACCGCTTAAAACAACAGGGGGAAGCTCAAGCTAATCATTCAATGGCTAAACCTCATGTAGACCAAGAGGGAGCGAAGGCCAAAGAGCTGAATGCTAAATTAAGCGGCGAAGCTGTGGCTGCTCAGCAAACCAATAAAGTAAGCGACGAGCCTAAAGCTGGCGTCGCTGTTCAGCAGGGCACTAATACTACCGTTAACAATAAAGCTAACGCTGCAGATGTTGTCCAGCAAAGCGATAAACTTGCCAGCGCAAGTATTGCTGCTGCGAGTAGCAAGCAATCGAGCAGTGAAAATGGTTCCGAGCATAAAGAACAGCAATCATCACAGGCTCAGCATCAGGGATTACCTAATCAAGCTGAAGTTACTCGGCCTCAAGAGCACCACAGTATTTTTAGAGCTGCTTCGGGCGCCGACGTGGTGGCTCGGGCAGAGCAGGGAAGTAATGAAGCTGTACTAAAACAAGCTCAGCAAGCTAACCAAGTTAATGACAAAGCAACGCAGTTCAATGAACGTTTAAACCCTGCGCAATACCAAGCGCCAGCTGAGTTAAACCAACGGGTACAATACATGTTGAGCCAGGGCATGCAAAAGGCTGAAATTCGTTTAGACCCTGCGGAGCTAGGAAGCATGCAAATTCGCTTGCAAATGAATCAAGACCAACAAGTCTCGGTACAAATTCAAGTACAAAATCCGCAAGCGCGTGAAGCTTTGGAACAAACAATGCCACGTTTACGAGAAATGCTGCAGCAACAGGGAATCGAACTGGGGCAAAATCAGGTTAGCCAACAAAATCAAGGCAGCGCTTCTCAACAAGGTAGAGGGCAAACAATGGCTGGTGGACAATCGACCAACGGCGAACTCGTTGATGATACTACTGAGCAAGACATGAGCGCATTGCTGGCGAATCAAGCAAACAGTGATGGCATTGACTTTTATGCCTAGTTTATTTCTATGAGATGCTGTTGAAGCGCCTCTTAACTATGTAATAATAAAAGCAGTTTAGCGATAATTTCATGGAAGCGTAGATGGCTGAAGAATCAGAATTAAAAGTAGAAGATGGTGAAGGTGGCAGTAAAAAGAAGCTAATTATCATCATCGCTATTGTAGCCGTATTGGTGATTGGTGGTGTGGTTGGCTTTTTGTTAATGGGTGGCGACTCAGATGAAGCACCGGCTGCAGCAGAACCAGCAGAGGAAGCAACTTCTTCAGTTACTCATACAGCCTTGTATGTAGGTATGCCAAGGCCATTCGTATTTAATATTGTGGGCGACCACCGAGATCGCTTAGTGCAAATTAAAGTACAATTATTGGTTCGTGGTACTGCCAATGAAGAAGCCGCCAAGTTGCATATTCCATTGATTGAAGGGACCTTATTGAGTGTATTTAGCTCTGCAACCGTAGAAGATCTATCCACTCAAGAAGGCAAAGACAAAATTCGCGAGAATTCGTTAACTGAGACACAAAAAGCATTAAAAGAGATAACCGGTAAAGTAGTGGTAGAAAAAATCCTATTCACCGGCTTTGTAATGCAATAAAGGACCAACGTGAGCGACTTATTAAGCCAAGACGAGATCGATGCGCTATTACACGGTGTTGATGACATAGAAGAGGACATCATAGAGCCAGAAATGTCTGGCAGTGTGGTGGAGTTTGACTTCTCTTCTCAAGATCGAATCGTTCGTGGACGAATGCCAACTCTTGAGTTGGTTAATGAACGATTTGCTAGGCATATGCGAATTAGCCTATTTAATATGATGCGCCGTACAGCGGAAGTATCGATTAATGGCGTGCAAATGATTAAGTTTGGCGAATACGTTCACACGCTATTTGTTCCTACAAGTTTAAACATGGTTCGTTTTCGACCTTTAAAAGGTACTGCATTAGTAACCATGGAAGCACGTTTGGTGTTCATTTTGGTAGAGAACTTCTTCGGTGGAGATGGGCGTTATCATGCCAAAATTGAAGGCCGCGAGTTTACACCTACCGAGCGCCGCATTATTCAAATGCTGCTTAAAATTATTTTTGAAGACTATGTAGAAGCTTGGGCGCCAGTAATGGACGTTGGCTTCGATTATTTAGACTCAGAAGTAAACCCTGCAATGGCCAATATCGTGAGTCCCACCGAAGTGATTGTTGTTAGTTCATTTCATATTGAGCTGGATGGCGGCGGTGGCGACTTCCATATATCTATGCCGTATTCAATGTTGGAGCCGATTCGAGAGCTCTTAGATGCGGGTGTGCAAAGTGATAAACAAGACACCGACCAGCGTTGGAGCTCAGCACTAAGTGATGAAATCATGGATGTGCCTGTGGGTTTACATACCAAATTGCTAGAAACTGACGTAACGTTGCGTCAGTTAATGGATCTTAAAGCGGGTGATATTATACCGGTTGAGATGCCTGAAACTGCTATGTTATATGTTGAAGATTTACCTAGTTACCGAGTTAAACTTGGTAGACAAAAAGAAAAAATGGCACTGAAAATTGATACTCAGTTAAAGCGTCCCGACACTGTGAAGAGTGACCTTGAAATGGTGGTAAGTAGCCGCCGTTCATCACCGGGCGACGAGTAAAGTAATAAGGATAAAATATGAGTGATCAAGATGATATGGCTGATGAGTGGGCAGCAGCGATGGCCGAAGCCGAGCCTGCTCCGCTTGAAGACTTTGTCGATGAATCAAAACCTATAACCGAAGAAGAGCAACGTAAACTTGATTCGATTATGGACATTCCTGTAACTATTTCCATGGAAGTAGGCCGCAGCAATATTAGCATCCGTAACCTGTTACAACTTAACCAAGGCTCAGTGGTAGAACTAGATAGGGTTGCCGGCGAACCGTTGGATGTTTTGGTAAACGGAACATTGATTGCGCACGGTGAAGTGGTAGTTGTAAATGATAAGTTTGGTATTCGCCTTACCGACGTTATTAGCCAAACCGAACGTATTAAAAAGCTCAAGTAATGCAACAAGTCCTCGCATTCATCATTGCAGCTGGTATTAGTTTGCCAGCTTTAGCTGAACAAGAAACCACTTCTCCTCCCAATAGCCAAGTTGAACTGCTTTCGTGGGTAATGTCTTTGGCTTTAGTTTTAGTCACTATTTTTGTTTGCGCATGGGTACTAAAGAAGACTCGGCTTAGCCAGTTTGCTGGTGGCCAGTCTAAAGTGGTCGCTAACTTAGCTTTAGGTACGCGAGAGCGGGTGATGGTGGTAGAAATTGGTGAACAGCAGTACTTAATTGGTGTTACTGCTCAATCTATAAACCTTTTGGATAAGTTAGATAACCCCATTGTTGCCAAGCCGAATAAGATGAGTGGCTCATTCACTAAACAGTTACAAGGATTGTTGGCTAAAAATGAAAAGTAAGCTGTTTATTTGCCTAAGTCTGTTGCTAGGTGTTGTTGCACCCAGTTTTGCTCAAGAAGGTATTTTACCGGCTATCACTATGACCACTAATCCAGATGGTGGACAAGAGTATTCGGTGACCTTGCAAGTCTTGGCTTTGATGACTGCGCTGTCATTTTTGCCTGCATTAGTGATTATGATGACATCTTTCACCCGCATTGTGGTGGTTATGTCTATCTTAAGGCAAGCCATGGGTTTGCAACAAAGTCCGTCAAATCAAGTAATTATTGGCATCGCTTTATTTTTGACCTTTTTCATTATGTCGCCGGTAATCGATGAAGTGAATACTCAGGCAGTTCAGCCATATTTAAGTGAAGATCTTACTTCGATGCAGGCTTTCGAAAAAGCCAAAGAGCCGCTCAAAGAGTTTATGTTGGCGCAAACCCGGCTAACGGATTTGGAAACCTTTGTTAAAATTGCCAAAGTGGAAGTAGGTTCGCCGGAAGAGGTACCTTTCAATGTACTTATTCCAGCCTTTATAACCTCAGAGCTTAAAACGGCTTTCCAAATTGGCTTTATGTTGTTTATTCCCTTCTTGGTTATCGACTTAGTGGTGGCCAGTATCTTAATGGCAATGGGTATGATGATGCTGTCGCCAATGATTGTATCTTTGCCATTTAAGTTAATGCTGTTTGTGTTGGTAGATGGTTGGAGCTTGGTGATGGGCACACTTGCAAATAGTTTTGGCGTATAGACGTAGGAGCCTATAGATGGAACCGGAAGTCTTTGTTGATGTATTTCGCCTTGCCTTAGGCCAAGTGATGCTATTGGTTTCAGCTGCAATTATTCCAAGTCTGTTGGTGGGTTTAATAGTCGCTATTTTCCAAGCCGCCACCTCAATTAACGAACAAACCTTAAGTTTTTTACCTCGCCTATTGGTTACCCTAGGTGCGCTTATTGTCGCTGGTCATTGGTTTACCGAGAAACTAATGGAGTTGTTTTTTACCATGGTGGATATGATTCCTCAGGTTGTTGGCTAATGGAGTTTCCAGCCAGTGTAGTGATGGCCTGGATTGGCCAGTATCTATGGGCGCTTACTCGAGTAGCCGCGATGCTGATGGTATTAGCAAGTTTTGGTGGTAAATCAGTTCCAACTCGAGTGCGCTTGTTACTAGCTTTAGCCATCACTTTTGCTTTAGTGCCTATTTTGCCGGAAGTAACTGGAATAGAAGTTTTTTCTTTTCAAGCTGTTATCGTTATTTTGCAGCAAGTACTGATTGGCGCCGCCATCGGATTTATTTCACAATTATTGATGCAAACCTTTGTGGTTGGCGGGCAAATTATTGCGATGCAAACCAGTTTGGGTTTTGCCTCCATGGTTGACCCGAATAACGGCCAAAGTACACCGGTTGTTGGTCAATTCTATTTGCTCTTAGCGACCCTGTTGTTTCTGGCCATTGACGGCCATTTGCAGTTAATTACTTTAATCGCTATGAGTTTTGAAACGCTACCGGTGGGCATGAGTGGCTTAAGTAGTTTGGATTATCAATTGCTGGCAGGGTGGTATTCACAATTATTTTTGGCTGCTTTAGCGCTATCTATATCCTCTGTAGTGGCAATGTTGCTGGTTAACTTTTCTTTCGGCATTATGACGCGAGCAGCCCCACAACTGAATATTTTTAGTATTGGTTTTGCGGTAAGTATGTTGTTTGGTTTATTCATTCTTTGGCTCACTATTGGTGGTTTTTTGGCGCATTTTGAACGTCAGTGGGAGGTTGGCCGCAGCTTGGCATGTGACATGCTGCTGATTGGTTGTTAAACCAATGGTCTAATTAGTATGGCAGACGACGAACAAGAAAAAACCGAAGACCCCACAGGGAAAAAACTCGAAGAAGCCCGTAACAAAGGCCAGGTAGCTCGTTCTAAAGAGTTAGGCACCGCTGCAGTACTTATTAGCGCAGCTTTAGTCATCATGGCATTTGGCGGTATGTTGGCGGAATCTATGGTCAAGGTTTTCCAAACCGCTTTTGTGATGAGTCGGGAAGAAGTTTTTGACGTAAATTTTATGCTAAAAAATATAGGTATTATGGGTTGGTTATTGTTTAAACCACTTATATGGATCATGGGCTTTATTACTTTAGCAGCGCTTATTGGCAATACCTTATTAGGAGGCATGCCTTTTAGCTGGGAGGCTGCAAGGCCAAAAGCCAGTAAAATGTCGCCCATTCAAGGTTTTAAACGGATGCTGGGCATTCAAGCTTTTGTAGAGTTCATCAAAAGCGTCGCTAAAGTGTTGGTCATTGCCGGGGTAGTATGGTTTGTCCTGCAATGGAAATTTGCTGAAATTCTTACTCTTAGCATGCAGTCTATCCCTGGTTCAATTGTTAATGCTTTGGATATGCTGCAATGGATGCTGTTAGCTTTAGTCTGTAGCTTGATTATTATTGTGATCATAGATGTGCCTTATCAAATTTGGAATCACAACAAGCAGCTTAAAATGTCTAAGCAAGAAGTAAAAGATGAGCATAAAAACATGGAGGGTAGCCCTGAAGTAAAAGGGCGCATTCGCCGCTTACAAATGGAAATGGCTGCTCGTCGAATGATGGCCGACGTACCTCAGGCGGACGTTGTTGTTACTAACCCAACACATTTCTCTGTAGCGCTAAAATACGACAGCAATGGCAGTGGAGCGCCAAAAGTAGTGGCTAAAGGGGTAGATGAAGTAGCCATGAAAATTCGCGAAATTGCGCGTCACTATGATGTACCAGTGATGCAAGCGCCTGCTTTAACTCGTTCTTTGTATCATACAACTAAACTTGGTTACGATATTCCTGAAGGTTTGTACGTTGCTGTAGCGCAAGTACTTGCTTTTGTTTTCCAACTTGAGCAATACCGCAAAGGTAAAGGCAAGCGTCCTAAACCGGTTGTTGATGATCTACCTATTCCAGATGATTTGAGATATTAACCTCAGTTTCAGCACTTACTTAGAGTGTTTTATGTGGTTGGCTCAGTTATTGCTTTTCTCGTTTCATCAATTGTTAGGAAGTCAGTATTTCGTCATTTATGGAAATCATCAATCGCCTCACCAGCTTTAAGCTTCAAGATCTAAAAAAAGTTGATGTCAATGTTATAAAGGGCTTTGGCACACCTATGGTAGTGCTAGCTACTTTAGGCATGGTGGTTTTGCCAATGGCCGCGTGGCTATTGGATATTCTGTTTGCTTTCAATATCTCTCTTGCTTTAGTGGTGTTATTGGTTGCTGTTTATACTAAGCGCCCGCTAGATTTTGCGGTGTTTCCTACCGTGTTGTTAATCGCCACTTTATTACGTTTGGCCTTGAACGTTGCCTCTACTCGAGTCGTTTTGTTAGAAGGGCATAACGGTGGAAATGCTGCTGGTAATGTAATTGAAGCTTTTGGTTCAGTGGTTATTGGCGGGAACTACGCTGTTGGTTTGGTGGTATTCCTGATCTTGATGATTATCAACTTTGTCGTGGTAACAAAAGGTGCTGGCCGTATCGCAGAAGTAAGCGCGCGCTTTACCTTGGATGCCATGCCAGGTAAGCAAATGGCGATTGATGCAGACTTAAATGCTGGCATTATCGACCAAGAACAAGCCCGTGAACGCCGCGCTGACGTAACTAACGAAGCTGATTTTTACGGATCAATGGATGGTGCTAGTAAGTTTGTTAAAGGTGATGCCATAGCCGGCATTTTGATTTTATTCATCAATATCTTAGGCGGTTTCATTATTGGTGTGGCCCAGCATGACCTAACCTTCGCTCAAGCTGCAGAGGTATACACCTTACTGACCATTGGTGATGGCTTAGTTGCGCAAATCCCGTCTTTACTATTGTCTATCGCTGCTGCCTTAGTGGTTACTCGCCAAAATACCGAAGCGGATATGGGTGAGCAGGTAAGCTTACAAATGTTCAAAGATCCACGAGTAATGATTATTTGTGGCTCGATTCTTTTCATTATGGGCATTGTGCCTGGCATGCCTCACTTAGCTTTTCTGAGCTGTGCAGCGGTTTGTTTGGGTGCTGCGTGGATGCGACATAAAGGCGATGCTAAGAAAGCTGCCGAGACTGCATTACAACCTGCTTCTTCCAGTTCTAATGTGAGCAGTGAGCCAAAAGAGCTAGGTTGGGATGATGTTCAACCGGTTGATGTGATTGGTCTTGAAGTCGGCTATCGCTTAATTCCTTTGGTGGATAAATCTCAAGGCGGTGAATTATTGGCGCGTATTAAAGGTGTGCGTAAGAAGTTATCGCAAGATTTGGGTTTTCTGGTGCCTGCTGTACATATTCGAGATAACCTAGATTTAGGCCCTAATCAGTATCGAATAACATTAATGGGCGTGACTTACGGTGAGTCGGAAGTGTTCCACGACCGCGAAATGGCGATCAACCCAGGTCAGGTATTTGGTAAAATTGAAGGCCAAGCCACCACAGATCCTGCCTTTGGCTTGGAAGCAGCTTGGGTAGCTACCGAGCAGCGCGAACATGCGCAAACATTGGGTTATACCGTGGTTGATTCCGCCACGGTTGTCGCAACCCACTTAAGTCAGCTACTTACGAACAATGCGGCCAGCCTACTTGGACACGAAGAAGTTCAAAATCTACTTGATATGCTAGGCGGCAGCTTGCCTAAATTGGTTGAAGGCTTAGTGCCAGACACTATGACTTTGTCTACGGTGGTTAAGGTACTGCAAAACCTACTTAATGAAGGTGTGCCTATTCGAGATGTTCGCAGCATTGTTCAAACCTTGGTTGAATATGGACCTAAGAGCCAAGACCCCGATATTCTTACCGCCGCCTGTCGTATCTCGTTAAAACGTTTAATCGTTCAAGAATTGATTGGCAGCGAGGCCGAACTTCCAGTAATTACTTTGTCTCCAGACTTGGAGCAGATATTGCATCAGTCTATGCAAGCGGCAGGAAACGATGGCGCAGGTATGGAGCCAGGTTTGGCAGAGAAACTCCAAGTATCATTAACGGAGGCGTGTCAAAACCAAGAAATGGCCGGTCAACCCGCTATCTTGTTAACCTCGGGCATACTGCGTTCAAGCATGTCTCGATTTGTTAAAACAGCAATGCCTGCATTAAGGGTTCTGTCTTATCAAGAAGTGCCAGAAGATAAACAAATACGAATTGTGAGTTCAGTGGGGCAGTAGCTTCAGCGAATTAGCAAAAGGAAGGTGAACAGTGAAAATGAAACGCTTTTTTGCAAAAGATATGCGAACCGCACTAGCCGAAGTGAAAGAAACTCTTGGCAGCGATGCGGTTATCATGTCTAACAAAAAGGTAACCGGTGGCATCGAAATTGTTGCTGCGGTTGAACCTTCTAGCGCTAAACAGGCTGCACCTAAAAGCGATAGAGAATTGCCTGAAGATAGCGTCAATTTGTCGTCTATGAATGCTGGCGCAGCCAAAAAAGCGCCAACAAAACAGCATCCAAGTCATGATTTTGACGAAAATGCCAGTTTGAAAGATAACCTAACCAACTTTATGCAGCGCCATCAAAAGCGTCAGCAAGAAAACTTGCAACAGTCTCAGCAAAAACAGCAACAGCAGCGCCCTCGCACTGTTCAAGCTCCACGCTCTTTAGCTCAACAACAAGGTTGGGCGCAGCAAGGCTCATTATCCAGCAAACCAAGCAACGCTTCACTTGGTGGACAACCAGCTCATTCAGCATCAGCAGCTGCTGGCAACGAAGTCGGCGAACTTAAAAAAGAAATGGCCGCCATGCGCAAGTTGCTTGAGCATCAAGTCTCTGGGTTAATGTGGCAGGAAGTAGAGCGCCAAGAGCCAGTTCGCGCGATGTTAATTAAGCAGTTGCAGCTAGTTGGTTTTGATGAAGATATGGCCGACCAAATAGCTGGATACATTCCCGAAGAACTCGGTGTCCAAGAAGGTTGGCAGCATTTACGTGAACTATTAGTCAATCAACTCCCGGTTGGCCAAGATGAGATTTTGTTAAAGGGTGGAGCTATTGCGTTGCTTGGCCCAACGGGCGTAGGAAAAACTACCACCATCGCCAAGTTAGCCGCACAGTTTGCAATGCGCCATGGCGCCGAAAGTGTGGCGATGATTACTACAGATACCTACCGTATTGGTGCTCATGAACAACTTGCTACTTACGGCAAAATTATGGGCTGCGCCGTACGCGTCGCCAATGATGAAGAAGAGCTTTCACAGTTGCTTTATCAGTTTAAAGACAAAAAGTTGGTACTTATTGATACCGCAGGTATGAGCCAACGAGATCTTCGCTTACACGAACAATTAGACAAGCTAGTAAAAAACAGCCGCGTGAACATTCGCAACTACTTGGTGATGTCGGCCAACGCGCAGCGTCGGGTAATTGAAGAAACTGTGAACCAATTTCAGCGAATTCCTTTAGCTGGTACCATACTTACCAAATTAGATGAAAGTTTGGCTTTAGGCGAAGTGTTAAATGTAACCTTGCGCCATGCCTTACCAATAAGTTACGTTACTCACGGCCAACAAGTGCCTGAAGATATTGCGGTAGCTGCGCCTACCCAATTAATAGAACAAGCATTATCGGTTATCGATAAGCAAAGCCAGCAACATTTCTGGTTTAGTGAAACCGAACAACAAAAGGTTTCAGATGTATTCTAAAGACAATGAATTTGACCAAGCTAGCGGCTTAAGAATGATGCAACAAAAAAACAATGTGAAAGTCATCGCTGTAACTGGCGGCAAAGGAGGCGTAGGTAAAACTAACGTTACTCTTAACATGGGCATAGCCATGGCTGCGCAAGGTAAGCGCGTAATGGTTCTAGATGCCGACTTAGGCCTTGCAAATGTAGATGTGCTGCTTGGTTTACGTGTAACTAAAAACCTCTCTCACGTTTTATCCGGTGAATGCACCTTAGATGAAGTATTAGTTAAAGGGCCCAATGGGATCTTAATTGCACCTGCTACTTCTGGTACTCAATCAATGGTGGAACTCAGTCCTGCGGAACACGCCGGGCTTATTCGTGCTTTTAGCAGTATGAAAACACCTATTGATGTGTTGCTAGTTGATACCGCAGCGGGCATCTCCGACATGGTTCTAAGCTTTGCCAAGGCGTCACAAGACATATTAGTGGTGGTGTGTGATGAGCCAACCTCTATTACCGATGCTTATGCACTCATAAAGCTGCTTTCAAACCAGCACGGTGTCTACAAATTTAAAGTGGTAGCAAATATGGTGCGTAGCTTACGCGAAGGCCAAGAATTGTTTGCTAAGCTTACTCGAGTTACCGATCGCTTCTTGGATGCTACACTCGAATTGGTATCTTGTATTCCTTATGACAATAACGTGCGCTTAGCCGTAAGAAAGCAACGAGTAGTGGTAGAAGCCTATCCTAAGTCTCCTGCTTCTTTGGCATTTCGCTCATTAGCAAGTAAAGCTTCTACTTGGCCAATTCCTGAACAAGCAGGTGGACATTTAGAATTTTTCATCGAGAACCTTCTCGAGTTTGGACAACGTAAAAATAGAGAACAGCTTAGTGAATAAAGTTGCCGCTTATGCCAGCGCTAATGACACTAATGTTTTGGTGGAGCGCCATGCAAACTTGGTCAAACGGATAGCCCATCATCTAATGGCTAGGCTTCCGGCTAGCGTGATTGTTGATGACTTGATCCAATCAGGAATGATTGGCTTAATCGAAGCCGCACGTAACTTTGATGGCTCAAAAGGCGCTAGCTTCGAAACCTACGCCGGCATCCGCATTCGTGGCTCTATGCTTGACGAAATTCGTCGTGGCGATTGGGTCCCACGCTCGGTACATAAAAACAGCCGTGCCATTAGTGACGCAATTGCAGAAGTCGAGAAAGAAAAAAACGGTGACGCAAAAGACGCCGAGGTTGCTGCAAAGCTTGGCGTAAGCTTAAGTGAGTACCACTCAATGTTGTCTGATGTAAATTGCGGACGCATTTTAGGTATCGATGACCTAGGTGTGAGTGAAGACGTCATATCAAGTGAAGAAAGTCGAGAACTAAACCGACCCTTTGAAGGTTTTGCCAATCAACGCTTTCAACAATCTCTTGCCGAATGTATTAAAGGTCTGCCAGAGAGAGAAGCACTGGTTTTGTCCCTCTATTATGATGAAGAACTTAACCTAAAAGAAATTGGTGAAGTATTGAGCGTAAGCGAGTCCCGAGTCAGTCAAATTCATAGTCAAGCGCTTGCTCGAGTTAAAACTCGAATGCGAGATTGGACACAATAGAGAAATTCATCCTTACATTTCTTGTAAAAGATGGACTAAAATTGTGTTTATTAAGGCATAATATCTATATTACATAAATTTTTGGCCTATTTAGTGGCTTGTAAAACATCCTGTTGGGGGACGTACCTTGGATAAAAATATGAAAATTCTGGTTGTTGATGATTTTTCAACGATGAGAAGGATTATTAAAAACCTACTTAGAGATCTTGGCTTCAACAATACTCATGAAGCCGATGACGGGAATACCGCATTACCTATGCTTAAAGGCGGCGATTTCGAATTTGTAGTAACTGATTGGAACATGCCTGGAATGGAAGGCATCGACCTATTGAAAAATATTCGTGCCGACGAAAGTTTGTCTCACTTACCTGTTTTAATGGTAACTGCCGAAGCAAAACGTGAACAGATCATCGAAGCTGCTCAAGCCGGCGTTAATGGATATATTGTTAAACCTTTCACTGCAGCCACGCTAAAAGAGAAGCTAGATAAGATTTTCGAAAGACTACAATAAGAAAGGAAGATGCGTGAGCACAGATACTCCGATTATTTCATTAGCCGACGCCAAATCTTTGGTTGCGCTACTTGAAGAAGGAAATGTCGCCGAGGCGAATCAACTTGTTAGTGAGCTTTGTGCTCCAAAAGCTAACCTGCTATTTGATAAGGTTGGGCAGCTCACTCGTCAGCTTCATGACTCTTTAAATGAATTTAAACTCGATATTCGAATTAACGAGTTAGCTAATCAAGAAATACCAGACGCTAAAGAGCGGTTAAACTATGTGATAGAGATGACCGATCAAGCGGCCAATAAAACCATGGACGCAGTAGAGTCTGGCCTTCCAATTGCCGATCAATTAACTAACGAAATCAACAGTATCATGCCTATATGGCAAAGTTTGATGGAACGAAGAATTGAAATCGGCCAATTTAAGGCGCTATGTCACCAAATCGATATTTTCCTTAATAGTTCTTCAGCAAATGCCGATAAACTACGTAGCATGTTAACCGAAATATTGATGGCTCAAGATTTCCAAGATTTAACCGGTCAGATGATTCGTAAGGTAATCACCTTGGTGCAAGAGGTGGAAGAAAGTCTGGTTGAAATGCTTACCTTGTTTGGAAATGAGAATGCCGAAGTAGTAGAAAATAAAAAAGTGACTAAATCTGCTATCGAAGCCGAAGGGCCAATATTAAATAAAGAGCAAAGGGACGACGTTGTTAACGACCAAGATGATGTTGATGACTTGTTGTCTAGTTTAGGATTTTAAGGGAGTAGCGCATGTCGTTTGATGTAGATGAAGACATCTTACAAGACTTTCTCGTAGAAGCGGCGGAGATCCTTGAGCAGCTGTCTGAACAGCTGGTTGATTTAGAAAAACGTCCAGATGACAGTGACTTGTTAAATGCCATATTTCGTGGCTTCCATACGGTTAAAGGTGGGGCAGGCTTTTTGTCATTGACCGAACTGGTTGATGTTTGTCACGGAGCTGAGAATATTTTTGACACATTGCGCAACGGTGGAAGGAGTGTATCGCCTGAGCTAATGGATGTGATTCTTGAAGCGCTAGATTCAGTTAATGATATGTTCGCTCAAGTTCAAGCACGCGAGCCTTTAACACCTGCGTCTCCTGCATTAATCGAAAGCTTACATCAGTTGTCTCGCCCAGAGTCTGCTGACGAAGTGGCTGCAGAGCCAGAGCCAGAGCCAGAGCCAGAGCCAGAGCCAGTAGCTGCGGCTCCGAGCGCCGATGCCGGCAATATTGACGAAATTACCGACGACGAGTTTGAGCGTTTGCTTGATGAGCTGCATGGCTCAGCTGCACCTGCTGCGGCCGCAACACCAAAACCCGCTCCCGCCGCTCCAGCCGAAAAGGCTGCCAGCGATGGTGATATTTCAGATGATGAATTTGAAAAACTGTTGGATGAGCTGCATGGTTCTAAGGCGCCAGGTGCAGGACAAGCGGCTGCACCTAAAACGCCAGAAGTAGCGAAGCCTAGTTCAAATGCTGATGAAATTGGCGATGATGAATTTGAGAAACTGCTAGACCAATTACATGGAGCAGGGAAAGCGCCTGACACTAAGGCCACTCCAGCTAAGCCCGCAGCTAAAGCTGCGCCTAAGCCAGCTGAAAAAATTGAAGCTAGTCCTAAAGCGCCTGCTAAACCAGCAGCACCAGCCAAACCTGCTGCTAAGGCTGCTCCAGCTAAACAAGAGCCTGCAAAAGCGCCAGCCAAGCAAGCTGTACCTCAAGGCGAAACCACCGTTCGCGTAGATACCCGCACTCTAGACGATATTATGAATATGGTGGGCGAGTTGGTATTGGTACGTAACCGCTTGGTGAGTTTGGGCCTTAATAGCAATGATGAGGATATGTCTAAAGCCACCGCTAACTTGGATGTGGTGACAGCTGATCTTCAAGGTGCGGTAATGAAAACCCGCATGCAGCCAATCAAAAAAGTGTTTGGCCGTTTCCCTCGCGTGGTTCGAGATTTAGCGCGAAGCTTGAAAAAAGACATTAACCTTGAGTTGGTGGGTGAAGATACTGACTTAGATAAAAACTTAGTTGAAGCGCTGGCAGATCCTTTGGTTCACTTAGTTCGAAACTCTGTTGACCATGGTATTGAGATGCCAGACGATCGAGTTGCTTCGGGTAAACCTCGTACCGGCGTTATTCGCCTATCAGCCTCACAAGAAGGCGATCATATCTTGCTTAAAATCGAGGATGATGGCGCTGGTATGAATGCCGATAAGCTAAAATCTATTGCGATTGAGCGCGGCGTGCTTGATGCCGATGCCGCTGCTCGCATGCCAGATAAAGATGCTTATAGTCTTATTTTTGCGCCAGGGTTCTCTACTAAGACTGAGATTTCAGACATCTCCGGTCGAGGTGTGGGCATGGACGTGGTTAAAACCAGCATTACCCAACTTAATGGTTCAGTTGATATTGATTCACAGTTGGGGCAAGGCACTACATTACAGATTAAAGTACCGCTAACCTTGGCTATTTTGCCAACCTTGATGGTCGACGTTGGCAAGCAGACTTTTGCCTTACCACTGACTAGCGTGAATGAAATCTTCCACCTAGACCTTACCAAAACTAACGTAGTTGATGGTCAAGAAACTGTGATTGTTCGTGATAAGGCAATTCCATTATTTTACTTACAAGACTGGTTAATTAGAAATGGTCAATCTGGAGAGCGTAGTTCTCAAGGGCACGTGGTTATCGTACAAATTGGCCCACAACAAGTCGGTTTTGTTGTTGATAATCTGATTGGCCAAGAAGAAGTGGTGATCAAAGCATTAGACCAATTATTGCAAGGTACTCCAGGTATGGCTGGTGCAACAATCACTAGTGATGGCCGTATTGCTTTAATTCTTGATATTCCAAGCCTGTTGAAACGCTACGCTCGTAAGATGTAAGCCTAGCCTTTAAGAAGAATCTAACATGGCAATAAAAGTACTTGTAGTTGATGATTCGAGCTTTTTCCGACGCCGGGTAAGCGAGATCATCAACGCGGACCCTTCTTTAGAAGTGGTCGATACCGCAAAAAATGGCCGTGAAGCCATCGACATGGTCGCTCGTCTAAAACCTGATGTAGTGACCATGGATATCGAAATGCCGATAATGGATGGTATCACTGCCGTTCGTGAAATTATGGCGAAGAATCCCACCCCGGTGCTTATGTTTTCTTCGCTAACTCACGAAGGCGCAAAGGCCACTCTTGATGCCCTAGAAGCTGGCGCTCTCGATTTTATTCCTAAAAAGTTTGAAGACATAGCTCGTGATAGAGAAGAAGCCGTTAGCCTTCTTCAGCAGCGGGTTAAAGCTATTGCTCGCCGTCGCGTTAGTGCTCGTCGAAGTGTTAGCACGCCGACTCCAAGCACTCCTGTTCGGCCTAGCACAGCTACAAGGCCTGCAGTAAAAGCTTCGCCAACTACTTCAGCCCCACAACCAAAAGAGCGTGCTACCGCCCGTTTTAAGCCTTCAGGCAAACGCTATAAGTTAGTGGCTATCGGTACATCCACTGGTGGCCCCGTTGCGCTACAAACCATTCTTACTCAAATACCTGCTGGGTTTTCTAAACCGATTCTATTGGTTCAACATATGCCGGCTACTTTTACTGCGGCTTTTGCTCAGCGACTTAATAGCTTGTCGAGAATCAATGTTAAACAAGCTGAGGACGGTGACGAGTTACGCCCTGGTTGGGCTTATTTAGCACCAGGTGGTAAGCAAATGTTGGTGGAAGGTCGTGGATCTTACGGTCGTTTACGGGTTATTGATGGTAACGATAAAGTAAATTACAAACCATGTGTTGATATTACTTTTGCCTCACTCGCAAAGAGTCACCAGTCTAATGTATTAGCGATGATACTAACTGGTATGGGGGCCGATGGCAGAGATGGCTCTCGCTTATTAAAAGAGCAGGGCTCTACCATTTGGGCGCAAGATGAAGCCAGCTGCGTGGTGTATGGTATGCCTCAAGCAGTTGCTAGTGCTGGTTTAGCGTCAGAACAACTACCTCTTGATCGCTTTTGTGAGGCGATTGTAGCGGAAATAGGGAATGGATAAACTTAGCATTGCTGGCGTGTTTATCGCCTTCTCTGCTGTTGGTTTAGGTCATTCTTTAGCGGGTGGAAGCTTTTCAGATCTGGTTAATTTGCACGCTTTTATTATTGTTGTAGGTGGTACGGTTGGCGCGGTCATGCTGCAAACGCCTGCTTCTCAATTTGTTCAAGCTATAAAATCCATTCCGCGAGTTTGGCAAACTCAACAACTAGATGTTAAAAAGCAAACTCAACTAATTTTAAGTTGGTCTCATACAGTTCGGAAAGATGGTTATCTGGTATTAGAAAAACATCGACAACAAGCCGATGCCTTTAGTGTACTAGGTTTAGAAATGTTGATAGATGGAGCTGAAACCGAGCAGTTAAAACAGTCGCTAGAAGATGTAATCGATCTTGAGCAAAACCGCTTAGAAAAACAAGCAGGGGTATTTGAAGCGATGGGTGGGTATTGCCCAACTGTTGGCATTCTCGGGGCGGTATTGGGGCTAATTCAAGCCATGGACTTTTTAACTAGCCCTGAGCAATTGGGTCAGGGAATTGCCGTTGCATTTGTTGCCACTATTTATGGGGTAGGGTTCGCCAACTTTGTGTTTTTGCCCATTGCCAACAAACTTCGTGCTTTAGCAGGAGAGCGAGCAATATACCAAGAGATGACTCTCGCCGGCCTAGTCTCTATTGCAGAGGGTGCCAATAGTATGGAAGTGCAACGACGCTTGCATAGCTTTAATACGGAACTTAGCTAATATGCGTCATCGCTACGCCACGCAGGCAAAGCGTAACGCAAGTACCGAACGTTGGCTGGTGTCTTACGCTGATTATATGACGCTAATGTTTGCCTTGTTTGTTGTTTTGTATGCCATGGCCATTGCTAATGAAAATGAATATCCCGAATTACAAACCCGATTGCAGCAAGCTATTTCACTTTTTGAAACTGACAAAGTCTCAAATCAAGAAATTGCTGCTATCGAGTTAGAAGGTTCCTCAGAGGCCGGCATATTATCTGGTAGACAATCTATATTAGATGGGGAAGTCTTTAAACGTGTAGAAGTGACTCCAGCAGCTAGCGATTATCAAAGCAATGATGACGGTGAAGGATTTATTCAGCTGGCTGAGCAACTGGCAACAGAGTTTAAAGATTTTCTAAAAACCGACGATATAGTAATAAGTTATGATGAACAATGGCTCACTATAGAGCTGGATAGTCGACTGTTTTTCGCTAGTGGCAGTGCGTACTTACTCAAACCTGCTGCTCAGGTTATTGATGTGTTGGCAGAAAAGCTACGTCAAGTAGATAACTATATTCGAGTTCGAGGTTACACTGATGAAGACAGTATTGATAGCGAGCTTTACCCTAGCAACTGGGAGTTATCCGCAGCGCGAGCAACAAGGGTCTTAAGAGAGTTGCAAGCTAGGGGAGTAGCGCCAGCTAGAATGGCATTAGAAGCTTACGCTGAGTTTGCTCCCGATGAATCGAGTACGAGTCGTCGCAAAAACCGACGAGTAGTCATCGCCTTAGCGAAATCTTTATGGCAGCCAAAGGCTGAAGTAAGCCCTGAAGAACCGGAAAAAGGTGAAGCAGAACCGAAAAAACAACCAGACAGTGAAACCATGTTAGCTGTGCCCTTAGAAGGCGGCGGGGTACGTTTTACAACAAGGCAGGAAGAATAGTGAAAGTTTGGACAGTAGCCAATCAAAAAGGTGGCGTAGGTAAAACCACTACGGTAATTTCGCTTGCCGGTTTGTTGGCGCAGCAGGGTAAACGCGTTCTGTTGTTAGATACCGATCCGCATGCTTCGTTAACCAGTTACTTGGGTTTTGATGTTGATAGCGTGCAAGGCACCCTATACGAGCTTTATCAAAACAGCCAAATTGATGATGCGATGGTTACTCATAGTATTCAGGCCACAGCATTTGATAATCTCGACCTTATCCCCGCCAGTATGGCTTTAGCAACGTTAGATAAAGTGCTAGGTCAACGTGAAGGTATGGGGCTCATTCTCAAACGCATCTTATCTCGCGTTGAAGATAAATATGACCATGTGCTTATAGATTGCCCGCCAGTATTAGGGGTAATGATGGTGAACGCTTTAGCTGCTAGTAACAGGGTGTTAGTGCCAGTACAAACCGAGTTCTTAGCAATTAAAGGCTTGGAGCGAATGGTTAAAACCTTAGCGATTATGCAGCGCTCTTGCCCCGGCCCCTTGCGCTACACTGTGGTTCCAACCATGTATGATAAGCGCACCAGAGCGTCATTGGCAGCGCTTAAAGAACTACAAGAAACTTACCCTAAAAATATTTGGAATTCGGTTATCCCCATCGACACTAAGTTTCGCGACGCTAGCCTTCGTCACACTCCGCCTTCTTATCATATTAAGAACTGTCGCGGCGTTTTTGCTTATCAAACATTATTAGCACATTTACTGCAAATGACAGATGAGCAGGGGCTATTATGAACAGTGACAAGTTGATGGAAGAAGCACTAGGCGACTACTTTGATTCATTACTTACTGAATCTGAGCCCGAGCCAGAAAAACGTCCCGGAGTAAAACCTGCAACTCAAGAAAAAGCAGCACAACACCTGGAGCCGCAAACCAAGCCATTGGAAGAGTTGTTTGCTGAAGCCGAGCAGCGCGTGGCTGCTGTTGCAGAAGCGCAACCGGTATTACTGCCCATTAAAGAGTTGCCGGAACAAGCGCCTGAGGTTGAAGTTGAGGTAAAGGTTGAAGAATTAGAGCAGCCGGTAGAAGAGCAAGAAGTTGAGGTTGAAACCGAAACATCCCTTGCTCCACAAGAAGAGCCAACTGCCGCCGAATGGCAAAATATCGACACTGATAACGACTTTCAGGTGCTATTTTTTGAAGTGGCAGGGGTAACTTTTGGTGTGCCGCTTACTCAGCTTGGAGGTATTCACCGAATCTCCGAAGTGAGCCCGTTGTTTGGTAAGCCTCCATGGTTTTCCGGGATTATGATCGAACGTGAAGAAAAGCTCAGTGTGGTTGATACCGCTAAATGGGTGATGCCAAATCAGCCCTTTGAGCCAGACTATAAGTATTTAGTGATGTTAGGTGAAAGTGCTTGGGGCTTAAGCTGTGAAAAACTATTTGGCACTGAGAGACTTAACCGAGATGACGTTAAATGGCGTTCAACGCCTGGTCAAAGACCTTGGTTAGCCGGAATGGTAAAGCAAAAAATGTGTGCCTTGTTGCATGTTGAAGAACTACAACAAATGCTCGCAGATGGCGTAGATATCGAAGGACATTAAAAATCTGAGAGCCCGATAGGCTTCTCAAGTTGAAAAGGTAGGAAAATCTGCCATTTAGTTTTATAACATATGATATATACTGAATAATATGAGTTGCGAGATCCGATAGGACTCACGAATACTAAAAAGGACACGCAGATGAGCGAGCAGCGTAACATCGCAGAAAATATTGCCGAAGATGAAGTATTACAATGGGTGACTTTTCAGCTAGAAAGTGAAACCTATGGCATCAACGTAATGCAGGTACAAGAAGTATTGCGTTATACCGAAATTGCCCCAGTACCAGGTGCGCCAAATTATGTACTAGGTATTATTAACTTGCGCGGCAATGTAGTTACGGTTATTGATACCCGTTCACGTTTTGGGTTGCCTTCTTCTGATATCACAGAAAATTCTCGAATTGTTATTATCGAAGCAGAATCTCAAGTGATTGGCATCTTGGTTGATAGTGTTGCAGAAGTGGTTTACTTGCGCTCGTCTGAGATTGATATCGCGCCAAATGTGGGTACTGAAGAAAGCGCTAAGTTTATCCAAGGTGTGAGTAATCGCGACGGACAATTGCTCATCTTAGTTGATCTAAATAAACTGCTTTCTGATGAAGAGTGGGACGAAGTAAGCTCACTATAAATGGATTGGATTAATCTGATTGCCCTAGTGGCAACCGTTGTTTGCCTTGTTGGTGCTAGTTGGTTCAGCAACAAGGCGCAACAGCAATTGAAAGCCAATGAGCAAAAAATGCAAAGCTTAGAGGTAGTCACCAAAAATCTTCTTCAGTCACATCGAGTGGTTGAAAAGCAACTGCAAGAAATTCATCAAGCCAATGCCTCTCTGGTGGGTGAGTTAGAACGGCAAAGTGAACAAGTAGAGCAGGCTTTTCTTCGCACCTCTCAAATCCAATCGCAAGATCCCGACAGCAAATTGTATACTCGAGCGGTAAAGCTGGTTGAATTAGGTGCAGATTTAGATGAAGTTATGCGCGAGTGTGAGCTGCCAAAAGCTGAAGCTGAATTGCTACTAAGTTTACGCAATAAAATGAAAGGGCATGTGAGTTAAGCTGGTTATAACTAGAGAACGCTTTTGCTTAGCCTTCCGTGTTTACACTCAAAGGTTTAACCTCATTAGCCCGATTCAAATTCTTGGTTTATTCTTCCCTTCCTTTACATTTCTATTTATGGCTTTATTAATTCAAATAAGTTACGAGAGCATGTTAGCGCTCAACTGAAATACCGCTATATACAAACAGGCTATGTTTTTGTTACTTGTATTGCAAAGCGCTGTAAACATGGCGTTAATCCTTATGCTCAATCTAGTTTTTAGGCTTAGCTGTGTTAACATCCTAGCCTGTGTGTTGGGCAAGAAAATAGTTGAATGTTAAAGGTTAATGGACTGTGTTGTGTACGTGAAGAACGAGTATTGTTCGACGACTTGTCTTTCACATTATCACCGGGTGAAATTTTGCAAGTCGCTGGGCCAAATGGGGCCGGTAAAACCAGTTTATTGCGATTGATTTCCGGCTTGTCACGCCCCGAAAGCGGAGAGATTTTTTGGCAAGAAGAAGCCATTTCTCAGCAGGCTGAGCAATACCATCAACAGTGTCTTTATCTAGGCCATCATGCTGGGGTAAAGGCTGAATTAAGTGCAGTAGAAAACTTACGTTTTTATCTAGGATTAGCTGGCGAAAGCATGGAACAAGAACAGCTTTACGCTTTGTTAACCCGTGTAGGTTTAGCAGGATTAGAAGAAGAAGCTGTTGCTCATCTTTCAGCAGGTCAGCAGCGCCGAGTTGGGCTGGCTAGGTTGTGGCTGGTTGCCCGCAAATTGTGGATCCTTGATGAACCATTTACCGCGATAGATAAACAAGGCGTCGCGTATTTGGAACAAGTTATTTTGTCTCATGCTCAAAAAGGAGGAATGGTGTTGTTAACGACTCATCAAGAGTTAAATATTCCTACTTCAGATTATCGAATCTTAGAGATTAAGCCGGCCTTTGAGGAAGCGCTGTAATGCATGCGTTTACTACTGTTGTTAAGCGTGAGCTTCTAGCGGCTTTTCGGCAAAAGTCAGATGTACTTAATCCGCTGTGGTTTATTCTCATCGTTATTACCTTATTCCCCATAGCGGTAGGCCCAGAGCCCTTGTTGTTGGCCAAAATAGCGCCGGGCATTTTGTGGGTGGCTGCGTTGTTATCTTCGTTATTGTCTTTAGAACGTTTATTTCGAGATGATTTTGCAGATGGGTCTTTAGAGCAGATGCTGATGAGTGGCTCATCGCTAGCCTTGATAGCCTTGGCTAAGATCGTTGCCCATTGGCTGATAACAGGTGTGCCTATCTTATTGCTTTCGCCTCTTTTGGCAGTGCTTCTGTCTTTAGAATGGCAAAGTTTCCAAGCTACCTTTTACACCTTAGTGCTTGGAACCCCAGTATTGAGTTTGATTGGTTCTGTAGGGGTCGCCTTAACCGTTGGTTTACGCAAAGGGGGCGTTTTACTTAGCTTGTTAGTTTTGCCTTTGTATATTCCGGTGTTGATTTTTGCGACATCTGCGATTGAAGCTGCGTCATTAAGCTTGCCCTATGCCGGGCATTTAGCGATCATGGGCGCCATAAGCTTACTTGCACTCACCTTAGCTCCTTTTGCCACGGCTGCAGCGCTAAGAGTAAGCATTAACTAAATTTAGAATAAGACCGAGAGAGTAAATACCATTATGTGGAAATGGTTACATCCATACGCAAAACCTGAGGCGAGTTACACCCTAGCGGGAAAATTTGTGCCTTGGTTTAGTGTTTTTGCCATTGTGTGTTTTTCTATAGGTTTAGTGTGGGGCCTTTTATTTGCACCTGCCGATTACCAACAAGGCGACAGTTTTAGGATTATCTATATTCATGTGCCTTCAGCAATTATGTCAATGGGTGCGTACTCATCAATGGCCATAGCGGCTTTTATCGGTTTAGTTTGGCAAATAAAACAAGCCGATATGTATGTAGCAGCTGTAGCGCCAGTTGGCGCTGTATTTACTTTTGTTGCCTTGTTTACCGGTGCAGCTTGGGGCAAACCAATGTGGGGAGCCTGGTGGGTATGGGATGCGCGCCTTACTTCAGAGTTAATATTGCTGTTTTTATATTTGGGGGTTATTGCCCTTTATAACGCATTTTCTGATAAAACCATGGCTGGTCGCGCTGCGGGTATTCTCAGCATTGTGGGGGTGATTAATTTGCCTATTATTCATTACTCGGTGGAGTGGTGGAATACCCTGCATCAGGGCGCAACTATTACTAAGTTTGATAAACCCTCTATTGATTCTCGAATGTTATGGCCCTTACTGCTTAATATTCTAGCCTTTGGATTTTTCCTTGGCGCGGTGAGCTTGGTTCGCTTTAGAACTGAACTGTTGCGCCGCGAGCAACGTAGACCATGGGTACAACAACTTATTCAACGCCATATTCAAGCAAAGGGGTAGCACGATGCAATTTGAATCAGTCGCAGATTTTTTTGCTATGGGTGGTTATGGTTTTTATGTGTGGCTTGCGTTTGGGGTAAGCGCTCTAGCCATGATAGGCATAGTGATAGACAGTATTGTTAAACGAAATGCCATTTTTAAATCTGTTGCGCGCCAAACTGCGCGACAGCAACGAGTTGAAGCAGCAAAAGAGGTAACTGAACGCTTATGAACCCAAGACGTAAAAAACGCTTAACGATTGTTCTAGCAATTGTAATTGGTTTGGGGGCTTCTATCGGCTTATTGCTGTTTGCGTTACAACAGAATATCGATCTATTTTACACTCCCTCCGAGCTGGTAAATGGCAAAGGAAAAGACGAGATTAAACCGGAAGTGGGTCAACGTTTAAGAATTGGTGGTTTAGTATTACCAGGAACGGTTGAGCGCTCGCAAACTAGCTTGCAAGTTAGTTTTAAGCTGAGTGATGCTGGTGGTGGTATTGTAACCATTAACTATGAAGGCATTCTGCCAGACTTATTTAGAGAAGGACAAGGCATTGTAGCGCAAGGTGAATTAGCCAATGCTACAACCGTAAATGCTTTTGAAGTACTCGCTAAGCACGACGAAGAATACATGCCACAGGAAGTGGCTGAAGCACTAGAAGGTATGGAACACTTTAAACCAGAATATACAGAAGCCCAGCTTAAAGGCTCTGGACACTAGAGACGGTAACTATGATCCCGGAACTTGGACATTACGCATTAATTCTTTCTTGTGCGTTAGCTATTTTACAAAGTGTATACCCGTTATGGGGCGCGAGTAAAAATAGTGTTTCATTAATGAAACTTGCTCGACCTTTAGCGCTAGCGCAGTTTGCCTTCGTCACATTGTCTTTTGTGGTCTTGAGCTACTCATTTGCTATAAATGATTTCTCGGTAGCTTATGTGGCTAATAACTCGAACAGCCAGTTACCGGTTTACTACCGCTTATCAGCTGTTTGGGGAGCGCACGAAGGTTCATTATTGCTGTGGGCAATGATTTTGTCGGGGTGGGGCGCTGCAGTAGCAATGTTCAGTCGCGGCTTACCACTCGACGCTGTTGCGCGAGTAGTGGCGGTAATGGGTATGATATGTGTAGGTTTTTACCTGTTCATCTTGCTTACTTCAAATCCCTTCGACAGAACTTTGCCATTTTTCCCGGTTGATGGACAAGATTTGAATCCTTTGTTGCAAGATGTTGGATTAATTTTCCATCCACCTCTTTTATATATGGGTTATGTAGGCTTTTCGGTGGCTTTTGCTTTTGCTATCGCCGCTCTAATGGCCGGGCGTTTAGATTCCACTTGGGCTCGTTGGTCTCGCCCTTGGACAATGGCGGCTTGGATTTTCCTTACTTTAGGTATCTCACTAGGAAGTTGGTGGGCCTACTACGAATTAGGCTGGGGCGGTTGGTGGTTCTGGGATCCAGTAGAAAATGCCTCATTTATGCCGTGGTTAGTGGGTACTGCGCTGCTGCATTCATTAGCAGTAACCGAAAAGCGAGGGGTGTTTAAATCCTGGACTGTGTTGCTGGCTATATCCGCGTTTTCTCTTAGCCTATTAGGAACCTTTTTAGTTCGCTCCGGCGTATTGGTCTCGGTGCATGCCTTCGCTAGCGATCCTGCTCGAGGCTTGTTTATTCTAGGCTTCTTGTTGGTGGTGATTGGTGGCTCTTTATTGCTGTTTGCTATTCGTGGCTCACAGGTGAAAAGTCGCGGAACTTATAGTTTGTTTTCTCGCGAGACCTTCTTGTTAATCAACAACATCTTACTAGTAGCCGCCTTAGTGGTGGTATTGTTGGGTACTTTATTGCCGCTTATTCACAAGGAAATCGGCCTTGGCAGCATCTCAATTGGTGAGGCCTTCTTTAACCGAATGTTCAGCTGGATGATTGTGCCTTTTGTGATTGCTTTGGGTATTGGTCCTTTGCTGCGGTGGAAGCGCCAAGATATTCGCCCCCTTAAAGGTTGGCTGCTGGCTTTAGCAGCATTTAGTTTATTGGTGCCAGCTGCATTATTAGTAATGCTAGCGCCGAAGTTCTACGCCTTGGCTTACATGGCGCTTGCCTTATCATTTTGGGTGATTAGCTGTACAGCTTTAGAAGTATATTTGCGTGCTACTCATCGCCACACTTTCACCAAAGGTTTAAAAGTACTCAGTCGTTCTCATTGGGCAATGGTACTTGGCCATTTAGGTCTTGCGGTAACGGTAATTGGCGTGGCTTTAACCAGCCATTACAGTATTGAACGTGACTTGCGTTTAGAACCAGGTGATTCGGTTACCTTTGCTGCTTATTCTTTTCACTTCAAACAGGTTGAGCCTTTAGTTGGTCCAAACTATGAAGGCCATGTTGGGGTAATAGACGTATATAAAGATGAGCACTTAGCAACTACCTTACGTGCAGAAAAACGCTTCTATCGGGTACAACGAAATATGATGACAGAAGCCGCCATTGATGCAGGCTTATGGCGTGACTTATATGCAGCAATGGGTGAACAGCTTCCCGGTGGAGCGTGGGCAGTGCGCCTATATTACAAACCCTTCATTCGTTGGATTTGGCTCGGCTCAATTATTATGGCAATTGGCGGTATATTTGCCATGTCGGATAAACGCTATCGTTTCAAAGTTAAGCAAGAACAGTTAAGTGGCAAGCCACCTGTAAAAAGTGCGAGTAGTAAAAGCACTGATTTAGCAGAGGAAGCTTAAATGAATAAACGTATTTTTTATTTTTTACTGCCTCTTATCGCGTTCTTGTTTATGGCGGTATTTTTGTATCGCGGTTTGTACAGTGACGCTACCGAGCTTGAGTCGGTATTAATCGGCAAGCCGGTTCCGCAATTCACTTTGCAAGATATTTATCAGCAAGATAAACAACACGATGCTGCGATATTTAAGGGCGAACCTTTGTTGCTAAATGTTTGGGCTACCTGGTGCCCCACCTGTCGTGCTGAACATACCTTTCTGAACTCCTTAGCTGAACAAGGCGTTAAGATTGTTGGCTTAAATTACAAAGACGATCGAATTAAAGCGATAAAGTGGTTGGAGCAACTGGGTAACCCTTATCAAGTGAATTTGTACGATGGTAAGGGTCTGTTGGCATTAGATCTTGGTGTGTATGGTGCTCCAGAAACCTATTTTATCGATAGCCAAGGCGTAATTCGTTATCGCCATGTGGGTGATGTGAACGCGCGTAATTGGCAAGCAGAGCTTGCGCCAATATTTGCTGGTTTGGATTAATCATGATGAAAACTTTTCAAAGCTTTTTAGCGGTGTTGTTACTTAGCCTTCCTATAATGGCGAACGCTGCGATTTCAGCTCACGAGTTTGATAACCCAGAACAGGAAGAGCTGTTTCGAGAGTTAACACGTGAGTTACGTTGCCCTAAATGTCAAAACAATAACATCTCAGATTCTAACGCTGGGCTTGCTCAAGACTTACGCGAGAAAACCTACCAAATGGTGAAGTCGGGCAGTGATAAACAAGAAGTATTGGATTATATGGTAGCGCGCTATGGCAACTTTGTGCGCTACGACCCACCACTTACTCCAGCCGTACTTACTCTGTGGATAGCGCCGGTTTTAATTATATTGATTGGTGGATTTACTGTGTGGCGACTAGCCCGAAGAAAAAAAGACGCAAAACCAGCGCTAGATGTGGCCGAACAAGAACGCCTTGAGCAGCTAATTAAACAAACGGAGCAAGAAAAATAATGACAGTATTTTGGTTGGTTGCTGCCGTTTTAACCCTGTTGGCTGTGGCGGTTGTTGTATTGCCTTTGTGGCGACAACGAGACAGTCGCTCGGTGACTCAAACAGAACTAAATAAAACTCTCTACAAAGATAGATTAATTGAAATTGAACAAGAGAATGCGCAAGGCTTAGCGGAAGATAGCTCAGTGTTAGTGAGCGAACTTCAGCATAATTTGTTGGATGATATTCCCGAAGAAGCAAGTGCCAAACGTAGTGCAATTTCCCCTTGGGTTGCGCTGCCCGGTGTAGTTTTTGTGGTGGCTATTTCCATTGGCATGTATATCAAATTAGGCAGTGCTGAAAAGGTTCAAGATTGGCAGGCGATTGTGCAAAAAATGCCAGAGCTGAGTAACAAGGTGCTGCTTGGTCAAGGTGGTGAGGTAAGCGAACAAGACTTAAATGAGTTCGCTTTAGGCTTGCGTACCAAGTTACATAATGACCCAAGTGATACACGCGGTTGGTTTTTATTGGCTAAAGTTGGCCAAGCTCTAAATCGTTTAGACATCATGACCGATGCCGCAGAGCAAGCTTATATGCGCGATTCAAAAAGTGCCAATATTATAGCTGTTTATGCTCAATCTTTGTTCTACAGTGGCGAACCCAGTGAACAAGCTCGAGCTGAGCGACTATTAGTATTAGCCCTACAGCAAGACTCTAGTCAATTAGAGCTTTGGTCCTTGTATGCTTTTATGGCACTTGAGCAACAGCAGTTTCAGTTGGCTATTGATCGCTGGCAGAGAATGCTTAGTTTGGTTGATGCTGATTCTGAGCGTTATCAAATGCTGCAACAAAGTATTGAATTTGCCGAAGCGCAAATTGCTCAACAGCAAGCGCCAGCTGCGGAACAACCCCCGGCTGTTGAGCAAGCGGTGGTTGAAAACAATCCAGCAAGTGGTCCTAGCTACAGTATCACTGTAGATGTGAAAGAAGGGTTGGAAGTGCCAGGCTCAAGCTTCTTGTTTGTGTTCGCTAAGTCTGTGAATGGGCCGCCAATGCCTTTAGCGGCCAAAAAAGTAGCGCATCCGCGTTTTCCTGTAACGGTGAATTTGTCAGACAGCGATAGCATGATGGAAGGTCTTAAGCTTTCTCAGCAAGGCGATTTTTATATTACCGCTCGTCTATCTTACGATAACAATGTACAAACCATTGAAGGTGATTGGGAAGGGCAATCTTCTGCTATCTCTCAGGGTGAAGAACAAGCAATAAGTTTGCTTATCGATACTCCCCTGTAATTATGTATTAATATTGTAAGTGTTAATAGTTTTTACTATTCAGCTCTTAACATAGATGCCATAATAAAAAGAGGTTGCTTAGCAACCTTTTTTTATTTGTATTCGCAAATTATTTGGTGAGTTGATTTGCGATAGGTATTTGACCAAGGAAGGGGGTATGAGTGCGTAAAGTAGTTACAGCTTTTTTGATGTTTGCTGTTATGTTGTCTACTGCATCTACCACAATGGCTAATGAAGTAGAGGCTTTTGATGAGCCTTATCAAGACTTCTCCGATCCTTTCGAGAGCTTCAATCGAAGCATGTGGAACTTCAACTATAACTATTTGGATAAGCCTCTTTATCGTCCTGTAACACATGTATATGCCGAGTACTTACCCTTTGGCATTCGCGAAGGCATGAATAACGTTATTCGTAACTTGGAAGAGCCCGCTAGTTTTGCTAACCATCTCCTGCAAGGCAAGGTAGAACGTGCTTCTAATAATCTAGTTCGATTTTTGTTTAACTCCAGCTTTGGTATTTTTGGCATTTTCGATTTAATGGGGCGCTCTGGTGTACAGCGAGACATTGAAGAGTTTGGCGATGTAATGGGGTTCTACGGGGTGCCAGAAGGGCCTTATGTAATGTTGCCCGTACTTGGGCCAACCACAGTACGTAAGGAAGTTGGCGACTGGGTAGACGCATTTGCATCGCCATTAACCAACTTAACGTTTGCCGAGCAGGTGATTAAGTGGGGCTTAGACGGCTTGTATAAACGTGCGTCAGTTATTGAGCAAGAACCTCTATTGGATAACTCGCTAGACAGCTATACTTTTGTTAAAGATGCTTACTTACAGTATCGCTTGTATCGCTTCTACAACGGTAAGCCGCCAACATCCTCAAAACAAGATATTGATTCAGCTTTAGAAGATTATTTAGACGAGTTAGAAGATTATTAATTAAGCTGAACTATGCTTGTAAGTAGTATCGTTCAGCGCACCTTACGGCTTCTGCTGCTAGTGTTAGCGCTGCCAACCCAGATTTGGTTTTTTACATACCTTTGTGTGGTATAAATTTTATACACGCTTGCTGGCGTTGCTGTTACTTTGCTTATATTATCAACACATTAGACCACCCGGATGCTATTAACGTATTAATTAATAAGGATATTTGGAGAGAGTGCTGGAGCGCGACGATAACCCTTTATACGGGATCTCAATTTTAGTTGTAGAAGATGAAGTGGTGTTTCGTCAGCAGTTGCTCGCGTTTCTAACTCAAAAAGGCGCGATGGTTGGGGCTGTAGGAGATGGACAAGAAGCCCTTAATGCTATCAATCAACAACATTACGATATTATTTTAATGGACCTCATCATGCCGCGCATGAATGGGGTGGAACTGCTGCAACGCTTAGACAACTTCCCCGGCAGTGTTGTGGTTATTTCCGGTAAAAGCACCATGGCCGATTTACGTAAGGTATTGCAGCTCGGTGCTAGTGACTTTTTAGTTAAACCACTTACCGATTTTAATGAGTTAACTGACACCATTCTTGCTAACCTTTCAATGGCTAACGAGCACAGCCTGCAAATGGAATTTGCCGAGTTTGATGAACATAAAGCCCACTTTAAGGCCAATGATGCTCAAGCGAGCATGGTATTGAATGAAATTCTTCCAGAGAATACCCAAGAAATCATCGGGTTCTTTTGTCATTATCGATTGAAGGGGCAATCTCTGTTTCCCATTATTAAGCAAATTGACGAGCATCATGTAGGTTTTTTGGTGGTTGATATTTGCTTATTAGGTGATGAAGGTGTGGTTGCTGCGGTCATAATAAATGGCTTTTTCCAAGACATGTGGAATCGCTTTTTGGTTAATGACCCTACAGCGCTTCAACCGAGCGAAGCGCTTAGTACGCTTAACCGTATTATTAAAGCGGCCGATCTACGGGCACCAGTTGCCTGTTTGTATGGTGTGATAGAGCACGACCAAGTATTGTTTGCCAATGCGGGTTTGTTAGATGCGCCAACTCCTTTTGATGCGGCTCATCCCGGAATGCCTTTAGGTCTTAACGCCGATGCTCATTACTTAGAAAGCATCGGAAAGTTGTCAGACATAGGCTTTAGCTTGCGCTTTAAAAACTTGGCCGACGATCGTATTAACTTGAAACTGTTTCCGGTAAGCTAAATTTAATGCTTTATGATTTTGTTAGAGGTTGTTTTGCGACGTAAAGGAATAGTTTTGGCCGGAGGGTCTGGGACTCGTTTATACCCGATTACGCAAGTGATTAGTAAGCAGTTAATGCCAATTTATGACAAACCGATGATCTATTATCCAATAGCTACATTAATGCTAGCTGGAATTACAGACATCCTAATTATCTCTACTCCCGACGACCTCCCTCGTTTCAAAAAACTTTTAAGTAATGGAACTCAGTGGGGACTAAAGTTTGAATATGCTGAACAAAACACCCCTGATGGTATTGCTCAAGCACTATTGATTGCTGAGACCTTTCTTGATGGCTGTGCTGCATGTTTGGTATTGGGAGATAACTTGTTTTACGGGCAGGGCTTGCCTCTAGCATTAAGTACTGCAGCCAAACAACGTACCGGGGCGTGTGTGTTTGGTTACCATGTTACCGACGCTGAGCGCTATGGGGTTGTGGAATTTGATAAAGATGGAAAGGTGTTGTCTATTGAGGAAAAGCCAGAAGTACCTAAGTCTAGTTTTGCAGTTACGGGTTGTTATTTTTTCGACAATCAAGTAGTTGACTTAGCTAAACAGCTTAAACCTTCTAAGCGCGGTGAACTAGAAATTACAGATCTTATAAACTTATATTTGGACAAAGGTTTATTGCAAGTTCAGTTACTTGGTCGTGGTAGTGCCTGGTTAGACACGGGCACACATGATTCGTTGCTAGAAGCCGCACAGTTTATTGCCGTTTTGGAAAAACGACAAGGTTTGAAAGTGTGCTGCCCAGAAGAGATCGCCTACCGGTTAGGGTTAATTGATGTACAACAGCTAAAAGCCTTAGCTGCGTCAATGCTAAATAACGCCTACGGTAAGTACCTAAATGCCCTTGTGCCATAAGTTTTGATAGTGAAAAGAGATATGAGTAAACGAATATTGGTAACCGGTGGTGCTGGGTTCATTGGTGCCAACTTTGTGCACTACTGGTTACAAAATCACCCCAATGATCAAATTGTTGTTTTAGACGCTCTGACTTATGCAGGAAATAAAGAAAGCCTATCTGATGTAGAAATTAACGATAATTTCAAATTTGTGTTGGGAGATATTTGTAATACCGACTTGGTGCTGAATTTGTTAGTTGAAGAAGAGCTTAATACCATTGTACATTTCGCAGCAGAGTCTCACGTCGACCGCTCAATTACTGGACCTGATGCATTTATTGAAACCAATATTATCGGAACCTACAGTTTACTTAAAGCGGCTAAAACAGTATGGATTGACCAACCAATTGCCCAAGATATACAGCCGTTAGCACATCGCTTTCATCACGTTAGTACAGATGAAGTTTACGGATCACTTGAGCCCAATGACCCAGCTTTCGCAGAAGATACTCAATACGCGCCCAACTCACCTTACTCTGCTAGCAAGGCCGCTAGTGATCACTTAGTCCGAGCTTACTACCATACCTACGGTCTGGAAGTCACAACCTCCAATTGTTCAAATAACTACGGTCCATTTCATTTCCCGGAAAAACTTATCCCACTAATTATTACTAATATACTAAGTAATAAAGCGTTACCTATTTATGGTGATGGTATGCAAGTTCGAGACTGGCTCTTTGTCGAAGACCACGTTCGAGGTATAGAGTTGGTTCTAGATAAGGGGCGTATCGGGGAAAGCTACAATATCGGCGGTAATAATGAGTGGACTAACATCGAAATCGTAAAGTTGGTTTGTCGATTATTAAACCAACGTTTCAGAAAATCATCTAGTTTGGCTATTCAGTACCCTTTGGCTAAAGCTGCTATTGCAGGTAATGCTGAATCGTTAATAAGTTTTGTTGGAGATAGAGCTGGACATGATCGCAGATATGCCATTGATGCCAGAAAAACTCAACTAGAATTGGGTTATGAGCCAGCAGTATCTTTTGAACAAGGCATAGAACTTACCATAGATTGGTATCTAAGGGCTCAAGATTGGTTGAAAGCCCTCTACCAAGAGTAAGTTTAATGTCGCAAAAACGTGCTTTTCTCCATGTCTTACAGGTTTATCTATAATAAAAACGACGAGTACAGCTCCAGTTGTATACTCTCTAATCTCATAGACTTTTATCTTCTTAGAATCTCAGGTTATTAAAAGTAGCATAATGTTATAGCGCGGTTACTAGTAGTAGTCAGCTTTATCAGTTAGTCTGAGCTTGTTTTATATTCTATAACGATATAACGAATTAAGAGCTGAAGACTAAATGGAAAATTATAACTTAACTCATCTTAAAGCATTAGAAGCCGAGAGTATCCATATCATCCGTGAAGTAGCGGCTGAATTCGACAACCCGGTAATGCTGTACTCTGTGGGTAAAGACTCCGCGGTAATGCTTCATTTAGCGCGTAAAGCTTTCTACCCCGGAAAAATTCCTTTCCCATTACTGCACGTAGATACCGACTGGAAATTTAAAGAAATGATCCAGTTCCGTGACCGCATGGCAGAAAAATACGATTTCGAATTGCTAGTGCATAAGAATCCTGAAGGTCTTGAAATGGGTATTGGCCCTTTCACTCACGGTAGTGCAGTGCACACCGATGTGATGAAAACTCAAGGCTTAAAGCAAGCATTAAACAAATATCAATTTGATGCTGCCTTTGGCGGAGCGCGTCGAGATGAAGAGAAGTCTCGAGCAAAAGAGCGAGTTTATTCATTCCGTGATAAAAACCACCGTTGGGATCCAAAATCACAACGTCCTGAACTTTGGAATACTTATAACTCTAAAGTAAACAAAGGCGAAAGCATTCGAGTATTCCCGCTATCTAACTGGACCGAGTTAGATATTTGGCAGTATATCTACCTAGAAAACATAGAAATTGTTCCTCTTTACTTGTCTCAAGAGCGCCCTGTCGTTGAGCGTGACGGCACTTTAATCATGGTAGATGATGAGCGTATGCCGGTTGAAGAAGGGGAAATTCAACACAAAATGGTACGTTTTCGTACTTTAGGTTGTTACCCACTTACCGGAGCCGTAGAGTCGGAAGCTACAACTTTACCTGAAGTTATTCAAGAAATGCTGTTGACTAAAACCTCTGAACGACAAGGTCGCGTGATTGACCATGATAGTGCTGGGTCAATGGAGAAGAAGAAAATGGAAGGTTATTTCTAAAGGAAATAGCAGGCTTCTAAACAGTATTTACCCGCTCAAGTTATTGGGTGGGAACAGAACAAGAATTTTGACGCTGGCGAAAGCTAGGAAAGCGAGGATACCATGTCTCATCAATCAACATTGATTGCTTCAGATATCGAAGAGTACTTACAACAACATGAACAGAAACAGCTACTACGTTTACTAACCTGTGGTAGCGTTGATGATGGTAAAAGCACCTTAATTGGTCGCTTATTGCATGATTCAAAAATGATTTTTGAAGATCAGTTAGCAACCATCAAAAATGATTCAAAACGTTTTAATACCACAGATGGTGAGTTTGACTTAGCGCTATTGGTTGACGGTTTACAGTCGGAACGTGAGCAAGGCATTACCATTGATGTTGCTTACCGTTATTTCTCTACAGAAAAGCGTAAGTTTATTATTGCCGACACTCCAGGTCATGAACAATACACCCGAAATATGGCAACTGGCGCATCGAATTGTGATTTAGCCATTGTAATGATTGATGCCCGCTATGGTGTGCAAGTACAAACTCGCCGCCACAGCTTTATCGTATCAACATTGGGTATTAAGCAAGTAATTGTAGCCATTAACAAAATGGATTTGGTCGAGTTTTCAGAAGCTCGATTTGAAGAGATCAAAGCAGAGTATCAAAAGTTTGCTGAGAATTTGAATATCGATAGCATCAAGTTCGTACCAATTTCTGCCTTAAATGGTGATAACGTGGTAGAGCGCAGCGAACAAAGCGCTTGGTATCACGGTGAAACCTTGATGGGTATGTTGGAAAGTGCGCCAATTAGTGCCGGACAAAACTTTGATGACTTCCGTTTCCCTGTTCAATACGTTAATCGTCCAAACCTAGATTTCCGTGGTTTCTGCGGCACGATCAGCTCTGGTGTTGTTCGCAAAGGCGATGAAGTAACGTCGTTACCTTCAGGCAAAACCTCGAAAGTGAAAAGCATCGTCACCTTTGATGGTGAAATTGATGAAGCTTACGCGCCTATGGCGGTAACTCTTACTTTAGAAGATGAAATTGATGCAAGTCGCGGAAACATGCTGGTGCATAGCAACAATAAACCTTGGGTAGCCAGCAGCGCAGAAGCAACCATTGTTTGGATGGCCGAAGAGCCAATGATTGCTAACAAACAATACGATTTTAAACTAGCGTCTAAAACCACTTCAGGCTCTATCGCTAAGATCGAGCACCAAATAGATGTGAATACCTTAGAAGAGCAAGAAGCTGTTCGCCTAGGCTTAAACGAGATTGGTTCTTGCCAAGTTCAGTTTAGCCAGCAAGTTGCTTTTGATGCCTATAACAAAGCCAAAGGCACTGGTTCATTTATTATTATTGACCGTATTTCTAATGTAACTGTAGGTGCCGGTATTATTACCGCAAAGGGTAGTTTAGAAGAAGCCGGGCAGCAGCAAGAGTTCTCTGCATTTGAATTAGAACTTAATGCGCTAGTTCGTAAACACTTCCCGCATTGGGATGCTAAAGACTTAAGCGAATTACTTAAGTAATGAGCATTCAGGCCATATTGGTGCTAGTGATTTTCATTGGCACCATTGCGTCTTTAATTCGTTATCAGCAGTATCCTGCTAAAATCTTTGGTGGGGTGATGCTACTGCTGTTCGTGCTTGATCTAGTTAGTAGCGATCAGCTGTTAGCTAGTGTATCGAATCAAGGTTTAATGACCTTGGTTCTTTTAATGTTATGCTCGATAGCCTTGGAAAAAACACGATTATTGCGAGTGCTAGCGGCCTCCATCATTAAACCATCGCTTCGTTCTACTTGGCTTCGATTATATTCCACTACGGTGCTGTCTTCTGCTGCCTTAAATAATACCGCGGTAGTTGCCACTTTATTGGCGCCAATTCGTAATAATCCTTATCACAGCGCTAGCCGCTTATTATTGCCCTTATCTTACGCGGCTATTTTAGGTGGAACGCTTACCTTAATTGGTACCTCTACCAACCTTATCGTAAATAGCTTGCTGCTTGAGAGCACTGGTGAAAGTTTGGGCTTTTTTGATTTCACCTTAATAGGCTTGGTTGCAGTGGTGGCTTGTGGTTTTACTTTGGCGTTTTTTTCACGCTATTTACCTGATCACCAGCGTGAAGAAAATCATTATCATCGCTACTTCATTGACGCCAAGATTCAAGCAGATTCTGCCTTAATAGGTAAGAGTGTTGAAGAAAACGGGCTGCGCCACTTGGAGTCTCTGTTCCTTGTGGAAATTGTTCGAGATGGAAAACTGATTAGCCCGGTAGCTCCCACCGAAGTGATGCAACAAGCCGACCGGCTTATTTTTAGCGGCGACGTTACAAAAGTTATGCAACTCAATCAGTTCTCTGGACTACAAACCTTTGCTGATTCAAATGGCTTATTGGGCTCTAACCTTACCGAAGTAGTTATTCGCCCAGAAAGCATGTTAGTGGGGAAAAGCTTAAAAGGCGCCGGATTTCGTGCACGCTTCGATGCAGCGGTTGTGGCAATTAAGCGAGATGGCGAAAGAGTATCAGGGAAGCTAGGCGAAATAACCCTGCAGGCCGGAGACTTTTTGGTGTTGGCGGTTGGCGCCGATTTTAAGTCGCGAACTAACCTTAGCAAAAACTTTATCGTGGTAAGTGGGGTTGAGCCCGATACTCGTCTAAATGGTGCTTCAGAGCTTATTGCAATTGGTGGCTTTGTTCTAGCCGTGGGTGCAGCAGCGATTGGCTTGGTTAGTCTATTTAAAGCTATGGTTGTTTTGTTAGGTGGTTTAATCTTTTTCAGGTGCTTAACACCCAGTGAATTAGTACGCCGTTTTCCTAAAGAAATTTGGTTAATAGTTGCATCAGCTTTGGCATTGTCGCAGGCGATGCACAATGCAGGTTTAGTGGAATTGCTTGAGGGCTTGTTCAACGGCGGCTTAAGTGGCCAATGGTTTATGCTGAGTTTAGTGGCAGTGTACCTACTAACTTGGATATTTACCGAGTTGGTTACCAATAATGCTGCGGCAGCCTTAATGTTTCCTTTAGCTTATGGTTTGGCTAACGCATTAGGAGCTAACCCGATGACCTTTGTTATGACGGTAGCTTTTGCAGCGAGTGCTAGCTTTGTAAGCCCCTATGGATATCAAACTAATTTAATGGTGTATAACGCCGGTCGCTACAGTTTGCGAGACTTTGTTAAATTAGGTTTACCGGTAGCCTTGGTTTATGGCTTGGTGGTTTTGGTATTGGTTCCAATAGTTTTTCCTTTATAGTGATTTTATTTAAATAGCAGAGTAGGCGAGTTATGGATAAAAAGAGCGAGAATGTGGTTTGGCATAATCATAGTGTTAATCGAGAGTTGCGCACGATGAAAAAAGGCCACAAACCCTGCGTACTTTGGTTTACTGGTTTAAGCGGCTCAGGGAAGTCTACTATTGCTAACGCAGTTGATTACTTATTGTATCAACGTGGTGTTCATACTTATGTTCTGGATGGTGACAATGTTCGCCATGGGCTAAACGGTGATTTAGGTTTTTCAGACACTGACCGAGTAGAAAACATTCGCCGTATTGGTGAAGTAGCCAAGCTGTTTGTAGATGCTGGTTTAGTGGTCTCTACCGCTTTTATTTCCCCCTTTAAAGCGGACCGTTCTTTAGTTCGCAATCAACTTAGTGATGGCGAATTTTTTGAAGTGTTTATTGATACGCCCTTAGAAGTGTGTGAGCAGCGTGATCCAAAAGGCTTGTACAAAAAGGCACGTAGCGGCGAGATTAAAAACTTCACCGGTATTAGCTCTGCCTACGAGGCGCCAGAAAAAGCTGATGTACACGTGCAAACCGATGGTAAATCGGTCGAACAGTGTGCAGAGTTCGTGGTAAATGCACTTATTAGTGCTGGTATTGTTAAGGCTTAGTAACGAGGTTCTCTTTGCGACACATAGATATCTTTAACGGTGATGCTGACGGCATTATTTCTCTGATTCAGCTTCGTTTAAACGAGCCCCAAGACAGTATTTTGCTTACAGGGGTTAAGCGTGAAAATAAGTTGATGAACGATTTTGAGTTTCAGCCAAATGATCAAGTCACCGTGCTCGATATTTCTATGGAAAAAAACCAAGATGGTTTACAGCGAGCCTTAGATGTAGGCGCTAATGTGCATTATGTTGACCATCATCGCCCCGGTGAAATACCAACGCACCCAAATCTGCTAGCAGATATTAATACCGATACGGATGTTTGCACTGCACTTTTGGTTGATGAAAAGCTTAAGGGAAAATATCACCATTGGGCAATTGCTGCTGCTTTTGGTGATAACCTAATTGCGAAAGCAGATGCTTTGTGTCAGCAAGCTCAATTAAGCGAGTTGCAATGCAAACAGTTAAAAGAGCTAGGCACTTTAGTTAATTACAACGGGTATGGTGCTGCGCTAGCCGATCTTCATTATGACCCTGCTATGCTATTTAAACAATTGCTTGAATACTCCTCCCCATTTGAAGCTGTTGCTGATAGTCAATCTGCCTATCATCAGCTAAAAAATGCTTATCAAGAAGATATGAATCTTGCCAACAGCGTAAAAGCTCACTACCAAAGCTCTATTGTAAAAGTAACTATCTTACCTAACGCGGCTTGGGCTAGACGGATAAGCGGCGTTTTTGGTAATCAACAAGCAAACCAACACCCCTCACTGGCGCATTTGGTTTTAACCGAAATTGATAGTCAAGCAGCAGTAGTTAGCTTGCGCGCCCCTCTTTCTCAAAAATATGGGGCAGGGGAAATTTGTAGTAACTATGAATCAGGGGGAGGGCGAGAAGCTGCCGCTGGAGTTAATCATTTTGACAATGAGCTACTAAAGCAGCTTATTGGCGACATAGAAAGGTATTATTCTTAGCTAAATTAGTTTTTCTGTTGGTTATTTAAGCAGTTGTTGGTTGTTATATTTGTGCCGCATCAAAAATAGGTAAAATATCCATCTTTTCCAGAAAGGCCTTTCAGCGATCTAGGCTGCTGTTTTTAAAACAATTAATAGTATTTAAACCATTGTAAAGCGCTTGAATATCAAACTGTTGGACTACAGATGGTATTTATCCATAAAATTGCTGTGTTATACTTTTCCCCCATTATTGTATAGTGCAGGGAATCGCTCCGTGGTAGTGTCAAATCGCTTAAAAACTTCTTTCAGTTTTCTCTTCTTTCTATTAGCTAGTGGAAGTACGCAAGCCAACACTTATGCTGGCGCTATTTTTTCCTACACATCAACAGAATATAACATTGACGGCTCTTCAGCTGAAAGCGGCCGTCCGCTATTGTTTCAAGCTCAAATAGGCCACTACTTTAATGACTATGTTGCCCTGGAAGGACGCTATGGTGTATCGACTGGTCGATCTGGTGGTATATCAGTAGACGGGTTAGCCTCGTTATTGGTAAAGGGTAATGTACCTATTACCGATCAAACGGCCATTTATGCACTTGTCGGTGGTTCTAGTGCCAAATTAGACCAGCAAAACAAAGGCAATAGTACCGAAACAGGTATGAGCTTTGGCTTGGGGGCTCACTATGCCCTAGGTAAACAAACAGCACTTACCCTTGAATACTTAAATAGCTTGAATACCGATAAAGCAAAAATTGGTGGTTTAAACTTGGCCTTTCAATATCGCTTCTAAGGTTTGATTAAAGCTAGAGTTAACTAAATATAAAAAATGCTTAAGTAATAAACACTTGTTGTTACTTAAAGCTTTGTCTGGCTAAAACGGCAAATGTAAGTTTACGTAAAGAAGTAAATTGAAGTATTATCGAGCTCGTTGTTAATTGTGTTTTCACAGCTAAATTTGTTGATTGAGAAAGAGAAGAATACAGAATGAAATTTGGACTTAGAAGTCTCATTGTTGTTTGGATGTTAACTGTATCCAATTTAGTCCTAGCTATGAATCTTAGCCCAGATCAAATTCAACAACTAAAAAGCCTGCCAGCAGATCAACAAGCCGCTCTAGCCAAACAGTACGGCGTAGATATTTCGCAATTCTCAAAATCGAACTCTGTCCCTTCACAAGCTAATGTTGACCAGCAAGCTCAGTTGCCTCAAAAAAGAGACATACAGGCGGAAGAACAAGCGCTTGCAGACAAGAATAGTGCTGGTGAGACTGCAGAATTACAACGTTTTGGTTTAGATGTTTTTGCCACACAACCCACTACTTTCGCACCTCTTAATAATATTCCTGTTACCGACAACTACCGACTGGGCCCCGGGGATACGCTAAACGTGCAATTGTTTGGTAAAGAGAATGGTACTTTTGAATTCAAGGTTAATCGTCATGGCAGTATTAGCTTTCCGGAATTGGGCCCAGTTAATGTTTCTGGATTAACATTTAACCAGGTTCGAGAACTTATTACTCAGCAAATACAAGAGAAAAAAATTGGTGTACGAAGCAATATCACTATGGGTGAGCTTCGTACAGTAGAAGTATTTGTATTAGGAGATGCATTTCAGCCTGGTAAGTATTTAGTTAGCTCGTTATCTACTATTACCCATGCTTTGTATGCCAGCGGTGGTGTAAACCAACAAGGTAGCTTACGAGATATTCGTTTGTTAAGAGATGGGCAATTAGTTAGCCGCTTCGATTTGTATGATTTGCTCTTAAGTGGAAATACCAGTAACGACCTCCAGTTGCGCAGTGGGGATGTAGTTTTTGTTGGCCCACTTGGCGATACCGTCAGTGTTGAAGGGGAAGTGGTTCGCCCTGCTATTTATGAGATTAGTGGTGAAGAATCTATCGCTGGTTTAATTCGAACTGCTGGTGGCTATACAACCAAAGCGTTTAAGAAATCGGCTAGATTAGAGAGAATTACTAACGAAGGCTTAATTGACCTAGTTACTTTGGATCTTAAATCTAAGACAGATCTTAAGATGAAACTACGAAATGGTGACTTTTTAACTATTGAGCAAGTGGATAAGCGTTCACCCAACTATGTATCACTCAAAGGTAACGTCGCTAGAGACGGCAGATATCAATGGCGTGAAGATTTGCGAGTTTCAGATATACTGCCCAATTTACAACGAAGCTTGAATAACAGTAGTGATCTAAATTATAGCTTAGTTATACGTAAGAACAGCGACCGTACTATTTCTGTTCTTCAAATCAATTTAGAGAAAGCTATTACAGAAAAACACTCAGCTGACAATATCTTGCTTAAGCCAGAAGATGAACTATTGGTGTTTACTAAATACGATTTAGAGCTGTTTAGCGAAGCATTTCAAATTGGATCTAAGGAAAAAGATTTACTCAGTGCCGATGCGGCAGCTTTAAACTCAAAGCTAGAAAATGCAGAGCACTTAGCTAATCAAACGATTGGTCAGCCTGAAAACGGCGTTTTATTTCAAAACCAAAACCAAAACCAAAACCAAAACCAAAACCAAAACCAAAACCAAAACCAAAACCAAAACCAAAACTCAAATATAACAGATGAGTTTAGTGAAGATGATTTAAAGCGCATTGCAAAAATTGCCGATATTTCGGAAGGCGAAGTTAAAAAAGTACTTTCATCAACACGAGAAAAGTTATTAGCGCCTATTCTCATCATGCTACAAGAACAGTCTAATTCCGGACGCGAATTAAACATTGTAGAAGTGTTTGGCGAAGTTAAATTTCCAGGTGTTTACCCAATTACAAATAAGAACAAAGTTAAAGACCTAATTGATGCAGCGGGTGGTCTAAAAAATGGCGCTTATGCCCTTCATAGCGAGTTAACTAGAACTGTTGTTCAAGACGCTAACGCTGACGTTACCTTGCTACGCTTAGATTTAAATGATGTTTTACAAGGCAATCCAGATCAAAACTTGGTACTGCAAGCCAGAGATAGGCTTAATGTTCTGGCCATTCCTAACTTACGTAAGCAGCGTACTGTGAGTTTACAAGGCGAAGTGCGGTTCCCTGGTACTTATGTGATTAAGCGCGGAGAAACCCTTGGCGACTTAATCAATAGGGCAGGCGGTTTAACCGAGTACGCCCACCAAGATGGTGCTGTATTCACTCGAGAAGCGCTTCGTGTGCGTGAGCAAATGCAAATAGACGCTTATGCAGAAAGTATTCGCCAAGAAGTCGCTAAAAAGAGCCTTCGTCAATCTGGCCCAGGTAGCTTTTCTTCCACTTCTAGCCCATCGGAGCAGTTAGACTTAATTCAAGAAATGAGCGGCACAAAAGCGCTAGGTAGAATGGTAGTTGACCTTCCTTCCATTCTTTTAGCGGACTCGTCTAAAGACTTTATGTTAGAAGATCAAGATATGCTCTATGTGCCCCAATACCGTAATACAGTAACAATTATGGGCGAGGTACAAATATCTACTTCTTATCTTCTTGACGAACAATACAGCTTTAAAGACTACATTAATTTTGCCGGCGGGGCTAAAAAGCAAGCTGACGAAGATAGAGTATTTGTAGTGCGCGCTAATGGTTCTGTGTACAAGCCAGAATCTGGCTTTTGGTTTAAAAATAGTAAGCAGCCATTGCAGCCAGGAGACACCATTGTTGTGCCAATTGACACCGATTACCGAGATGCCCTGAGCACTTGGACAGCAGTAACCCAAATTATGTATCAAATTGGCGTAGCAGTTAACGCCATCAATAAGTAACTGACTCAGCTGTAAGCTTGGTTTACATAAGATTAGATTAATAGAATATTTAGAGATTTATGACTCAACAAGTGCAACAACGTCAAGCATATCCACCGGCTTATTCCGAACAAGTCGCAGCAGATGAAATTGATCTGCGCGAATTGTTCTCAATTATTTGGCGCGGCAAATGGCTAATTATTGCTTGTACTGCTGTGTTTGCTATAGGCTCTGTATTATTTGCGATAAAGCAACCAAACGTCTATCGAGCAAATGCATTGCTAGCGGCCTCTAACCAAGAGAGTAATAAGCTAAGTGGTATGGCTGCTCAGTTTGGTGGTTTAGCTTCACTAGCTGGAATTAATTTAAATGCAGGCGGTGGAACCGATCAAACTACTTTAGCGATTGAGGTGCTAAAGTCTCGGCAGTTTTTTAAAAGCTTTTTAGATAGGTATCAAATAAAACCCGATTTAATGGCTGCAAAAGAGTGGAATTCAGTTAGCGGAGAGTTGAGCTATAACCCAGAGGTCTTTGATTCTCAATCTAATCAATGGAAGCGCGACTTTAAGGCTCCCAGACAAGCTGAGCCCTCTATGCAAGAGAGCTATGAAGTTTTTAAAGGAGTTTTGAGTGTAGCAACGAGTACAGAAACAGGTTTAGTGACTATTGCCGCTGAACATATTTCACCAATAGTGGCCCAGCAGTGGGTAAATTGGTTGGTTCAAGATATTAACCTGGTAATGCAGCAACGAAGTCAGCAAGAAACATTAGCTAATATTAACTACTTAAAAGAGCAATTAGAGAAAACATCTGTGGCACAAATGCAAACGGTGTTTTACCAACTTATAGAAGAGCAAACTAAAACCTTAATGTTAGCAGAAGCAAATGATGACTTCGTATTTAAAGTAGTAGATCCCGCAGTAGTGGCAGAGAGAAAAGTAAAACCCAAACGCGCACTTATTTGTGTATTGGGGACTTTACTAGGGGGGATGTTTGGTGTGATGCTGGTACTGGTTCGGCACTTTGCTAAAGGGCACTCTGATGTTTAGTCATTGTTCTATTCGCTTTATAAGTAAAGGTTGATACAGATGAGTACCTTTATACTATCTTTACTGGTTGCCTTTTTAGGCACTTACAGCGCGATTAAAGTATTAAAACCGATTGCGATTAAACATGAACTGGTAGACAAACCCAATGAGCGAAAGCTACATGTAGGTGCTATCCCTCTTATTGGTGGTTTAGCCGTATATATAGGCTTTGTACTTTCTTTATTGGTTATCGCTCAGGGTTATGATATTTCATTTAAGTACTTTTTGTTAGCTTCTGGCGGTATTCTATTAGTGGGGATGCTAGATGACAAATATGACTTAAGTGTACGTTTACGTATGTTCTGCCAAATAGTTGCCGCCAGCGTAATGATGTTTGCAAGCGGAGACCGTATAGAGAACTTAGGCAACTTATTAGTAATGGGCGATATCCACCTTGGCTGGGCAGCTGTACCATTTACTTACTTGGCCATTATGGGGGCTATTAACGCCTACAATATGGTCGACGGCATCGATGGTTTAGTTGGTGGTGTAACGTTTACTAGCATGCTGTCGCTATCACTTTTGTTCATATTAGAAGGTTTTGTGTTGGAATCTTGGATAGCTCTTTGCTTGGTAGTCGCGCTAATTCCCTATCTTATATTCAACCTAACTAGAGCGGATAACCCCAAGCGGAGTAAAATTTTCATGGGTGACGCAGGGTCAATGTTTGTTGGCTTAAGTGTGGTTTGGTTGCTGGCGATAGGCTCGCAAGGTGAAGTGCCAGCCTTTAAACCCGTAACCGCTTTGTGGGTTATTGCTATCCCACTTATGGATATGGCGGGGGTAATGATTAGGCGCAAGCGAAAGGGGCAATCACCTTTTAAGCCTGACAGAGACCACTTGCACCACATATTTATGCGGGCCGGTTTTACTTCAAGGCAAACACTTATTTGCATCACCTTACTAAGCTTTAGTATATCTATGGTAGGTGTATTGCTTAACTGTTTTAATGCTCCTGATTGGTTTTCTTTTGGTTTGTTTTTAGTGATGTTTATTGGTTATTTGAAGGTGTTAAAGCATGTATGGCGCTTGCTAATAGCGCTCCGAAGAGTGAAAGCATTTAGACGCATGCGGCGTGTTAATCAACTAAAACTTTCTAGAGCCAAGCAAGAAAGTGCTTAGACAAAGACTTTTATAGAAAACGCTCTTTTGGGGCGGGTTTACAAAAGTAAAATAAATATAGTTACAAGTTGAGCTAGTAAAGTTTTGCTGTCTCAATATGAATGAAAATCGTCTCAGCGCAAACGTAAACCCTGAGAACGAGTAATCGAAAAGCAATCAGGAATCGTTAGTATGATCAATATCTTGTCTCTTATCGGCCGAGATAAAGAACTATTCAGTGCAGATATTACGAGCCAAGCAGTAAAGCTAAAACATATCGTATCGGAATCAACTTTCTTAGTTTTAGGCGGCGCTGGCTCAATCGGACAAGCCGTAACTAAAGAGATTTTCAAACGTAACCCTAAGAAGCTACATGTTGTCGATATTAGTGAAAACAATATGGTAGAACTTGTTCGAGATATCCGTAGCTCATTTGGGTACATTGATGGTGACTTCCAAACATTTGCTTTAGACATTGGTTCTCAAGAGTACGATGCATTCATTAAAGCCGATGGAAAGTTCGATTATGTGCTAAACCTATCTGCACTTAAACATGTTAGAAGTGAGAAAGACCCTTATACATTGATGCGTATGATTGATGTAAACGTATTTAATACAGATAAAACGATTCAACAGGCTATAGATGCAGGAGCAAAAAAATACTTTTGTGTTTCAACAGACAAAGCCGCAAATCCAGTCAATATGATGGGGGCATCAAAGCGCATTATGGAGATGTTCCTTATGCGTAAAAGTGAGCAAATAGCAATCTCTACTGCTCGCTTTGCAAATGTTGCATTCTCTGATGGCTCACTGCTACACGGATTTAACCAACGTATCCAAAAACGCCAACCTATCGTAGCACCAAACGACATCAAGCGTTACTTTGTTACTCCTCAAGAGTCGGGAGAGCTATGTTTAATGTCTTGTATCTTTGGCGAAAACCGCGACATTTTCTTCCCGAAACTGAGCGAAGCTCTACATCTTATTTCGTTTGCAGATATTGCGGTGAAATACCTAGAGCAACTTGATTTTGAACCTCACCTATGTGAAACAGAAGAAGAAGCACGCCAGCTTGCACATACGCTTCCAGAGCAGGGCAAGTGGCCATGTTTGTTCACTGCAAGTGATACAACGGGTGAAAAAGACTTCGAAGAGTTTTTTACAGATAAAGAAGAGCTGGATATGTCTCGATTCGAAAATCTGGGCATCATCAAAAATGCTCCTCTTTATGAGCAAGAACTTCTTACTTTGTTTGAAAATAGTATTTCTGAGATGAAAGGTGAGCGAGCTTGGACTAAAGAGCAGATTGTGGAACTGTTCTTTACCATGATCCCTGATTTTGGACACAAAGAAACGGGTAAATACCTCGATAGCAAGATGTAAGTGGAGTATTCAATGAAAGCGGCATCTATTGTTAAATTTGTGAGAGATACTTACAAAACAAACGAATTTATTCCCTTACATGCACCGACGTTCGATGGCAACGAAAAAACGTACGTAATGGAAACAATTGAAAGTACATTTGTTTCTAGCGTCGGTAAGTTTGTTGATGATTTTGAGAGAAAAATTGAAGCTTACACTGGTACGGCTAAAGCTGTAGCGACAGTGAATGGTACAGCAGCATTGCATGCTGCATTGTACATGGCTGATGTTCAACGAGGCGACCTGGTTATTACGCAAGCTTTGACTTTTGTTGCAACCTGCAATGCTCTTTATCACATGGGGGCTGAGCCTATTTTTTTGGATGTTTCTCCCGTGAGTCTGGGATTGTGCCCTAAGGCTGTGGATGCATTTTTAGAAGATAATGCTGAAGTCATAGATGCGGAGTGTATCCATAAAAAAACAGGCAGAAGAATCAAAGCCGTTGTACCAATGCACACGTTCGGTCACCCTGTAGAGCTCGATGAACTGGTTGCCGTTTGCTTGAAATGGAACATCACTTTGGTTGAAGATGCCGCAGAAAGTCTTGGTTCGTTCTACAAGGGCAAGCACACCGGTACTATTGGTGATTTTGGTGCAGTTAGCTTCAATGGCAATAAGATCATTACCACTGGTGGTGGTGGCATGGTGTTATGTAAGACTCAAGAATCTGGTGCGCGTACTAAGCATGTCACGACGACAGCAAAAGTTCCTCATCCCTATGAGTTCTTCCATGATGAACCTGGCTTCAACTATCGTATGCCAAACCTGAATGCAGCACTTGGCTGTGCTCAGATGGAAGTCATTGAGCAATACCTGAAAAAGAAAAGGCTACTTGCAGAAGCCTACAAGGATTTCTTTAACGGAACAGATTTTAAATTTGTCACTGAGCCAGAATATGCGCAGTCAAACTACTGGCTAAATGCAATCATTTGTCCGGACAAAGAAAGTCGCGAAGAAGTACTTATAGGCACAAATGGTTCAGGCGTGATGACTCGACCTATTTGGAAGCTCATGCACAGGTTACCTATGTTTGAGAATGCAATACGTGGTGACCTCACTTACTCTGAGTTTATTGAGGCACACCTAATCAATCTTCCAAGCACCCCAGTGGAAATCAAAGGCTCAGTAGGTTTAATACATACATGACGCAGACACATAAAAAAGTTGCGGTCTTTACTGGTACAAGAGCAGAGTATGGTCTGCTCTTTTGGCTTTTAAAGGACATACAAAGCGATCCTGACTTAACACTTCAATTGCTTGTTTCTGGTATGCATTTATCACCGGAGTTTGGTGATACTTACAAACAAATTGAAAAAGATGGCTTCAATATCGATGAGAAAATAGAGATTTTGTTGTCTTCTGATTCCGCAGTAGGAACAGCGAAAAGTATGGGGCTGGGGGTTTTAGGTTTTGCCGATGCATTGTCGCGACTAGCGCCAGATGTTTTTGTCATCCTTGGGGATCGCTTTGAAGCGCTCGCCGCAGCACAAACAGCCATGATACTTCGTATACCGATTATTCACCTTCATGGTGGTGAGATCACGGAAGGTGCTTATGACGATGCGATTCGTCATGCGATTACCAAGTTGAGCTACTTACATGGGACATCGACAGACGAATATCGAAACCGAGTGATTCAACTTGGTGAATCGCCAGCACGTGTAAGAAATATTGGTGCAATTGGTTTAGACCACCTAAACCGAGCGTCTTTTATGACCGTTTCTGAGTTGAGCGAATCATTAAGTTTTGAACTCACGGAACCTTATTTTGTTGTTACCTATCATCCTGTTACATTGGGATTTGAATCTCCAGAGAAAAGCTTTAGGTCGCTTTTAGACTCATTGGATGAATACCCTGATCATCAAGTCATATTGACTTATCCAAACGCAGATGACGGTGGTCGACGCATTATCCCAATGCTAGAAGATTATGCGGCAAGTCAACCAAAACGTGTCTTGGCAATCCCATCACTAGGGCAAGTACGTTATCTAAGCTCGGTGAAACATGCGGCTGCAGTTATTGGTAATTCGTCGAGTGGTATTATTGAAGTACCAGCCTTTGATGTTCCTACAGTGAATATAGGGTCCAGACAAAAGGGGCGTTTGGCTGCAAAAAGTGTTCTAAATACCTCTGCTACGAAAGAATCCATAAGTAAAGCGATTGGCCTCGCTGTGAGCCGAAAGTATAAAGCTGAAGATGAAAGTATTGCTAACCCCTACGGGCAAGGTGATAGTAGCAAGCAAGTCATAGAGATGGTTAAAGGACTGGATTTTGAACCTTGTAAGTCTTTTTATGATGTAAACATTGAACCTGACTTAAACATGAAAGTGGAGTGAGACAATAATGACTTTGATTATTGCCGAAGCGGGTGTAAACCATAACGGCCAAGAAGAACTAGCGTTTTCTTTGGTCGATGCTGCTCACAAAGCTGGAGCAGATATAGTAAAGTTCCAAACTTTTAAAGCAAAAAACCTAGTTACCGAAGAGGCTAAGCAAGCTGAATATCAAGTAATAAATACTCAAAAGCAAGAGTCTCAGTTAGCGATGTTAAGCCGTTTAGAACTGTCGTACGAAACCCACCATGATCTCGTCAAATACTGCGATTCCCTTGGTATTGAATTTCTATCAACAGCTTTCGATTTAGAAAGTTTAGATTTCCTAGTCAACGATCTTGGTTTAACACGCTTGAAGTTACCTTCCGGTGAGTTAACGAACGCTCCTCTTGTATTGGCTCATGCTCGTACTGGTTGTGACCTTATTGTATCAACAGGTATGGCAACACTTTCCGAAATTGAGACAGCACTTGGAGTGATTGCTTTCGGTTATACAGCAGATGAAAAAGCAGAACCTTCAATGCTAGGATTCCAAGAATCTTATTCATCAGAAGCTGGTCAAAAAGCGCTAAAAGAGAAAGTAACAATTCTTCATTGTACGACGGAATATCCTGCTCCAATGGAAGAAATCAATCTAAGAGCAATGGATACGCTAGGGCGAGCATTTGACTTGGCGGCAGGCTATTCGGACCACAGTGAAGGAATAACGATTCCAATTGCGGCTGTTGCTCGTGGTGCAGCCTTGATCGAAAAGCATTTTACGTTAGATAAAAAGATGGAAGGTCCAGACCACAAAGCTTCCCTAGAGCCACAAGAACTAGAGGCAATGGTTAAAGCTATTCGTCAGATTGAGATTGCACTGGGGTCTAGCGTAAAAACACCGACAGTTTCTGAGGTAAAGAACAAATCAGTAGCACGAAAGAGTTTAGTGGCAGCAAAGGATATCCAAGAGAGTGAAGTGCTAACAGAGTCTAATCTTACAATTAAGCGTCCCGGCACTGGTTTGTCGCCTTATCGCTATTGGGAACTTCTTGGCACTAAAGCAACCAAAGTATACAAAGCAGGAGAGCTGATCATTGAGTGATGAAGTGAGTCTTCCTATTGTAATGATTGGTGGAGGCGGTCATGCCTCCGTTCTTGCTGAGATATTACTAGGTCAAGGAAGAAACATTATTGCTGTTGTGAGCCCTGCAGATATCAGTCAAAGAGAAGTATTTAAGGGAATATCTCATCTAAAAAATGATGGTGATGTTCTGAGTTTTTCTCCTAGTGATGTGCTCTTAGTGAACGGTATCGGAGCTCTGCCAAAGTCCAATCTGAAACGAAAAGTGAACGAGTATTTCCTTGCTTTGGGTTATCGTTTTGAGACGGTTCTCTCGAGCAGCGCATCTATCTCCCCATTTGCAAAAATAGGTGAAGGTTCTCAAATTTTACATTCAGTTATTATTCAGACGGGGGCTACAGTAGGTCGTCATAGTGTTGTTAACAGCGCTGCACTTGTTGAGCATGACAGCAACGTTGGAGAGTATTGCCACATAGCACCTCGAGCTTCACTTTGTGGTCAAGTTACTGTTGAAGAGGGGGTTTATGTTGGGGCTGGCGCCACGGTTGTTCAAGGAGTCACTTTGGCCTCGCGGTGTATTGTTGGTGCTGGTTCGACAATTTTATCAGATGTACAACACGACACGATGACTTTTTCTAAATTAAATCAAAACAATAAGTTGATCAAATATGATGAATAGTTGGAAGAAAGCGATTTTATCGCCATCGAATAGTATCAGAACCGCATTAGAAATTATTGATTCTGAAGCCCTTCGTGTTGCTTTGGTCGTTGCAGACGACGATCGTTTACTGGGAGTCGTAACAGATGGTGATATACGTCGAGGTTTATTAGCGTCTAAGGGGCTTGATAGTGCTGTCTCTGAGGTCATGAACTCTAACCCAATAACCGCTAAAGCATCGAGCTCTCGAGAAGAACTGATTGAGCTGATGAACAAGCTCGATATCCTATTTATCCCGCTGATTGATGATGGCAAACTTACCGGTCTAGAGACACTCCATGGCGCTCTAGTTGACAAGCCAAGCTACGAAAATCCAGTATTTATTATGGCGGGTGGTTTTGGTACTAGATTAAGACCACTGACAGACTCTTGCCCGAAGCCAATGCTCAAGATTGGTAACAAACCTATTCTTGAGACGGTGATCCGCAGTTTTGTCAAAGCTGGTTTTGTGAATTTTTATATCTCGACACACTACATGCCAGAGCAGATCATCAACTACTTCGGTGATGGTTCTGACCTAGGTATTAAGATCACCTATGTGCATGAAGATGAGCCTTTAGGTACCGGTGGCGCTCTGGGGCTTTTACCGGAGTCTTTACCTGCAGACTTACCACTGATTCTGATGAACGGTGATGTGTTAACCAAGGTAGATTTCCAGCGCTTGCTTGATTTCCATCAGGAGAACCAGGCGGACGCGACAATGTGTGTGCGTGAGTACGACTATCAAATCCCTTATGGTGTGATTAACGGCGAAGGCAACAAAATCACCAGTATGGTGGAAAAGCCGATTCAGCGATTCTTTGTGAATGCGGGTATCTATGTTGTGTCGCCACGAGTCATCAACTCGGTACCAAAGAACTACCGTATTGATATGCCAACGCTGCTTGAGCGTCACATGGAAGAACGCGACAACGTTCTGATGTTCCCAATCCATGAATACTGGTTAGACATCGGTCGTATGGACGATTTCAACCGTGCGCAAGCTGACATTCATACCTTAGGGATGGACTAACTGATGAAATGTGTTGCTGTTATTGGTCTAGGAAATATTGCCACTCGTCATCGTAAAAACCTCAAGCAACTGTTTCCTAATAGCAAGCTAGTTGCCATGTCTGCGAGTGGAAGAGTCCCTCGGGAAGTTGTCACTGATTGTGATGTTGTCGTGGGTGAGGTCAATGAACTTATCCCCCATGAGGTTGAGCTCGCTGTTGTTGCTTCTCCTGCCCCATTTCATGCTAAGCATGCCCTGCCTTTGATTGAGGCGAACATTCCTGTCCTTATAGAAAAACCACTTTCCGTAAGCGTTGCTGATAGCGAGCTTGTGCAGCAAGCGGCTGATAAACATGGTACGCCTGTCGCGATGGGTTACTGTCTGCGCTACTTATCATCGGCGATTACGTTTAAGAAGCTATTAGGGCAACAGGCGGTAGGACACATTTATAACGTAAATGTTGAAGTTGGGCAGTACTTGCCGGATTGGCGCCCTAATAAGGATTATCGCAGTAGAGTTTCTGCCAATGCCGAACTCGGTGGTGGTGCACTTCTAGAGTTGAGCCATGAGCTTGATTATGTGCAGTGGTTATTTGGTTCACTTGATGTGAAGTATGCGATCTTACGCTCTGGTGATGAATTGTCACTTGATGTGGAAGATTGCGCTGACATCGTTGCTGTATGTCAAAGTGCGGTGGTGAATATCCACTTAGACTTCCTACAGAGAAAACCATTTAGAAAGTGTCGAGTTATCGGTAGCTTAGGTACCTTAGAGTGGGATCTGATAAGAAACGAAATTACCCTCGCCAGCGCTAAAGGTGATGAAGTGCTTTACAGTGAACCGGACTGGGATAAGAACCAAATGTATTTGAATATGCTGACCGATTTTATCTCTAAAATTGAAGGGCGAGAGCATTCCTGCATTGATGTCGCAGAGGCTAAGCAGAGTGTTGAGCTGATCCAGCAAATCAGAGCAGCTAGTCACTAAATTATCGTTATTAAAGGCGTCACAATGAAAAACCATGCTTTTATTTTTGCCAGAGGCGGCTCAAAAGGGTTGCCTGGTAAGAACATTAAACATTTAGCCGGTAAACCCCTGCTGCAATACTCCATAGATGTTGCGAAAGCATGTTCATCGATAGACAAAGTTTTTGTATCAACAGATGATGCGGCGATCGCTGAGGTTGCTTTGGCAAATGATGCAATCTTGATTGAAAGACCCACTGAGCTTGCGTCAGATACCAGCCCTGAATGGCTTTCGTGGATGCACGCGGTTGAATGGGTTACTGATAACTATGGCTCGTTTGACCGCTTTGTCAGTCTGCCAGCAACCAGTCCTCTGCGCAGTGTTGATGATGTAGAAAGTGCAATTAAGCAGATAGCGGATAGTGATGCGGATGTTTGTATTGGTATCACACCTTCAAATCGCAGCCCATACTTTAACATGGTTCGAAGAGACGAAGCTGGTGATGTGCAACTGATGAACCTTATCGAAGGCGGCGTTGCTCGTCGTCAAGATGCCCCTGTCGCCTTTGACATCACTACGGTTGTTTATGTCACTTCACCAAGTTATATCCTACAAAACCAAAGCCTATTCGCAGGGCGAGTGACAAGTATCGAAGTGCCAAAAGATCGAGCAGTCGATATTGACGATATTTATGATTTTAAACTGGCAGAAGCCATCGTAGAAGGCGGTCTTTAAGTGGATAATTTATTAAAAGATAAAGTTATTTTCATCGCTGGTGCTGGTGGTCTATTGGGCTCTAAGCTCGTAACCAAAGTGCTTGCACAAGGCGCACGAGTGATTGCTGCGGATATTAATGTCGACAGCATGAAAGCGCGTATTGAAAACCTAGGCTGTGATATTAACGCTGAAGCAATTTCATTCCATACGCTCGACGTGACGGATGAAAGCGATGTTAAGCAGTTCTTCGCCCAGTTGGATGCTAATGTTGATGGTGCTGTAAACGCGACATACCCAAGAAACGCAACTTACGGAAAACACTTCTTCGATGTAAGCCTTGAAAGCTTCAATGAGAACCTATCATTGCACTTGGGCAGTGCTTTTCTATTCTCTCAACAAGCTGCGTCTTATTTTCAGCGTAATAGCAGAGAGTTCTCACTCGTTAACATCTCTTCTATCTATGGTGTAGTTGCACCAAAGTTCGATATCTATGACAACACTCCGATGACCATGCCTGTGGAGTACGCGGCAATTAAGGCAGCGATTCAACATCTCAACAAGTATGTGGTTGCTTATGTGAACGACAGTCAGTTCCGCATCAATAGCGTCAGCCCTGGTGGCATTTTCGATCATCAACCTGAAGCCTTCTTACAAGCCTACAAAAAGAAAACTCATGGCGCAGGCATGCTAGATGTTGATGACGTGATTGGTGCGGTGTTGTTCCTACTATCAGAGCAATCAAAGTACATCACCGGTCAGAACATCGTGGTTGATGATGGCTTTAGCCTATAAACGGCAACACAGAATTTAAAACTTAGATTGGCATTAGTTACATGAAAGACAATTTACTTATTATTGGGGCAGGTCAGTTGGGCAGCCGACACCTTCAAGCACTCGCGCAATTGGATGACAAGTTCAGCATCTATGTTCTAGACCCGTCCGAGCAATCACTTGATGTTGCTAAACAGCGTTACCAAGAGGTTGCTCAGGAGACTTCTCCAAAGGTGACGTACGTTACTGACATGGAAGCGATAGCTGGACTGAACGTAGAAGTTGCGATTGTGGCGACAAACGCTGCTGTACGCTTAGGTATCGTGAAGCAGTTGGTAGAAAAGCTGACCGTTAAATACCTGGTTCTGGAAAAAGTACTTTTCCAATCGGTAGCACAGCTAGTTGAAGCAGAGAAAATATTAGAAAACGCAGGCGTGAAAACTTGGGTGAACTGCCCGAGAAGACAATTCCCAGCATATCTGGCGCTAGCGCAGCAGTATCAAGGCGCTCAATCTGTTGCTCTAGAAGTGACGGGAAGCAACTGGGGGCTAGGATGTAACGCTATCCACTTTATTGATTTGTGGAACTACCTCGCGGGCTTCTCAAACTACGAGCTGGCTTTCCAAGATGATGTTAGCGTTATTGATAGCAAGCGCCCAGGCTACAAAGAGATCGTTGGTGGACTCTCTGCTCAAGCCGGCCAGCACAAGCTCTCTCTTCAGTGTGACCAGACAGAAAGCGGTCAGGTGATGGTCGATATTTCGGTCATCATTGACGGTGAGCGCATTGAACTCTCTGAGCGTGAAGGTGCGGTACGTTGGCTTGATCAAGATGGTGAAACGGTAAAAGAGTCGCCATTACAAATTTTCTTCCAAAGTCAGTTATCAAACAAAGTCGTATTGGACTTAATCAACAAACAAGACTGTGAGTTGACGCCATTGGCAACCTCAAACATGTTGCACGAAGAGTTCTTACGTAAAGCTGTCCCAATTTTCGACCCTAGCGCACGCAATGAACTAGAACAGTTAGTCCCAATTACATAAGGTTTCAAAATGATATTAATGATTGGTGCCGGACCGATGGCACAAGAGTACGCGAAAGTCCTTAATGGCCTGGAGCATGACTTTGTTGTAGTAGGACGCAGTGAAGCTTCAGCGGCTAAATTTCAAGAAGCGACTGGCGTTAGCCCTTTTATTGGTGGGTTGGATAAGTTTTGTGAGTCTGAAGACCTTAAGTCGTTCGAGTTTGGTATTGTAACCACAGGCGTTGAGCAACTAGCGCCGACAACCATCAAATTGATTGATCACGGTGTGAAAAACATCTTGGTAGAAAAACCAGCCGGTCTTGATGCGCAAGAAATCGCTGAGCTTGCTGACTACGCGGCAAGTCATGATGCTAAGGTTTATGTCGCTTACAACCGCCGATTCTTCTCATCGCTGCTCGCAGCGAAGGACATAATTAAGCAAGATGGTGGCGTTCAGAGCTTTAACTTCGAACTAACGGAGTGGGGGCATGTGATCGCGAAATTAGAAAAAGCGGAAGGCGTGAAAGAGAACTGGTTCCTTGCGAACACCACTCACGTAACTGACATGGCATTCCACCTTGGTGGTTTCCCTGAGCAGCTAAGCTGTTTCTTTAGTGGTAGCGAAGAGTGGCATGAGCGCTCATACAACTTCTCTGGTGCTGGTGTCTCAGACTCGGGCGCGCTATTTTCTTATCACGGTAACTGGGGGGCTCCTGGACGTTGGAGTGTGGAAATTCTGACTTCAGCACATCGCTTGATTTTTCGTCCAATGGAAAAGTTACAAATTCAGAAACTGGGTAGCGTTGCGATTGAGCCTATTGAAATTAATGACGCGTTAGATTCTCAATATAAGCCCGGGTTATACAAGCAGACCGAAGCATTTCTAAAAGGTGATGCAAGCAATCTTTGTTCTCTAGAAGAACAGAAGAAAAATATCAAGCTCTACAGTCGAATGGCTGGTTATACAATCTAAGGTTATTAGTGAAGTACTTTATGACCTAAGTGGATTATAATGAATGGATACATTAAATGGTAGGTTTAAATTTTAACCTAAGTGTTGTGTTTTTGGTTAATAAATTTAAATTTAAGATAAAAATATTAGTATGGTTTTATCTAGAGAAAACGTCTAGATTCATGGCTTGTTTTTCTCAGAATAATATTATTAAGTCTTATTGATAGGAAGATAAAATGCAGTTTGATATCTCAAATGCTAAAGTTGGTATTATAGGTTTAGGATATGTTGGTCTACCATTAGCAATAGAGTTTGGTAAAAAAAGACCAACTATTGGCTTCGACATTAATCAAAAGCGAGTAGATGAGTTACGCTCAGGAAAAGACAGCACCTTAGAATGTACTGAGTTAGAGTTAGCAGAAGCGACTCAAATTACATATACAACATCGCTAAAAGAACTAAGGGGCTGTAATGTATTTATTGTAACAGTTCCTACTCCTATTGACGAACATAAACAACCAGACCTAACACCTTTAATGCAAGCTTCTGAAGCTTTAGGCAAGGTGATTAAATTAAATGATGTTGTTATTTATGAGTCAACTGTTTACCCTGGGGCGACTGAGGAAGAGTGCATTCCAGTAATTGAGAAGGTCTCTGGATTAAAGTTTAACCAAGATTTTTTTGCTGGTTACTCACCAGAACGCATTAATCCAGGAGATAAAGAGCATCGTGTTACTAATATTTTGAAAGTAACTAGTGGTTCTACGTTAGAGGTTGCTGACTATGTTGATGCACTTTATAAGTCTATCATTGAAGCCGGTACTCATAAGGCTTCTTCTATAAAAGTAGCAGAAGCTTCGAAAGTTATTGAAAATGTACAGCGTGATGTGAACATTGCACTGATCAATGAACTGCATCATATTTTCAGTATTCTTGATATAGATACTCATGAAGTCATTGAGGCTGCTTCAACAAAATGGAATTTTATGAAGCTGAGCCCTGGCTTGGTCGGAGGACACTGCATCGGTGTCGATCCATACTATCTTCTTCACAAATCGCAAAAATCAGGTTATATACCAGATTTGATGAGAACTGCTAGAGAGATAAATGACAATGTGCCTTCATTTCTGGTAAATGACTTTTTGGCCAAACTTATTGGGAACAAAATCAACCCTGTAGGCTGTAACGTGAGCATTATGGGATTTACCTTTAAAGAGAATTGTCCTGACATCAGAAACACTAAAGTTTTCGATTTATACAAAAATTTAGTTAATCTTGGCTTTAATGTGAGTGTTTATGACCCTTGGGCATGTCCAAGTGAAGTTAAAGAATACTATAATATAGATATTCTCAATGACCTTGATAGAGCTATAGATACGGTTTTAATTTTGGCTGTTGGGCATGAGGATATTATTAAGTTTGTTCGTGAGCGTGAATTTCAATACGTTTATGATTTTAAAGGGTTAATTTAACTTCGGTGAGTTTAGTGGTTTTATCTGAGTGTAGGCAAAGCAATAAAAAAATTCTTATAATAACTGACTCTCTTGGGCTTCCTCGATTAACTCCCGAGAAACTCGCTGGAGAAGAATGTTGGCCCCACCGTATATCTAATGAAAATAGTAGCTATAGTACCTATTTATTTAGTAGGGGGGGGTTTTCAAGTAAAGAGCTTCTAAAAAATGTTAATGTGTATTTTAGAGCTTATGAGCCTGACATTATAATACTACAAGTTGGAATTGTTGACTGTGCTCCAAGAGCTCTAAAGTACGATGAGTTGAGATGTGTATCATCCATACCTATAGTACGAAACTTGATTAGAAGAATAGTTACAATGTATCGAAAGAAAATTGTTGAGTATAGAAAAATCACTTATGTCACCCCAAAACAGTTTCAGTTAAATATAAGTGAATTTAAAGAATGTTTCCCTGATACAGAAATCTATGCTTTAAGTATTGCGCCTGCAACAATTGATTATGAAAACTACAACCCAGGAGTGACAGCTAATATCAATAAATATAATGATATCCTAGGTTCATTGTTAAATATGATTGACCCATATAAAGGTGTAAAAGTTGATGAGTATGTGATGGACGATAATCATCACTTGAACAATAAAGGGCATGATTTAGTTTATGAAAAAATAAAGGCAATTTTTTTTAAATGAGAATTTTAAAGGACAGCATGATCTATGTTGCTGGAGAGCTGATATCAAAAGCTATGCCCTTTGTCTTGCTCCCTTATCTCAGCCGAAAGCTTGGCTCTGAAGGAATAGGGCATCTTTCATTTTTCTTATCTTTAGTTGTTTTGTTTCAAATTTATATTGGTTTTAACCAAGGCGGTGCCCTCGCAAGATATTATTATACCAAAGGAAAAAGAAATATTAGCTGTATATTTCAGACGTCGTTGATTCATAGTATTACATTTTCTTTTGTGTCATTACTGGTTGCATTTTATCTATCTCTTTCAATTGAATATTACTATTGCATACTTATATCATTGTTTAGTTCGATTGTTTCTTTGGGGCTGTCTTATTACCAATGCCAAAAGAATCCTAGATGCTATATAGTTATTCAACTTGTTGTTAATGCTATTTCATTAGTTGGTACTATAATGGCTTTTGAACTCCAGTCCGCAAGTGTTGAAATTCGATTGTTTTGGCTGTTGTTAAGTAATTTTTTAGTTGCTGTGATGTTATGTTATTTTGTTTTCTTTTCAAGAAAGATAAAAAATAGTATCAAGATACTAATTAACTATTGGAAGTATATATTTGTGTTTTCCTATCCCTTGCTTCTACACAGTGTCGCATCTTTTGGTAAAACTAGTTTGGATAGAATTATAATATACGATATGTTTTCAGCTAGCATGTTAGGGATATATTATACTGCTTTTCAAGTTTCTTCTGTTGTTAGTGTAATACTCATGGCGTTGAATAAGGCATTTATGCCCTACTATTATGAAAGACTAAAGGGTAAAGATATTACAATTTTGACGCTAGTTAAGTTGGCTAAATATTCTTTACTGCTGCCTGTTATGTTTGGCGGAGCCGCAAGTCTTCTACCTTCTCGCTTATACTCCATCATTCTTGGAGAGGGTTTTGAACATATCCATACTTATGTTCCAATTTTCGTTTTCTCTTTTTTTATGGCTATCCCTTATTATATTATTGGTGGGTATTTGATGTACCATGGTGAAAATTTAAAGCTTAGTATCTGTACGATACTGTCTTCGTTTATACATGTTGGCTCAGTTATATTCCTCTCGGGCTATGGTATTGAGAGTGTTGCTTACGCTTCAGTAGCTTCAAGTGTGTCACTGGTTATACTTCTCCGCCTATCAATTGAGACAACTATGAAGGTGGCTAGTGATGAAAGATGAGTTAAATAGTCTAAATAAAATTTTGTTTCGCTCTTATAGTGCATGTTCCGATCTTAAAAAAACAAACTTAAAAATAGAAACAAGGGTGAGAGCTTTAATTAGTTCGATTTCTGACATTCTGTACCTACTGTTCTGTAAAGAAAGGCATAAAGCTGATGTTGTGTTTTTCACATATGGTGTTAGCAGGGTAAAAAAAAATGGAGTTTCATTCAATAAGTTTTCTGACTCTATATCATCACTTAATACTTCACTGAGGTATGTGAACTTCGAAGATAACGAAGTAGGTTGTTTTAGTCACAAATCAAATTGTGTAGTTAATGTTAACGTATCTGTTGTGGATTTTTTGTCTAGGGTACTGTCTAGGGTACTAAATGCAAAAGTAAATAGTTATAGTGCTACGAACTATGAAGATTACCTGTCTAAGTTTGGCTATAAGAATAAGATTCAGTTTTACGTTTACCGCTTATTTTTTAAACGGTTCTTAAAACAAACTAATCCTGAGGTAGTATTTATTACTAATTGGTACGGTATACGAAGTATGTCTATAATATCTGTGGCGCATGAGCTCGATATCACTATTGTTGACATTCAACATGGTTTGTCTGCAGCAAATAACCATAGGTGTTATGTTGACCTTGAACTTGTTAGCAGCCATATATTACCAAGCAATTTTTTTTGCTGGTCACAAAGAGATGCTGACATGATTAATAACCAACTCTCAAAAGATAAGGCTGTAAACGTGGGGAGAGTCTGGAGTTTTCTGCCAAAAGAAGAAAACGAATTATCGTTTGAGAGCGATAAGCCTGTTGTGCTAGTGATCTGTGGATTAGATCTTCCAAGTTGGTTCCCTAGACTTGTGGACCGTATGAACGGCAGCTATAACTATCTCGTGAGGCCTCACCCGACATTTGGTTTATCTAAACCCAACTTAGACTTTTTGGATAAAGCAGAAAACGTATACGTACACGATCACGGCTCGCTTGAGGATGCTTTCGATTATGCTAGTTGCTGTATTGGAGAGTGGTCTGCAGGTTTAGTTGAGTCCCATGAAAGCGGAATTGTAACAATAGCCTATGGCTCAGAGGCTTGCACTTATTTTCATGACTCAAGTCTGTTAGCTACTGGTGATTTTGATTTATTCGTTAGTTACATGAAAAATTTTGAGAGACTCGATACAATTACTATTAAAAATTTAACGAAATATGAAAAGTGCATTACGGGTTTTATAAATGAAAGAATTGGTAAATAAAAAAAGTGGTTTAGTTAGTATTGTTACGCCGTTTAAAAACTCTATTAAGTATTTCCAAGAAACATACGATTCAGTTATGTCCCAAAAATATCGTGAGTTTGAGTGGTTTATAATCGATGACGGCTCGGATATTGAGCAGTATTCAGCATTGATAGAGATTTGCACAGACTCTAGAGTGACAATTCTCAAAAACATGGAAGTAGCTGGGGCAGGAGGCGCAAGAAACACTGGTATTAAACATATTTCTGGAGAATATATTACGTTTATAGATTCAGATGATATATGGCAAGATGACTTTCTTCAAAATAGCTTGTCCTTTATTGAAAAAAATAATTTAAATTCTTGTTTTTCAGGTTACAAGCGTTATCTAGAAAATAGAGGCCAGTTTATGGCCCCCTTTGTCCCATCGAGAGTCGTAACTAGCAAAGGTATTTTAAGAGGGTGTGATATATCGTGTTTAACTTTTTTGGGATTGAGTGAGTTTTTGAAAAAAGATGTGAGGTTTGGTAACTACAGAGCACGTAATGATCTCTATTTCTTTTACCATTATTTAGTTCATTCTGGACCTTCACATCCGAATGACGCGACATTAGCTACATACAGACTAGGAAAGAAATCAATAAGTTCAAATAAAATTAAGCTGATTAAATACCAATATTTCATAAACAGAGATGTAGCTAATAATAGTGTTGTTAGGTCAATGTTAAATGTAGCTGTTTGGGCTGTTTACGGTTTGGCGAAGTATAGATAAGTTAGGAGTGTTTTTGAACTATTATCTTGCGAGCTTTTTATTTTTTTGTTTTTACTTTCTTTCTATATTTGCACTTCTCTTTCCTAAGGTGAATGGAGTTAGAGCGATAAAGATGGTTAACCCTGTTTCATTCTTTATAATAATGTATTTTTTGAGGAATCATTTAGGCCTTCCGTTTTTATATTTTAGTCTTGATAGTTTTAAACAGCTAAGAAATATAGATCTTGATGCCCTTGTTGTTATAGCCGCTAGTAATTCGATCGTTGCCGTTGTTTTTTTGTTTTTTTGCTCGACAAATTTTTTTAAAAAATGGTCGTATTCTTCAACAGCTTTTTTAGATATTCGAATTCCAGAACTATCTCAGTTGGGAAAGCTTGTATGTTTAGCTTTAATCGCTTTGCTTTATACTTTTGCCTTAAAAAGAATATTAGATGGTTCAGCTTTACTAGCTTTGTTGCAGACCGGTGATGCCGGTGTCGCGCGTGATACCAGGCTAGAGTTGTATACGTCAGGAGCATATGTATTTGGTATTCGCCTGCAATATTTAAATGTGTTGTTTTTTGCCTTTGAGTTTTTTGCTTTGTATTTTCTTTGTTTAGGTTTTACGCATAAAAAGAAGTATTACTTGTTGTTATCGTTTTTGTTCTTCTTTGGTATCACATTGTGGCACCTTTCAAACACTTCAAAAGGTTATATTTCCATTATATTTTTCTATTTTTATATAGTGTATTGTTTTTATGAAAATAATCAAAGGTACGAATATCTTAAAGCATTAAAGTTGGGGATTCCTTTAGTAGCGTTAGCTTCTTTATTAGCATATTACTTTATGGGGAACAGCGAGATATACTTTTTCTACCCTATTGAAAGATTTACTGTCGGGAATCTACTGCCTCATTACATTATTTATTCCTATTTTGACATGTCTAGTGCTTTATGGGGGAGCTCCGTGCCTTCCTGGTACACATTCGGGCAGCATGAACAGTTTCTATTAGCAGAGTGGAACTGGAGATATATGAATGGAAAGCTAGATTCCGATTTAGCATATAATAATCCAAGTTCACTAATAGCAGAGCTCTATGCCAACTTTAATGTATTTGGATTGCCTTTGGTCTTTTTGTTTTTTTCTTACATAATGTTCGTTTGTAAAGTTCTGTCCTTGGTTGTTTATTCAAGGTTGAAGGGGGTGCTTTTTATTTATCTGACTTTTTATTTTTCTAAGTACTCAGTCCGTGAGTTCATGACAGCATTTTTTGATTATAGGTTGGTTTTAACAGTTGGCATGTGTAGTATTGCGATTTATCTTTTGACTAAAAAAATAAAGGATATTGGTAGTGACGATAGTTCACGTTTGTAAGTATTATTATGATTCTAAAGTGCATGATAATCTAATAAGAAACTTTGCTATTCACCATAAGTCTAGAGTAAAGGTGCTCGTCGGTAGTCATGAGCAGGAGAAGGGAAAGAATAAAGGTGTTTACTATTGCAAATATTCACGGCTGCTACGGTTCTTTTTACTAGCTAGAACGATGTGGGTTTTTATCTTTTCTATTAGGAGGGCTTTTTTTAAGGATGCTAAGCTAGTGTTCTGTCATACGCTGGTTGTTGATGGTGCAATTGGTTATCTAGCAAAGTTTTTTTTCAATGTACCTTACGTGCTTCAAGTGAGGAATACAGATATAAATTTTTATTATAAAAAATTTCCGTTTTACAGGCCTTTTTTTAATCTTATTTTGGAAAGTGCGTCAGCAGTAGGCTTTGTCTCAAACGCTAACATGAAATCATTCTATGCTATGAATGGTAGAGCGAATAGGATAAAGAAAGCATACCTATGGCCTAACGGAATAAACGACTTTTGGTTAGATAGTTGCGAGGATTTGTCATTAGATTTAAGTTTAACTGCTAATCGTAACGGTTTTTTATTTGTCGGTCGATTTAATGAGAATAAAAACCTTCGCAATGTCGTGTTAGCTCACCAAGCAATAGCATCTTGTGGTTATGATATTTCAATAACATATGTAGGGGGAGGGGCTAAAGAGTTTAAAGAATGTACCGGATTTAGCGCTTCCAACTTGAAAGGTACTGTTTTAATTGAAAAATTGGATATGAAGTCTTTAGCTAAATTATATACATCATCGGTTTGTCTCGTAGTACCTTCTTTTTTCGAAACTTTTGGTTTAGTTTACTTGGAGTCACTTTCTAAACACTGTCCTGTTATTTGTTCCTTCGGTCAGGGAATATACTCTCTTTTTCCTGAGTGTAAGTCGATTCAATTTGTTCAACCAAGCTCTGTTAACTCAATTAAAGAAGCAATGTTGTTTTTTCACCACAGTAGCCTTGAAGATAGAGACTTCCCTAAGTTGGATAACTTCAGTTGGTCATGTGTAAGTAATACTGTTTATAATGATTTGAAAGGGCTGTTATGAGACTAATCTATTACGTTTTAGGTTTTGCTGTTTTGATATTTAAAAAAGCTAAGTTCAGCAGAATAGCTTATGAGTCAAGAGTCATTTCTCTGCGTATAGCAGGAGCAAAAGTCGGTAGAGATGTTACTATACGACCTGGAGTTATTGTTAGCAACTGTAGAGGCGTTACGATTGGGGACGGCTGTTATTTGGGTGAAAATACGATAATAAGCGCTACAAATTCGAAAGTGCTAATAGGTGATAATACGCTTATAGCACCTAACAATTTAATAGTGGGTAGGAGTCATATAGTATCCGGGAAAGAACCAATTAAGTACTCAGGATATAGTAGTAAGCCGATAGTAATTCATAGCGACTGTTGGATAGGAGGTAGCTGCACAATTTTAGCCGGCGTTACAATAGGAGAAGGCGCAGTAGTTGCAGCTGGATCTGTGGTTAATAGGGATATTAGCGATTTTTGTATTTCAGGAGGTGTTCCTGCAAAGCTGCTTAGAAAACGATAATGAGTTTGTAACGAAGGCTTAAGTTTGGTAGCTTAATGAAATAATGAGCTTTTACAAAGCTTTATTATTACTTTAAGGTATTAATTTCGTTGTTCGGTAAACTTCTAGTTATCTAAATATTTAGTTTGTTTCTAACCACATTGCTTTTCAGGCTAGTCAGGTTGCCGTCCGTTATTGTTTCCATGGGGTGCGCTGAAGTATAAAAATTCAATATAGTTATATTTGTCAGTGGTTAATCAACACGTGTCTGGCGTTTTCAAGCTAGCCAAGCCTAAGGCGCAACATAAGATTAGCGTCGTTAACTACCCAGTTACCTTACTTAGCTATCCGAAACTATTTATCATTTTCCCCCACTTATACAGTGTAATTATGTGGATTCAACTTATCTCTAATTAGTTTTTCTATAGTTTTTTTGCCGCTGAAATTGAACGTTCATGGTAACTTGTTTCAGTTGTCCACTCTTTCATCTTTCATCTTTCATCTTTCACTTTTTAGTGTACTAACAATGTAATTTCGGGTGGGCTCCTCTCGATTTCTCTCATTTCTTGGTGGATTAGCCGATTCAAACCCTTTATGCTTAGTTATCGTGTATTTTTCTCGTGTTATAAGCACGGCCTTGTGTATAAGCTCTGTTGGCGAATTTGCTGTCCAGCATAGGATTGAGTGGCGCAACCAAGTTAACAATTTTATGCGTATCAGCATCACCAGCGAGGATGTGTTTGCGCCAAGGTCGGCACTTTCACTGCTGTGTTTTGTACCTTCCGTTCACCTATACCGTTTGTGTTCGCTTAGTTATAATACAACTCTAGCTTGGTGATTTAATGTCGAGACTATGACTTGAAAAGTGGAGTTGATGAAGCCCACTAATGCACGATGCGAACCTGTAAACACACACTTTAATATTACTGCTGTACTAATAGAGATTGGAACCACAGCGACCGTTTGCGTAACGCTAAACCATCGTTTCTACTAAGACTAATAAACCCTTTATGTGATCCAAGTATTTTGGTCTAATGATCTGAATATTGAGGGTTGGCTCATTGTTGCTTGGGTAACAACACACTCTGGTTAAGCCTGAGATTCTTAGGCACTTTCTAGGTTCTCAAAATACTGTTGCTCAAAGTCCGCAGGAGACGTAAGGCCATTGTTAGTGTCGACACTTCGAACTGTAGAACATTTCGCTATAGCGGAACACAGCTTGTCTAGCCTAATCCTTCGTTTTATACTTAATTTTGTGTACGTTTTTTTAAAGAAGCATTCTGCCACTGCGTTATCCCAACAATTTTCCCTACCGCTCGTACTGGGCTTTATACCTAATTAAGTCTGTATTTTTATAAAGTTACGGTCGGAGTGTTGGGAGTCCAGGTCAGTATGGAGGCTCACTTTATCGTTAGGCTTTTTCCCCAATATGCAGCAGTTAAGGCATCACGCACTAGTTCCTCAGTCATAAATTCACCCATAAACCATCTAACAATGTTGCGAGTATCCAGATCCATCATTACTGTTATGAACAGTAGACCTTCTTGGCTGCGGATTAAGGATATGGCTGCCCCAGCATAGATTTGGTTCCTATACAGCAAACTCACGATTAAGCGTATTAGCTGCATTAATGTCTGGTTTATCTCTATAGCAGCCCTTTAGTGACTTATACCCATGCTTTTTTTATACGTGCTTGACGTGTTCATTAATGCACTCGGTTTAGGCAAAAGGTAATTCGCAGTTCAGACAAATATTTATGGATATTACGATAACTGTAACTCAATCCCGAATGGTTTTATTGGGCCTACGAGCTTTTTCTCTTCACCTCCTCGTGGCTTAATGGATGCATAAGCAAGTTACAATAACCAATAGGGTACAGCTGCAAAGCTCGCCCCCCTGAATGGGGCAATGTTTGCTATGAGGTTTTATGGACGGGTAGTGTGTTCTTTGACTCGACTACAAAATACAAGGCAGATTCCTTCTAAATGTTTTGTGGTTCTGTCGCTTTACGTAATTCACGCTTAAGTTTGCGTATCTCGTCTTGCTGATTGTAGATAGTGATATATAGCCTCGCTACCTAGCTTGTTTAACTGCTTCGATTTTGAATTTAACAGGGTGATGTTATTAAAGTGTTCGATATATTTCTGTTCATTGTGAGTTCTATGAAGTGTTTATTGGCCTGTGAGAAAGCAAGCTGATCATACCTTGATTAAGTAGACTCTTATAACGCTATCCAGAGTATGTTCAATGAGTAATATTCTAGGATTGGGCAGGCCTTAGATGTATCATAATAATCGTTTAATTTTAGTATCCCCTTATTTAAAGAGGTTCATTAATGAAAATAGCAGTAGCTGGAACAGGCTATGTAGGTCTGTCTAACTCTATGTTAGTAGCACAGCACCATGAAGTAGTAGCTGTAGATGTTGTAGCTGAAAAAGTTGCCTTACTTAATAGCAAAAGATCACCTATAGTTGATGCTGAAATCGAAGATTTCCTCACAAATAAAACGCTCAGCTTTACAGCGACCTTGGATAAGCAGCAGGCTTATGTAGGTGCTGATTATGTGATCATCTCCACGCCTACAGACTACGATCCAGAAACGAACTATTTTAATACCCAATCTGTTGAATCTGTGATTGCAGATGTATTGGCAATTAACCCACAAGCGGTTATGGTAATTAAATCTACTGTACCGGTGGGTTACACTAAATCAGTGCGTGAGAAGTTTGGTGTAGATAACATTATTTTCTCACCTGAGTTTTTGCGAGAGGGCAGGGCACTGTACGATAACTTGCATCCTTCTCGGATTGTAGTTGGTGAAGAATCAGAACGTGCGCAAGTATTTGCCGATTTATTGGTAGAAGGTGCCGTAAAGGAAGACATTGATGTACTGCTAACTGACTCTACTGAAGCAGAAGCCATTAAGCTATTTGCTAATACTTATTTAGCGCTGCGCGTTGCTTACTTTAATGAATTAGATACTTACGCAGAAACCCATGGATTAGATAGTCGCTATATTATCGAAGGGGTCGGCCTAGACCCTCGCATTGGTAATCACTACAACAATCCCTCTTTTGGCTACGGTGGCTATTGTTTACCTAAAGATACTAAGCAACTATTAGCTAACTATAAAGACGTACCCAACAATATTATTGGTGCAATTGTGGATGCCAATACCACCCGTAAAGACTTTATCGCAGAATCAATAGTAAAGCGTAACCCTAAACGAGTAGGTGTTTATCGCTTAATTATGAAGTCGGGCTCGGATAACTTTAGAGCTTCGAGTATTCAGGGTATTATGAAGCGTATAAAAGCTAAAGGTATTGAGGTGGTGATTTATGAACCAGTGATGGAAGAAGAAGAATTTTTCCATTCTAAGGTTTATCGTGATCTTGAAAGGTTTAAACAAGATTGCGACGTTGTAATCGCAAATCGAATGGTTGACGAGATCAAGGATATTGCTGACAAAGTGTATACTCGTGATCTGTTTGGTAGTGATTAAGTCTACAGATTTGTACTGAAGATAGAGCCAAGGTATGAGCCTTGGCTTTTTTGTTCGAGCTTGACTCAACAGCTGGTGAGGTAGAGTATAATCCGCTTTTTCTTTGGAGTAATTTTGGCTAGAACGGCAGCAGCTTTACATATTTTGGTTAAGCATAAAGAGCAAGCTGTAGATATAATCATGCAGCTTAAGAAGGGAGCGAAGTTCCAAACTTTAGCCAAAAAACACTCTACTTGTCCTTCAGGAAAAAAGGGTGGTGATTTAGGTGAGTTTCGGCGCGGACAAATGGTGCCGCAGTTTGACAAGGTATGCTTTAGTGGCGAAATACTTGTGCCGCACCTAGTAAAAACTAAGCACGGCTGGCATGTGGTTAAAGTGCTTTATCGAACTTAATCTTCGACTGCTTTCTTGTTTATAGTTAGCTTTAGGCTTGAAGCGCTAGCTACATAGTTATCCCTTTTAGAGCTATTCATTTCAGCTTGTTAAAGTACCAGTTGAAACTACGAGCAGCTTTCAGGAAGGTTGTGTTCGAGTCTAATCTGTTTCAGTTTACTTAAGCTTTCTGACAGTTCGGTTTGGGCTTCTAGTACATTGCTCACTTGTTTGTCCAGCTTGATAATCTCTGCATAACTGGCATTTAACTTATCAACATCTCCTGTTTCGGCATAGCTAAGTGCTTCCACCCACACCCCTGCTTCTTGGTAATGTGGCTCGCTGGCGGCTTTGGATAACTTAGCTTTACTTAACGCGCTAGAGTAATCACATTTAGCCAATGCAACTATGCCATCAACAGCTGGTTCGCCAATAGCGGCAATAAGCTGTTCTTTACTTGGTAGTTGATTGGAGCTGTTTTCAGTAGTTTGTTGTGGTGCTTCCTTTGCAGAGGTTTGTTTCACATCTTGCACTGCACCTACAGCAGCACCTGATGCTGCACCTACCGCTGCGCCTCTCGCGGCTGATTCCAAAGGATCGCCGCCCCAAATTAAGCCTGAGACCAACCCGCCAGCAGCGCCTGCCAAAGCACCTGTCCCTGCGCCTTCTGCAGTATTAGCGCAGCTAATGAGATTAAGTGAGCCGATAAAAATCACACTAGCGATTACAGTCCGCTTGAGTTGATTGATAAACATAAAATAATTAGTCATTAATCTTCCTTGATTATTGAGTCTCTCAGCGCTTTACATGAAAATTGCTGAATATCTTAGTTTCTAATGCTGGTATTAATGCCTAGCCCTTGTACCAAATACATAGTTTTGGTAGTTGCTTCACGACTTGACGCTTTAACTTGTATTTAACAACTTTTTGCTTTGGGCGTGAAAACAATCAGTGTTAGTGTAGCAGTATTAATGTACTAAGGCGCTATTAACTAAAAGGATTTTAGTTAAGCTGGCTATATAGGTTAGTGCTGCTGTAATGGAAGAGCTAAGTGTTTAAGAAGTTACTGCTAACGGGTTTACTTTTATCGATGTTGTCGGTGTTAGGTAAAGCTTTAGCTTTTTTTCGAGATATTCTATTTGCTAGGGAAGTAGGTTTTAATGCTCAGTTAGATAGCTATTTATTGTTATTTGCTATCGCGATGTTTGTTATCAGTATTGTAACCGGAGCTTTGAATAGTTTATTGGCTTCTTTTCTAAAACGTCATCAATTCAATTTCAACCATTTTTACCGCCAGTTTTCACTCTTGTCCGTCGTGCTAACCATATTGTTTGCGTTTTTGTCAGGATATATTTTACCTCGGTTTATTTATAGCCCTTCTCAAGTTGAACCTTTGGTTTACTTTAGCTTTGTGGGGATTGTCGCGGCTGGCTTACTGCAGGCACCTTTAATCGCATCACTTACCGCTAAAAAACAGTTAGCTTTTTTGGGGGCATCTCAACTGATAATGCCGGCTTTCGGCCTAACGGTAGTTATCGTAGTTATGCTAGCAGGTAAAACTCTCACTATTTCTTACATTGCCTTGGCTCTCTTACTCGCTTACCTGCTGCATTTCTTCATCTTAGTATTTAAGCATTGGCATTTGAGTCAATTAGGTCGAGAACTCTACTCAACAGGTGCAAAACATAGCACTAAACCACTATTTAAAGAGTTTTTGTGGTTGGTTTTAAGCTCAAGCCTTCTCGCAACCTTACCCTTGATCGATTTGGGCTTTGCTAGCCAACTTGGTGAGGGGAGTGTGAGTGTATTAGGTAATGCCTACAAATTTGTCGCTGTTGCTCAAAGCGTATTGGCAATGAGCATCGGTAGCATGTTGATACCACACATGGCTGAATGGATCGAAAGTAAAGATTTACTCAAGGCTCGGCTTACTAAGGCTATTGGCTTGGCGGCAGTACTAGGAACTTGTGTTGCTGGGGCCCTTTATATCATCCTACCTCTTGTTATTCCTTTTATGTTTAAAGGCAGTGAAGTAGATATCACACAGACTTCAGAATTGGTAAGTGTTGCTCAGCTCTATACCTTATTGGTGCCGTTGTATTTGGTTGGAATGGTGCTTTCTCGGTGCGTTGTTAGTTTGGGCAAAGCGCGAGTGATGTTGCTTATCAATCTTACGGCTTTCTTTCTAAATATTGTGCTGGATTACCTAATGAGCCGTTGGTTTGGGCTTAGCGGCATAGCAATAACTACATCGATTATCTACTTTGTATCAGTCTGCCTATTGGCCTTTTTACTGCGAGATATATTGCTTCCATCTTCTAATAGGAAATTAAGGACCGAGCACCTTGGCTAAACTTACTATTTTGGTTCCTGGCCTCGCTCAAGGCGGTGCGGAGAGAGTCGCTTGCGAACTTGCCTCTCAATTTGCCGATACCAATCATGATATTGCCTTAGCGACTTTATTTGTTAGTTCACCTGTTTTTGAGGTAAGCCCTAAGTTAGCTATTCACCCACTTCGTCATCAGCAACGCTTCCACTTTAAAGGTGCGGGCTTGATTGAGAACATACTTACGATAAAAGCTATTAGGCGGTATGTATTGTCCCATGGCGTAGAGCGTTTAATGGTATTTACTCATCGTTTAGCGTGTTTAGCTTTTTTTGCAACTAGAGGGACAAGGGTTGAGATTTACTGTGGTGAAGTGAGCAACCCACTAATTGAAAGGCATGGCACATTGTGGAAAAGGCTCACTCGTTATTGCTACGCTCGTTTTGATGAAGTAGTACTACAAACAGACACCATCAGAAAAGCCTTAGCAGACTGGCGGCCGCAAGGTTACCAAGTTATTGGTAATAGTACCGCTATTGCTACTTTAGATGCCCCAACTAAAGCGCAAGTTAACTCTAAGAAGTTAGTGTTTATTGGCCGCCTAACACCGGAAAAAGGCTTACAAGATACTTTACACGCGCTGGCTCTCATCCCTGAAGATAAACGATGGCCATTAGATATTTATGGTTCTGGTGAATATCTGCAGCAGCTGTCAGAGCTTATCGTAAAATTAGGTTTAGAGTCCTGTGTAACCATGCATGGTCCAACTAATAAAGTAAAAGAGAAGCTGCAACAAGCCTGCGTATTTGTTATGAGCTCCTATAGGGAAGGGTTCCCAGTGGCATTGCTTGAGGCACAAGCAATGGGTCTGCCGGTAGTGAGTTATAAAACTTTATTTGGCCCCGAAGATATCGTTAAGCATGAAGTTACTGGTTTATTGGTTTCACTTAAGGATGTTAAAGCCCTAAGTGAAGCGCTGCTGCGCATTTTCGAATTGCCTGACAATGAGTTGCTGGCGTGGGGAGAGCAGGCTGCTTATTTAGCGAATAAACGTTATCACCCAGATATTATTTATGATAAATGGGAAAGCCTGTTGTTTAAGGATAACGCATAGTGAGTTTTAGGCAGGTACTTAATTGGCTCTCAATGATAGTGTTTGCTATGCACTTGTCCGCGTTGGATTTGTATCTAACCCGTTTAATTCCCGGCTTTTCTTATGTGGCATTGCTTGGCATGCTCGGAGTGTCGGTTTTATTTGCATTATTTGATAAGCGCTTTCACGTATTCCCTAAAACACAATGGTTGCTACTTAGCATGTTGTTAGTTAACTCATGCTACGGTCTGTCATTTATTGCTAGCCCACCGGTTAATTTGTCTAATGCTGCTTTTCCTTGGTTTCATTTAATCTGGTTGATGGTGCTATTCAATTGGTTTAGTACAGTGTCTCTGGCAACGGTACAGCGTGCTTGTTGGATATCGTTAATACTTGCTTGCGCTTCAATTTGGGGAGATGTTGTTAATCCAGGCACCTTTTCTAATTTGGATTATCGCGCAGCCGGTTTTGCTGGGGACGCTAATGATGGCGCGAGAGCCTTGGTGTTTTCATTGGCTGGAGTACTATTGTGTCGAAACAGTCGTAGTGGTTTTACTTGGCAAGAGTCTGTAGTTGTTTTATTTACGTTGTTTACCGTATTGGCTACTGCTTCTCGAAGTGGCTTATTACTATATACCCTCGTTATTTTGGGGTTCTATTCAATGATCTCTTTTCGAGCTAAATTAGGCTTTGTTATTTCTGGTTTATTGTTTGTATTGGTTGCTTTCCAAGCAAACCTAGGTGATAGCATCAACTCAAGAGCACTAGATCGACTATCCCCTTCTAGTCAGCAAGAGCTAGTTAGTAAAGATTCCTCTCGTTTAGATGTAGTGTTTGAATATTTAGAGATAATTGCGACCAATCCTTTAGGAATTGGCCGAGAGGGCAATGCGCAACGTGAAGTGAATGCTCACAATACCTTACTTAATATAGGTGCTGAAGCCGGTTTATTAGCAGCCTTGGGTCTTCTGCTTGTATTGTTCAGTCTTGCTAATCTTACTCGTATTTATCCTTTCAGCCTTTGGGGCTGTTTAATGCTAGTGCATATAGGTGTGGTTTTCTCTACTTCAAACGTATGGTACAGCCGAAGCTGGTTAATGTTTATCGCAGTAATGGTCGCCGCCGCTATGTATCAATACCAAAGGAATGAACAACAATGAGCCCATTGGCTAAGTTACCTGGTAACGGTTGCGACATCCTTATCTTTAGCTCCAGCTTCCACCAAGGGGGAGCGGAGCGCTTAGCTGTTACTTTAGCGAATTTATTGGCTTCGTATTGGTCTGTTGAGTTTCTTTCATTAAATGGTCAAGGTCCATTTAGGCAAGAGTTAGATGATAGGCTAAGTTGTCACATTGTGGGCCAACCATCGTCTTTAAAAGCCATTCCTTTGTTGGCTAATCAACTGAAAAGAATAAAACCTAAAGTGGTGTTTTGCTCGCAAAGCCATTTGACTTTTTCGATGTTGTGGGCAATTCGTTTGAGTGGGGTAAAGTGTAAGTTGGTTGCCAGAGAGGCATCTTGTCCTTCTACAAACCTACTAAGTATATCTTCATGGTTAAAACGCGCTTGGGTAAAAAATAGCGCCAAGTACGCTTATCGGAGAGCCGATTATTTGATTGCACCGGCAAAGTATGTTGCTTGCGATGTTAGCAATTACTTCGACCTGGATAGGGCTATTCAAATATTGGCCAACCCATTAGATAAAGATATGGTGAATAATCAATCCCTAGCGCCCTGCGAACACCCATGGGTGACAGATGAACAGCCTTATGTTTTAGCTGTGGGGCGCTTAGTTCCAGAGAAAGACTACGAGACCTTAATCAAAGCGATTGCTTTGTGTCAAAAGCAGCAAGTAACCCGCTTGATCATATTGGGAGAAGGCCCTTTGCGCGAAAAGCTTGAGGCTTTGGTTCAAGATTTAGGGTTAAGCGAAATTATATCGATAGCCGGGTTTGAGCGTAATCCATTTAACTATATGAAACATTGTCAGTCGTTTGTATTGAGTTCACTGGTTGAGGGAATGCCTAATGCCTTGGTTCAGGCGCAGTTTTTGGGGGTGCCTTGTATATCCAGTGACTGCCCTGGAGGCGCCATTGAGTTATTGCCGGAACAAAATTATTTTCCAGTAGGGGATGCAAAAGCGCTAGCCCAGCTTATCCTTAATCCGCCAAGCAATAGCGAGAGTAAGTTATTAGGCACACAAGGCTTTGTACCATTTTTTGAGAATATATTGTGACAATACTTCATTTCATTACGAATTTTGCACTTACCGGTGGCGCTGAAAAAATGTTAGCGAATTTGGTTAATAACCAGCCACAGCATAAGCATGTCATTGTTGCATTGATGCAAGCTTCAATTAAGAACCGTTCGCTAATTAAACAAGATAGTAGGGTAGAGTTTGTTAGCTTGAACGCCAAGGGGCCAGTGAGTATGTTACTTGCTGTGTTTAAGTTGCATCGCTTGGTTAAACAGTATGATGTATCTTTAATTCAAAGTTGGATGTATCACGCTAATGCGATAGCTGGCTTATATAAACAACTATTTTCCTCTAAACTCCCTCTGTTTATGGGGATTCATCACTCGCTAGATAAATACCAAGATGAAAAAGTGAGTACCCGTATCGCACTGTGGTTAGGTAGGCAAGTTGCCCGTAAAACTCAGCAGATAATTTGCTGTAGTCAGCGCAGCGTTCAGCAGCATATTGCTTATGGTTACCCTGCCGATAAGATGCAATTCATTGCAAATGGCTATCAGTTTGAACAAGTTGACTCATTAAGAGTGCAAGCCCAATTTGTCAGCGTAATTGGTGCGGCTGGGCGTTGGCACCCCGCTAAAGATTACGCCAACCTAATTGCAGCACTTGCGCCTGTTTGTCGGGCAAACGCTACGCTTTATCTGAAAATTGCTGGCCGAGACGTTAATGATCAAAATGACGAGCTAAAGGCAATCCTTACACGCTATGAATTTCCTAAAGAGCAATGCATGTTGCTTGATGAAGTAAGTGATATGGCAAGCTTCTATCAAGATATAGATGTTTTTGTATTGCCTTCCAAAACTGAAGGTTTTCCTAATGTACTGGTTGAAGCCATGAGCCATGCATTGCCTTGCATTACTACTGATGTAGGTGATGCGGCATTCATATTAAGTAAACCTGAGTGGGTAGTGGCCCCGCAGACTCCTAAAGACTTGCAAATCGCTATTGAGAGTATTATCGCCCTTAATCAAGTTGAGCGACAAAGAATGGCTAATGATAATCAGGCCAGGGTTTTAGCTGAGTTTTCTATAAGTGATATTAGTCAGCGTTACCTAGGAGCATACCAACGGGCGGAGCTACAGAGATGAGCCGAGTACTTGTCATAGCCAGTTTTGCTGATTCCATTTTAAGCTTTCGTGGTGACTTGCTTAAAGCGATGCAGCAGCAGGGTAAAGAAGTACATATTGCAGCGCCAGACTTTTCTCTAGAGCAGAAAAAAGCCCTGCTTGAGTTGGGCATTACCCCGCATGTTTATACCTTGCAGCGTACTGGTTTAAATCCACTAAAAGATGCTGCCAGTGTGTGGTCCTTGTTTCGTTTAATTTGCAGACTAAAACCTCAGCAAACGTTTGCTTATACCATTAAGCCGGTCATCTATGGAGCGCTTGCCGCGCGCTTTGCTGGTGTAAAAAGTGTTTACTCGATGATTACCGGTTTGGGTTACGTATTTACTCAGCAGAATGCAATTAAACAAAAAGTGCTGCATTCCTTGGTTAGTCTTTTGTATAAATCAGGCTTAGCCTGCTCAAAAGGGGTGTTTTTTCAAAACCCAGATGACCGTAAGCTGTTTGTTGATAAGGGCTTAGTACCAGAGCAAAAAACCAAGCTAATTAACGGCTCTGGGATTAATTTAGCGCGTTTCCCACTGCTAAGTTTACCCGCTTTAGATCGCCAGCAGCCCCAAATACACTTTTTGTTAATTGCTCGGCTGCTTAAAGACAAAGGTGTTGAAGAATACGCTGGCGCTGCACAAAAGCTTAAACAGCAAGGTTACCAATGTGTTTTTCATTTGGCTGGTTGGATTGATGATAACCCGAGCGCGATTGCTCAAACCGATTTAGATACTTGGGTTGAAGAAGGTACTGTTAAGTATCACGGCCGAATAGAGGATGTGGCAGGCTTAATTGCTCAATGCCATGTTTATGTTCTGCCATCTTACCGTGAGGGTACGCCTCGAACGGTTTTGGAAGCAATGAGTTGTGGCCGAGCAATTGTTACCACCGATGCGCCAGGCTGCAGAGAAACCGTGACGGATGGGGTGAATGGTTATTTAGTGCAGCCGCAAAGTGTCGATTCATTAGTTGAGGCTCTAAAACGATATTTTGAGCAACCTGAGCTGCTTACTCAACAAGCCGCTAAAAGTCGTCAGCTTGCAGAGCAGCGTTACGACGTTCGTTTGGTTAATCAACAAATCTTGCAATACATGGATGGAGGGAGCTAGTTGTTTAAGGACAAGGTGTTTTACTTTTTTGAACGGATCGCTGCGGCAATTTTGTTGGTGTTATTGTCTCCGTTATTTTTGTTGCTCTGCTGGCAGGTAGCCTCAAAGCTTGGCAAGCCGATTTTTTTCACTCAGCAGCGCCCAGGTTTACACGGTAAAGCGTTTAGTATGATTAAGTTTCGCAGCATGCGCGATGATAAAGATGCTCAAGGTAACTTACTCTCCGACGCAGAACGACTAGGCTCATTTGGCCGCGCTCTTCGAGCAAGCAGCGCCGATGAACTGCCAGAATTGTGGAATATTGTAAAAGGTGAAATGAGCTTTGTGGGGCCACGTCCATTGCTTATGGAGTATTTGCCCCTTTACTCGCCTGAACAGGCAAAGCGGCATGATGTTAAACCTGGGATAACCGGTTGGGCGCAAATTAATGGTCGTAATGCATTAAGCTGGCAGGAGAAATTTGAGCTGGACGTTTGGTACGTTAATAATCGCTCCCTTATGTTGGATATCAAAATACTGATACTTACCGTGAAAAAGGTGTTTGTGAAAGACGGTGTGAGCGCAGAAGGCGAGGCAACTATGAGCAAATTTACTGGGAACAGTGAATCATGAAATTAGCTATTTATGGAGCCGGAGGACACGCCAAAGTTGTGGTGGAGTTAGCTAAGCAGTTGGGTTATCAAACTATTTGTTTGTTTGACGAGCGCTGGCAAGAGCTTGGCGAAACCGAAGGTTGCCAAGTGATTGGCGGTTGGGCTGAGATGCTCACCTTTGTTACCACCAATACTGATTACGCCGTGCACGTTGCTATTGGCAATAATTCGACACGCTTGAGCCGTTTACAGCAGCTTCAACGGTTAGGCCTTAAACTCCCGATACTGATTCACCCTAAAGCCCATGTGTGTGCCTCGGCGCAAGTTGGTGAGGGGAGTGTGGTAATGGCTAATTCAACAATAAGTGTAGGGGTTAGTTTAGGTATCGGTAATATTATAAATCATAATAGCTCAGTTGATCACGATGTTCAGTTAGGTGATTGTGTACATGTTTGCCCAGGTGTTCATCTCGCCGGAGAGGTGAGTGTGGGAGACGAAAGTATGTTAGGAATTGGCAGCTGCGTTATTCAGGGAATTATCATTAAGGAGCGAGTGTTGGTAGGGGCTGGCGCGGTAGTGGTAAAAGATGTGAAGTCTGCTGAAAAAGTGTTCGGTAACCCAGCTAAAACACCTTAATTCACACTACTAAAGTTGTAGATTGCGTAGTTTTACAGCAATATAGGGAAGGTGTTTTAAAGGACTAAAAAAAGTAAAAATGCGAGATTTACCTTCTTGGCCAAGCTTTACAGAGCAGGAAGCTCAAGCTGTAAGTGATGTACTGCTATCAAATAAAGTTAACTATTGGACTGGTACCCAAGGCAAAACCTTTGAGAAAGAGTTTGCTGCTTGGGCTGAAACCAACCACGCAGTCGCTGTAGCAAATGGCACCTTAGCGTTAGAGCTAGCCCTGCGTGCTTTAGGCGTTACCTCAGGCGATGAGGTGATAGTTACCTCGCGAACCTTTATTGCCTCGGCTAGTGCAATTGTAAATGTTGGCGCTAAACCCGTTTTTGCCGATGTTGAATTAGCCAGCCAAAATATCACCGCAGAAAGCATAAATGCAGTTCTTAGCAAAGCAACTAAAGCTATTATTTGTGTGCACCTTGCAGGTTGGCCCTGTGAGATGGACACAATCAATCAGCTTGCAAAACAACATAATTTGTATGTGATTGAAGATTGTGCACAAGCCCACGGTGCTCTTTATCGCGGTAAGCCAGTGGGTGGATTAGGTGATGTAGCTGCTTGGTCATTTTGCCAAGATAAAATTATGACCACGGGTGGTGAAGGTGGCATGGTCACCACCAATGATAAGACTTTGTGGGAAAAAATGTGGTCGTATAAAGACCATGGCAAGTCTTACGATACCGTGTTTAATAAAGCGCACCCGCCTGGATTTCGTTGGCTACACGAGAGTATTGGTAGCAATTGGCGGATGACTGAGATGCAAGCAGCTATCGGTCGTATTCAATTGACTCGCATGGCCGATTGGCAAAAGCAGCGTCAAGCTAATGCGATGCAGCTGGCTAAATGCCTAGCTGAATTTTCATTTATTAAAATTCCTCAGCCTCCCAAGCATATTCAACATGCGTTTTATAAGTTTTATGTGTTTGTTGATAGCAATCAACAAACAGTAAGTCGCGATCAAATTATTGACGCACTAAATGCAGCAGGAGTGCCTTGTATGCAAGGTAGCTGCGGAGAAGTGTATTTAGAGAAGGCTTTTGACGGCTTAAATGTGAGGCCGCAACGACCATTAACTAATGCTAAACACTTAAGTGATGCAGCCATTATGTTCATGGTTCACCCAACCATTACTACGCAGGATATGCAGCATTTATGCGACCTTGTTGAAGATTGCTTAAGCCGTATATCTTCAGAGATAGCTGTTTGACTGGATTTGTCTAAAAAGGAATTTAGATGTTACCGCAATTTAATTTGATGAGTTTATTCGAGCGGCCAAGTCGCCGACAAAAAGTTGCGCTTATTTTTTCGCTCGACATAGTCTTTTTAAGTTTAGCTTTTTGGGGCGCACTTTGGGTTCGCTTTGAGACTCACCATTACTTTTTCGACACGCCAACCTGGATAACTTTTGGCTCGGTGATTGTTACAACGCTGGCGGGCTTTTGGTATTTCGGTCTTTATCGGGCAGTACTGCGTTATATCAATGAGAAAAACTTACAAGCAATCTTGTTTAGTTTTGCCTGTGCCACCCTTTTAATGATTGTCACCTCATTTTACTTACAAGCAGTGATCCCTCGAACAGCCCCTTTCATTTATTTAGCCTTTGGCATAATTATGTGTGGCGGAGTGCGTTTTGCTATTCGTTACTTATTTGTGTGGATAGAAAACAGTACTAAACAAAATGTGATTATTTTTGGTGCTGGAGACAGTGGTCGCCAGTTGCTTCAAGCTATTGGCCAAGGTGATGTTTTTCAGGCGGTAGCATTTATTGATGATAAGAAAGAATTGCGTCATTCCTTGATTCACGGGTTAACGGTTTATCCTCCTCAACAACTACCAATGCTGATTCATCGTTTCCATGTCAGCAAGGTTTTATTGGCTATTCCAAACGCCGGTAAAAAGCGACGTTCAGAAATTCTTACTTCTCTTGCTGATTTAAATACCGAAGTTCTCACTGTTCCTCGTTTAAATGATTTGGTGACCGGTGAAGCTAAAGTTGATCAAATCAAAGAGGTAGAAATTGAAGATTTATTGGGGCGCGAAGCAGTAAGCCCTGATTCTCATTTAATGGACAGTTCTATTCGCCATAAAACCGTGTTGGTAAGTGGCGCTGGTGGCTCTATTGGTTCAGAGCTTTGTCGTCAAATCATCCAGTATAGACCCAAGCGTTTGTTGCTTGTTGAGCGCTCAGAAGTGGCTTTGTATGAAATAGAACGTGAACTAATAAAACGATGTGAAGCCTTAGCACTTAACGTTGAACTGGTGCCATTGATGATTTCAGTTCAGCATTTACCCCGTTTAAGTGCCATGATGCAGGCTAATAAGGTAGATACGGTGTATCACGCTGCTGCTTATAAACATGTGCCCTTAGTTGAACAAAACGTGGTTGAAGGTGTATGTAACAATGTGTTTGGTTCTTACAACATCGCCCAAGCCGCAATTAAAGCAAAGGTAAGCACCTTTGTATTGGTATCAACCGACAAAGCGGTTAGACCAACCAATGTAATGGGAGCAACCAAACGTTTGGCTGAGCTAGTGATGCAGAGCTTAGCTGAACACCAGTCAGAAACTACTATTAGCATGGTGCGTTTTGGCAATGTATTGGGCTCGTCTGGTTCGGTTATTCCTCTGTTTAAAGAACAAATTCGTAAAGGCGAAGACTTAACCATTACGCACCCAGACATTATTCGCTACTTTATGACAATTCCAGAGGCTGCTCAGTTGGTTATTCAGGCGGGATCAATGGCTAAGGGCGGCGAGGTTTTTGTATTGGATATGGGCGAACCAGTGAAAATTGCTGAGCTTGCTAAACGCATGGTTCACCTTTCTGGTTTAGAGGTAAGGGATGAAGCCAATCCTGATGGTGATATTGAGCTTAAATATACCGGATTGCGCCCTGGCGAGAAGCTGTATGAAGAGTTGCTGGTGGGCGATGATGAGCGACCAACCGATCACCCACGTATTCTCACGGCCAACGAGAGCTTTATGCCTTGGGCAGAGTTGATGGCTTTGTTTGATGAGCTAAACCTAGCGTGTGAAGCCATGGACGAGCAAGCGGTAATCGCATTATTAAAACAAGCACCTTTGGCCTATTGCCAAGAGCAAGATAAGCCACAGCTAAAGGCTGTTTCGTAGTTGAGCAGCTCGCCGCTAACGCTTACCTTAATTCGAGGTTTACCGGGTAGCGGCAAGTCTACCTTAGCCGCCACTTTAGATGCTGTTCATCTAGAAGCTGATATGTACTTTGTTGATAAACAAGGCATATATAATTATCGCGCCGAAGATATTGGGCTGGCCCATCAATGGTGCCAGCAACAAACCGAACAACAATTAGCCTTGGGCAATAATGTGGTGGTGGCGAATACTTTTGTAAAACAGTGGGAGATGCAGGCTTATCGCGACTTAGCGCTTAAGTATAAAGCTGTATTAGAAGTAAAGTGTTGTAACGGCCGTTTTCCCAATATTCATGATGTAAGTGATTCGGTGATAAAAAAGATGCGCGATAACTGGGAAGATTAGGAAATAAAAAAGGCGCTAGTAGCGCCTTTTTTATTTGGAGCATTAAGCTGTTTTCGGCTCTGCGTACATTGCGCTTATTTGCTCAGCAAAGCGGCTCTCAATCACTGCTCGTCGCAGTTTTAAAGTAGGTGTTAGTTCACCTTGTTTCATACAGAATTCGCGTGGCAGTAGGGTAAACTGTTTTACTTGCTCAAACCTAGCCAGGTTGGTTTGTACTTGCTTTAGTCTGGCTTGAATAAGGTTTTTGATTTCTGCATTCTCAAGCAGTTCGTTTCGATGCTGCCATTTAATACCTAGTTGTTTAGCGTGTAGCTCTAGGGCTTCAAAAGCTGGAACAATCAAGGCTGAAACAAAATGGCGTGCGTCGGCAATAATGGCAACTTGTTCAAATAAAGGTTCGCGAATCAATGCGCCTTCTACTCGTTGAGGGGCAATGTATTTCCCTCCAGAGGTTTTCATCAGCTCTTTAATTCGTTCGGTTAACACTAGGTTACCTTCCTCATCTAGCTTTCCTGCATCGCCGGTATGTAGCCAGCCATTTACAATGGTGTCGGCAGTGGCTTGTGGTTTATTAAAGTAACCACGCATTACGGTGTCACCTTTAATTAAAATCTCTCCTTGTTCAGAGATTTTTACTTGTAGCGCTTCTAAAGGCTGACCAATGCTGCCGATGGTCTTTTTAGTTTGGCTGTAACAAGATACCGTAGCGGTAGACTCAGTCATGCCGTAGCCATAGTTAATGGGGATATCAAGGCTTTGAAAAAAGCTGTTAATGTCGTCTGCCAATTTAGCCCCTGAGCAGGGCAGTAACCGAGCTGGGCCAAATATTGCGCGAAGTTTCTTAAGAACAAGTTTGTTGGCAAGCGCATAGCGTACCTTTAGCAGCAGGCTAGGTGTTAGATTACTTTGCTTTGCAGCCAATCGCTGTTGAGCCACGCTTAAGGCCCAACTAAAAAGTACTTGTTTGGTTTTTGGGGCCGCGGCAACTTTCTGCAAAATGGCAGCATGGATTTTTTCATAGAGGCGCGGAACACTGCACATTAAGGTTGCTTGGCTACGTGGCAATGCTTCTTGTATTTGAGCTGGATCTTCTAGGTAAATGTTGCTCGCACCACGATATAAGATGTAATAAGTCCAAGCTCGCTCAAATACGTGACTTAGCGGTAAAAAGCTTAGTGATACATCGCTAGCTCTAACATCTAGGCGCTGGTCATGCATGGCAAAAGCTGCTGCAAAGTTAGCGTGGTCAAGTATTACACCTTTGGGTTCACCAGTAGTGCCAGAGGTGTATATAAGTGTAGCAAGGTCACTCATTTGTTGGTTTTGTTGCCGCAATAACAGCGTTTGCGCTTCGTCTGCTCCACCTAAACAAATTAGCTGTTGCCAGCTCAATACGTTTTCTTGTTGAGTGAGAGGGCTTTCTTCAAAACAAATCAGTGTTTCAATTTGTCCTGCATCTAACAGCTTTAAGCCTATCTCTATTTGCTCTTGTTGGCCCACAAATAATATTTTGCAGCCCGCATCCTCTAAAATGTATTGGCTTTGCTCTAGCGTGTTGGTTGGGTAAATAGGCACTACACAACCGCGCGCCGCTAAAATGCCTAAATCGGTGATAGTCCATTCAGGCATGTTGGGTGACATAATTGCCACGCCTTGCTGTTCTTCATGGCCTAGTTTGATTAAGCCTTTTGCTACTTGCGTCCATTGCTGCGAGAAATCCTTCCATGTAAAACACTGCCAAGCTTGGTTGCGCCAAATTTTTAGCGCAACCTGATCTAACTGTTGCTGAGCTTGTTGGCTAAGCAAGTTAACGATGTGCTGCATGTAATTACCTTTATGAGGATGAGGGCGAATAGCCATAATTAGGGGGGCTATTCTAGGTAGTTTTATTTGAGCGAACAAGTGTAAGCTAAACAGAACCGAAATATTATTTGGGTTTTATAGTGAAATTGTGGGCAATTACCGCATATCAATATGACAAATTGGCTATATGGCCAAGTTTTATACAAAAGCTAGGAGCTGCTCATATCTAAAGGAAACATAATCGAATTATGTCAATTACTGCTATCCTAATAGTTAGGTAAACGTTGTCTTTAGTGTGTTGCAATAAGTGGTTGAGGGTAATATTTTCCCTTGGTGAGAGCTATTACCCACAACAAAACATATTAAAAGACTGCTAAAGTGGCTAAATGACAGAGCTGGTAAGCTGTTTTGCCGCAGCTGCTGTTGGTTGCTCAAGGCTATGATTGTTGGTGCTTGTAAGACGATGTGAGGCTGTTTATTTTGTGCTAAATCGCAAAAATTGCCAATAATTAAATTACTTTATATTTAAAAGTGGAAACGTTTACCCTTTCGTGCTTCAATATACTTATTCGAAGCTGTTAAAGCTGTTTTTTGTAGAACTGGGTGCAGCATAAGCTGTACAGATTTTGGAGAACGTGATGAATAAGGTCTTGGTTACAGGCGGTATGGGCTACATTGGCAGCCATACTTGTGTACAACTGATTAATGCTGGTTTAACCCCCATTATTCTAGATAACCTATGTAACAGTAAGCGTGAAGTACTTGCACGAATCGAAACCTTAACCAAACAACAACCTGCTTTCTACCAAGGTGACGTGCGAGACCGCACGGTACTAGAAAAGATCTTTAGCGAACATAATATCGATTCTGTCATCCATTTTGCGGGCTTAAAAGCAGTAGGTGAGTCGGTTGAGAAGCCTTATGAGTACTACGACAATAACGTAACAGGTTCGTTAGTGCTAATTGATGTGATGCGTAAAGCTGGCGTAAAAAGCATTGTATTTAGCTCTTCGGCTACGGTGTACGGCGAGCCAAGTGTTATGCCAATCAACGAAGATACTCCAACCGGTGATGTGACTAACCCTTACGGTCGAAGTAAGTTTATGGTGGAAGAGTGCTTCCGCGATATTCAACTCGCGGCGCCAGATTTAAGCGTTACCTTACTGCGCTACTTTAACCCTGTTGGCGCTCATCCTAGTGGCTTAATGGGTGAAGACCCTCAAGGTATTCCAAATAACTTAATGCCGTTTATTGCGCAAGTTGCGGTAGGGCGCCGAGAGAGTTTGTCAGTATTTGGTGATGATTATCCAACCCCCGACGGCACTGGCGTTCGCGACTACATTCACGTTATGGATTTAGCTGATGGCCACGTTGCAGCCTTAACCAAAATTGGTGAGCAAGCCGGTTTACATATCTTCAACCTCGGAACCGGTAAAGGTAGCTCTGTGCTTGAAATGGTAAAAGCATTTAGCGCAGCTTGTGGTAAAGATATCGCTTACCAAATTTGCCCGCGCCGTAATGGCGACATTGCTGAATGCTGGGCCGCCACCGATAAAGCGGAAAAAGTTTTAGGCTGGAAAGCCACTCGCAGCATTGATGACATGACCGCTGATACCTGGAATTGGCAGTCAAATAACCCTAAAGGTTACGACCAGTAAAAGTTTAGAAAACAGAAAGCACTTTGTGGTGCTTTTTATGGAGTAAGAAAATCTCATGTTAGACACTCAATTCGACCCAACAGAGCATCCGCACCGTCGGTACAACCCGTTAACTGGACAGTGGATCTTAGTTTCTCCGCATCGTGCTAAGCGCCCGTGGAGCGGCCAAGATGAAACCCCGTCTACTGCTGAGCTTCCTAGCTACGACGAAGGCTGTTTTTTGTGTGCAGGAAATACCCGAATTTCTGGCGATGTAAATCCAGATTATAAGGGGACTTACGTATTTGGAAATGACTTCGCGGCATTGATGACGGGTTCACCTGACGTGCCTAAGTCAGCCGATCCCTTGTTTACCAGTATGGAAGCTCGTGGTTTAAGTCGAGTGATTTGTTTTTCTCCCGACCATAGCAAAACCTTACCCGAGCTTTCGGTACCCGCTATTCGAGGTGTTATCGACACTTGGAATGAGCAAATCGAAGAACTTGGTAAAGACTACCTTTGGGTTCAGGCTTTCGAGAATAAAGGTGAAACCATGGGCTGTTCTCAGCCTCATCCTCATGGCCAAATTTGGGCCAACAGCTTTTTACCGAATGAGATTGAGCGTAAAGACAAGCATTTACGAGAGTATTACCAGCAACACGGCAGCAACCTTTTAGTTGACTATGCAGCAAAAGAACAAGCTGATGGTGTACGAACGGTTGTTGAAACCGAGCATTGGCTGGCTGTAGTACCTTATTGGGCTGCATGGCCGTTTGAAACGATGCTATTGCCTAAAGCGCATATTCGTCGAATGAGCGAACTGTCTGATGAGCAACGTGACGACTTGTCTCTTGCCATTAAAAAGTTGACTAGTCGCTATGACAATCTGTTTAAGTGTTCATTCCCTTACTCAATGGGTTGGCACTATGCGCCTTTCTTCAAGGAAGGGGACACATCTACAGAGCATTGGCAATTACATGCCTTGTTCTACCCACCGCTATTACGTAGCGCCAGTGTGCGCAAGTTTATGGTGGGCTACGAAATGCTAGCAGAAAGCCAGCGTGACTTGACCGCCGAACAAGCGGCTGCAAAGCTTCGTGACCTAAGTGACGTACATTACAAAGAACAAGATCAGTAAAGGAGCCGATAATGACAGATCGCCAACAACAACTCATTGATAAGGTTGCTAGTGCCTTTACTGAAATGACCGGGCAAGCACCTGCAAAGCTGATACAAGCACCTGGGCGGGTAAACCTCATCGGTGAACATACCGATTATAACGATGGTTTTGTATTACCTTGCGCTATTGATTACCAAGCAGTAGTGGCTGCGTCTCCACGTACCGACAGTATTGTGCGGGTGGTATCAGTAGATTACGGTAATCAAGTTAACGAGTTTGATATAAGCCAACCTTTAGAATTTGACCAAGACCTAATGTGGGTTAACTACATTCGTGGGGTTATTTCAGTATTGCTGAACAAAGGTTTCACTTTTTCAGGTGCCGATATTGCGGTGAGTGGTAATGTGCCACAAGGTGCGGGCTTAAGCTCTTCGGCCGCGTTAGAAGTGGTTATTGGCCAAACGTTTAAAACGCTATACAAACTGGATGTGTCGCAACAGCAACTTGCCTTAATTGGACAAGAAGCTGAAAACAACTTTGTAGGTTGTAACTGCGGCATTATGGACCAACTTATTTCAGCCGAAGGTGAAGCAAACCACGCCTTACTTATCGATTGTCGTTCATTAGAAACCAAAGCGGTAGCCATGCCAGAAGATATGGCGGTTGTTATTATTAACAGCAACAAAAAACGTGGTTTGGTAGATAGTGAATACAATACTCGTCGTGAGCAATGTGAAGCTGCTGCTAAAGGTTTAGGGGCAAGTTCTTTACGTGATGTTAGTGAAGCGATGTTTGCTGAGAACTCGGCGAGCCTCGATCCTATTGTGGCGAAACGTGCGCGTCATGTAATTACTGAAAATGCCCGTACATTGGCTGCATCGGAAGCGTTAAAAGCCAACGATATGGCAAAACTGAGTGTGCTAATGGAACAGTCTCATGCCTCTATGCGTGACGATTTCGAAATCACCGTGCCGGAAGTAGATGGTCTTGTAGACATTGTTAAGCAAGTGATTGGCGCAGAAGGCGGCGTTCGCATGACCGGTGGTGGTTTTGGTGGTTGTATTGTGGCCTTGATACCACCTGCTTTAGTGGATGATGTGTGCCAAGCGGTTGAGCAGAAATACCAAGCATTAACAGGGCTAAAAGAAAGCATTTATGTGTGTAAAGCAATGCCTGGGGCTGGTGCTATTTAACCTCTAAGTGTTCATGCAAAAGCCTCGACTTGTTCGAGGCTTTTTTGTTTTTAGCTACGTCAAATGTTGACGAGTGACGGGAGTAAAATTTTGTTTTCTAGAAGTGAAAAGGTGGGCACTGTAATAATCAGCGGGTGAGTCGATAGTAGGTTGGGTGTAACGACTCAGGCTAGGTGGTTGATATCATTGTATTATGTGATTCACCTAGCGTATATGAACTATACATAGTTGAGCAAAGGGCTGCGTGGTAACATCTGCGTTGTCAGAAGGATAGTCTGATGAAAATAGCTAGATAGGAAGTCGCCCAAGGGCGGCTTTTTTGTGTCCAAAAGAAAATTGTAACTAGCAGCCAACAGTGAAAGAACTACGGTAACAGCTTTAGCTCATCTTTGTGGGTGACTTTGGCGTCAAAGTAAGTTGAATGCATTGCTAACAAGTGTGTGGCTACCTAAGCATTTGCCAGTTACTAATGGCTGGTAAAATGCTGTAATCAACTTAGTGAGCTAGTTTCACTTTCAAGGCACAAATAATGTAGATTGACGAGGTAAGAACATGAAAGGTGTAAGTTTTCACAAACGAGATGCACTATGGATGGCTCATATAATTGTCGAAGGGAAACGCAAGCATTTAGGGTGTTTTAAGAAGCAGGAAGAGGCTATCGCCGCCCGCAAAGCTGCGGAAAATGAGTGTGCGAAGGAGGCTGCGTAGCTATAGCGATAGAAAAAAGCCAAGTGTGCTGTAAATCGATTATGTCACAGCTAGGTACACGCACATAAACGTGGGCTAGAGCATACTTTGTTACGCAGATACTGGCGTCCCCTACAGGATTCGAACCTGTGTCTAAGACTTAGGAGGTCCTTGTTCTATCCAGCTGAACTAAGGGGACACTAAAGTAAGGCGCACACCTAGTTTAGTGTGCGGGTACATTATACTCAGCTTTAACTTTATGAAAAGCAAAGCCTTACTGTTTGCTTACTAAGTCACCAAGTTGAATATTTGCCGTCATGCTTGGGTCAACCGCTACCACAATGGCACTCTCTTGATACACTTGCTCAATTCTTACCATGCTGTCAGCCATAATTTGCTCTTGGCGTGGAATGTCCCAGTTTCCCCAGTGATAGTTTTGATGAATCAAGTTTAACAACATGCCGCGGTTAAGCTGATTCGCTTTCCCAAGGTTTATTTGCCAGCGATCTGGCCCCAGAACTTTTACCACGCTGCCTTGTAAGGGTTGGCAAGCTAGCAGGGCATCTACTTCGGTAACTACCTGTTGTAAGGTGGCGTTTACCGTTTCTCCATAGGCCGATAACCAAAACTCGGCAGAGTGGGGGGATACCACCTCTCTGGCGTCAAACTCCCATGGTGCGTTTACCGAAAAACGCTTGTTGTATATTTCTTCTAAATCAATGGCGTTGTATACCCTGGCATTCACCACAAAGTAACGTTGCGGATAACTAAGGTTAATAAATTTAGGCTTGTGCACTTGGTCTAGCGAAATGTTCTCGATTTCTAAGCCAAGCAAATATTGTGCGCCATAACGATCGGCAACATCTTTAATGCCCTTGTAGTTATGTTCTCCTGGCTTGTAATAATTTAAAGGTAACTTTGGTGGGGGCTTTACGTTGAACTGATTACCCACCTGGCGAGCAATGTCGTAGGTGCGTTGTTCAACTGCCGGTGATAGCTCTTGTAGTTGTCCCACACGCGCCTGATGTTGCTGCTTTAAGAAGGGAGGGAGTAGCAACATGTTTTTGCTATAGCCGCTGGCTTTACATTGGCTGGTAGCCGGGAATACGTCGGCCTGTAAAATTATATAGTATTGTTGGCCGTGATTACCTTCGTCTAATACGGTTAGGTTATGCAAGGAGCCTTTAGAAACCACTTCAATTTGATCAAGGGTGAGTTGCCCACCAGAGACTTTGCTAATGCTGGTAACAGACGCCCCCGAATACAACAGAAGCTGCTTAACCGCATCTTGGGTGGCTAAGCTTTTGGCTTGTTCAAAGTCGTTGTTTACGATGGTGGCTTGGCCCTTAGCCTCGTACCATATTGCCTGTGTCGACATGCTAATTAGCATCCCAACTAAAAGAATTATCTGTTTCATAAGGCCCTCCTATGTTTCGGAGTAAGCAATAACTATACCCAAAATAAAACGCTATTTTTTTGACTGGAACGGTTATTGCTTGGAACAGGGAAGTCGGAGGAGATTGATATGCGATATACGACACTATTTATTTTGCTGGTAACGCTACAAGGATGCAATACCAGTTTACATCATGTTTCTAATTATCCTTATGTGGAGCCGCGAGAGCAGCAAGATGCCGCTTTGTATGTGCATGTCGACAACCTGTCTCAACAGTTAACTGATGACGTGGATTTAACCGAGACTGACTCTGTGGCTATAAGTACGGTGGTGGATTTAGACAACTTGCAATCGAGCGATGGATTTGGGCGGCAAGTGGCAGAGGCAATGTTTGCCGCTTTATCGCGTGAAGGCGTAAATATGGTAGAGCCGCGCCTTACTGGACGTTTGCAAATGGACCCCGGTTTCGGCGAGTTTTCGTTATCGCGAGATGCAGATTTACTGAGAACTGAAATGGAGATTACCTATGTGGTGGTTGGCAGTTTTCAGCGAACAACTTCGGGTAGGCATGTAAATCTTCGTTTAGTTGAGCTATCTAGCCAAGCGGTTGTGTCGGCTGCTTATCAATTTATCCCCAATATGGCGGGGGCAACTTCACCGCGTGTGACTAGTGTAAATGGGAGCTTGCAGCGTCATGAACAATCTGTACTTTAGATCGTGGTTTATTAGTCTAGCGGTTTTGTTGTTGCTAGCTTGTACGCCAACAACCCAAGTTAAACAAGTTGAATGGACTTATGAGCCACCGGGTGACTTTACCGTGGTTAATGCCGTTGGTTATGCGCCTATTAGTCAGCAACGTGGCGCAGACATGAGCGCTAAACAATTACGCGCAATGAAAGCCTCGAAGCTGGACGCATACAGAGAGCTTTCTGAGCAAGTGTATGGCCAACATATCGATAGTACCGCAACTGTCAGCGATATGGTGCTTGGTAACGAGCGTTTAGCTGCCTCGGTTGCTGGGGTAATTCGTGGTGCTAAGGTGATTAACGCCTACGCGGTTGACGATGTATATGTCACTGAGTTGCAACTAGATTTCCGAGAAGTGTACCGCGTTACTATGTCTATGGCGCCAACTCGCCATCTTGAGAGTCAAAAAACCGTTCATTTTTAGTAAAGATTTTACCTTTCTGGCCGATACTTAAAGCGTAATAGACGATTAAGGAAGCGACATGAAAGGTATATCTTTAGTAGCCTTGGCTACTACAATGCTGGTGGGGTGCTCTAGTTCCCCATCAATGCAAAAAGTGGTGGTGTACGATGGCTCAAAGCATCACGCCGCACATACTCACAACGCTCACTACATGGAAGGTGTTGTAGATGAGAACGGGCAGTTGTTTTTAAGTGGAATGCAAAGCCGTTCGCTTAACCCTGCCAGCCCAGATATGAGTGACCCTGATGTTCAGCACTCACTGACCGATTATGTAAATCTAATGTCGCAACGCCTAGTCTCAAGCTCTCACTATGTGAATGCCGATACGCCTATTGGCGTGGCTTCGTTTGTTCCTTTAGATAACCTTCGCACCACTGATTTATTTGGCATGCAGCTAGCCGAAAGCTTTGTTTACGAAATGCAACAAAGTGGCTTTTCGGTAATTGATTATAAAACCACTGGTTTTATTCGCATTACCCCAGAAGGGGACTTTGTATATAGCCGCAACGTAAAAGAGTTATCTAAGCGTTTACCCATTGAATACTTGCTCGTAGGTACTTTTAGCAAATCAAATAAAGGTATTTTGGTTAACGCTCGGATCGTTGGCGCTCAATCAAAAGTCGTGGTTGCTTCTGCTCAAGAGCTTATTCCGAATGAGGTGTATCAAAGCAAAGTACCTGCGCCAGTTAAGCGAGATGGGGTAATGATTATCGAGTCGCGTAAGCAGGCCAGTAAAACTAAGATGCCGATGGGGGAGCGTGGTTAGTTAATTTCGTCTATTACTGTTATACGCAAAACCCTAGCCTTGGCTGGGGTTTTGTTGTTTTTGAATATGTAACTACTACAAGCAACATTTTTTCCATTAACAACAGTAGAGCATTCAGAAGTTCAAATTCAATTAGCTAAGGTGAACAGCTTAATGCCCAGTTAATTTGGATTATGTAGTTTCTGGAAGCGAGGGGTAACTTAAGCTTTAAAGCCTTTACCCATTCGTTGTGAACTGTGCTTTTTACCTAGTTTGTCATAGGTAGACGCATTTTGGTTTTGCAGTTGGTCAATTACGGCACTTAGCTGTTTGACTTTTTCATTGCTGGCTTTAATTATTTCGCCATTTAGCTGATTGCGTTCTTGGCATTGGGCCAGCAAACTTTTGATGGTATCTACTTGTTGAACAAATTGAGGATCTGAATTCAGCTGTTCTTTATTGGAAGACGCTGCGATCTCTTCATCGGCACTCGCTATTAGCGCCAGTACTTGTTCTTTTTGCTCAGCAACAGCATAAAGAGCAATAGTATCGTCTTGTTCAAGAGCAACTTTTTCTTGCTCCAAAAGAGAAAGCAGCAAGGTGAGTTGCTGCTCTTGAGTATTCAGTAGTGGGGCGATCATAGGCTAATTATCCAAGCGCTTTATTAAACTCACTTTCAAAGTCACCCATTTTCTGTGCAACTTTATTGGCATCTACTTGATAAGTACCATCGGCCACCGCTTGCTTGATTGATTCGAGCTTCGAGCTTCTGCTATCTGAATCACTGAGCAAATTCTGCTGAATACGGTTTAGTTGTTGTGCTTCGTTTGTAAGCATAACTGAATCCTGGGCTGCAGCAGAACCAGCGGTTGAACGTTGTTCAGCGCTTTCTTTTGTGCCTTTGTCAGCAACTCGATTTGAGTCTAGTTGACTAGGACGGTTTCCACCTAAGTTGTTAATATTTAAAGCCATAATGGCGCCCCACAGTTAATCAATTTTTCGTATTCAATAAAGCTATCGGCTTGCTTTGATAAAACTTTAGAAAAAAATTAAAGTTTTACCTCAACTATTCCAATCGCTTTTACTCGGCCGGTGACCAGACGCTGAGACTGATTATTTCTAACCCGAATGGTATCACCGATAGTGCCACTAGACAAAGCGGTACCTTGGGTTGTTACATTCAGCCCACCTGCATTGGCGGAGATGGTAACAGCATCACCTTTGCAAACTATGCAAATATCGCGCCCGGTTATAATTTGGTCTTTACGCATTGCTCGTCTAAGTTTAGCACCAACTAAGAGCTCTAGCTCTGTGAAGTAACTGCCGCGTAAGCGATTCTCGGGCAAAAAATTAGTGGTAAGTTGCGCGTTAGTTAAGGCAGCCCCTTCCTGGATGGGGGAGGCTGCTACTACCACGGCAAGCAATACTTGTTTGCGTACTGGGATATAGAGGCGCCAGTTTGCGTGTTCATCACACGTAACTAATACACTGGTGTTTCTGCGTACTTCACCATTGGCTAAACTGTAACGATAAGGCGTTGAACAGTCGGGGATCGCGATTCGCTCATCTAATTGATTAGCGGTTAGCTCAATTTTTTGACTATTGTCGTGAGTTATCTGTGAATAAACAAAATCTACTGCTGCTTTTTCAAGCTGCGAGTGCAGCTCACTAGTGTGAGCAGTAAGACTAAAACAAAATAATACGAGTGAAGCAGCAATTTTTATCAACATTTCCGATATGATACCGATAAAGCAAAGTAACAATTGGCTTTTTTGTCTATGCTTAACAAGTCGATGTTAAGCCTCTTGGTGTCAAAAAAACGACAATTAAGTTAGATTAAGCGATAGTATACAGGGGTTAAGCAAGGTTGATGCCCCTTTCTAAGGAGTGATAAGTATATGGCGGGTATTTTAGATTCGGTAAACCAGCGTACGCAGCTAGTAGGACAGAATCGCTTAGAGTTGTTGTTATTCAGGTTAAATGGGTCTCAGCGCTATGGCATTAATGTATTTAAAGTAAAAGAAGTCTTACAGTGTCCGCCACTTACCGCGCTGCCTAAACTAAATCCTGTTATCCGAGGTGTGGCACATATTCGTGGCCAAACTATTTCGGTCATTGATTTAAGTTCAGCCACAGGCGGGCGTCCAATAGAAGATGTAACCAAGTGTTTCATCATCATTTCAGAGTACAACCGTTCTGTGCAGGGCTTTTTAGTAGGCTCGGTCGAGCGTATTGTAAATATGAATTGGGAAGACATTTTGCCGCCGCCAAAAGGGGCGGGTAAGTTCAACTACCTGACAGCGGTAACAGAGGTTGAAAAAGAGCTAGTTTCTATTTTAGACGTTGAAAAGATTCTCGATGAAATTTCTCCGGTTGATACCACTGTAAGTAAAGAGATTGTTGAAGAAGCAGCCGCAAACGTTCAAATAGACAAAAAAGTATTGGTGGTTGACGATTCTTCGGTGGCGCGAAATCAAGTTAAGCGCGCGGTAACCTCCTTAGGGGTAGAAGCCTTACTTTGCCAAGATGGACGAGAAGCCCTCGAACTGTTAACCACTATGGCTAAAGATGGTCCAATTACCGATCAAATAGCGCTGGTGATTTCAGATATTGAAATGCCAGAAATGGATGGTTACACCTTAACCGCGGAAGTACGTTCTCATCCAGATTTAAAAGGTCTGCACATAATTTTACACACCTCCTTAAGTGGTGTATTCAACCAAGCTATGGTAAATAAAGTTGGCGCTAACGCCTTTATTGCTAAATTTAATCCAGATGAATTAGCTGCCGCTGTTCGTCAATCTTTATAGAGTGTGGATGCATTGAGAACCATAACAGATGATGTGTATAAACAGTTTTGTGGCTTTCTAGAAAAGCAGTGCGGAATTGTATTAGGTGATAACAAGCAATACTTAGTAAAGAGCCGTTTATCGCCTTTAATGGCTCAGTACTCTGTAGCGAGCCTTACCGAGCTAGTTCAAAAAGCCATGAGCCTACGTGAGCGTGATTTACGTGCGGCCGTGGTTGACGCCATGACCACTAATGAGACTCTGTGGTTTAGGGATACTTATCCATTTCAATTGCTCGGTGACAAACTCTTGCCTGAGTTCACAAAGCTATCTCGGCCAGTGAAGATTTGGTCAGCGGCAAGCTCCTCTGGCCAAGAGCCATACTCTATTATGATGACTTCACTGGAGTATCAGGCTAAACGCCCTGGAACCTTACCTATGGGGGTGCAGGTAGTGGGAACTGACATATCTCCGTCGATGCTGGAACATTGTAAGCGTGGTGAGTATGACACTTTAGCTTTGGCGCGTGGTTTATCGCCAGAGCGTAAGCGTCAGTTTTTTGAAGCGACTACCGACGGCAGATTTCGAGTTAATGATAAAGTGCGTAAAAATGTTAGCTTTAGACCGCTTAATCTCTTAGATAGTTACGCGTTAATGGGTAAATTCGATATCATTTTTTGTCGTAATGTTTTGATTTACTTTAACGCTGATGTGAAATCGAAGATCCTTAATCAGTTTGCTCAAGCATTAAACCCTAATGGATATTTAATGTTGGGAGCCTCTGAGTCTATTACCGGCTTAACCGATCGTTTTAATATGTTGCGTTGCCATCCCGGCATTGTTTATCAACTAAAATAAGCTAAACCCGAAGCGGCAGTAAATGGCAATAGTTGCCGCTTTACTTGCCGCTAGCATCACCCTGCCACCGTTATCTTGCATACCAATACAACTAAGTTCCTTAGTTAGTTGAACAAAAAGCGTCAAAAAAACTCTGGCACAGCTCTTGCTAAATATTCTTCGTAGAAGTGTAACGAGGTGTATATGGCAATAACATTTGATAAAGCATTAGGCGTTCATCAGCATACTGTAGGTGTAAGAGCCCGCCGTTCTGAGGTGATTGCAAGTAACATTGCTAATGCTGATACACCTAACTATAAAGCACGAGATATAGATTTTAATAAAGCATTTGCTGCCGCTAAAAGTAAGCAGGGTGGTGGAATGCACATCACTAATGAGCGCCACATCAGCGGCGGTAACAGCCAGTTTGCCGAACTAGGTTTTCAAGTGCCGGATCAACCAGACACCGGTGACGGTAATACCGTTGATGTACAAAAAGAGAAAGCTGCATTTATGCAAAATGGCCTGGAATATCAAGCAGGTATAAACTTTCTTTCAAGCAAGTTTAGTGGCTTACGTAATGCAATTAAGGGAGGTCAATAATGAGCTTTTTTAATGTTTTTGATATTTCAGCTTCGGCCATGAAGGCGCAGTCGGTACGTTTAAATACCACTGCCAGTAACCTAGCCAATGCCGACAGTATTAGTTCAAGTATCGATCAAACGTATCGAGCAAGAAAACCAGTGTTTGAGGCTGAGTTAAATAAAGCATCTCAAGCACAAGTTGAATCTGCACAAGTTAAAGTAGCGGGCATAGTTGAATCAGATGCTCCGTTGCGTAAAGAGTATTACCCAGAACACCCCATGGCTAATGAAGAAGGGTATATCTTCAAGCCAAACGTCAACGTTATTGAAGAAATGGCCGACATGATGAGTGCTTCTCGCTCCTATCAAGCCAATGTTCAAGTAACTGAAGCCGCTAAGCAAATGCTAAATAGCACGCTCAATCTGGGTAAAAGTTAAGGAGTAGCCAGTGTCTACTATTGATCCGTTACAAAATAATTATTGGCAACCAGAGTCGGTTGTTCCAGAGAGCAATAACAATCAGTCATTGGGGCAAGAGGATTTCTTCTCACTGCTTACTACTCAGTTGCAGTATCAAGATCCAAGTAAACCCGTTGATAACGCTGAGATGATTGCGCAAATGGCGAGCTTTCAGACTTCCGAGGGGATTGCTGAGCTTGGTACTAAGTTTGACACCATGAACTCGATCATGAATTCATCGGCTGCCTTGCAGGCGTCAACTTTAGTGGGCCAGAAAGTGTTAGTCCCGCTAGATTACGGACATAACGGTGGTACTGGTTTTGACGGTGTAGCGGTAACTGGTGCAGCAACAACCAATGTAAAAGTTTCGGTCGAGAACGCGGCGGGTGAAGTCGTCAAAGTTATCGACTTAGGTGAGGGAAGCGGCAACATGCCATTCTCTTGGGACGGCACCGATTCCAATGGGAATCCAATGCCAGAAGGTAAGTACAACATTAAAGTTAATGGTGTTCAGGGCGGTAAAGAGATCAGTTTACCCACCGCAACATATGCAAGCGTAGGTAGCGTGAGCTTAGCTGGTGGCACATCTGGCGTAGTCGTCAATTTAGAAGGCTTAGGTGGCATTGCAATGAGCGATGTTCTCGAAGTAGCCAAGGCCTAACAAAGAATAGTAAAACGATAGGAGATTGAGAGATGTCATTTAATATCGCTCTAAGCGGCATCAATGCCTCGCAAAAGGATCTTGACGTAACGGCGAACAATATTGCTAACGTCAACACCATTGGTTTTAAAGAGTCGCGTGCTGAGTTTGCCGATGTGTATGCAACATCGATTTTCTCAAATGCTCGTACCGCAGTAGGTAATGGTGTTAAAACTGTAGATGTAGCTCAGCAATTCCACCAAGGTAGTCTTAACTTTACCCAGAATGCCTTAGATATGGCGATCAGTGGCGAAGGCTTTTTTGTTACCGCATCAGACTTAACCACTCAAACACGAGAGTTTACTCGTGCGGGTGCGTTTAAGTTAAATGCTGATAACTTTATTGTTAACTCGCAAGGTCAATACCTACAAGGTTATACCGTGAACAACAGCGGCACGCCTTCAGCGGTGAGTATGGCTGCAACCAGCGCAATTCAAATTAGTGCTGAAGTAGGTAACCCTACCATGACTAGCCAAGTTGATATGAGTTTTAACTTGCCATCGAGCGGTACTACTCATGATATAGGCGATTTCGACCCAACCGACAGCAATACCTACACGTCTGCCACTTCGGTGACGGTGTATGATTCTCAAGGTGGCTCGCATGTTGCTGAGACCTTCTTTATTAAAGATGACACCACGGCTAACACATGGCACAAGTTAATATACATTGACGGTATGCCAGTAGATGTTGCAGGTGGTACAGCTAATACCCCTAACGCGGGTAACCCTAATCCAAATATCCCTGCATCAGCGACTTTAACTTTTGATAATACCGGTGCATTAGCATCTACAGCGCCACTTATTATTGAGACTGTAGCGCTTGGTACTGCTCCACCAAACGGCCCTGGTGGTGTATGGGATCCGGTAACGGGTTCTGTAGATCCAACGCAAACCATTACTTTTAACCTAAATGGCCCAACTCAGTACAACTCAGCCTTTGAAGTATCTAGTTTATCGCAAGATGGTTCTACCGTTGGTAAATTGACAGGTATTGATATTGGCCCAGATGGTTTGGTTGTTGCCTCTTACAGTAATGGTCAAACAACCAATATTGCTAAAGTATCGGTTGCTAAATTTGCCAATAACCAAGGTTTAGCGCAAATCGGTGATACCTCATGGCAGCAAACCCAGTTAAGTGGTGAAGCGATTGCCGGTGAAGGTAACTCGGGGACTTTCGGTAAAATCAACTCTGCTTCTTTAGAACAAGCTAACGTTAACTTAACCGAGCAGTTGGTTAATTTGATTAGTGCTCAGCGTAACTTCCAGGCTAACTCTCGTGCCTTAGAAGTTAACTCAACGCTACAGCAAACTATTATTCAGATACGTTAATAGCCAATTAGCATTTGAGCAAAAAGGCAGCCTTGACTGCCTTTTTATTTTATTGATTCAATTGGCTTTTTTAATCATATTTCTCATCTTTTATCTTCTGGCATTCTAATTGCTTTATTTCCTTTGAGTCAGCTAATTGACGTAGGAAATAGACATGGACCAACTACTTTATATATCGATGACCGGTGCAAAACAAAACATGCACTCGCTCGCGGTACGAGGTAACAACCTTGCAAATGCAAATACCACAGGCTTTAAAGCCGATTTAGAGAATGCACGCTCTATGCAGGCTTTCGGGCCAGGCATGCCATCTCGGGTATTTGCTATGACCGAGCGCCCAACTCAAAACTTTACCGATGGTCTGTTAAAAACCACTGGTCGGGATTTAGACGTGGCGATTAAAGGTGAAGGTTGGATTTCGGTCCAAGACAAGGATGGTAATGAAGCGTTGTCTCGGAATGGTAACTTTACCATTTCAGCCGCTGGTGTTTTACAAACCATGCAAGGGCAGCCCGTATTAGGTAATCAAGACGCGCCAATCATTATTCCCCTACCTGTTGAAAAGCTAGAAATTAACGAAGATGGCACCATAGAAATTAGGCCAGAAGGCGCACCTGCCGATGCCTTGGAAGAAGTTAACCGAATTAAGCTAAGCAATCCTTTTGCTGGCGAGTTAACTAAAGGCGACGACGGTTTATTTCGTGCCACCAATGGTCAACCTTATCTGCCCGATGCCACCGTTGAGTTGGTTAAGGGAGCGCTGGAAGGAAGTAACGTGAACCCAGTGCAAGAAATGACACATATGATCAGCATGCAACGTCAATTTGAAATGCAAATAAAAATGATGAAAACCGCTGAAGAAAACGAAAAAGCAACCAACAACTTGTTGCGATTAAGCTAGGTATAAGGAGCGTATTATGCATCCCGCATTATGGATCAGTAAAACTGGCTTAGATGCCCAACAAACCAACGTCTCGGTTATTTCAAACAATTTAGCCAATGCCAGTACTGTTGGTTACAAAAAAAGTCGCGCAGTATTTGAAGACTTGCTTTACCAAACGATTAACCAACCGGGTGGCCGTTCGTCTCAAAACACGACTATGCCATCGGGCTTAATGATTGGTGCCGGTGCTAAAGTTATCGCCACTCAAAAAAACCATGACCAAGGTAATGTGCAAACTACCGATAACGCTTTTGATTTAATGATTGATGGGCGTGGTTTCTTTGAAATTTTGATGCCCGACGGTACAACAGCTTACACCCGTAATGGCCAATTTGGTCTTAACGATGAAGGCACTATTGTTACACCTGGATCTGGTTATCCCTTACAGCCAGAAATTCAAGTACCTGAAGATGCACAAAGCTTTACCGTAGGTGAAGACGGCGAGGTAAGTGTTCGCTTACCTGGACAAACCGACAGTCAAGTTATTGGCCAAATTACCATTACTGACTTTGTTAATCCTTCTGGATTAGAGCCTCGTGGCCAAAACTTGTATTTAGAAACCGGCGCTAGTGGTGCTCCCCAAAATGGTATTGCATCAGAGAATGGTTTAGGCGCTATCCGTCAAGGTTCTTTAGAAACTTCAAACGTGAATGTGACCGAGGAGCTGGTTAACTTAATTGAGGCGCAACGGGTTTACGAGATGAATTCAAAGGTAATTTCAACCGTAGACCAAATGTTGACCTTCGCAACGCAGCAACTGTAATCAAAGTTTAGAGAGAGGGATTGCTCATGAATAAACTAATGGTAGTAGCAACCTGTATGGCAATGGCTGGCTGTGCCAGTGTAAACACCGCCGTAGTGCCCGATGATCCTGAGTTTGCGCCGGTATATCCAGAAGATGTGGCCGTAGAAGCAAGAATTACTGGTTCACTATTCACCGAAAATGGCGCCAATAATTTGTACTCAGATAAAAAAGCCCACCGGATTGGTGACATTATTGTGGTGACCTTAGCTGAGCGTACTCAGGCCAGCAAATCAGCCAGTAATGAGTTGGCTAAAGACAAGAACTTAAATCTAAACCAAATCACAGTACCTGGTGGTGTAGCTACAATTAACGGTAATCCAATAGAACTTGGTTTAAGCCAAAGTAGTGATTTTACAGGTGAAGCCGACGCTGCTCAAAGTAACAGCTTAAATGGCAATATTTCGGTTAATGTTGTTCAAGTATTGGCCAACGGCAATCTAATCATTAGCGGCGAAAAATGGCTAATGTTGAATAACGGTAATGAGTATATTCGCTTAACGGGCATTATACGCCCTGAAGACGTAGCACCAGATAACTCTATTACATCGTTACGCATTGCCAATGCACGCATTCAATATGGTGGTACCGGCGATTTTGCTAATACCACTAATCAGGGATGGTTATCTAAATTCTTTAATGGTCCTGTTTGGCCATTCTAAGCCCTGAGTTTTAGGAGTAATCTTATGTTTAAACGAAGCATTGTAATTTTGAGCTTGGGTTTATGCTTAGTAGCAAATTCGGTAAATGCCGCACGTGTTAAAGACGTAGCAAACATTGCCGGTGTGCGTTCTAACCAATTAACCGGTTATGGCTTAGTGGTAGGCCTGCCTGGCACAGGTGAAAAAAATAGTGATTTTGCCAAGCAGTCTTTTGCAACAATGTTACGTAACTTTGGGATTACGGTTCCTCCAGGGACTAATTTAAAAATTAAGAACGTTGCTCCTGTGGCTGTACATGCTGAATTACCCGCTTTTGTTAAGCCTGGGCAAACTATTGACATTACCGTGTCTGCCATTGGTGAAGCGAAAAGCTTACGTGGCGGAAGTTTAATTCAAACTTTCCTAAAAGGTGCCGACGGCGAAGTATATGCCTTGGCTCAGGGGAGTTTAATTGTAGGAGGCTTTGGCGCAGAGGGAGCTGATGGCTCTAAAGTTATTTCGAATACACCAACGGTTGGTCGCATTCCTAACGGCGCTATTGTAGAGCGCTCGGTGCCTTCACCGTTTATGAGTGGTGATACAATCACCTTTAACCTTAAGCGCTCGGATTTCACTACTGCAAAACGTTTAGCTGATACCATTAATGGCTTAGTAGGCCCCAATACTGCTACGCCAATGGACGCAGCCTCTGTACAAGTATTCGCTCCACGTGACCCCGGACAGCGTGTTGCCTACTTATCTACATTAGAAAACTTAACCTTTGAACCTGCCTCAGAGTCAGCCAAAATTATTGTTAACTCGCGCACTGGTACCATTGTAATCGGTAAAGACGTTCGCTTGTTACCTGCTGCGATTACTCACGGTGGTTTAACCGTTAAAATTGCCGAAACCCCGTTAATTTCTCAGCCTAATGCATTCTCCAATGGAGAGACGGTAGAAACTACCGTGAGCACAATTGAAGCAACGGAAGAAGACTCAAGAATGTTCAACTTTGACCCCGGCGCATCGCTTGACGACTTGGTGCGTGCTGTTAATCGGGTAGGGGTTGCTCCTGGTGACTTAGTCTCTATTTTAGAAGCGCTAAAACAAGCTGGCGCTATTCAAGGCGAGTTGTTGGTGATTTAACATGGCAATGGACGCAGTCAAACAATCAGCAAACTACCATGACTTAGCCAGTTTAGATGAGCTAAGAAGTGCTGCTCAAAAAGATCCGAACAAGGCACTAAAGCAAGTTGCCAGTCAGTTTGAGTCTTTGTTTATGCAGATGTTGATGAAACAGATGCGTAAGAGTAATGAATTGTTTGAAAGTGATACGCCATTAAATAATCGCCACACGCAAACTTACCGAGACATGCATGATAACCAAATGGCGTTGGAATTATCTTCTTCTGGTGCTTTAGGACTTGCCGATTTAATAGTGGCCCAGCTCGATCCCGCTGCAGCCAATGTTACGCCAGCATCTGTATTGCGTGGTGGCCAAAATATTGATCTTCAACAGCGTTCTTTAAATGCCTCAGATACAACTGGCAAGAATATTGCTGAATCGACTAGTGTAACGGCCGCAAGTAGCAAAACTTTAGAAAAAGATAATGCCAGCGCTGCCGTTAGTGAAAAAACTGAGGAAGCAGCGGCAATAAATCGGCAAAGTTTTGCCTCTCCTGGAGAGTTTATTCAAGCAATCTTGCCTGTAGCCAAAAAGTTGGCCGCTGACAAAGGCATTGAACCGATGGCAATTGTTGCACAGGCTGCGCTTGAGTCGGGTTGGGGTAAAAAGGTTATCGCAAATAGTGACGGTTCAAGTAGCCACAACCTATTTGGGATAAAAGCGGATAATCGCTGGCAGGGAGATAAGGCAGTTGTGAACACTTTAGAGTATAGAAATGGTCAAGCCAATCAAGAACGAGCAGCCTTTCGCTCATATGACTCATTTGAAGATAGTGTTAAAGACTACTTATCGTTTGTGGAAGGGCCGCGTTACCAACAAGCTTTAGCCAACGGCATGGACGCAAAACAGTACGCTAAGGAATTACAAGCTGCTGGTTATGCCACCGATCCTCAATATGCCAATAAGATTGGTCAGATTTTAGACGGCAAACATTTTGCGGAATTTAGTCAACAAGCGGTTGAAGGGGAGTAATTAAGCTATGGCAATGAACGACCTACTTACAATTGGTTCTTCTGGGGTTGCCGCGCATCAACGTTTATTGATGACCACAGGTAACAACATTGCTAATGTTAATACACCCGGTTACAGCTTACAGCGCACCTTTTACACTGCCGATACCTTAGGCGGCGTTCGCGAAGGTTATACTGAGCGAGTGTTAAACGGGTTTGCGCAAGCACAAATGTTTCGTGATACCTCTACCTACGCTAACCGTAATGCCTACCTTGAGTCGGTCAGCCATATTGATGCGATCCTTAGTGATGACTCACTATCCTTAAGTAGCAAGTTTGACGATACCTTTACTCAGCTGCATGCAACAACTGATAATCCCACTGCGCTTTCGACTCGAGAGCTAGCATTGTCTCAGTTTAACGCCTTGACAGATCGCTACAGAACCTTAAATGAACAATATCAAATTCAAGAGAAGAACCTAAGTCAAGACATAACTGAAAAAGCCGAAGAAGCAAATACCTTAATTACAAATATTGCCGAGATAAATAAAGAAATTATCGCTGCTGGTGGTAGCCCTCTCGACGGTAACAATGCGATTCTATCCGATAAACGCGACCAAGCGATTAAAGAATTAGCTGAACTGATAGATATCAATACCATTGTTCAAGATGATGGCTCAACATTGGTATTTATGCGCTCCGGCCAAGCCTTAGTGCTACAAGATGACCATACTAAATTGTCGATTGTTGATGGTGATCCAGATAGTACTCAAAAAGAGATGACGTTGAGCCTGGCAGGCTCTACACGCATCATTGGTCGAGAAGATATTGGCGGTACCATTGGTGGTTTAATGGAATACCGTAAAACCACTTTAGATACTAGTCGTAACCAATTAGGTCAGTTATCGATAGCAATGACAGATGCGTTTAATACTCAAAATAGATTGGGTATGGACTTAAATGGCGATATTGGTGGAGACATTTTTACCTTACCAACTTTTAATGGTAAGGAGTTTTCAACTAATACCACTGCTGGAACCATAAGTGGAAGCTTTATTGCTGGCAGTGGTAGCGAAGTTACTCCTTACGATTACCGAGTTACCTTTACTTCAGCGACAACCTTTGAAGTTCAGCGCTATGATGGAGACCAACCCATTGATGCGGTAATTGCAGGGACCATCCCTCCAACTAATTTTCAGCTTGATGGTATGGACTGGGATTTCTCTTCTGGCCCCTTTGCTGCTGGAGACCGACATCTTATTCAACCGGTGCGAGATGCAGCAGCTTCAATGACAGTGAGTATGAGCCAACCAGAGAAACTTGCTTTGGCTTCACCAATACGTGTTGAGCGGGAACTTAATAACCGCGGAAATGCAACGGTTTCAATTGATTCTGTTTATGACACTGACCCTGTAACGTCAGATTTTACCTCACCTGGTGGATATGATGTAAATGGCCCAGCCGAAGTGCGCATCAATGCCGTAGGCGATTACGAAATTTATGACGGTTTGGGCGTATTAATGGCCACCGCACCAGCTGCCAGTGCAGGTCAACAGCTGTTTTCGAACGCAGTGCCTGCATTAACACCAGGTTACGAAATAAACATAGATGGTGATGTACAAGAAGGTGATGTATTCACCATGGGTTACAATACCGATGGTTTTAACGATAACTACAATGCGTTGCGTCTCGTTGATTTGCAGCAGCAAGATTTGGTACGTAAAAGCTTAGCCACTAGTGGCGACAACAAAATGACGATGAACGATGCTTATGCCAGCGTGGTAAGTTTTGTTGGTGGTAAGACTAGTGAGGCAAGGGTGGCGGCATCGGCAGCTAACTCTTTACTGGAACAAAGTACCCAACGGCACAATTCAATTTCTGGCGTTAATTTGGATGAAGAAGCATCAAATTTGATTCGCTTCCAGCAAGCTTACGCTGCCTCAGCTCAAGTGATTAGTGCCGCGCAAGAAACCTTTCAAACTCTACTAAGCTCAGTGAGGTAATAAACTATGCGAGTTTCCAGTATTAACTTGTATCAAAACTCACTAAATGGTGTGCTTAACTCTCAGCAACAAGTTGAGAAGATGAACCAACATCTTATCACTAATAAGAAGTTGCTAACTGCTGCTGACGGTCCTTCGGACATGAGTAAAACCATGTTTTTGACCACGGAAATAACCTTAACAGAGCAGCATTTAAAGAATGGCACCTTGTTGGAAAATGCGCTTAACTTCGAAGAGTCAACCTTGGATGGGATGATCAATGCCATGCAGCGAGCAAGAGTATTGGGGGTTCAGTCAGGCGATGGTATTAATGGTAGCACTGAACGTGCTTCGCTCGCACAGGAGTTGCGTCAGATACAAAACCAAATGCTAGATTTTATGAACAGTCAAAACGCTGATGGTAGTTATGTATTTTCGGGCTTTCAAACCCAAAAACAACCATATGTGTATGATGGAACTGATTATAATTATCAGGGGGATGCGGGAGTTAATGAATTAAAAGTATCTTCTTCGGTATATATTCAAAGTAATGATACTGGGCAGGAGGTTTTTGATAATGTATTTAAACGTTTTGGAACTAATGACCTAACACCTAATATTACATCGGTAGTTAATGACCAGCGCGCTTATGACAGTTTTCATAAATTAAATTACGATCCTATTACACCAGCAAATAATACATACCAGGTGCAAACTACCGCTGGAGTGCCAGATACTTATGAGATTTTGGATAGTGTTGGTGCATCTTTAGTTCCTCCCGTAACTGGTAACTATGTACCTAATGAACCTATTAACTTTAATGGGCTTGAAGTTATAGTATCGACTGTTGCAGGTAGTGCCAACGAGTCATTTGAATTGGCTCCGCCTGAGAAGGATAATATATTGAATATGCTATCTGATTTTATTATTGCCTTGGAAGACCCCAATTTCGTGGAAAGTGACTTTTTGGAGGCGCAATCTGATTTCTTGGTAGGTTTAGATAATTCGTTGGAAAGTGTGAACCTTACTTTAGGATCCCTTGGTGCGAGGGGTAACTCTTTGGATTCAGTGCGCTCTGCTGCTGCTTCTATGGATGTGATTAATCAGCAATCAAGAGCAAGCCTCAGCGAGGTTGATTTCGCTGAGGCTGTAAGCAACCTACAAAAAGCTGAGCTTGCTCTAAACACTTCTTACTCCTCGTATAGCAGAATTAGCCAATTATCTTTATTTAATTACCTATAACACTAAAGTTTATATTCTATCAGCCGTTATAAAGGTTGCTTCAATGTTGAAGCAACCTTTTTTATTTAGACGCTTAGGGTGTATAAATAAAATAAAAATAAATGCTAAAGAATATTGAAGCGCTGCCGTTATATAGGGTAAGTCAGAAACAAAAAATAACTGACAACTAATAAAACCTATAAATGGTTAATATATAGATAGGAGAAATATCATGGCTTTATACGTAAATACTAATGTGTCATCAATTAACGCACAGCGTCAACTTTACAACTCAGGTATTGGTCTAGATACATCGTTTCAGCGTTTATCATCAGGTTTTCGTATTAATAGCGCCAAGGACGATGCGGCAGGCCTACAAATATCAAACCGCTTTACCACCCAAATTCAGGGTCTGGATCGTGCGGTTATGAACGCCCAAGATGGTATTTCAGTAGCGCAAACTGCTGAAGGTGCGATGGATGAAGTAACCAACATGCTACAACGTATGCGTGTTCTCGCCATTCAATCTCAAGATGGTGTTAATAACACAGACGACCGACTAGCATTGCAAGCGGAAGTAAGCCAGCTTAAAGCTGAGATCAGTCGGGTTGGTACAACTACTAAGTTTGGTGGAATTCAGTTGCTTGACGGTTCTTACAGTGCAAACTTTTTAGTGGGTGCGAATGCTGGTGAGAATATTCAAGTGTCGATTGCCACTTCGGTCACGCAAGCCGGTTTGGGTATTGGAACGATTTCGGTTAGTTCTGCTGCCGGTGCAAGTGGTTCCATGGCAGCTATTGACTCAGCTCTTAAAGTCATTGATGAAGAGCGAGCAAACCTTGGTGCGGTGCAAAACCGTTTCCAATCTACCATTCGCAACTTGTCTAATATTTCTGAAAATGTAACCGCAGCACGTTCGCGTATTAAAGATACGGACTTTGCCAAAGAAACTGCTGAATTGACACGTAACCAGATTCTACAGCAGACATCGACAACTATTTTGGCTCAAGCCAACCAGCGTCCTCAGGCTGCACTATCACTACTTGGATAATATAAAAAAGAAAGGACGGTGGGGGTTCAATCCACCGTCCTCAGACTGCAGTAGCGCAATTAATACTCTTAGGAGGCTCAATTCCATACCAATAATAAGTTGCGCTTTGGTTTCGCTCTCAATCTCCTATCGTTTCGAGCGATACGGTCAAGTGATGCATACTCACTTGGCCTTTTTTTCGCAGCGGTTCAGACTGCGAGTATAATAAAGCAATGTGCGTGCCAATAATTAACAGCAATAATTTGACGTTCAATTATTGCTCAATGACTATAAATGTATCGTTTTTTAGCTGAGTTTAGAAGTTTTTTCTGGTCCCTAAAGCCAGTGTTTACAAGGCTTGCCGTAAACGCGGCAAAAAAATTCCGCTTATTTCCTCTTTTTTTCTAAAGCTTTTTCCTCCATTGCCGCTAACAAATATGAAGTTAATAAAACTTTGGTCCATTTTTAAGTTGTCTTGATTTACAGTTCATAAATCAGGGGTTCAACAACTAACAAATGGTTTAGGTCGTCCTGACATAGTTCAATCAGGATGAGCGATTTCTTAGGAGGCTCAAATTATGGCATTAGTTGTCAACACCAATGTGTCGTCATTGAACGCACAGCGCCAGTTATACAATTCTGGTAATTCTTTAGATACTGCCTATCAGCGTTTAAGTTCTGGTTTCAGAATTAACAGTGCAAAAGATGATGCAGCAGGTCTACAAATTTCTAATCGCATGACATCGCAAATCCAAGGTTTGGATCGTGCAGTGATGAATGCACAAGATGGTATCTCTGTTTCACAAACAGCTGAAGGCGCAATGGATGAAGTAACCAATATGCTTCAACGTATGCGAGTTCTCGCTGTTCAATCACAAGATGGTGTAAACAACAGTGATGACCGTGCAGCACTTCAAGCTGAAGTGAGTCAATTAAAAGCAGAAATCACTCGTGTTGGTGATACTACCAACTTTGGGGGAACTAAGCTTTTAGACGGTGCCTACAGCGCAGACTTCTTGGTTGGTGCTAATGCTGGTGAGAAAATCAATGTAGCGATCAATACCACTATCACTGCCGGTGGACTAGGCGTAAGTGGTATCAGCGTATCTTCTGCTGGTGGCGCTTCTGCAGCAATGGCGGCAATTGATTCTGCTTTGAAGTCGGTGGATTCGGAACGTGCTAACTTAGGTGCGTTGCAAAACCGTTTCCAATCTACGATTCGTAATTTGTCGAACATTTCAGAGAATGTTAGCGGCGCACGTTCACGAATTAAAGATACTGACTTTGCTAAAGAAACTGCTGAGTTAACGAAATCTCAGATTCTTCAGCAGACCAGTACCTCTATCTTGGCACAGGCAAATCAACGTCCACAGGCTGCGTTAGCCCTCGTATAATAGACAAAATAATAGAAGAAACACGCGGCCGCACTTATACTAATAAGTGTGGCTTGCTTTGTTTTAAGGAGTCTGGTTTATGGATAGCAATGTAAGTACCATTTCTGCTTCAAACCTCACTACTGGTTTGGCCGTTGGCAAAGAGCAGAAAGTAAGTGCTGCTGAAAAAATGGAAGTGGCACAGTTATCGCTTCAGAAAGAGCAGCAAAAGATTAAGGCTGAGCAAGAAGCTGAGCAAAAAGAACGTCAAACGGAAGACCGAACTCAAGTAGAAGATGTAGTTAGTTCGCTGAATCAACTACTAGAGGTGCAAGATCGTGACGTAAAATTTGTAGTTGATGAGCGAGATGGTCAATTTTTCACTTCAGTGCTTAATAGAAGTACTGATGAGTTAATTAGAGAAATCCCGACAGAAGAGTACCGTCAACTTGAAGAGCGTTTAAGAAAGTTCCAAGATGCTATCGGACAAACCACGGGTTTGTTTGTAGATCAAATTGTATAGAAGGGTTGTGCTATGACGGGTATTACAGCAGCAGGTATTGGTAGTGGCTTGGATTTAGAGGCCTTAATTGAAGTTTCTATTGATGCAATTAAAGTACCTCAAGAAGCACGACTTCAGGAGCGGCGTGAATCGCTCGATGTAACCCTTTCAGCAGTTGGATCAATTAAGTCAGCTATGAGTTCGTTTCTTGGTATTTTAGACAAAGCCAAGGAGCCCACCACATTTTTCCCTCGCTCCGCTTTTGTCGGTGGGAGTAATGTTAGTGGAGAGAGTTATAGTGGACCATTCGGAGTAACGGTTGGGGATGATGCTACAAATGGCAGTTATGACGTTGAGGTGCTATCTCTTGCATCTGGTTCAAGAGTAGCCACTCAAACTGAATACGCGTCTAGTTCTACAGTTATTGCTAATACCGAGGGTGAATTAACTTTTGCAGCAGGTTCTGGCACCGATGAAGAAACGTTCACTGTTCAAGTTACCGCAGGCATGACCTTGTCACAATTACGGGAGGCGGTAAATGAAGCAGGCGAAAACTTTGGTGTAAGCGCGAACTTAATCAACACTGGAACTGGTACTCAACTGGTGTTCGACTCCTCAAAATCGGGTGCTGACGATGATGCTGATCCAGCTAATGGTAACCCAAATGACTTGCGGATAATCTCAAGTGGTACCGCTAATGGTGACTTGGATGCTTTAATTGGTAATACTCAAGTAACTAAAAGCGCTTCGGAAGCGCGCATATCAGTAAACGGTATTGAGGCTACTAGCAATACTAATACTTTCAGTGATGTTATTTCTGGCGTGACTATAGACGTCAATACTTTGACTAGCTCCTCTACTACACTCGAAATAAAACCTGACGATGACGCGGCAGTTGAAAGTGTTCGTAGTTTTATTGACGCATACAACAAAATAATCTCAGAAATCGACAAGTACAGTAAGCCGGATAAGGTATTAGAAGGCGAAGACAGTAGTCGTAAAGAGCTTAGTGGTGATGCCATGTTCCGCTCAATGAAGTACAGTTTAGGTAAAATGAGCACTACTGGCTTTGAGGACCCAAGTCAGCCAGGACGTGTAACTACCCTTTATGCTCTTGGTATTGAGATGGATGAAAGTGGTCAATTAACGCTTGATGAAGGTCAATTGAAAGAGTGGGTAGATGGTGATTTAGATAAACTTGGCGAGATTTTTGCAGGAGAGAATGGCATAGTCGATACATTTTACGACTTTACCAAAAGTTATGAGCAAACTGGCGGGGTGTTAGCCTCGCGTGAAGATACAACTCGCTCACAACTTAAAGACCTTGACTACGCTGACCTTGCTTTGAAAGAGCGAATGGCTGAGTATGAGTCAACGTTAAGAGCCAAATACACCGCATTCGACCAAACCATGGGTGCGCTTAATAGCCAGATGTCCTATATAATGGGCCAGCTCGGCTAATAATTTATAGGATGTAATGCATGTACAAACATGGAATTAATCAATATCGACAAGTAGGTATTAAAGATCAAATAGCTACTGCCGATCCGCATCAGATTACTCAGCTCTTAATGCAAACTGCATTAGAAAACCTGTCAGTAGCCAAAGGTTGTATAGAGCGTAATGATATCTCTAGCAAAGCTAAACCAATTGCTAAGGCAACTTCCATCATTACTTCTCTTAGAGATACATTGGACCATGAGAAAGGTGGTGAAATAGCTACCAATTTACAAGATTTGTATAACTTTATGCTCGAACGTTTGTCTGAAGCTAGCATCAACAATGATGCAACGATTATTGCTGAGGTGATGGAAATATTCCTACCAATTAAATCGGCATGGGATCAAATTCCAGAGTCAGCAAAAACTGAAGCTTATAACCAACGATGAGTGACCGCTCTCTCAATCTACTGCAAGCTCAAATTGAACAAGCAAGTGTGTTGTTGGTTAAGTTAAAAGAAGATCTTGTCGAAGGCCTCATTGATCAAGAAGAAATCTTAGCAAGGTTAGAATCGCACGCACAACAAGTCGAATCGTTTTTTAGCACTGGCACAGAAGACATGCCTAGCGAGCATAAGCAGCTGATTGTTGATTATGTGGCTCAAATGAAACAAGTATTTGAAGCCTTAGCGCTTGAAAAACAACAGACAAGTGAAAAGCTTGGAAAAATGCGTAGAGGGAGGAAAGTTAGCTCGGCGTACAATCAAAATACCTAATCTGAGGTCTGCATGCTATTTAACGTCAATTTTCAGATTCATACTGACGAAGAGACTCAATCTAAGCTAGAAGCCAATATGGGCGCTTATACTAAGCGTCGTTTTGCTCAAAACTTCAAAGCTTTTTCTACGCTTTTCCCTTCATTATCTGAGCTGGTCGGCGCTTATATTCTTAAGCAATACGCTCCTTTTGTGACCCGAACCAAGCACCTAAATGTAAGTAACAATTACAAAGGGAGGGCGCTGTATCACGTTAATCCTTCTCTTCATGTAGAGCAGCAAGTCACTAGTTTTTCTAAACAAGCTTTGCAAGCTCAACGTCAGCTTAGTCAGACTCCTAATCCGACATTTGATCCCGCTCCAGGAGCCAAACTTGACAGTTATTTTCCCGGTTTGTCAGATAATTATCAGCCTTTGTCAGAGACTTGTGACAGCCTTATTGTATTAGGTTGTGGCTTGGGGCTGCACATTGATAAGTTGTTATCACTAAAGCCATGGAAGCGTTTGCTTATAGTTGAGCCATCACTCGAACTTTTGCATATTTCTTTGTACAGTGCTAACTGGATGTCGGTGTTACGTTATGCCAGCCAGAATGGCTGCGAAGTTGCCATGGTTGGCGGGGTTGAAGGTAGAGAGAGCTTCTCTCACATTGATGAGTGGGTCAAGCAGCACCAGCTTGTGGAGTGTTGCCTGCAACGCCACTATAGCTATAGCGAGTTTAACCAACTTGAACTAGCTGTTGCTAAAGGTGAAGTGGGCTTAGCTAGTTTTTCTAGCTTTGCGCCTAAAGCTATCAGTCGTGATCGTCAGTATGAGTGCACTTTACCGTTGATTAATTGGTACTCGAAATCTGAAACATCTAGTCAGAGTGTTATTGAAGAGGCCTTAGTCTCTAGTCGTTTTCAACGAAATTTTGCCGCATTAGAAAAGCGTTTTCCTGATATTGCTGAAGCATTTAAAAATTATGAGTTGAGCCAGTGGAAACTGTTTAGCATGCCAGATGGTGAGCTTAATTTATTCCATGCAGTGAGTGGTGATGTTTTGTTCCAACGTTCGCCTAAAGGAGAGTCTGAGCAGTTCTTTGAGCATTACCTGAAATCACCAAGAATCGAAACACTCGATGCTCGTTATATTCTGCGAAAGCCAAGTCCATTTTTACATTACAAATATTCCGATGAACTTCGCGCTCTAGTTCAGAAGCTTCCCAGTGATAGCCGACAGTTGCCAGAGAAGATACCTTCTTTCATTATGTATGGCTGTGGTTTGGGCTACCAAGTCTCACAACTACTGCTTCAGCATAAAGTTGATAACTTCATTCTTTATGAACCTAGCTGGGACTTCTTCTATGCGTCTTTATTTACGATAGACTGGGCCGAAATACTCCGAGTTGCGGATGAAGAAGAGCGCCACATTTACCTTAATGTTGGTGATGATGGCAGTAATATGTTTAATGACATCCATCTGCGGATGCATGTTCAAGGCATTAATATTCTCTCATATACTTTTTTCTTCACGAGCTATTTTGATGAGGAGCTAGATAAGAGTATTCGAGCCACTCGTGAGCAATTTCAGATCCTCACCAATATCATGGAGTATTATGATCATTCACTGTTCAATATTACTCATACTAACCATCTGTTAAAGCAAAGTTCTACGCACGTTTTACTCAAAGATAAGCCAGAGGATATTACTGAAGAGTTAGCTGAAACGCCGGTTTTTGTCATCGGTAATGGGCCGTCTCTGGACTCTTGCGTAGAGGTGATCAAAGAAAACCGTGATAAAGCGATCCTTGTGTCTTGTGGAACAAGCTTAAAGGCGCTGTATGAGTTGGGTATCCAACCTGATTTCCATGCGGAAGTTGAGCAAACTAATGCAACAACACTGTGGATTTCTCAAGTCCCTGATAAGCAATGGTTAAAGCAGATCTCTTTATTATCGGTTTGTGGTGTCCATCCTAATGTTGCTGCCATGTTTAAAGATTGCTTCTTGGGTATGAAGTTGGGGGAGGCTTCCACTGTGGCATACGGCCGTATGGACGAAAGCTTTGCGGAATACCAAGGTATACTATATTCCTATCCAACAGTGTCTAATTGCGCTATTTCTTCCCTGCTTAAACTAGGGTTTAAACAACTTTATCTGTTTGGTGTTGACTTAGGCTTTAAGGACTTGGCGAAGCACCACAGTGTTCACTCTGCATACTATAAGAAGGATGGAGAGCAACTATATGATTATGGCCGTCATGGTATTGGGTTTAGAGTGAAAGGAAATTTTGAAAGCGAGGTTTATACCAAGCATGAATTTAAATTTTCTGCGGAGATTATTGCAACCTCGCTGGCGGAGTTCCCTAGAGTTGAGTGCTATAACACTAGTGATGGAGCGTATATAGAAGGAACCATGCCGCTGCAACCTGACTCAGTGCTGTTATTAAATAATGCATTGGATAAGACGGGATTTAAGCATCGACTTGCCAGTAAAGCTTATCGAAGAGAGCTTGGTTCTTGTGTTGAAGATTTTGAAGGTTTTTATCGTAAAGATAACTTCATTGATAGTTTTGAACCGATACGGGCCTTGTGGGATGAGCCATGCATTAGCTGGGAGCAAACACTCGAAATGATGGCAGAGCAAGGAAGATTGTTTAAGAAAGCGTCCGAAGACCCCCATTCTTTGCTTTATTTTTTACTTCGAGGTAGCGGAGCGTTTTGTCTCACATATATGACTCGCTTGGCGTTTTCTGATGAAGATGAAGCGCTGTGTATGTCTCGTTTGGCTGAAGCGATTGAAGTTTGGAAGAATTACTTAGACGATGCGAAAGGTTTTTATCTTGAGCATTACGGTGAATTTGATCAAACAGCAGCACCATTGGCTGGTGCTAGCTTTAACTAAGTATTAATAAGAGACTAACAAAGATAGATTTTTTGGCCTAAGTATTGCTTTAAAATTATCAAACGAATTGATTAAAGGTAGGCTTAAAGGTGTCTGAATCGTCGCTGTTAGTAGATTGGCAAAGTTATCCTGTCCTGAAAGAGGTCTATGGCGAACTAGCATCGCCACTGCGGTTAACTCCAGCACGTGAAGTTCTTAGTCAATTTATTGTCGCTCTGCAGCAGGGAGGGGAGACCGCCAAGCCTATCTACGAGATGTTGCTTGGTGAACTCGGGTCTCTGGCTATGACTAGTGACCATTGGCTGATTGCCCGTTACAGTATAGATTTATCACAAGGGCAACAACTCAGCTCTGTGGAGCGGCTCTCAGAGCTGTGTGGGAGTATCGATTTTAGCTTTGAAGTATCAAACTACATATACTGGAACTTAGTTTCTAAAGTTTTTGCACAGCGCCATCAGTTTGAAGATAACCTCCGATATACCATCTTAGATAGAGCTTTCTCGGCACTATTCGAGAAATATAAAGTTGCTATTAACCAATTAGAGGCTGAGCAAACTAAGTCAGCGACTGATGATTCTATTACTGAACTGCTTGATGGCGTAGAAATCCTTATAATAACTAATCAGTTTCTTGGCCCAAAGCATTCGCCGACTCGACTCTGTACCGATATGGCGACTTTTTACCAAGGGCTTGGTTACAGTACGGTAGTCATCAATGCCAACATACTTCCGACTCAGGCTGAATCTTTGTTCATTGGCGGCGGCGCTTTTAATTCCGTACAACAGTTTTCTCTGGCGGGTTATGACATCCATGTTGATTCGGAGGTAATTACCGACTTTAGAGCCAATGGCCACACGTATAGCAGAGTGATCAGAGGGGAGGAGCATTTCAAGTTTCTTCAATGTTCAGACTTGATAAGTCAAAAGACATTACTGGATGCGGTGATTAAACAACAGCCCAAGTTGGTCATCTCTTTGTCTGATAGCAACTTAATGTCTGAGTATCTTGCTAGCTCTGGGCTTAGTACGATTTGTTTCCCGACTGTGTCCGATACACCTGTCACTATCTACAGCCCGGCGTTATTGAGAACCAAAGTAGATAAACAGCACCTAGCTTACACAAAGTTTAAAGACAGCAAGTTTACCCCGGACCATTACCCCCATCGACATATTGCTTCCACTGAATTGAGCCGTAAAGAACTAGGCTGGAGTGAACAACAATTTGTGCTAGTGGTTGTTGGTTCTCGTTTACATGCAGAAGTGGACGCGGCAATGTGTGACTGTTTGTATCAGTTGCTTTCTGCGTCTGCAAATATTGCGGTGGCCTTTGTTGGGACCGCAAACTTGCAAGCTCCTCAACAGCTAAAAGAATTTTCTGAGCGAGTGTTCGTTCATGGTCACCAAAAGGATCTGTATAGCCTTATACATCTTAGTGATATGTTCATAAATCCCGATCGAGTCGGAGGTGGCACTGGCTGCGTAATGGCGCTCGCTGCCGGCAAACCTGTCGCAGCGCTAGAGGCGAGCTACAGTGATGTGGCCTGGAGTGCGGGAGAAAACTTCTGCTTTACTACTTGGTTGCAGTTAGCCGAATTTGTGTTGAATTGCCATAACGACACGGATTTTTATTTGCAACAAAGTAACTTGGCTATCAAGCGAAATGAGCCGAAGTTAGATGATTCAGTAGCTTATCAGGCGTTGCTGAAAGATATGGCTATGCCCTTGCCTATGGAGGGAGCATGATAAACGTGACCAAAAGCTATTTGCCCAATAGAGAAAAGTACAAGCGGTATGTCGACAAAATATTCGATAGCTGTCACTTAACTAATAACGGACCGCTCAAAAGAGAACTTGAGCAACGCTTGAGTGAGTTCTTAGGGGTAAGTAATCTGTTGCTAGTTTGTAATGGCACAGCAGCGCTGTCATTGGCCTTTAATGCTTTGCAAATAAAGGGCAAGGTCATCACTACTCCGTTTACTTTTGCCGCAACCACTGGTGCTTTGACTTGGGGAGCGCTTAAGCCCAAGTTTGTTGATGTATCTAAAGACACCTTTAATCTGGAGCCCCATGCCGTGGAACAAGGCTTAGATGATGAAGTTAGCGCTATTCTCCCTGTTCATGTATTTGGTAATGCATGTGACGTTATAGCTTTAGATAAATTATCTAATAAGCACAAGAAAAAGTTAATTTATGATGCCTCACACTGCTTTGGTGTGCGCAATGGTAGCGGTAGCCTCCTGCAGTATGGAGATGCTAGTACATTGAGCTTTCATGCTACTAAGCTTTTTCACACTGTAGAGGGCGGTGCGGTAGCCTTTAAAGATAATGATGTCTATGAGCAAGCTAAGGCAATGATCAATTTTGGGATTAATGAGTCAGGGCAGCTAAGTGGCTTTGGTACTAATGCTAAAATGAGTGAGTTTCATGCGGCAATGGGTCTGTGTGTACTTGATGATATGCCGTGGATCCTAGAGCGAAGAGCCGAGCTTATGGAAATGTATCAGCGCGCATTAACTCAACATGTGACTTTTCAGCTTATTAACCCAAAATTCTCGAAGAGTAACGCCTATTGCCCAGTTATATTTGAGACGTCAGAGATGCGCGACCGTGTTGACTTAGGTCTGCGACGTAATGGTATTAACCCAAGGGTCTATTTTAGCCCCTCCTTAGATACGGTGTATCCCGATGCTGCCATTATGGCTAACTCCAGAGAACTAGTAGAACGAATTTTGTGTTTACCTTTATACGCTGAATTGACTAACCAACAGCACCGACTTATTTGTAAAACCATCATTGCAGCGTTGCGAGGTTAAAATGGACCTAGGGATCATGCAGCCGTATTTTCTACCTTATTTGGGTTATTTTCAGTTGTTTAATCATGTCGATCGATTCGTTATCTACGACAACATCCAATTTACTAAAAAAGGCTGGATCCAACGGAATAGAGTTTTGGCGAATGGCGAGCCCAGTTACATCGGTTTACCGCTAAAAAAAGCCTCTGATTATGCAAATATTGACGAACGTGAACTGGCGGGTACCTGGGGCAAAGAACGAGGCAAGCTTGTTGCCAAAGTTAGCCAAAACTACCGAAAAGCTCCTAGCTTTGAGAGCACAATCAGCTTGTTTGAGCGCATTGTGAATCACCCTTCCACAAACTTGTTTGACTTCTTAGCCAATAGTCTCAGCGTTGTAGCGGAGCACTTATCTATTACTACTCCGGTGCTCGCCAGTTCTAGCTTTACAGGGAACCAGTTGTTACAAGCCGAAGAGCGGGTTATTGACCTTTGCCAACGGATGGAAGCGAAGCGGTATGTTAACCCCATCGGTGGCACGGAACTGTATAGCCACACACGCTTTGCTGAACAGGGCCTGCATTTGGCGTTTCTGGAGTATCAAGTTCGTCCTTATCCGCAAGCATCGGAAGGGTTTTACTCCCACCTTTCTATCCTTGATGTACTTATGTGGAATGACTTAGCATTGGTGAAAAAGATGCTTAAACACGACTTTAGTTTACTCGGAGCCGCCGATGTATCACTGGACTAAAAAAGGCCTAATTTTTAAGGTAGCTGAGCACACCCAAGGCAGCTGGATGCAAGAGTTTGCGCAAGCTCCTGCTAGCTTGGTGTTGGATGACCGAGTTCGAATTTTCTTTTCATGCAGAGGTCTGGCTTCCGACACAGGCCAATATACCAGCTATTGCAGTTTCGTAGACTTATCTAAGGATGATTTAACTCGAGTTATTGCCGTCTCTAACAAGCCAGTATTGAGTCCTGGTGGACGTGGAGAGTTTGATGAATTTGGCGTCTATCCAATGTCAGTGGTCCGAAGAGGCCAAGAAGTGTGGGCATATTTTGCGGGTTGGACTCGCTGCAGCAGTGTGCCATTTAACACTGCGATTGGTTGGGCTAAGAGTCAAGATAAAGGGCTGAGTTTTACCAAACAAGGGCGTGGGCCAGTTTTATCTTATAGCCTGCATGAACCTTTTGTGTTGAGCGGACCTAAAATTAGAGAGTTTAACGGCAAGCTTTATATGTTTTATATCGCGGGTAGTCACTGGCTAGAAAACGGGGTAGATAAGCCCGAGCCAGTTTACAAAATTCGCTTGGCAGTATCTAGTGATGGTCAGCATTGGACCAAGTTAAACCAAAATTTAATTGCCGATAAGTTAGGTTTAAATGAAGCGCAAGCGAGTCCAGATGTGATTTGGGCTAATGGTAAGTTTCATATGTTTTACTGTTATCGACAGGGCCTTAACTTCCGGGGGAAAGAAGGAGGTTATCGTTTGGGCTATGCAAGCTCAACGGACCTGGAAAACTGGACTCGAGAAGATGCTAAACTTGGGATAGATATCTCAGAGCAAGGCTGGGACAGCGAAATGATGAGCTACCCTCACTTGCTTCACCTCGACGGCAGGACATACATGTTTTATTTAGGAAATGGGGTTGGCCGTGAAGGTTTTGGTTTAGCCGAGTTACAGGGGGCGTTATGAGTTTTAAGTGGCGCAAACTTGGTCAAATATTTAATCCGTCAGAACACAAGCTGCCAGCCGGATGCAAGGAGTTTGCTCAATCACCGCAAGCCCTGGTTCTGGATGATCGGGTCCGCATCTATTATGCTGCTAGACAAGTAGACAAGCTAGGTATGTTCGTTAGCCAGATTCTTTTTGCTGATTTTGATAAACAGTTGTCTTCGTTGCTAGCAGTAAGCGATAGACCAGTGCTCCCCCTAGGGGAGTTGGGATGTTTTGATGAACATGGGATCTTCCCTTTAAACCCGTTACCTGTCGGTGATCAGGTTTATGCCTATACCTGTGGTTGGAGTCGTCGCCAATCGGTAAGCGTCGAGACATCAGTCGGCCTAGCGATTAGTGATGATCACGGGAAAAGCTTTAAACGTTTAGGCAAAGGGCCAATACTCAGCTCCTCATTAGCAGAGCCCTTCCTCGTAGGTGATGCCTTTGTACAGCGTTTCCAAGGCAAGTTTCATATGTGGTATATGTTTGGCACTGAGTGGTTAAGCTCGCCAACGCGCGATGTTGCCGAGCGAGTATATAAAATTGGTCATGCTGTTTCCGATGATGGCATTGACTGGCATAAAGAAGAAGGTAAGCAAATTATTGCCGATGCCTTAGGGCCAGAGGAAAGTATGGCGCTACCATCTGTGATCGAATTTGATGGCCGCTACCATATGGTGTTCTGTTACCGTCATTCAACCGATTTCAGATCTAATCCAGCGCGCGGATATCGCTTAGGTTATGCCGTATCCAGCGATCTACATCACTGGGAGCGGTGTGATGAGCAATTAGGCATGGAATTTCCTCAAAGTGGTTGGGATGCCGATATGCAGTGCTACCCGCATTGGTTTCATTGTGACGGAGAGATATTTCTGCTCTACAACGGCAACCAGTTTGGCCGCAATGGTTTTGGAGCATTTCAACTTGTCCGCTAAGTCACCAATACTGCTGTTAAACAAAGCCCAAGCTAATCAAATTAACCAACACTTACTGCGTTGCGATGACAGTTTCTCTCCGCATTTGAGCTCAACGGTTTGCCTAGATCAATATGCGGAAAAGCTGTTTAGCAAGGCGCAACGATTAGAATTATGGGTAGATGAGCTGCTAGTTGGATTACTGGCTTTTTACTTGAATGAAGAGTTTGTATTTATTACCAATATTAGCCTTGAAGAGTCTTGGCGAGGGAGTCATTATGCCAAGACAATGCTGGAAGAGTGTGAGTACTTGGCTCTAGATAATAAGTTGAATACTGTTCGACTTGAAGTTGGAAGCGCTAATGATAGGGCGAGAGCGTTTTACCAACGTAATGGCTTTACGAAACACGCAGTGCAAAATCAACCAAGCCTTCTGCGACTGGAAAAAACCTTAAAGAGTACGCAATGATGGAAGAACGGAATTACAACCAAGAAATTATCGATAACGCAGAGCGTCAGTATGCTTACAGCTTCGACTTTGACGTGATGCACCCATTTATGTTACAGGCCTTTAAGGCATTCTGGCGTGAAGGTTCAAGCTTAGAGCTTGGGTGTTTTCAAGGTGCCTTTAGTAAACGTTTGCTTTCGGTAAGCGAGCAACTCACTTGTGTTGAAGCCTCAAGTGATGCTTTGCAGGTAGCCAAGCAGGAAATAGGGGATCAAGCCACTTTCGTTAATGGTCGGTTTGAAGATGTCTCACTACCTGAAACCTATGACAACATTGTAATGACACATGTGTTGGAGCATGTAGACGATCCAGTTGTAGTACTAAAGCGGATTAACCAAGAGTGGTTAGGCGCTAAAGGGCGTTTTTTTTTAGTCTGTCCCAACGCTAATGCACCTTCGCGCCAAATAGCAGTGAAAATGGGGCTGATTTCTCATAATTCTGCCGTAACGCCTGGAGAGCAAGAACACGGGCACCGCTGTACTTATACGCTTGACACTTTAGAGCGTGATGCGAAAGCTGCTGGGCTAAAGGTGATTTACCGTAGCGGCATATTTTTCAAGGCTCTTGCTAATTTCCAATGGGATCGCTTATTACAAACCGACATCATCAGCAAGAAGTACCTGCAAGGCTGCTATGAGTTAGGGCACCAATACCCAGACTTGTGTTCAAGTATTATGCTGGTCTGTGAGAAAGGTGAATGAACTAAGGCACGTTCTTGAAACGTGCCCAGTAAGTAGTTTAGTTGGCGCTATTTTTGTGGCTTATCACTAATTCAGCGAAGTATTCATCAAGATCTTGTTCTTCTGAACCCAGTAACTGATGGTAGACCTTGCTAGGAAAAGCGATGGTATTCTCTTTGAATTGTACGAAGGTTTGTGGAGGTTCATCTTCCGTTTCTTCCTGATAGAGCCAGCTTCCACCTACTGTTTGAATAAATACCTCACCCACATACGCGCCGAACAAATAAGAGAGAGTAAACAGCTCTTTATCGTCAATAGACAAGGCGTCGATATTACTAATAATGTTGCTAACCGTAGACACACTTGACTCGGAAAAGTCGAGTTCACAGTTGTAATTTCCTTTTGCAAAAGCAATCGCATCTTGCGCCGCACCTTGCATTAGTTCCACAATGTTTACTTTCTCTGACATAACTATTCTGTCCTTTTAGTCGTAATTATTTAACCAAATCCCAAGAGGTAGGGGTGCCTCGTAACACATCCTTTAAAAGGGTCTTGCCGATTAACTGTTCCATCTCTTTTGGAGCTAAGCCATAACCGGGGCGAATTCTCCGTAGGTGTTTTTCTTCGATAACACTACCAGCTGGCAGGTCTTGCACAAAATACACTGAACGTCGAAATTTTAGGTTGGTTTGTTCAGCTTGCTGAGTTGCTATATCTGAGCGACCCAAAGCGGCATGCGATTGTTTTGTTACTTCGCATAATTCTTTTAATTCATTAGGTTCCAAAGAAAATGATGAGTCCGGGCCACCGTCATTTCGGTCCAAAATTACGTGCTTTTCAATGACATTTGCACCTAAAGCAGTGGCGCTAATTGCTGCGAGGTGACCTATACTATGGTCAGATAGCCCCACTAAGCAGTCAAATTCTTCTGCCAGTTTATTCATGCTGTTTAAATTGGCTTGCTCAACTGGTGATGGATAAGCACTAATACAATGAAGTAGTACCAGCTGTTTGCAGCCGTTGTGCTTGGCACATTGAACCGCCTGGGATACTTCTTCAAGGTTAGCCATGCCAGTAGACATGATCATTGGTTTACCCGTTTTTGCTACGTAGGCGATAAGGGGGAGGTCCACCAATTCAAATGAGGCGACTTTATAAGCTGGAGCGTTAAGTGACTCTAATAAATCTACTGCACTTTCGTCAAAGGGAGAAGAAAATAGAGTGATGTTTAGCTCATTAGCTTTGTCGAAAAGTGTTTTATGCCACTCGAATGGAGTGTAGGCTTTAGCGTAAAGCTGGTAGAGGCTTTGTCCCTCCCACAGGCCATCTTCAATCAAGAAGCCGGGCATGTCAGATTCAATTGTCATTGTGTCAGGCGTGTAGCTTTGGATTTTGATTGCATCCGCACCGGCGTTTTTTATCGCGACCATAGTGTCTAAGGCTTTTTTCAAAGAACCATTATGGTTTGCAGACAGCTCCGCGATGATATAGGGCGGAAAAGCCTGACCTAGTTGACGGTCTGCAATCGAAAATTCGTTCATTGATTATCCTTGCTCCTGGATCCAGTAATCTGGTTTAACTTGTTGAAACCCTGACTTTTTGAATAGATTTTGTGAGGCGTAGTTGTTCTCTTTGACCTGAGCCTCAAGCTTTACCGTTGGGAAACACTTCCGTATTAGCCTTAGCATCGCATAGGCGTTGCCTTGGCGATAGTATGCGGGGGCACAGTATATGGAAATCAACATGCTTTGATTAGCTTGTCGAGTGAGCCGTACACTGCCCAAAGCAGTTTTACCCGACTTGGCTAGGAAAATGTATTCGTCTGAGTTGTCTAATGCTTGCTCAAACCAACTAAGGTGCTCTGGCCAAAGTGGCGCTTCAGGTGAGTTTGCATATTGTCTGGTTTGAGGCAGTGATTGCCATTGATACAATTGTTCTGCATCGCCGTGAACAGCTCGCTGGAGTTTGACTGCTCGACCCTTATTATTTGAGGTAGTTAGGGCCGCAAACGCGATGCGCTCTGTTCCATGCCCATCGATTAAAGCCTGCGCTGCAGCAGACAAACTTTGGTAGCGTTTATCTACTGTGACTAAGGCTTGGTCGAGTTCTTGTTGAGTAAGCTCAGGAATTACAACTGCAACCGCTTTAGCATCCATAGCTGCAGTGTTATCCCGCTGGTTCTCTGCCATGCAAAAGCAAATAGACGGTAAACCGAGGTAGCAGCGTTCCCACGCCGAGCCACCAGCTGCACCAATAGCAATATCGGCTGCTAGTTGGCGCTGTGGCATATCTTTTACCGCTTGATTTACCTCTACATGGAATCGACTTGATTGGGCGGCTAAATTTAGACTGGCGATCTGTTGGTAAGCCGCTCCGACGACCACATCCAATACCACGTCATCGGCTAGTTGAGATTTTTCTAATAGCTGCAAGCTTCTCAGGGTTAAGTTATCTAGGTCACTTCCACCGAAATTCAGCAGTAGCCGATTTATCGAAGAGTATGATCGGCGCTTGAATGATGCTTGTTGTCGGTACGTTAAGTAAGAGGGATTTAGTATGCTGAAATCACTACCCAATAACAGCTGGCAGTGTGGCATCACTAAGTCTTGGTAGTCAGCCTCACTACGTTGTGGAGACTGGTCAACTAGGATGTCACAGTCGTGATGGCGATTGGCTAGGTCGTCTACAACCATGATTTTTTCAACATAGTCGCTTAATGGGGTTTCCCAGGCTTTATTTAAGCTATAGTGGTCGACAATCAGTAAATCAGGTCTGCAGTTTAGAGAGTGAATAAACTGCCTAGTTTGTTCTAGGTCATCTTCTTGAGTACCGCCGAGCCATTGGGCATAACCCGTTTGCGAGGGGGGCTGTTCAGAAATGGAAAGGCGCTCAACTGGATAGCCAAGTGTTTCTAGTTGAGTTATGAGACTTCCTGCAAAGTTTTTACAAATAAACCTTACATCTGCGCCTAGAGATTTATAAAGCTCGGCAAGGCTTAGGCAGCGCGTAACATGGCCGGTGCCTATTATGGTTGATGCGTCAGCGCGAATAAGCACAAGCACTTAGCTTTCCTCTAATATTCGATGCTGATAGATCAATTCGGCCAGTCGCCAATCATCTGGGTCATCAATATCCACCACGGAACCTTTTGGTAAGACTAACGGACTGGCCAAAGAGCTTAAAATGGGTTTAGCTTCGATAAAGGCATTGTAGGTACCCCAATAAAACTGCCCGGTATCGTAGTAATGCGCTTGCAAATCTTGCGACCGAGTGGCGACTGCCTCTGGTTTAGCCATCGCGATGTGGCCATTGTTATCCACGGCTAAGGCTCGTTGGATTGGACTTGGGTATTCACATACAGGGTAGCAATAATCGCTATCTTGCTGGATTAGCAGTTCAAGGCCTTTACGTAGATGAGAAGCTTGCACAAATGGAGCCGTTGCGTATATACAGCAAACGAAAGCTGGCTCTTGTTCAATCGAAGGTTGCTTGAGAGCATGCTGAATGACTTCAACCGTACCAGCAAAGTCATTGCTGAGATCTGCTGGCCTCAGAAAAGGAACTGAAGCGCCATAACTTTTGGCGATAGTAGCTATCTCTGTTGAATCAGTGGATACAACGACTTGATTAAAGCATTTAGATTCTAAAGCGCTCTGAATGCTATATGCAATTATGGGTTTACCGTGAAACTGTCGAATGTTTTTTTTCGGTATCCGCTTACTGCCACCACGAGCAGGAATAATCGCAATACGTTTCATAGCAGCCCCTCGGCCAAGCATTGCATAATATAATCTTGTTGTGAGTCAGATAAGCCTGGGTATAGTGGCAGACTTATTGCTCGCTGGTAATAGTTTTCCGCTTTCGGAAAGTCTCCTGCTTGGAAGCCAAGCGCCTTATAATAGGGTTGTAGATGAACGGGAATATAATGAACATTAACGTTGATTTTATTTTGTCTTAAATGAGCAAAAAGCTGCTTTCGTTTGCCGGCGTCATGTAAGCGGATAACGTAGAGGTGCCAAGCTGAACTCGCTTTTTCTAGTTCTAAAGGTAAATCTAATGGAAGCCCACTCAGGCCCTTTGTATAGCGTTTTGCTAACTGTTGGCGCTGTGCAATCCAAGGAAAGACATTCTTTAATTGTGAACTACCTAGCGCAGCTTGAAGGTCGGTCATTCGGTAATTGAAGCCTAGATCGATTTGTTGGTAATACCAATCTCCATCGGGGGCTTGATCCATCAATTGCGGGTCGCGGGTCACTCCATGGCTACGTAGCAACTGCATTTTTTTGTGTAATTCGGGGGCATTAGTTAACGCTGCGCCTCCTTCGCCGGTAGTGATTATCTTTACTGGGTGAAAGCTAAATACGGTGATATCACTATATTTACAATTGCCAATTTGCTCGTTTAAATAGCGTCCGCCAATAGCATGAGAAGCGTCTTCGATAATGTTGAAGTTATATTGTTTGCCAAGTGCTGCAATAGCTTGCATATCACAAGGCTGACCACACATGTGCACTGCGATTATGACCTTTGGTAGTTTCCCTTGCTGTTTCGCTTGTTCTAGTTTTTGTTCTAAAGCATTAGCGCACAAGTTATAGGTATCGGGATCAATATCAACAAAATCAACTTGAGCACCGCAATACAGCGCGCAGTTAGCTGAGGCCACAAAAGTAATTGGGCTGGTCCAAACAATATCGCCATTTCCCACCTCAAGTACTTTACATGCGATATGTAAAGCGCTGGTTGCAGAATTTGTGGCAAGAGCGTATTTAGCTCCGCTTAAATCACACAGCGCCTGCTCAAACTCAGGAACGCAAGGTCCTTGGGTTAAGTAATCTGAGCGCAGAACCTCAACAACAGCTTCAATATCCTGCTCAGAGATATTCTGTTTTCCGTAAGGAATCATATCTCTGCCAATTTATCAAAAGCTAAAATTTGTTCAGGGCTTAAATAGTCTGGATTGGTTTCTGAGTGGTACTCAAATCCAGCTTCTACTTGTTTACCCACTTCATCGATGAGGTTTCTCGCGTAGTTGTGCTCATCGTTGTAAAACTTGATACTAGGACAAATGACGTAATGATCATCAAATTCAATGGTGAGATGGGAGTCATCACCAGGGCACATGATTTCGTGTAGCTTTTCTCCGGGTCTTATACCGATAATTTTAATCGGTAGGTCCGGCGCATAGGTTTTCGCCAAGTCAACAATTCGCACCGATGGTATTTTGGGAATAAATATCTCTCCTCCGTACATGCGGCTGAAATTTTTAAGCACAAAATCAACGCCTTGCTGGAGAGTAATCCAAAAACGGGTCATATCCTCATGAGTGATTGGTAAGTGGTCACTACCATTAGCAATGAGCTGTTTGAAGAATGGAACAACGGAGCCTCTGGAGCCAACAACGTTGCCATAGCGAACAACCGCAAACCGAGTTTGTCCTTGACCCACCATGTTATTCGCTGCAACAAAAAGCTTGTCTGAAGCAAGCTTGGTTGCGCCATACAAATTAATTGGTGATGCGGCTTTATCTGTTGAAAGCGCAATCACTTTGCTGACGTTATTTTCGATAGCGGCTTTAATTACGTTTTCGGCACCATGAATGTTTGTTTTGATGCACTCCATAGGGTTGTATTCAGCGGCGGGTACCTGCTTTAGTGCTGCCGCATGAATAACATAATCTACATCGTTCATGGCCTGTATTAAGCGTTCTCTATCCCGCACATCACCAATGAAATATCGCATACATGGGTCGTTAAAATGCTGCTGCATCTCATATTGCTTTAACTCATCACGAGAATAGATAATGAGGCGTTTAGGCTTATAGCGCTCAAGAATGGTCTTTGTGTACTTCTTACCAAATGAACCTGTGCCGCCAGTAATTAAAATAGACTTATTATCAAACATAACGATTCCATATATTCGTTAGTAATAGAACACTTATACAAATCATAAGCTTCCGTTACTGTTACGCTAAGCAATAAATGCTCCATTTATGAACTTGGCTAGAAAAATCACCGAACTTTTTTAGTAGTAGCTCACTAATTCTACACATCATCTAAGATCTCAGGGCTTAGTAAGCCTTGGTTTATTCATAAATCAAAGTTGCGTCATATTTTTGTCGCTTTTACTGCTTATGCCTTGCGTATTTTTGACGCCTGTTTACAATCATTTAATAGGGTAACTAGCCATAAGTTTGTCGCAAGGTAGCTTATTTTTTGCAGGGGATAGGGATGCAAGCATCCAATAGCGTTTTAGTTTGTGAAAGTGACCAAGAGAGAGCTAAGCAACTAGAAACGGTACTTGGTTTTATTGGCCAACAATTTAACGTATGCAATACCGACGAGCTAAGTGCTTTGGCGAGTAATGCAGATAAAGTTGTACTAATCAGTAAACAGTTAGAGGATGTGCAAAGCATTATTGCTAAACATCCTCATTGTCCATTTTTAACAGTAGGTGAGGGCAGCATCGTTGAGGTGTTACCTAACCTTATCGGCCATTTAGATCTACCTTTTAATTATGAGCAGCTTACTCAGTTGCTACATCACTGTGACGCATACTTAACTCATCTACCTGGTAAAACAAGCCCTGCTAAAAGTGAGCGTTTACGCCAGAACTTGATTGGTAAAGGTATCGCTATTCAAGAAGTACGTCACTTGATAGAACAGGTGGCAACTAAAGAAGCCAACGTACTTATTCTCGGTGAATCGGGTACGGGTAAAGAAGTGGTAGCCAAAGCTATTCACGACCATTCAGTGCGCAGCGAAGGGCCATTTGTGCCAATTAACTGTGGCGCTATCCCTCCCGATTTACTTGAAAGTGAATTATTTGGCCATGAAAAAGGCGCGTTTACTGGCGCCTTTGCTATGCGCAAAGGCCGCTTTGAATTGGCCGAAGGTGGCACGTTGTTCTTAGACGAAATTGGTGACATGCCAATGCCTATGCAGGTTAAATTACTACGTGTACTGCAAGAGCGTCAGTTTGAGAGAGTGGGTGGAAGTAAAGCGATTACCGCAAATGTGCGAGTGGTAGCGGCAACGCACCGCCAGCTAGAGCGGATGATTGAACAAGAGAAGTTTCGAGAAGATTTATATTATCGCTTGAACGTATTCCCCATTGAAATGCCATCGTTGCGAGAGCGCCAGGATGATATTCCTCTGTTGCTTCAAGAGTTGGTTAATCGCCATGAAGACGAGCATTCGGCAGTGGTTAGGTTTACCCAACGCGCAGTTGAGTCCTTAATGCAGCATCAATGGCCAGGTAACGTACGTGAGTTATCCAATTTGGTTGAACGCCTGCTAATTTTGCATCCTGACCAAATTGTCGACGTAAACGATTTGCCGCCGAAGTATCGTCATATTGATGCCGAAACCTTTGAGCCTAATTACAGCCCTGAGCTAGCTGAACGCGATGCGCTGTTAGCTATTTTTAGTGATGAAGATGCTTCGGTATTTTCTGATCCAAGTCCCGAAGCGCTGTTTCCTGATGGGGAGCAAGATCAGGAGCTTGATGAAGAAGGCTGGGGAGCGGTACAGCAGCTCCCAGATGAAGGTGTTAACTTAAAAGAGTTATTGGCAGACTTAGAGGTAGATTTAATTCGCCAAGCGCTTGAGCAGCAAGATGGTGTGGTTGCTCGAGCGGCAGAACAACTGGGGATGCGGCGAACAACCTTGGTTGAAAAAATGCGTAAGTACGGTTTGAATAAAGATAGCTAAACGCATAAATCTAATATTAAGGCTCTGAATTCAGAGCCTTTTTTATATGGCACGAATATTGATTGATAAGCACTGTTAACGGTTTTATGACGCGGAGCTTATTTCATGCCCTCAGTGCAACTTCAACAACAGCCAACCAGCTTATCTGAGCATAACTTGTCGCAGATTTTCGACGTTATGCCATCGGGCTTAGTATTGCTTGATAATAAAGGTTTTGTCTCTAGGGCAAATCCGGTGGCTAAGCAATTGCTGGGAGATGATATAGAGCAACAACGTTGGTTAGAGGCAGTACCAAGATTGTTCTCGCCAAAGGCCGATGATGGACACGAACTCTCATTGGTTGATGGCAGGCGGGTAAAGCTAAGTCTCTCGCCTTTACAAGATACTCAAGGTCAGCTCATTGTTTTGACCGATATGACACATACCCGCCAACTTCAAGCCAATGTTGCCAAGTTGCAGCGTATGTCTGCGTTAGGAAATATGGTGGCCTCGCTAGCCCATCAAATTAGAACGCCACTTTCCGCTGCCATGCTGTATGGCTCTAATTTATCGAATAAAACCTTGTCGGATAATGCCCGCGATAACTTTCAAAATAAAATGATGGACCGCCTTAATGACTTAGAAACACAAGTGAACGATATGCTGTTGTTTGCTAAAAGTGGCGAAAAGATGGTGGTTAATCAGGTCAGTGCTCAGCAAATCATAGAACAATTGCAAGCTGCTACTGAGGCTTGCGTGCGTCAACATCAGGTTAAATTGTCCTGCGTAGTAAGTGCACCACATGCAGAAGTTCTAGTTAATGCCAATGCCTTGGTTTCTGCCTTGTCTAATTTGGTCGAAAACGCCGCGCAGTTAAGTGTTAAGGGAGGTGAACTAAAAGTTCACCTTAGCTGTTCTGGTGAGGAGCTTCTCATTAGTGTCGAAGACCACGCTGGTGGGATAGATGAAGCGAGCAAACATAAAATATTTGAACCTTTTTATACCACTAAGCAAAACGGAACAGGTTTAGGCTTGGCGGTAGTGAACTCTGTAGTGAAGGCGCATCACGGAAGTATTGAGCTTGAATCAAATTCAAAAGGCTCATGCTTTACAGTGCGTTTACCACGTCCTGAGGCACACCATCATGATCTTGCTGTAGGAGGGCAATAACCATGAGTCAATCTACAATCCTTATTGTTGAAGATGATGCCGGTCTTCGAGAAGCATTGGTAGATACCTTGCAATTAGCGGGATATCACTGTGAACAAGCGGATAGTGCAGAGTCTGCACTCATTGTCTTAGCGGAAGAACCCGTTGATCTAGTGGTGAGTGATGTGCAAATGAGTGGCATGGATGGTTTAAGCCTACTTAAAAATATCAAACAAAAATGGCCACAAACGCCAGTTTTGTTAATGACCGCTTATGCCAAAATTGACGATGCCGTTTCGGCAATGCGTGATGGTGCTATTGACTACCTATCAAAACCTTTTTCACCAGAAGTATTGCTAAACCAGGTTGGCCGCTATGCACCTTCTATTAAGGTAGAAAAACGCGAACCTGTTTATGGCGATGCTTCTACCGAAGCGTTATTAAAGTTGAGCCAGAAAGTTGCAGCGTCTGAGGCGTCGGTATTGATTAGCGGGCCAAGTGGCGCGGGTAAAGAAGTATTGTCACGTTATATTCACGACTGCTCACCACGTAAAGACCACGAGTTTGTCGCTATAAACTGTGCCGCTATCCCCGAGAATATGCTTGAAGCAACGTTGTTTGGTTATGAGAAAGGTGCCTTTACTGGTGCCATCAAAGCTTGTCCTGGTAAGTTCGAGCAGGCGCAAGGCGGAACTATTTTGCTAGATGAAATTAGTGAAATGGATCTTGGCTTACAAGCTAAGCTACTGCGAGTGTTACAAGAGCGGGAAGTTGAGCGCTTGGGCAGCCGCAAAATGATAAAACTAGATGTTCGCGTGATTGCTACCAGCAACCGAGATATGCGAGAAATTGTTAGGCTAGGTCAGTTTAGAGAAGATTTATATTACCGACTAAATGTATTTCCACTAAATTGGCTACCATTAGAGCAACGTAAAGGAGATGTATTGCCTTTAGCGACGCATTTGCTCAATCGCCATTGTGCACAAAACTATGAGCTGAGCTTAAGTGCGCAGCATAAATTACTCAATCATTCCTGGCCGGGTAATGTGCGCGAGCTAGACAATGTTATGCAAAGGGCGCTAATTCTAGCTAATGGTAACGTGATTGATAGTGACTGCTTAGTCATAGAAAATCAGTTAGAGCCATTACAGGTTGAACCCGTGGTTGAGTCATCACTGGCAAATGAACCTTTAGGTAACGAGTTACGCCAGCAAGAACAACAAATTATTTTAGATACACTTAAAGCGTGCCATGGCAAGCGTAAAGATGTCGCGGAAAAGTTGGGTATTAGTCCTAGAACACTCCGCTACAAGTTGGCACGCATCAAAGATTCTGGTGTAGAGCTTCCCGCCTAAAAAATAGCAGACACTATTAACAAAAAGCAGTATATCCAGATGATATACTGCTTTTTGTTTAAAAGTGGGATAAGCGTTCGGTTTATTTTGTTTTTTGTTAATAAATTAGTGAGGCTTATTGTCGGCTTTTCACGTATAATGCCGCCGAATTTTTTAGTTCTTATCTATCCCCCGATAAGAACTCGCATTTTGCTTTGGACATTATGGAGGACTCATGACTCAAAACGTTCCAGTGGTGACAATTGACGGGCCTAGTGGTTCTGGTAAGGGCACTTTATGCCAAAAGCTAGCTCAGCATTATCAATGGCAACTTCTGGATAGCGGAGCCATTTATCGAGTCTTGGCTTTAGCTGCTTTGCATCATGAAGTAGCTTTAGACAATGAAGAAGCGTTAAGTCTTTTAGCTGCTCACCTTGATGTGCGATTTGAAGCTAAAGAAGGCAATACTTTAGTCATTTTGGAAGGGGAAGATGTTTCCCTGGAAATTCGTAAAGAAACAGCTGGCAATGCCGCTTCTAAAGTTGCTGCATTTCCGCGAGTGCGTGAAGCCTTATTACGACGCCAGCGCGCGTTTCGAGAAGAGCCTGGCTTGATTGCCGATGGGCGAGATATGGGAACGGTAGTTTTTGTTGACGCTCCGGCGAAGATCTTTTTAGATGCAAGCGCAGCAGAACGGGCGCAGCGACGCTATAATCAGTTGCAAGAAAAAGGCTTTAGTGTTAGTTTTGACCACCTTTTGAGCGAAATTGAAGAACGTGACCACCGTGATAGAAATCGTAGTGTAGCGCCTTTAGTTCCTGCTCAAGATGCGTTAGTTATTGATTCTACATCACTTTCTATTGAAGAAGTGGTGAAAATGTCGATAGAGTATATCGACAGTAAATTAACCCAGTAATCTCTGGGATTTGGCGCACCTATACCAAGGATGAATTAGGTGTTTATTATTAACCCCATTTAGCCGGATTGCTAAGTGGACGTTCTTATATGTGTAATTAAATAATGACTGAATCTTTTGCTCAACTCTTTGAAGAGTCACTTCAAGACCTAGAATTCCGTTCTGGTTCGATTGTTAAAGGTACTGTAGTAGGTATCGAAAACGGTATGGTACTAGTAGACGCTGGCCTTAAGTCAGAATCTGCTATCCCTGCAGAACAGTTCAAAAACTCTGCTGGCGAACTAGAAATTGAAGTAGGCGCGCAAGTAGACGTAGCGTTAGACGCTGTAGAAGATGGTTTCGGTGAAACTGTTCTTTCTCGCGAAAAAGCGAAACGTCACGAAGCGTGGATCCAACTTGAAAGTGCTTACGAAGAGCAAGCAACGGTTGTTGGTATCATTAACGGTAAAGTTAAAGGTGGCTTTACAGTTGAAGTTAACACCATCCGTGCATTCTTGCCTGGTTCACTAGTTGACGTTCGCCCTGTGCGCGATACTGCTCACCTAGAAGGTAAAGAGCTTGAATTTAAAGTTATCAAACTAGATCAAAAACGTAACAACGTAGTTGTTTCTCGTCGTGCTGTTATCGAAACTGAAAACAGTGTTGAACGTGATCAACTTCTTGAGAACCTACAAGAAGGTCAAGAAGTTAAAGGTATCGTTAAGAACCTTACTGACTACGGTGCATTCGTTGATCTTGGCGGTGTTGACGGTCTTCTACACATCACTGACATGGCTTGGAAACGCGTTAAGCACCCAAGCGAAATTGTTAATGTTGGCGACGAAATCAACGTTAAAGTACTTAAGTTTGACCGTGAGCGCACTCGTGTATCTCTAGGTCTTAAGCAGCTGGGTGAAGATCCATGGGTAGCAATTGCTAACCGTTACCCAGAAGGTGCTCGTCTTGAAGGTCGCGTAACTAACCTAACTGACTACGGTTGTTTTGTTGAAATCGAAGACGGTGTTGAAGGTCTAGTTCACGTTTCTGAAATGGATTGGACTAACAAAAACATCCACCCATCTAAAGTTGTTAACGTGGGTGACCTTGTTGAAGTTATGGTATTGGATATCGACGAAGAACGTCGTCGTATCTCACTTGGTTTGAAACAGTGTAAAGTTAACCCATGGGAGCTATTCGCTAGCACTCATGATAAGAACGACAAAGTTTCAGGTAAGATCAAGTCTATCACTGACTTCGGTATCTTCATCGGCCTAGACGGCGGTATTGACGGTCTTGTTCACCTATCTGACATCTCTTGGGATGCTCAAGGTGAAGAAGCGGTTCGCGACTTTAAGAAAGGCGACGAAATCGAAGCTGTTGTACTGCAAGTTGACGCAGAACGTGAGCGCATTAGCCTAGGTGTTAAACAGCTTGCTGAAGATCCGTTCAACAACTACCTAGCTGACCTTAAGAAAGGTGCTTTAGTTAACGGTACTGTTACTGAAGTTGATGCTAAAGGTGCAACTGTTGAACTAGCAAGTGGCGTTGAAGGTTACTTACGTGCTGGCGATGTTAGCCGTGACCGTGTTGAAGATGCATCACTTGTTCTTTCTGTTGGCGACCAACTTGAAGCTAAGTTCGTTGGTGTTGACCGTAAGAACCGTGTAATCAGCCTTTCTATCCGTGCTAAAGATGAAGCGGACGAGAAAGAAGCAATGGCCACTCTGAACAAGAAAGAAGACGCTCAGATTGGTAACGCTATGGCTGATGCATTCAAATCTGCACTTAAAGGCGAATAATCTTTAAATCTTTTTTTAGATTTATGTGATTGAATATTGGGGGGGACTTGTTCCCCCCCATTTCTTTATCTACACTGGTATTAGTTCCCTTTATCAATGGCTTGGAGAATCCATGACTAAATCTGATTTGATTGAAATACTCGCTAGTAAACATATTCAATTTACCAGTAAAGAAATTGAGTCGGCAATTAAAGAAATTCTTGAGCAAATGACCTGTTCATTACAGGAAGGCGATAGAATTGAAATTCGTGGTTTTGGTAGTTTTTCACTGCACTTCCGTGCACCCCGAGTGGGCCGAAATCCTAAAACAGGTGAAAAGGTAGAGTTGTCTGGGAAGCATGTTCCCCACTTTAAACCTGGTAAAGAGTTGCGAGAGCGCGTAAACGCTGGCCTATAGTATTGTTTCTTTTACAATTAGGTGATCTTGGCTGGTTAAATTAACGTGATTGCTGCATAATTTCCCTAGCTTTTGTTTGGCTCTGGGAGGTTATGTGAAAGCAATATTCTCAACGCTGTTATTAGTTGTACTGTTCGTTACTGCACTTGCTGTGGGCGCGCAAAATGATGAAGTAGTAAGTGTCAATTATCTTATTGCTGAATCGGATATGCGCTTGTCATGGCTTATGGCTGGTTTGTTCATAGCTGGCTTTATTACTTGTCTTTTATTTTTGTTGGCTTTTTATACTCGTATTCGTTTTGAAAGCGCTGGCTTGAAGCGTCGATTGGCTAAGCAGCAAAAACAACTAAATAAGTTGCAAGACGAGACGGTCAAGGATAGTTAATGCTAGGCTTGTTGTTTTTGTTGTTACCAGTAGCTGCCGCTTATGGATGGTACATGGGGCAGCGCAGCGTTAGGCAAAATCAGCAACAGCAAGCAAATCACGTATCTAAGCAATACGTAGAAGGCTTAAACCTCCTTCTATCTAATCAATCTGATAAAGCTGTAGATCTGTTTGTAGAGCTGCTACAAGTAGATTCAGAAACCATTGATACCCATCTCGCACTCGGAAATTTATTTAGACAGCGTGGTGAAGTTGACCGAGCTATTCGAATTCACCAAAACTTGATTGCCCGTGAAGGCATCGACATCGACCAAAAGAACCTCGCTCTACAACAATTATCAAAAGATTATTTAGCCGCAGGCTTATTTGATAGAGCAGAAGCTTTGCTCATTGAGTTGCAAGAAGAGCCAGATTACCGCCAGTTAGCCTTAAAACAATTACTCAGCATCTATCAGCAAACTCGAGAATGGCCGCAAGCGATTGCTGTGGCCAAAAAAATAGACCCTAAAGAACTGAGTGATGTTAATCGTCAAATTGCGCATTTTTATTGCGAGCAAGCGCAAGAGTTAGAAACTGCTGGGAAGCTTTCAAAAAGCCAAGCTTTACTCAAAAAAGCGCTTAGCGCAGACAAAAAGTGTGTGCGAGCTAGTTTGCATTTAGCCCAAATTCAAAATGCAGAAGGCGATTATAAAGCAGCACTTAAAAATTTAAATAAGATCCCAGAGCAAGATATCGACTTTGCCTCCGATGCTTTATCTCTATACAAAACCTGTAGTGATAATTTGGCAAAGCCCGAGTACTATCAGCAGTTTTTAGAGTACTGCTTATCAATAAAAAGTATTGCTAGCGTAGCGGTAGAGCTTTCGATTATTTATCGGGAGGCGCACGGCGCAGAGCAAGCTCAGGATTTGTTGGTAGATGAGCTGAAACGCAACCCTACCATGAAAGGATTTCATCACTTAATGGGCCTTCATCTCGCTTCTGCTGAAGAAGGTCAAGCTAAACAAAGCCTGCAAGTTTTGCGTGGCTTAGTTACCCAACAATTAAAGATTAAACCTCACTATCAGTGTCGACGCTGTGGCTTTTCATCTCATTCTATATATTGGCATTGTCCATCATGTAAGAGTTGGGGCACAGTTAAACCAATAGTGGGATTAGACGGAGAGTAGAAACAATGCAAGACCCAAAGGTATTAGTTGCCCTCGATTATGCAGATATCGATCAATGTATGGCATTTGTAGAGCAATTAGAGCCGGGCTCATGTCGTCTTAAAGTGGGTAAAGAAATGTTCACTTTGTTCGGCCCTCAGTTGGTAAAGGAGCTTCACAACAAAGGCTTTGAAGTATTCTTAGACCTAAAATTTCATGATATCCCTAACACAGTGGCTAAAGCAGTAGCCGCAGCTGCGGAGTTAGGTGTATGGATGGTTAACGTGCATGCCAGCGGTGGCCGTAGAATGATGGAAGCGGCAAAAGCTGCGTTAGAACCTTATGGTGATAAACGACCTAAGTTGATCGCAGTAACTGTGTTAACCAGTATGGACCAATCTGATTTATTAGAACTGGGTACTGAGCTTAGCCCAATGCAGCAAGTAGAGCGTTTGGCAACACTTACTAAGCAATCTGGCTTGGATGGGGTGGTGTGCTCAGCTCATGAAGCCAAAATGCTAAAATCGCTACTTGGTGAAGAGTTTGCGCTGGTAACCCCAGGAATTAGACCTACAGGCAGTGCGCAAGGCGATCAACGTAGGATTATGACGCCGGTTGAAGCAGTTACTGCAGGCTCTGATTATTTGGTTATAGGTCGGCCGATTACTCAAGCCGACTCACCTGCAGAGGTACTAAGCAGTATTAACGCAGAGCTAAGTGCTTAGCTTATAGCTTCGCCATAACGGCCACCAAAGCAGCAAAGCGAAGCTAATCCCAAGTACCGCAAATAATAGATGGGCATCGATAGCAACATCGATGCCTATCAAATCCGTTACCCACGGGTCACCGCCGTATAATTGCTCCATGAGTAGCTTCGCACTTAAGCCTGTCAGTATGATGGCACCGACGCGTTTCTTGTCGGTGAATAAATCAGCCATTGCCGCGTAGGCTATTAAGCCATGGATTAAGCCCGAGAGTCCTACATACTCATCATATTTAGCAAACCATAATAGCCCACCGCCTACTAGACATAAGCTAATGCTAATCAACATGAAGTGCTGATTAGATAATCGGTCATCAAAAACAAAATACACCAGCACCAAGGTTGCAACATTCATTAGCCAATGAATAAGGTTATTGTGGCTTAAGTTACCCGACACAATGCGCCAATACTCTCCTTGACTAATTAGCTGTTTGTTCCAACTCATTAGTTCGGTATGTGCAAGAAAAAACCACGAGCAGCTTATTACAATAAGCAGGAACCAAAATCGGTTCACAAAATATTTGAGCATGTTTATTCGTAGCTTAGAGGGTCTGTAACAGCATTTAGTTTAAAGGCTTCTAGACGTTCTTGGCAGGCTCCACATTTGCCGCAGGCTTGCTCGCGTCCGTTATAACAGGTCCATGTTTTACCGTAGTCTAAACCCATGGCTAAGCCATCGCTTAATATGTCTATTTTCGATTGCTCTAGATAGGGACTAATGACTTCTACGGCCTCGTAGTTAGCTATTAGGCTTACGTCATTCATCTTCTTCACAAACTCTGGGCGACAATCGGGGTAGATTGCATGGTCGCCAGAATGCGCGCCATAGAATACTTTCTTAGCACCTATAGACACGGCGTAGCCGATAGCCAGCGATAGCAAAATCATATTACGGTTTGGTACAACCGTTGATTTCATCGATTCTTCTTGGTAATCACCTTCCGGAATATCAATGTCAGAAGTGAGTGAGGAGCCTGCAAGCAGCTGATTGATTGCAGTGATATCTACGATTTTATGTTCGATACCAAGCTCTTCAGTTACCTTTTGAGCATATTCCAGTTCTTTAACATGGCGTTGACCGTAGTTGAAGCTAAGAGCATAAGGTTGTAGGCCCAATTGCAAGGTTTTATGGAGAACAGTGAACGAGTCCATTCCACCTGAATAAATCACTACCGCTTTTTCTTTCATTATTTGCTCTTTAAAATATGTTTTAATACTGCCTTAGATTTTCGCTTATTATGATCTGGGATACAAATGGCATCTCTTGCTTTACCTGTTAATGAAGTGTTTGAAACCATCCAAGGGGAGGGGTTTCATACTGGTGTTCCCTCAATATTTGTTCGTTTACAGGGCTGTGATGTTGGTTGTTCTTGGTGCGATACCAAACATACCTGGCAAGTTTTAGAATCTGACCGTGTGCAACCCGAGCTAATTATTGGCGCCAGCGGAGACTCTGCTCGTTGGGCAATGCTCACACCTAATCAACTCCTAGAGCAGTTCAAAACTCGCTATCAGGCGAAACATATTGTTATTACCGGTGGTGAGCCGTGTATCTACGATTTACATGAGCTTACCAATGTCTTAATTGCAGCGGGTTATTCAGTGCAAATTGAAACCAGCGGCACCTATCCAGTAAACGCCGCAGCCAAAGCATGGGTAACGGTTTCTCCAAAGGTTGATATGAAAGGCGGTAAGGTGGTTATTGAACAAGCCTTACACCGAGCGAATGAAATTAAACACCCAGTAGCCCGTGAGCGAGACTTAACTAATTTAAAAAGTTTATTAACTGGTATGACTAGTAACTTAGATGTATTGGTGTGTTTGCAACCCATTAGTCAACAGCAAAGAGCTACCGAGTTATGTATTCAAGCTTGTATTGAAAATAATTGGCGCTTGTCTTTACAAACGCATAAGTTTATTGGAATTGAATAGCAGCTCCTATAGAGCTAGCCAAATATATTATCTTATAAAGGATTATTATGACTATTTTAGTTACGGGTGGAGCAGGTTATATAGGTAGCCACACAGTAGTTGAATTATTAAACCAAGGCGAAGAAGTGGTTATTGTAGATAACCTTTGTAATTCTCATGCTGCATCAATCGAAAGAATTGAGAAAATTTGCCAAAAGCGCCCTACATTTTATCAGGTAGATATTCGGGATAAATCAGAGTTAAACACGGTATTTTCTAAGCATAAGTTTAAATCTGTTATTCATTTTGCGGGTTTAAAAGCAGTTGGCGAATCGACAACTATTCCTCTACATTATTATCAAAATAATGTCTCTGGAACTTTAACCTTATGTGAAGTAATGGCTGAGCATAAGGTTAAAAACTTAGTCTTTAGCTCTTCTGCTACTGTATATGGTGACCCGCACACAGTACCTATTTTGGAGAACTTTCCTACTGGTGCTACCAATCCTTATGGGCGCTCTAAGTTAATTGTAGAAGAGATGCTGACTGATCTATATAAATCTGATGATAGCTGGAACATAGCTTTACTGCGTTATTTCAACCCTGTTGGAGCGCATAAGTCAGGCTTAATTGGTGAAGATCCAAACGGTATTCCAAATAATCTAGTACCTTACATTACCCAGGTGGCTGTAGGGCGTTTAGCTGAGTTAAGTGTATTTGGCGATGACTACGATACCACAGATGGTACGGGAGTTCGTGACTACATTCACGTAGTGGATTTGGCAAAAGGCCACTTAAAAGCGCTAAACAAACTTGATGCTAAGGCTGGGTTGGTTACTTACAACCTAGGAACTGGTCAAGGTTATAGCGTACTAGAAATGGTTGCTGCGTTTGAAAAGGTATCGGGACAATCAATTGCTTATAAAATAGCACCTCGTCGCCCAGGTGATATTGCTGCATGTTATTCAGATCCTAGCTTAGCTAAACAGGAATTATCTTGGCAGGCTGAATTAAGTTTGGATGATATGGCTGAAGACTCTTGGCGCTGGCAACAAGGCAATCCAAATGGTTTTGCCTCTTAATATTGCTGGAATAAAAAAGGAGCCTTAAAGCTCCTTTTTTAATTTAGATGATAACTAGATAAGAAAATCTTCTTTAGTTTTGCCTTCATTTTTAATTGCACGTTGGATCGGAGAAGGTGTTCTTCCTTGGCCTGTCCAGGTTTTTTCTTCGCCATTTTCATCAACAAACTTGTATTTAGCTGGCAGTGGTTGACGTTTCTTTCGCTCTTTTACTGGCGCGTCACCAATCATCGATAGTAATTCACTTGGGTCGATACCATCTTGTTCGAGTAATGCTTTATATTTCTCTAGCTTCTCGCGTTTTTCTTGCTGTTGTTTCTCTTCTTCAGCTTGTTGTGCGAAGCGTTCATCTAAAATGACTTTAAGTTTATTGTAGCTATCTTCTAATTGCTCAATTGATAATTCTTTTGTAGCAGCTTTAAGACTTCTTGCGTTTAAAAATACCTTAACGAAATCGCTCATGTTAATCCTATCTATTTATTAGTATTGGTTAATCTATTACAAAATATTAATTACTAAATAAAACTTGTCAATAAACTAAACTTAAATAAACAGTATTAGTTGCTACTTTTAGTTTTAGTTGCTTAATGGTTTTGGTTGAATATGCCGCCTTGTTGGGTATAATGCAGCGCTTAACGCTATATTGTAGAGGAGCGCTGGTCAAAAGTAGTGCAGAGTGGGGTGATTCCAATGATTCTGTATGAAAGGGGCCCGCGCCGAAGTAACTAGCACTATCAAGGCTAATTACTGGTGTCGGATTTAATAGATACGACACTGTCATAGTCCAACTATGGAGAGCTACAGAGTGAAAGCCTATCGGCTTCTAGTCACTCAATTTGCTCTCTGAATTTAAAAACAGAGAAAACATGCAAACCATTTCTTATACCGATTCATTTTTATCTATTCTTCCACCGGTGATTGCGCTGTTGGTTGCCTTAGCAACAAGACGCGTAATTATTGCACTTAGCTGCGGCATCATCACGGGTGCTTTGTTACTCAGTAACTTTTCTTTTGTAGATTCTGGCATTTATTTGTCACAGCTTGCTGCTGGCTTAGCGTGGGATGACGGTGCGCCTAACTGGTGGAATCTGCAAATTATTATCTTCCTGCTGCTGCTAGGCGCCATGACTAGCTTAATGACTGCTACTGGCGCAACCACAGCCTTTGCAGAATGGGCTAAGCAACGGATTAAGACCAAGCGTCATGCTACCGTTACCACTGCCTTGTTAAGCTTTGTGGTGTTTGTCGATGACTATTTCCACAGTTTAGCGGTGGGTAGCGTTGCGCGTCCGCTTACTGACCAAGTAGGGGTATCGCGCGCCAAGCTCGCTTACTTGCTTGACTCAACGGCTGCGCCAATGTGTGTACTGATGCCATTATCGAGTTGGGGGGCTTATATTATTGCCTTAGTAGGTGGTTTGTTGGTTACTCACAATATCACTGACATCACACCGCTGGCGGCGTTTGCCACCATGATCCCACTAAACTTTTACGCTGTGTTTGCTTTGCTAATGGCCTTAGTGGTTGCTTATTTCAATATTAATATTGGTCCAATGAAGCAGCATGAGAGAAACGCTGAGAAGGGGCAATTGTTTGATGAGAGCAAGGGTATCCCTGCAGGTAGTGTGAATCATGACTTTGAAGCCGATAACGGCTCACCGCTTGGTTTAGTACTGCCTATCGCTATTTTAACCTTGGTGACATTTGCTAGCTTTGTGGTTACAGGCGCTACGGCATTAGAAGAAGGGCAAGCCTTTAGCTTGTTAGCCGCATTAGAGAATACCGATGTGACCCTGTCTTTGGTCACCGGTGGCGTAATAGGCCTATTGGTGAGCGTGGGTTTTGCGTTTAAGCAACAGCTTAGCTTGTCTCAGCTTGCTCATGCCATTTGGGTGGGTATTAAGGCTATGAGCCCAGCCATTCTTATTTTGGTGTTTGCTTGGTCTATTAGTGGCGTAATCGGCGATATGGAAACCGGCAAGTACCTAGCTTCTAAATTAGATGGCGCGATTAGCCCAGCTATTTTGCCAGTGTTAGTATTTGTATTAGCGGGTTTAATGGCCTTCTCTACTGGTACTAGCTGGGGCACGTTTGGCATTATGTTGCCAATTGCTGCCGATATGTCAGTAGCCAGTGATGTGAGCTTAATACTGCCTATGTTGTCTGCAGTATTAGCGGGTGCGGTATTTGGTGATCATTGTTCGCCTATCTCCGATACCACTATTTTGTCATCTACCGGCGCAGCTTGTCACCACATTGACCACGTAGCCACGCAGCTCCCTTACGCTTTGTTAGTCGCCAAAATAAGCATTAGCTGTTACTTGGTAATGGGAATGACCGGAAGTGTGATCGCTTCACTTGCCGTTGGTTTGTTATTGTTTGCCATTACTATCGCAACTTTGTACCATCGCCAGCAAAATTCAGCTTTGGCACTAAACAGTAAATAAACAAGGAACTGCGCTGTAAATGGCTTCACTACATTTTAAATATGCCGCTATGAATTCTGGAAAATCAACCCAACTTATTCAAGCTCATTTTAATTATCAAGAGCGCGGTATGAATCCTTTGGCGCTGATCCCTGCAATGGATACCCGCGATGGTGTGGGTACCATTAAAGCTCGAGTAGGTTTGTCCTTAGAGGCTGAAACCTTTTGTGCAGAGCAGGACTTGTTTGAATTGGTAAGCTCTAAAAATCAGCAAAACAAACAAGATGTCGTTATTGTGGATGAAGGGCAGTTTTTGCGTAAAGACCAAGTGTATCAACTGGCTAGAGTAGTTGACGACTTGCACATACCGGTAATGGTTTATGGTTTAAAAACAGATTTTATGGGGGAGCTATTTGAAGGTGCTTACCATTTACTGTGTTTAGCCGATAAGCTCGAAGAGCTTAAAACCATTTGTTGGTGTGGCAATAAAGGCCACTTTAATGCTCGTATTGACCAACATGGTCAGGTAGTGAGTGAAGGGCAGCAAATTGAAATTGGTGGCAACGAACGATATGTATCGCTATGCCGTAAGCACTTTATTCAAGGCAATGCAGGCGAGCATTAATCTTTAGTTAGTTTATTAAGAGCGTCGTTACAGCGGCGCTCTGCTGATTTTAACTCCATTAACACCACTTGAATATCTTCTAACTGCTGCAATAAACTCAACTTTCTTAGTTTAATACTGTCAATTAATCCTGTTACCTCTTTGCTACTGCTTAGCTTGGCGTCATATAAATCGAACAGCTCTTTTATCTCTTTTAAAGAAAAGCCTAATCGTTTGCCGCGTAAAATGAGTTTGAGTCGAAGTTTGTCGTGTTTGGAATAAAGCCGCTTAGTGCCATCGCGAACAGGCTGTAATAGGCCTTGGTCTTCGTAGAAGCGAATGCTGCGAGTGCTTATGGTAAATTCTTGGGCTAGTTCGCTAATTGAATAGGGGGTAGGGGTATTTACCATGGCTGCCCTCAGTACGTGTGGTTGAATAACTGAAGCGTGGGTGAAACTTAAGCTTAGGTCAAGCAACCGGCGTGTTGCCGGTTGCTCTTCAAGACTTAAAAGCTGTGGTTGTATTGAATAGCGGCAATGTACGCATCACCTTTCGATACAAACTCAACCCCTTCCTCGTTAAACGCCCCTTCTTTACCTTGAATGTAAGTAAAGCCGGTATCAATACTGCCTTTCTCACTTAAATGGTAAGTAAAGCCAATGCCGTAGTTGTAGCGGTCGTTGTCGGGAATACTGATGGTTTTATGGGTGCGAGAAGGACTTTGGTCAAAGGCCATACCTGCACGTAATTCCCAGGCAGGGTTTAGGTACCAAGTTCCACCAAAAGAAACGCGGTAAGAGTTACTAAACTGCTCTTGTTTGTTTAGTACGCTGCCAATGCCTTCTGAGGTGGCGTCAATTTCTTGGAAGGTACTCCAGCCAGTCCAAACATAGCTGTAGTGAACGGCAAAGGCATCATTTAAGCGGTTGTAACCAGATACTTCAAAAATGTCTGGCAGGTTAAGGGTCAGCTCGCCACCAATGGTTTGTCCGCCGGTTCCGTAAGGGTTATCACTTAGCCCTTCAGGAATGTCTGAGTGGTAGTCACCTTTAAATTTAAGGTCCACTTTTGAGCGGTAGCTAATACCGAAGCGGTGATCTTCATTTACTTCCCACATACCGCCGATGTTCCAACCAAAACCCCAGCCGTCACCTTCTAAAGAGGCGGCTGTGCCGCTTGGTGGAAATGGACCGCCAGTACCAAAGTTACGTACTAGCTTAGCAGTACCGTAAACGGCGTTTACACCAGCACCAACGCTAAATTGGTCATTGATGCGGTACGACACGTTTGGATTTAGGTTTAAGGTAATTAACTCTGTTTGGCCAGCAAGGGCTCCAGCAGCGTAATCTTCTGGATAATCTGTAGATAAACCAAAGTTTGAGAACATGCCAACACCCCAGGCCCACTTGTCATTAAGTGGTTGGATGAAATAGCCAGCCGGTACTGCTGCACCAGGCACTACATCGTTATTGGTTAAGGCTTGGTCTATTGAATCTACGCCTGTATTACCTCTAACGTAAACGTCAGGCGCGATATAACTTAAAGCACCCGATACCGCAATAGTGTCGAACATCGACATTGCAGCAGGGTTACGTGCCATAACGGCAGCGTTGTCGGCAATAGCAGCTTCACCCGCAAACGAGCGGCCTAGCCCCGAAGCAGAGTGTTCCACTAGTTGAAAACCGGCTGCGTTTACATGAGCGGCAGTAAATGTAGCTGACGCGGCAAGAAGCGCGAGTGGTAATTTCCTTATTTTCATCGTTCCCTCTCTAATTACGGGGTTAAACGTTTAGTTATGTATGGGTCTTAGTAAGAGCGCTGACCTCTGACCAGATTAAGAGTAAATAAAATAATTGTTAAGTGTTTGTTAATGCTTTATGTCAAAAGTTGGAGCTGCTGCACAAAAGTTAAACACTTGTTTAATCTTGGTGAGCTAAGAAATATAAATGATTGTTTCGAAACATCAAGCGGGATTGTTGAGCTTTATTGCTAGTTCACAAACAAAAAAATCAACCCCCATTGATAAGACAATAGGAGTTGACTTTATTTTAATTAAATCAGATAGATTGATTTAAATCTGCGGTGAGCGTATCAAGTGCTTTTTCAATAGGTTCGTTACGTTCACCTACCACGACAAGGTTGGCATTAGATAGTTTAGAAACCATCCCGTGCATCTTTTTATCGGCAAAGCTTTCAACCGCTTGCAACTCGGTGGATTTAGGCACTACAAACACATTTATATTTGAGCCCATTTTTCCTTTCATAATCATATGAAAAGCTGGCGCACCTGCATAAGCACAGTGGTTAACATACACAACCTCGCCAGGAAGTTGGTCAAAGCTTGCACCATAACGGGCTAACTTAGCATTAATTGTTTGCAGGCTTGGCTGTTCATCAACACCGCTGGTATAAGGCATTTCGTGATAAACATGTTCTAAAGCTACTTGGCCCATATTTACTTGCCCGGTAGGCAGTTGCCAATTAACTAAGCTAAAACTTAAACCCACTACAAAGGCAATGGATGCAGCCATAGCAATATGTACTCGAGTTTTGCGGCGGTATTCCAGTTGTGAATCGTCGAAGCTTTGGCTTAGTATTAGTCGCTCTGCAAGCGCGTCTGGCACATCTACGTTTAGTGCTTGCTCTAACTTGCACTCAAACTGCTGCATCTCGTCATACAGTTTTTTATTTTTAGGTGTGCGCGTTGCTTCCTGTATAAGCGTATCGCTACGCTCTCGAGGATTGGTATACAACTGACGGCGAAATTCTAGCTCATCCATTGCTTTGTCCTCGTTCTTGGTCATTATCTAGGGCTTCTTTGAGCTGATTTCTTGCTCTAAAAAGCCGTGTCATTACTGTGTTTTTATTTAGCTCTAACATATCGGCAATCTCATCACCGCTAAATCCACCTATCACTTGGAGTAGCAGCGGTTCTTTATATTCAGGTGCCAGCTTATCTATTTGGCGGCGTAACCATTCATTTTCAATTTGTTGCTCGGTAGATGTAGCGTTTACATCGGCAACTGAATGATCCTCGATATCCACCAAGTTAAACTGTTTTCGCTCGAAGCGACGGGCGTTTTCTCGGCGAAGAATGGTAATTAACCACGCTTTGGCTGCCTTTTCATCTTTAAGGCTGTCGAGTGAACGCCAAGCTCTAAGAAAGGTCTCTTGAACTATGTCTTCGGCGATATGCTTATCCTTTACTAGCCAGTAGGCGTAACGGTAAACATCCTTATTGTAAGCCTGTACTAAGGCTTCATAACGTTTTTGTTTTGCTTCCATATCCGACATGACCGAGTCGGTTTGGTTTTTCTTTCGAAAAAAATCAACAACCATGTAATTTCCTAGATAAAACGTCGAAGGCTAATCTGTTATGATACGCATCAAAGAGACCTTATTTGGTCTATGGTACACACTATACACCTGATTTCGCTTTGGTTTAGATTGAAGAGTTATAACTAAGGCCTGTTGTAAATGAAAGGAAAATAGATGAAAACTAAGTTAGAAGAATCTAAAACTTGTTGTTGTGTTGATGTTGGTGCGGTTATCGACGGCGAAGAATGTACAGCACAAGTTGAAGAAGTGTTTGCCGAGCAACAACAAGCCGAAGCCCGATTAAACGCTTTAGTAGACAAAGCTCGTAAGGCAGAGTCTGATCCTTGTGAGATTAGCAGCGAAGTTACCGCTGTTGAAGGCGGGTTTAAACTGGCTGCTTCGTTTACTTTTTGCTGCCAAGCAGAAAGCCTAATCTTTCAATTAGGCTTAAACCGCTAAGCGGTGTTTTTATATTAAGGATTGAGCGAGGAGAGCCCTTCTTCTCGCTCTTTTTTTCCTTGGCCTTGTTTCTTTAAGGCTTGGCATTGCTGGAAAAACGCGAGTAAATCAAAGTCTGTTTTATCATCGCTCGCCCAGTTCGCGGCGCTAATTTCTTTATGCAGAGCGGCAAAGCTGCTAGTTAGCTGCTGTTTATTTATCCACTTAGCTAAGGCTTGTTCAGCTTGCAGCTTTTGGCCCGCTTTACAGGCCGCAGCAAACTGTGTCCAATAGTCATCATCTAAATCTACTGCGCTAGCATTTGGCGCTAGTTGAGCCTCTTGCTTGGCATTGCTTTTTTTACGTTTTATCACCCAAACCAACAACGCAAGGGTCATTATCCATGCAAGGGCGAAAAACCAAGTCCACAATGAGGTGCTAGGTTTTTCTTGCACTTCAGGGAGAACTTGTTGATTGCTCGGTAATGATTGCAACTGCTGATTTACCGGAGCTGCCACTACGGTAATGGTTCGCGGTGCTATATCGGCACTGGCTTGTTGATCTTTGCTTAAATCCCACCAAGGTAGTGACCAGCCAGGAAGAGTCAGTTCGCCTTCGTTTACTGGTATCAGTGCAACATTTAAACTGCGTTGCGCAAACACTATTCCATCTTTAACTATGGTGCGGTCTTGGTACGCTTCTGGGTAAACCCGAAAATCTTCTCCGTAATTAATATCAATTTCCGGCAGTTGATCTTCGGTTATTCCAGCAACGGTTAAGTTGATAATACGGGTAAAAGCTTGGCCTTGCTGATAGTCACTTTGCAGTGGTTGAATTTCTTCATATAGCAATAGGTCATTGGAAGGCAGCCACGTACCTGGAAAACTTGCCGGTGGCGCTTTTACTTCTAAAGACAAGGTTTGCGCGGCAATGTCTACCGGCCTTGCTCGGCGGTTGATGTCGTTGGCTAGGCCGCTTAAACGTGGCCCTTTTACTTCAAATTCACCGGCCTTTTCAGGGGTGACTAACCAGTGACGGGTAAGGGTGCGATAACGTTTGCCATCAATTATCTCTAAATCTTGCTTGTCGTCACCTAGCTTTTCTATTTTGGCGCCGAGCATGCTGGGCGCGATAATATTGGCTTGGTCTAGGCTATTTGCTACCCAAATCTTGGCGGTATAGGTTACAGGCTGGCCAATGTAAACCTGAGCATTATCCAAGCTTACTTCCATACGTACCTGGTCTTTACTTGGCTCTATGGCTGCAATGGTTTTGGCTTTAAGTTGAATTGGCGTTGTATTTTGCCCACCAATATTAAAACTAGGGATAAGGTAATTACCTTCTTCGCGCACCAATAGGGTAGTGGTCCAGCGAGTTTGGGTAGATGATTCACCATTAATGCTGGTGTGTTGGCGGCTAGTTGAAGTACTGCCTACTACAAACTTTTGCCTTAACAACACCGATGAGTCAAATTCACTGGCCGCCAAGGTATCGTCGGCCACAATTTCTAGCGTGAAGGCTTGGCCAACTGCCACAGGATTTTGACTAACCGAAGCGGTAACTTTAGTCGTGGCATAAGCATTAAAGCTAAGTAAAAGAATAAAAAATACACTAAGCGCTTTCACTTACCAGTTCTCCTGATTACTAGGCTGACGACGTCGTTTTTGATATTCAAGGTACATTTTATTGCGAAGCAACAAACTTGGGTCATTGGGTAGATCCTCGAGCCATTTCTGTAACTCTTCTTGGTCACTCGGTTCACCTTGCGAGTTATTGGCTTGCGCGCTTTGCTCAGGCTCTTGTTCTTCATTTGACTGTTCTTCGCTGGCTTGCGCCTGTTGTTGCTGTTCAGACTCTTGCTCTTGCTCGGACTGTTGCTCAGAAGGCGATTGTTGGTCTTGATTCTCTTCTGCTTGGGAATCGTCCTGCTGTTGGTCACCTTGTTGTTGAGACGAGTCCGACTCTGATTGCTGATCTGAATCGCTAGAATCTTGCTGCTCTGACTGTTGCTGGTTTTGCTGCTGTTGTTCTAACAGCTCTTCAACTAATTTCTTATTATGTTGAGCGGCAGGGAAGTCATTTTGTAACTCTAAGGCTTGCTCATAGGCTTCTATCGCTTGTTGATAATCACCAAGTTGAGCATGAGCATTTCCTTGGTTAAACCACCCATTGGCACTGCTATCTTGAGCAAACAGCGCTTGCGCCTCTTGATAGTTACCAGCTTTGTATAAAGCTGAGGCTTTCCAACTTGGGTCGGTAAACAGCTCAGCAGCTTCGCCATAGCGTTCTTCTTCAAAAGCTTGTTGTGCTTGTTGGGCTTGATTTGTCCACACCGAGTTAGCCAGAGCGGGCTTTGGTAGGGCAAAAATGCTAACACATAAACTAACTAGCAATAGCTCTGCGCGGCGCACGCTATTTAGTAGCATCAATAAAATAAAAGGCAGCAGATAAAAGCCAATATCTTTTCTCACCTGCGCTTGTTGGTTGCTTTGTTGTTCGCTATCAAAACTGCGGCTACGTAAGGAGCTCAGTTTCTCAATATCGCTATTATCAGCACTAATTAGCTGGCAAATACCGCCGGTGTTTTGGCAAAGTGGCAGAAAGTTATCTGCTTCTAGCTTAGCAATAACAATGCTGCCATATTGGTCTTTTAGCATGCTGCCATCTTCTAGAGGAATGGGCGCTCCTTCTTCGGTGCCTAAGGCCAACATAGAAAAACGTAAATTATGTTGTTGCAAGCTACTTAAGCTTAACTGCATTTGCTGTTCAGTGAGCCCGTCTCCAATCACTACTACATCGCCTTGCGCGTAGCCGGCTTGTTTGATTAGCTCGGCAGCTTGTTCAATAGCAAGGTTAAGGGCTGAACCGTGAGCTGGCATTAACTCTGGTTTTAGGTGGGGAACCAGGTTGGCGAGTGTATTGGTATCACTACTTAAGGGGCTAAGTACAAATGCATCTCCTGCATAAGCAATAAGTGCGGTTTCACCATCTTTCCATTGCTCGAGTAAATCTAGTGCTTTGTACTTTGCCAGTTCCACTCTATCAGGTTTTACATCCCGCGCTCGCATCGAATAAGACATGTCCATGATTAGCACACGGGCAGAACCTTCGCGGTATAGTGGTACGTTGTCACTAATAATGCTTGGGCCACTTAAGGCGATTAGAATCAGAGCCAGTAAGCTGGTTAAAGACCATTGGGAGCGTTTGCTTTGTTTTGGAGAATCTACCAAATATTTAGCAATGCCTGGGCTAAGCAGTTTGCTCCAAGCAGATTGTTCGCGCTGCTGCTTTTTAAACAACAGCAGTAATAAAAGTGGGCTAAGCAATAGCCATTCTGGACGCAATAAGCTTATATCAAACATTGCTTGCCTCCTGATTAAAACGGCGCATTAGCATCGGGCTGGCTAAACTAGCCACTAATAGCAAGGTTGCTAACGCCAAGGGCCAATAATACAACTCGTATTGTGGGCGGTAGAACTGCTGAGCCTCTGAGATTGGATTTAAAGCATTTATCTCTTGGTAGATTTTCGAAAGATCTTCGGTGCTGCGAGCTCGGTAATATTGACCACCAGTCATTTCAGCTATTTTTATCAACGCGCCTTCGTCGAGATCTTGCGAAGGATTTATCTTACGTGCGCCAAATAAAGTTTGTTGGTAAAGCTCGTCGGCGCCCACACCAATGGTGTAAATCACCACTTGATTCTTGGCTGCCATCTCTGCGGCTTGCATCGGGTCAACCGAGCCAGAAGTATTTTGGCCATCGGTAAGTAGAATAAGGATCCGCTGCTCTGCTGGGTGGTTCATTAGTTGTTTAATACCTAGACCGATGCCTTCACCAATAGCGGTTCTGTCGCCAACTAAACCGTGTACTAGCTCTTTTACTTGAATTAGCAAGCTGTCTAAATCAAAGCTTAGTGGGCTGGCTAAATAGGCATGGTCGGCAAATAAAATCATGCCTAAACGGTCGCCGCGGCGTTGTTCAATAAATTCGCTAAGCAAAAACTTAAGGGCTGTTAGCCGGTCTACCGCTTCACCATCAAGTTGCATATCTTTGATTTGCATACTGCCCGACATATCAACCGATAATAATAAATCGCGGCCTTGCTCATTTAAGCCTTGGACTTCATCGTCTAGCCATACTGGACGTGCTAAAGCAGTAATGCACAAAATCCAAACTAACCATTTAAGGCCAATTTTTAGTGGGCTATTGGTTTTTTCCAAAGCAGCTTGCTGTTGGGTAAAAGGCAAACTGCTGTTTAATAATACTTCGCTTTGTTGTTGCTTGGCTTGGCTGAATTTTTCTACCAACCAAAGCACAGGAACAAGCACAAATACGTAAGGCCAGACAAACTCAAACATCGCGGCCTCCCTTATTTTTGCCATTCAAGTGTTGTTTGGTGTTTTGCTGATTCCTGCCAAAGCCAAATAAGCTGGCCATACTTAGCGGCGGTCTTAGCTGTTTAATCCACTGTTCGCCAAGTTGAATACATTGCTGGGCAGAATCCGATGGGGTAGCTGAGTACAAGGCTTGCTGCCAAGCATCTTGTAGCTCTGAGAATGCAGCTTGGTTTTTTCGTGAAGTACTGTCTAAAAAGGCTAACCATGCTTGACCATTTAGCGAAGCGACTTGTTGACGTGGGTAATAACTCAAGGCCAAGCGCTTCATTAATACGTTGAGTTCTGCCAAGGTGGCTGGTTGTTGCTTGAGCTTAAGTAATGCTTCACGTCGAGGTTTATCTAAATACCAAAAACGCCAAGCTGCAAATAGCAGTAAGCTAAGTGAAAGTATGACCAGTACACCAAGTAGCCACCAACCAATGGCGGGGAGGGCGGTTTCGTAAGTTGTGGGTAAAATGATGTCTTTTAAATCAACTAGAGGATTAGTTTGCTCAGGCATAGTCCTGCCACTCTAAGGCTGTTGAAAAATGCTGATGAGGAATGCGAGCTTGTTGCAGCATTTGCTCAATCTGTTGTTGGCGCTGATTAGCCAAACGCTTAAATTGTTGCCTAAATGCTTTGTTATCTGGCTGCAAATATCCCTCGCGGTTGCCATTGCTTACTTGCAGTTGCATTGCGGTATGCGCTTTGGGCAGTTGTTGCTCTAAAGGATCGCTAATTTGCCAAGCAAACACTTGGTTATGGCTAGCTAAGCGCTGTAAATGCAAGGAGGCTGCTTTGTCAAAATGGTAAAAGTCGCTAATTAAATGCACTTGGTAGCCGGTTTTGACTAACTGGCATAAAGTCTCAAGATTGTGAGTTGGCGACGAGCCCTGCAGTTGCTGCTCACTTAATGCGGCAAACTGTTGATTGTGCACATCAACAATGCTTTGTAGCTGAGCTAACCAATGGGTTTTACTGGCTGCTGGTTTCTGGTTGTGGGCTTGCTCACCTAAGTGCAGAGTTAAGGCCACGCGCTCACCTAGTTGTTGGGCATTCCAGCCTAAACAGGCCGCCAGCTCACTCGCGAAAACCGACTTAAGTTTGTCACCGCTGCCAAAATACATGGAGTGTGATAAATCAAGAAAGATAAACACCGGATGCTCGCGGTCTTCTCGAAACAATTTGGTATGGGTTTTACCGGTGCGCGCCGTTACTCGCCAGTCGATGCAACGAATGTCATCTCCTGGTTGATAATGACGCACTTCGTCAAACTCCATGCCTCGTCCTCGAACTTTGCTTAAGCGATTCCCATGACGGCTACTACTCACTTGGCGCCAGGGAGGCATATTTAAGTGAATAGCACGCGCTTCAATCAACTGTTCAATCTGTAAACTTACCGGCGATTGGCGACTAATGGTATCCATTAGGCAAAGGCCACCAATTCAAGTAAACGTTGGATAACCGCATCGGCTTGAATCCCTTTGGCTTGCGCTTGGTAGCTAAGCAATAAGCGATGGCGTAATACTGGATAAGCTAATTGTTGAATATCTTCCGGGCTAACAAAATCTCGACCGTCGAGCCAAGCTTTAGCGCGAGCGGCGCGGGCTAATGAAATGCTGGCGCGTGGGCTTGCACCAAACTCTAACCACTGACTAAATTCGTCGGTGTAGCGCTCTGGTTGGCGAGTAGCCACCACTAAATCAACAATGTATTGGTTAAGCTGAGGTGCGATGTGAACTTCCATAATCGCTCGGCGCAGGGCAAATAGCTTTTGTTGAGTGAGCGGTTCAGGCTGACGTAAGTGCACTTGCTTGGCTTCACGTTCAGTAAGTTGCAGAATCTTGAGTTCGTTTTCTGCATCAGGGTAGTTCAAACACAGCTTAAACATAAAGCGGTCTAGTTGCGCTTCTGGAAGTGGGTAAGTACCTTCTTGCTCAATGGGGTTTTGAGTAGCCATTACCATAAACAGTTTGGGCAGTTTATAGCTGTTGCTACCTACCGTGATTTGCTGCTCGGCCATGGCTTCAAGTAAAGCCGATTGCACTTTAGCAGGGGCACGGTTAATTTCGTCCGCCAATACTAAGTTGTGAAAAATAGGCCCTTTCTGAAAGCTAAAGCTGGCAGTCTCTGGGTGAAACACATCGGTACCGGTTAAATCTGCAGGTAATAAGTCTGGGGTGAACTGGACTCGATGAAAATCACCTTCTATACATTCCGATAGTGCTTTTACCGCTCGGGTCTTAGCAAGGCCTGGAGGTCCCTCCACTAATATGTGCCCGTCGGCCAATAAAGCGATAAGTAATTGATTAATAAATTCAGTTTGGCCAACTATGCTTTGGTTAAGGTAATCTCTAATGGCCGATAGTGTGTTGTTACTCATTTGATCCTCTGAATTGTTCATCGCATGCGGATGATAAAACACTCTTCAGTTAGGCTCAAAAAATTTCCTTTAAATTTGACGGCTTACTACTAGTTTTAATCGCTTGTTTGAATTATGTGAAGAAATGGTTAATATAAAGCTTATGAGGTCTGACCTCTTAACTCGTTAAGGATAAATTGAATGCACCAACAACAATCTTTACAAACGGCGAATGGCGCACGCATAGCAGTAGTTGCGGGTTTGCGTACTCCATTTGCGCGTCAAGCCACAGCCTATCATGATGTTCCAGCCGTAGATCTTGGGAAAATGGTGGTTAATGAATTAATTAAGCGTGTAGATCTAGACGTGAAAGAGATTCAACAACTGGTATTTGGTCAAGTAGTACAAATGCCTGCAGCGCCAAACATTGCCCGTGAAATTGTTTTGGGTACTCCATTAGATGTGTCTACTGACGCATATAGTGTTTCTAGGGCTTGTGCGACTAGTTTTCAGGCAACGGTTAACGTAGTTGAGTCCATTATGGCTGGCACAATTGATTGTGGTATTGCTGGTGGTGCAGATTCATCTTCAGTGTTACCTATTGGAGTGAGCAAAAAGCTAGCTCGCAGTTTACTTGAGCTATCTAAAGCCCGCAGTGCAGGGCAGCGTTGGAACATTATTAAAAAGCTAAGAATTAAAGACTTAGCGCCAGTTCCTCCTGCAGTTGCTGAGTATTCAACCGGTATTTCAATGGGACAAACTGCTGAGCAAATGGCTAAAACGCACGGTATAAAACGTGCCGACCAAGACAAGTTAGCCGCGCGTTCACACCGCTTAGCGCATCAGGCTTGGGAAGAAGGTAAGTTGGACGACGAAGTAATGACCGCTTACCCCGAGCCTTTTAAAACCTCTATTAGCCGTGACAATAATGTGCGCGGTGACTCAAGTGAAGAGAAACTGGCCAAACTAAAACCCGTATTCGACCGCAAGCATGGTTCGGTAACTGCAGCTAACGCTACTCCGCTTACCGATGGAGCCGCCGCGGTGTTACTTATGCGAGAAGATAAAGCCAAAGAGCAAGGTTTACCTATTTTAGGTTACATAAAGAGTTATGCCTTTGCTGGCATCGATGTGTGGGAAGACATGTTAATGGGGCCTTCTTACGCAACCCCAATTGCTTTAGACCGCGCAGGTATTAGTTTGCAAGACTTAGACTTAATTGAAATGCACGAAGCCTTTGCCGCTCAAACGCTAGCGAACGTTAAAATGTTTGCCAGTGACGAATTTGCTAAGTCTATTGGCCGAGAGAAAGCCTTGGGTGAAATTGACATGGAGAAGTTTAACGTAATGGGTAGCTCAATTGCTTATGGTCACCCCTTTGCCGCCACTGGTGCGCGAATGATTACGCAAATGCTTAACGAGCTTCGTCGTCGCGGTGGTGGTTTAGGTTTAACCACTGCCTGTGCGGCAGGTGGTTTGGGCGCGGCAATGGTTTTGGAGGTTGAATAATGGAACAGCAAACTTTCACCTTAACGATTGAAGAGAATATTGCGCTGCTAAAAATTGATGTACATGGTGAAACCATGAACACCTTAAAAGCCGAATTTGGCCCCGAGCTGGATGCCATATTGGATGACCTAGCTTCTCAGTCTCAACTTACTGGTATGGTGGTGTATAGCGGAAAGGCTGATTCGTTTATCGCCGGCGCTGATATTGGCATGTTGGACAGTTGTGATACTGCCGCCGATGCGCAAAAGCTCTCACAAGACGGACACAAAGTTTTCGCCCGCTTAGCTAAGCTACCGTTTCCGGTTATCGCTGCTATTCATGGACCGTGCTTAGGTGGCGGCTTAGAAGTCGCCTTAGCTTGTGATTATCGAGTATGTAGTAACGACGATAAAACCAGCCTAGGCTTGCCTGAAGTGCAACTTGGTCTGTTACCCGGTGGCGGTGGTACTCAACGCTTACCAAAGCTGGTTGGTATTCAAAAAGCTTTAGAGATGATGCTTACTGGCAAACAGTTACGCCCCAAGCAAGCCCTAAAAAGTGGCTTAGTGGATGAAATGGTACCAAACAGCGTACTGCTAGATGTTGCTAAGAAGTATGCTGGTAAAGCTAAACGTAAACCAAAACCTAAACTAAGTAGCATTTCAAAGTTATTGGAAGGTAACCCAGTTGGTCGTAATGTGTTGTTTTCTCAGGTAACTAAGCAAACCATGAGCAAAACGCGTGGCAATTACCCAGCGCCTAACGAGATTATTGCCTGTGTTAAAGCTGGGATTGAGAAAAATACCGAGGCCGCTTATCAAGAAGAAGCCAAGCGTTTTGCTGACTTAGTGAAAAGCCCTGAGTCAGCAGCGTTGCGCGGCTTGTTTTTTGCGTCGAATGAACTGAAAAAAGAAAGCTTGTTTGAAGGTGTGTCGCCACAAAGAATTAATCAAGTTGCTGTTTTAGGTGGTGGTTTAATGGGAGCGGGCATTGCTTTTGTGTCGGCGACCAAAGCTAAAGCACAAGTTCGTATTAAAGATATTAGCGAAAAAGGTGTGTTAGGCGGCCTAAATTACGCCTATAAGTTGTTAGATAAAAAGCGTAAACGCCGGTTTATCACTAATGCCCAGTTGCAGCAGCAAATGAACAACATTACCGGCGGAACAGATTTTGTTGGCATGCAAAATAGCCAAATTGTGGTGGAAGCAGTATTTGAAGATTTAGCGCTTAAGCAACAAATGGTGGCTGATATTGAAGCCAATTGTAATCAAAAAACGATTTTTGCCAGCAATACTTCTTCATTGCCTATTGGGCAAATAGCGGCTAAAGCTGAGCGCCCAGAGCAAGTGATTGGCTTGCATTACTTTAGTCCAGTAGAAAAAATGCCGTTGGCTGAAATTATTCCGCATGCTGGCACTAATGAGCAAACCATTGCCGATACGGTAGAGTTTGCTCGTAAACAAGGGAAGACTGCAATTGTAGTGAAAGATGGTGCAGGCTTTTACGTAAACCGTATTCTTGCGCCTTACATGAATGAAGCCGCCATGTTGTTGCTAGAAGGGCAGAGCATTGAACATTTAGATAAAACGCTACTAGATTATGGCTTCCCAGTTGGCCCAATGACCTTGCTTGACGAAGTAGGCATTGATGTAGGCTCTAAAATTGCTCCGATTCTCGAAGCTGAGCTAGGTGAGCGTTTTAAAGCGCCAGATGCATTTGCCAAACTTATCGATGATAAGCGCTTAGGTAAGAAAAACGGTCGAGGTTTCTATCTCTACGGCAAAGGTAAAAAAGCCAAAGCCAAGCAAGTTGACGAAAAGGTGTACTCGGTACTGGGTGTTAAACCCAAAACCTCACTCGATGCAGCTACCTTGTCTAAGCGTTGTGTTTATATGATGCTTAATGAAGCAGCGCGCTGTTTAGATGAAGGGGTTATACACAGTGCACGAGATGGTGATTTAGGTGCTATTTTCGGTATTGGCTTCCCACCTTTCTTAGGTGGACCATTCCGCGCTATGGATAGCATTGGTATTGCTAACTTGGTGAAAGAGCTTCAGGCGATGGAATCAAGCTACGGTGAGCGTTTTAAACCTTGCGAAGCCTTGGTTGCAATGGCTGATAAAGGCCAAAGCTATTACCCTTAAATTGTAAAGTAAGCATAACAAAAGCCAAGGTGAATAATTCTCCTTGGCTTTAGTGTAACTAAGACATTTCTGTTAACATCTCCACCCTGTCTGTATTAGAGCGAGTCGTATGTTTTTCGTTTTGTTGTTGTCAGTCTGTTTTGGGCTATTTTTCTACGTAGAAGCTATTAAGTTTTCTTTGCCGCGATGGCGTTGGGCATTGGTGGGCTTATTGTTTGGGCCACTGTGTATGCCACTGCTCTGGACGCATCAAAAGCTTAATGTAAAGCGCAGCCAAGGTTTTAACGATAGCCGAATGAAGGCTTAATCTAGCCTTCACTGTTTATAGTTTCTCATCTCTTTTAGTTATAGCAATAAATTGCTGAATCACTCTGAAACTCACTACGGCTTTTAACTACTCGTACTGTCTCTAAATGGTGGGTATTTAAAGGCTCAGCTTGCTGCTCACTTGCTCCATGGTTGTATACGATAACCCGGTCTCGCTGCTTGCTTTTTAAGCTCATCATAAATCGGACGAGGTCAACCCGCTCAAGCCGTTCAATGCATTCCGCTGCACGCTGGCGCTGGTTAAAGGTCAAGTCTTTGTTGCCGATGCTTACCCAAAAACGCTGAGCACGGGTTCGCATATTGCTTTCGCGCTCTAGTATTTGGGCAATTAGTCCTTGTTTGCTTTGTTGCCATTGCGCGTCACTTAGCTCAAACATCAGCACCGGGAACTCATCCAAAAAGTCGTTAATGGCATCGAGCAGTGTTTGCGGTTGCCCATGTGGTGATTGCACATAGAAAATAATGCCGGGGTGGCGATTAAGCGGCAAGTTGCCTGTTCCCACAATGTAACCTAGCTGCTGCTTGGTGCGTAACTCATTAAAGAAGGTTGAGGTCATAATGTGGTTACTTAGGGTAAACAAGGCAATGCTCTCAGGGCTTAAGTCTCGGCTTTGGTAATAAATCATTAGCGCCGAGTCATTTTGCTGACAATTAATTTCGTATAACAAGCTTCCTTGATCTTTAATGCTAATAAGCTTTCTTGGTGTTTCCTTTGATGGGCTGGTATCCGGTGATATCTCTTGCTGAATAAACTCACCCAGCTCTTCAATTGTTGGCTCCGACCAATTGCCGTAAGCCAACATTTCTATATGAATGTTTTGATAAAGCTTGGCCACAAAGTCGGGCAGCTCTTCTAATTGAACGTCTTCTAGCTCTTCGAGTAAGGCGCTAGGCGGCGGGTTGTTAGGTTGCAGCAACGAGGTTAGTTCGCTAAACAATTGCGAAATCGGCTTTACTTGCATCTGGTTTTGCCAGTGTTTTGCTAACTGCTGTTTAATTATTCCAAAGCGCTTACGCTCAAAATGACCGAATAAGCGGTTATTCATGATCATCTTGAGTAGCAAGATTTGTTTGTCACTAAATCCAGATAGGTGCAAGGTGTAGCCGCCTTGATGGGCATAGAGCTGGTAAGACATGCCAGCAATCTCGGCTTGGTAAGTCATCTCGCTGAGATGATCTAGCATCAACTCTACCATTAAGCGCGTGCAAACAATGTTGCGCACCGAAGCTACCGCATGTTTTGAATCTACAGACACATACAAATGCCCTTTAGGGACTCTAAATTCTGGTTCATTACTAAACCATAAGCGAAAGCCAGGTTTATCAAACAGCAATCTAGGCTCAGCTTCTTGTTCTTGTGGCTCAACCAAAGGCGATTGGTTAAAAGACAAAAATGGATTACTGGCGGGTAGTTGCAAACTTTCTAATTCACCTGGTGATTGCCAGCGTTTAATGCGCTCAGGTTCAATGCGTTTTACCGAATAGGGGGTGTGGTACCACTTAGCTATTTTATCTCCCTTAACATTGGGTGATACCAAAGTAATACGCATTCTCTCAGGGACAATTTGTTTTAAGCATTGCGAGATAAGAGCTTGGTCGTAGTTCTCCATGGCGTAATCGCCATAGATAACATCGTCTGCGGGATAATGCTGTAAGTTAATGGCTAAGTGAGAGACTAAGTCGATAGCCCGTGATTTTTCCTGATAAAGGAAGGCCCGTTCAAATACTTGCTGTTTTTCGCTGTAGCGCCAAGCTTGTAAACCATGTTGGCGAATCATTTCCAAGTAACTAAAGCTCGCGTCGATGATTGAGTCAATGCAGTTTAAGCCTTCATCGGTTAAGGAGTAGCTAATGCAAAAATCCTTAAAATTGCTGCCACTGACTCCGCCACCCGCAGCCATAGAGTTAATTAAACCGGCATGGCGCAATAGAGCCACTAAGCTGCCGGGCCCTTCATAACCTAAAATATGTGCAATATAGGTGAGAGGCTTTTGTCGATAAAGTGAATCCATGTCGCCAAAGCCAAAAGATAAAGTGAGCTTTTTAAGATCTTTAACCGGCTGAATATGGGTTTCTAATGCCAGGTTCTCCGGCAAATAAAAGGGGGCTATTTTAGGTTTATTTACAACAATCTTTGGAATTGCGGAAAACAGTTGCCGCACATGGGCTTCATTTTGGTCAAGCTCATGGGGGCTAAGCACTGCTAGCGACATTAAATCGGCCGAGTAATGCTGTTGATAAAAGGCGATTAGGTCGTCTCTAATCGATGTTTCACCATCACTAAGGGTATCTAAGCTACCTACAGAAAACTGACTGAAGGGATGATCGGGATTTACCGTTTCTTTATGCACTTGGTAAATGCGGCGTACATCGTCTTTTATTTTTAGTTGGTATTCAGAGTTAACAGCTTGTCGTTCACGCTCAACCAGCTCTGGGTTAAAACACGGGCAGATGAAAAACTGGCTAAAGCGGTCAAGCGCTTCGTCAAACCAATCGTTATCAATATCAAAATAGTAATTGGTGTGTTCGGTGCCTGTCCACGCGTTATTGCTACCGCCATGGCGGTTTATGAAACTTTGGTATTCACCTGCTTTAGGATAAGAATCTGTTCCCAAAAAAAGCATATGCTCTAAAAAGTGAGCCAAGCCTTCACGGTTTTTGGGATCGTTAAAATGGCCAATATTTACTGCGAGAGAAGCAGCAGACTTTTGCGCTGTTTCATCTTGTACTAACAAGACCTTAAGACCATTGTTTAAAGTTATGTAACGATATTGTTTTGGATCGTTAGGGCTAGTGCGCAAGGCAACATTCCTTGTTTATGGCGATAGTATGATTATCAGTCGCTTAACTTGGTCTTGCAAACTCTGATGGATGTTTTGTGGCATATCAATTAAATTAGCAGCCAAAATTAGTAAGCTTAGACGTTTAACACGTCTCAATTAATTAAGAAGAGCCCTTTTATGCAAGTATTTATCATGCGTCATGGTGAAGCCGAAATGTTCGCTGCTAGCGATAGCGAGCGAGCACTAAACCAATCTGGCTTAAATGAAGTAGGTAAAATGGGGGCGTATCTAGCGGATAAACTACCACAATTAGATTATGTATTAGTGAGCCCATATTTGCGTGCGCAGCAAACATGGCAGCTTTTGGCTAAAAGCTTACCGGAAGCGGTTAAAGTGATCGAATTAAACGAGCTAACGCCCTCTGGTGACGAAGTAGCCGTGGTGAGCTTAATTAACGAACTTGCTTTAGAGCAACCACAAGGTAATTTGCTAGTGGTATCTCATTTGCCGCTAGTGGGCTTTATTGTTGAAGGCCTAGTGGCTGAAGCTGGTGCTCCATTATTTAGTACTGCGGCTGTTGCTGAGTTGCAAGTAGGGCAAGAAAACAGCTTTATCTCACTGCAACACCCAATAAGCTTGTAGTAAAACAAACTTATCAACCGGTTAGCTGTTTACTGTTGGTGTATTGCTCTAAATCTCAAAGGTTCCCAGTTTTTTGTGCTTTTGAGATCTTCTTCGCGGAACAGTGAATTGCTGCCGATTTCCTTAGAATTCGCCAATATCTCCTAGTAGTATTCGTTTTGTCAAAACAGCAGTGGACATAATGAATGAAAATATTTTCCCGTTATTCTCCAGTTAAAATTGCCCGTTACGTTAAAGCGTTTTTTAAAGGACGCTTGTATATTCAAGGACGAGGGGCATACGAGTTTAAAAATGGTAAATTAGAAACTTTGGCAAATCACAAAACCACTAAGCACCGGCAAACAGTGGCAGAAGTGAACCAACACATCGACGAATTTAAGAATAAAGCCGCTTAACAATAGGCTTTGTTTAGAAAGTAGAAACCACTCTTCGGAGTGGTTTTTTAGTTTGGAGAACTAATTAACACTAACAACGCACTAGAGCCGCCGTGTATTTTGGGAGCCTGATGAAAGGCGAGCACTTCTGGATGTTGAGCCAGCCACTGAGGTACTTTAGTTTTGAGGATTTGTTGACCATGGCCATGCATTATGGAGGCAACGTGGTAGTGCTGTTGCTTGCACTCAATGATTAACGCGGCGATTTCTTGTTTTGCTTGGAGCTGAGTAAGGCCGTGTAAGTCGAGTAGAATCTCAGGGGAATAATCTCCACGACGGAGTTTTTTTAGCTCATAGGGATCGCATTCATCACTTTGCCAACGCATTGGCCCTTCGTCTGGTAGCAAAGGGTGGTACTCATCAGAAAAGAAGAATTGGCTATTATTTAAGGCCGCACGTTGCTGTTTTTCCCTTTGTTGGCTTTTTTGCTTGATTCGAGTGGGCTCAAGACTTATTTTATCTTGTTTTATCTGGCGAACGCCTTTGAGCGCTTCTTTGAAAGCAGCGAAATCTTCGTCAGTTGGTTTTTTCATCTTTTATTATCAGTTGTGCCTGAAGCCATATAGTGGGTGATTGTACTTAATCTGGAGGCCAAATTGGAAAAGATATTTATCGAAGAAGCAATCGATGAGTTACATACTATTCAAGATATGATCCGCTGGGCGGTGAGTCGATTTAATGCTTCTGGCGTTTTCTATGGTCATGGAACTGACAACGCTTGGGACGAAGCTGTACAACTTATATTGCCTAGTCTTCATTTACCTTTGGATGTTGATCCAGAGGTAAGGCATGCGCGTTTAACTCGTCAAGAACGTAGTTTATTGGTTGAGCTGGTGGTTAAGCGTGTTCAAGAGCGCTTGCCTGTGGCTTACTTAACCAACAAAGCATGGTTTGCTGGTTTAGAGTTTTACGTGGACGAAAGAGTGCTTGTGCCTCGTTCTCCTTTTGCTGAACTTATTGAAACCCAATTCTCGCCGTGGTTGGTAGAAGAGCCCAAGCGGATACTAGATTTATGCACGGGCAGCGCTTGTATAGCTATTGGTTGCGCTTATGCTTTCCCCGAAGCAGAAGTAGACGCGGTTGATATTTCGGAAGACGCCCTAGCAGTAGCCGAGATTAATATTCAAGGGCATGGCTTAGAGCAACAAGTTACGCCTATTTTGTCTGATGGCTTAAACGCGTTGAAAGGGCATACTTATGATCTAATTGTCAGCAACCCGCCTTATGTTGATGCTGAAGACATGAGTAACTTGCCAGATGAGTTTATGCATGAGCCTGAGTTAGGCTTGGCATCGGGTTTTGATGGCTTAGAGTTAACTAAAAAGATTTTGGCTGATGCCGCAGATCACTTAACTACAAATGGTTTGTTAATTGTAGAAATTGGCAATAGCCAAGTGCATATGCAGCAACAGTTTCCCGATGTTCCGTTTACATGGATAGAGTTTACCAACGGCGGGCACGGAGTATTTATTATTAGCCGCGAGCAATTGCTTGCTTGCCGCTCGCAATTTGAACAGTAAGGATAGAATTAATGGCAGGAAACAGCATTGGCCAGCTCTTTCGCGTAACAACCTTTGGTGAAAGCCACGGTGTTGCACTGGGTTGTATTATTGATGGGTGTCCACCGGGACTAGAAATTAACGAAGCAATGATTCAAAAAGATTTGGATCGTCGTAGACCGGGTACATCACGCTATACCACCCAGCGTCGTGAACCTGACCAAGTTAAAATTCTTGCAGGTGTATTTGAAGGAAAGACTACCGGTACCTCGATTGGCTTAATGATTGAGAACACCGATCAGCGTTCAAAAGATTACTCTAATATTAAAGATATGTTCCGCCCAGGCCATGCAGACTACACCTATCATCAAAAGTACGGTACCCGAGATTACCGTGGTGGTGGTCGCTCTTCTGCTCGTGAAACCGCAATGCGGGTAGCGGCGGGTGTAATCGCTAAAGAATATTTGAAGCAACATCACGGTGTAGAGATCCACGGTTACTTAAGTGAACTCGGCCCAGTAAAAGCTGAGAATATCGACTTTTCTCAAATTGAGCAGAACCCGTTTTTCTTTCCAGACGAAAGCAAGTTGGAAGAGCTTGATGAGTTTATGCGAGCGCTGAAAAAAGAAGGTGATTCAATTGGCGCGCGTTTAAGTATTGTTGCTAAGCAAGTTCCAGTTGGCTTAGGTGAGCCAGTATTTGATCGTTTAGATGCTGATATTGCGCATGCACTAATGGGCATTAATGCAGTTAAAGCGGTAGAAATTGGTGACGGCTTTGCGGTCGTTAACCAACGTGGCAGTGAACATCGCGATGAAATGACACCTGAAGGCTTTAGTTCTAACCATGCCGGTGGTGTGTTGGGGGGCATTTCGTCTGGTCAAGATGTGGTTGCACATATAGCCTTAAAACCCACTTCAAGTATTACTGTACCTGGGCAAACTATTGATAAATATGGCAAGCCGGTAGAAGTTGTGACCAAAGGGCGCCACGACCCATGTGTTGGTATTCGCGCAGTACCGATTGCTGAAGCAATGTTAGCAATTGTGTTAATGGATCATTGTTTACGCCAGCGCGGCCAAAACGGCGCTGTAGCGACAGAAACACCGATCCTGCGTTAAGCATTTAGCCTTTAACAGTAAGCCCTTAAATGTTGCATTTAGGGGCTTTTTTATAGCATAGCGAGAACTAGAGAATAGCGATGCTGGATGACGTAAAGCAGCTTATTTTACTGTTTAATGAAACCTTTGCTGATTTTAATACTGAGCTCGTTGCTGGAGAAGATGATCCGATTTATCTACCAGCAGGTGAAGATAGGGTTAAGCACCAAATAGTGTTTGCTCATGGCTTTTATGCCAGTGCCTTACACGAGATTGCTCATTGGTGTATTGCCGGTGAGCAGCGCCGACAGTTAGAAGATTATGGCTATTGGTATAAGGCAGATGGGCGAAACCAACAGCAGCAATTGGACTTTGAAAAAGTGGAATATAAGCCGCAAGCCGTGGAGTGTGGCCTAGCGCGCGCTGCAGGACGTACTTTTCAAGTGAGTGTTGATAACTTATCTGGCTTTCAAAGTGACCGCCATGCATTTACTGCTGCGGTTGAAGAGCAGTATCAGCTATATTTGCAGCAAGGCTTCCCGGTAAGGGCTCGAAAATTCATGACGGTGTTAAACAAGGCAAACCAAGCATTGGTTGAGGATGCAAATGATTAAGTTGGGTTTGATTGTAAATCCCATTGCTGGTGTTGGGGGTAGCGTTGCGCTAAAAGGCTCTGATGGGGTGAGTGAACAGGCACTTGCTAAGGGTGCAACAAAAAAAGCCAACTTGCGCGCTGAGCAAGCTTTGCTGGCGCTAAGCCAAGTTCAACAAGCGTTTATTGTTTACACCGCGTCTGGCGAAATGGGTGAGGACTTGTGTCAAAAGCTATCCTTGCCTCATGAAGTGATTTATCAAGCTAATCAACCCTCAGATGCGCTTGATACTCAACAAGCCGCGCAGCAGCTGGCTGAGCTTGGTGTAGAGCTACTCATTTTTGCGGGCGGAGATGGTACCGCTAGAGACGTGCTTAGTGCTGTGGGCGAGGGGACTAAGTGTTTAGGTATTCCTGCTGGTTGTAAGATTCATTCTGGCGTTTATGGCGTTACGCCTGCCGCTAGTGGCATTGTTATTGAGAAGCTAGTTAAAGGCGAAATGCTAAGCCTTAAAAGCGCCGATGTAATGGATATTGATGAGCAAGCTTTTCGCCAAGGAAGAGTGCGTGCTAAGTGTTTTGGCGAGATGCTTGTGCCTGATGAATTGCGTTATGTTCAGTCGGTTAAGCAAGGTGGTATTGAATCTGAAGAGCTAGTTTTGCAGGATATTGCCGCCGAAGTGATAGAGTTGTTAGAAGATGAGCAGTTTATCGCAGGATCAGGCTCCACTGTAGCCGCCATTATGCAGGAGTTATCACTGCCTAATACTCTTCTGGGAGTAGATTTGGTTAAAGATCACCAAATCGTCCAAGAGGATTTGACCGAAGCTGAGCTGATTAATAGAATAAGCGACGTACAAACTAAGCTATTGATTACACCCATTGGTGGTCAGGGACATTTATTTGGCCGTGGCAATCAACAACTAGGCCCTGCGGTTATTCGCAAGCTTGGCCGGGAAAACATTGTAGTTGTAGCAACAAAAACTAAACTTAAATCTTTGCATGGACGCCCGTTGATTGTTGATACTGGCGATACAGAACTAGATAAGAATTTATCTGGAAGCATCAAGGTAATTACTGGTTACCGAGATTATATTATGTATCGAGTATCGAACCCTGAAAATGAGGTTACCGATGCTCAAGAATTATGTCACCCTGCTGCAGACTTACCTGAACAGCCACGACACTAATCTAAATGCTCCACCAAAAAATGTTATTCAATACCTAAGTGATCATCTTGGGGTTGTTGCAACACTAACTGAATTAAGCGGTCGCCCAATGGTGCATTGCTTAAAATCACAAATGCATATTGCCTTGTTGGATGCTCACTTTGACGGTGAAACAGACGAAACTATGCAATCGCAGGTAGAGGCTTTATGGCGCGATGCTATTTCGTTTGCTGATAGTCAACAGCAAGTTGTTTCTGCTGTAGCCTAAGTGATTAAGTGAAGAATAAAAAAAGCAAAGCTTCGGCTTTGCTTTTTTAGTTTGTTTACCTGAGTATTAATCAGGTGTTTTATGAGCAAACAGGCTGGTTTGGTTTCGACCATTGTGTTTACTTTGATATAAGGCTTGGTCGGTATTAGCTAACCAGTCTTTAGCACTGGCAGTTTGATCATCTAGCTCTGCCACTCCCAAGCTCACAGTAAACGGAATTTCTACTCCATCTACTACTGGTTTTAAGGCCTCAATCGCGGTTCGTAAACGTTCACAAAATATTTTGGCATGCTCCGAATCTGTATCGGTTAAAATAACGCCAAATTCTTCGCCGCCATAACGCCCTGCAATATCGGTTTTACGCATAACCTTGCGTAATGTATCACCCACTAAAGTAATGATTTTATCGCCAGCCGGATGACCGTAGGTATCATTCACTTGTTTAAAGTGGTCAATATCAAACATCACTAGAGAGCTAGGGGCGGTGTTTCGTACAAAGCGATTAAACTCTTGTTCTAATCTATCTTGCCAGTATCCTCGGTTGTATAACTGAGTGAGTTTGTCGGTACGGCTTAGTATTTTTAACTCTTCATTGACCTTTTGCGCTTCAAGTTTATTCACTGCGTTATCGGTAACATCATAAATAATTAAACTAATATGGGTAACGATACCGGTTAATGACGTAAGCGGAATGATGGTGATGTTTTGGTACATAAAATCTACCGTACCAGTGATTGGGCGATAGTTTTTAAAGGGGAATACGTGCGGTCGCTGTTCCCAGGTGGTAAATGCGCGGTTCTTTAGAAAAAACACCGAATCAATTTTGTGGCGCAGCCAATCTTCTGGAAGCTGAGGAAATAGCGAGAACAGCTTTTTACCTTGGGCTTGGTCGGGACGCAAGCCACTGTGGGTTTCCATGAAGTTGTTCCACACTTGTACTTGGTAGTCTTTATCGAGCACCACTAGTCCGACATCGATAGTTTGTATCATGTCCAGCATCCAGTGGAACTCGTTCATTTCATTTTGATGTTGGCTCATTGGTGCTCAAATAAGTAAGAAATTTTGTTATTTAGAGTTGGCAGCGAATCTTCAGTAATCAGCAATAATAAGTCACATTGAATGTTGTGCTTTTCAATAGTGTAGTTGATTTCAATTGCCAAAGTTTTTTGCCAGCGTTGGGTATTACTGTTTATTAAGTCGCCGATATTACAATGTTGTCCCAATACCACGGGGTGGCCTTGTGAAAAGCCAACATCTAGTTGGTCGGATACTCCCTTCAGGCAAGCACCGATAAGAATGTTGGCAATGTCCATTAGCACTTCTAGTTGCCCATTGTCATCTAATTCGCCTTGATAATTCATAAGCTTAGACATATCAGCGAAACTAGAATCGTGGAACAAAAGCAGCGCTTCTCCGGCGATACCAGAGCCAATAAAGCCTTGGCAAACCGCCGACATTGCTTCGTTTTCTTCAACCGAAGTCAGCGCCATATGCAATTCACTAGTTTCAAGAATATTAACGTTGGGGATGGGTAAAACGATAAATGCATCGAGTAAGCGCGCTAGTAAGTCTGCTGCTCGTCCCATTGCTACGTTGGCAATCTCTTGGTAGTGGTCCCTAAAATCGACAATTTTCGGTGAAAGCGTATCGTTGACCGGTGCCGGCATTTTATCTAAAGCGGCTAAGTCGTTTTCAAGCTCAAGCAGTTGCTGCGATTCAACAATGCCGTAGGCAACCAAGATTTCACCAATTTTAGCTTTGTTCGTAGGCTTCTTAATGAAATCGAGGGCACCAAGTTGTTTAACTCGGGTATAGGCTTCGGGTTGAACATCGCCAGACACCACAATAATCAGTGCCGGTAAATCGTTCTTCTGCACTTCTTCTAGTACTTCATATCCGTCCATTACTGGCATGTTGAGATCGAGGAAAACCACGTCTCCTTTACCTTGGCGGATCAAGTCAACCCCTTCTTGGCCATGTTTGGCGAAGCTTATCTCTACATCCCAGCCTGGTGGAAGGCTGCGGGCCATTTGCTTTCTTGCGAGGTTGGAGTCATCGCATATGAGAATTGGTAACGACATAATTTACTATTAACTCTCCTTGTATGCTGACAGTATGAAGCTAAATGCCAACCTTGCTAAGTCTCAATTGATAAAAAACAGAGATTTGTATGCCGCGCTTTGAGGTGATTCACAAAAACTGTTCTGTAGTTCGGTGTAAAGATAAGTTTAGTCGAGAAGTTATTGATTATTAGTTAAAGTTTCAAACTTGTGCTGACTGTCTGTTATGCTGCAGGGTCAAAATATAAAAATAAATCTATTAATTAGCGTTAAAGCTAGTAAACGGAAGTGGACTTTTAGAGGAACTAAAGTGAAACCAGCAAGATGGATCAGGCAAGGAGTAGTGGCCGTTTGTATACTGTTTTCTGTATGCGCACAGTCTGCCTCGGTGCAAAGTAGTATAGAGTATTATGATGTTAGCGCTCATGATTTAAACCAATTACGTAATCAGCTGAAAGCGCAAGGTCCCCAAAAACAAGGAAATCGTTACAGTATTGCTGCGCAATATCGAATGAATTGGACACCTAAGGTGCAAATTCGTAACGACCGTTGTGAGGCCCTTCAACCGGAGTTACAGCTAAGTGCTGATTTAGTGATGCCTCGTTGGATAAGCCAGAGTAATGCAGATTTCGCAGCCCAGCAATCTTGGATTGGCTATATTGCAGCTGCTCAGCAGTACCACCAAAAAATCACCCGTTTAATAGAACAAAGTGTTGACCGCTTTATTCAGCAAACTCAAGGCTTAAGTGCAACTGAGTGCGACAAACTAGAAGCTCTAATTAATGCCAAAGGCAGAGCAGCTTTAGCTAGCGCACAACAAAAGGTTCGTACCTATCAGCGTCAAACACGCCATGGCGAGTCTTTAGGTTTAACAATACCTTAAGTTATCAGCAATTTGGGCCAAGACTATTTTGTTAGCTTGGCCAATTAGAACGTTGATTCAACACGCTGATCTATTTTTGAACTCACGATAATTTAAGGCTAGAGGGCGCTTTTTTACTAAACGTCGGTTCCAAAAACGATGTGGATGAACGCAATTTAAAGTACTTTGCTTAAGTGGTATCGGTTCGTTACATAGTTGAGCGGCTAACAACTCCGTAGCAAATGGTGCGCTGCATATTCCTCTTGAACCAAAACCAATAGCAACAAATACTCCGCCATAACTTGGTGGATTCACCTCTTGCCATTGCTGTTGGTATTGCTCACTAAACAATTGCTCCAAATTTGGCAATTGGCCTATCAATGGAAAATGGTCGCGCACTGCGCAGCGGGTTGCTGCACGGCCTGGTATATTTGCCAGCTTTAATTGTTCATTCCAGGGCTGGGGCTGACACTTTCTAATTGCCTTTAAGTTGCTCTCTGCTTCGTTGGCTTTTAGCTCAAGGCTTAAATCATTGCGAATGTAACTGGCACCAATGCAATGCTGCTGTTGGTTGGCTGGTGTTAAGTAGCCTTCGTAACACAATACTTTACTGAGCTTACTTAATTGCGGCGTTGTTTCGATATGGCTGACTTGCCCACGCACGGGCGTGATGGGAAGCTGCTCCGCTTGGGGCAAATTCAATAGATGGTGAGACTGACAGAAAACTATATTGTTGTGTTGTTTTACTTGTGAGCCAAAATGTAGTCTACAGCCTTGGTTCTCCAGTTCAAATTCGCTTAACTCATGCTCGTAGTGCACACTTAACAGACCAGATTGCTCCGCTGCTTTTAGAATGGTTTGCACACATTGTTTTGCATTCACCCAGCCTGCGTGAGGATAAAATAAAGCTTCATCATCTAAACTCACGCCAGCAAGCTCGCTGGCGGTAGCCTTATCTACCGGGTAAACCAAGTTTTTAGGGTAGCCAGCTTGTGCAATGTTGAGATTTTTTGCTTGAGACTTTTCGTTGTAAGCCAATTGCAATAAGCCGCAGTAATCGTGTTCAACTTCTAATTGCTGTTGTGCCAATTGCGCCAACACTTGATGATGATAATTAAAGGCATGCTGAAAAAACTCACTAACATGAGGTTGGTTAGGACTAAGTAAAGGATACACTGCGCCTTGTCGATTGCCGGAGGCCTCTAAAGCAGCAGCGCTATTTTTTTCATATAAACTAACGTTTATTCCACGTTTGACTAAGGCATATGCGAGGCTAACACCAGTAATGCCCGCGCCAATAACTGCGACGTCTTCTCCCGCTTTAATCCCATTGCGGCTATATAGTCGCGAATTTAAGCTTTGAGGTGCAGTGTGCTGTTTGAAACGGCCCACTAACATGTCCCGCTTTCGGCCAAAACCTTTTGCTTTTTGCGTATCAAAGCCTACTTCAATCAAACCTCTTCTCACAAAGCCTGCTGCGGTAAAGGTGGCTAAGGAAGCATCATCAGCAGAAAGTACAGCCATGCCTTCAAATAATTTTTGTGTCCACATATCAGGATTTTTGCTGGGAGCGAAACCATCTAAAAACCAAGAGTTAACCAAGCCTCCGCTGATGTTCGGGACTTCTGGCAGGTTATGGTGCACATCGCCGATCCAAATGTCTAAGGTAATGGGTACCGGGTGGCGAAAGGCAATTCGATGACATCCTGGCGTCATAATTTGAGGGTAGAATGCAATTAGCTGGTCACTGAACTCTTTAAGTTCAGGCCATTGTTTTAGGGCTTGGCTTAGATCGTTTAGTGATAAAGGGTGCTTTTCAAAGCTAATAAAATGTAGTCGAGTTAACGCTGTATCGGGGTTTGTTTCGAGAAGTTGCTGGTAATGCTGCCATGCTGCCAAAAAGTTTAAGCCGGTGCCAAAGCCAGTCTCGGCGATAACATAGCTAGCCGTTTGGTGATTTTTCCAGCGCTCAGTGAGTTGATTTTGTTCAATAAAAACGTAACGACTTTCGGCTAAGCCATTGTCGACAGAAAAATAGACATCATCGTAATCGGTAGCCACAGGGGTACCTTCTGGATTCCAATGAATCGTGGCTGTTGTGGTGTTATTCACATTATCCGATGAAGACAAAACTTTACCTCGAGTTTTACTAGAAAATTTAAGCGTACACGTGTACTCTCATCCGACCAGATTAGGCTGCAAAATCGGTAACATAGCAGCAAATACAACCCGTGAGACCATCTGATGAAAAGAGCAGTTATCACCGGGCTAGGCATTATATCTAGTATCGGTAACAATAAAGAAGAAGTATTAGCATCCTTACAAGCAGGTAAATCGGGAATTACCCATTCACCTGAGTTTGCCGAGCAAAACTTACGTAGCCAAGTATGGGGTGATTTAAAAATTAACCCTGCTGAGCATGTTGATCGCAAAACCATGCGCTTCATGGGCGACGCTGCAGCATTTTCTTACCTTTCAATGCAACAAGCTATTGAAGATGCCAAGCTAGGCGAAGACTTAGTATCAAACGAGCGCACCGGTTTAGTTGTTGGCTCTGGCGGTGCGTCGTCTAAAAACCAAGTGGAAGCAGCTGATATTTTACGCGCCAAAGGCGTGCGTCGTGTTGGCCCTTACATGGTACCTAGAACCATGTCGAGCACCACCTCTGCTTGCTTAGCGACACCGTTTAAAATTAAAGGTGTTAACTATTCAATTAGCAGCGCTTGTGCAACCAGTGCTCACTGTATTGGCCATGCTTTAGAGCTGATTCAATTAGGCAAGCAAGACGTTGTTTTTGCTGGTGGCGGTGAAGAGCTTCACTGGACCCTAGCCATGGAATTTGATGCTATGGGTGCATTGTCGACTAAATACAACGACAACCCAGAGCTTGCCTCACGTACTTATGATGCAGACCGCGATGGTTTTGTTATCTCTGGTGGCGGCGGTATGGTTGTGGTTGAAGAGCTTGAGCATGCGCTTGCTCGTGGTGCTAAAATCTACGGTGAAGTAGTGGGTTATGGTGCAACGTCTGATGGTTTCGATATGGTTGCGCCATCTGGTGAGGGCGCAGTGCGCTGTATGCGCCAAGCTATGCAAGGGCTAGAAGGTGACATCGATTACGTAAATACCCATGGTACTTCAACGCCGGTAGGCGATGTGAAAGAGTTGGGCGCAATTCAAGAAGTGTTTGGTGGCAACAGCCCATTAATTAGCGCAACTAAAGCGATGACTGGTCACGCATTAGGCGCGGCTGGTGTTCACGAAGCAATTTACTCGTTGCTGATGATGGAAAATGACTTCGTTGCACCAAGCATTAACATTAATAACTTGGATGAAAAAGCCGAAGGTTTGAACATTGTGGCTAATGAAGCCAAGAGCGCGAAGTTAAATCGCGTAATGTCTAACAGCTTTGGGTTTGGTGGTACTAACGCCACGCTTGTAATCGAACGTTTCCAAGACTAAATCAATTTTGTTTGAAAAAAGCTGCCTTTGGGCAGCTTTTTTTTTTATGGAATTTATAACGCGTGGTAAGATTCCCCACCTCAAAAATTAGGTAGCCTCCAATAGCATACGCAATGAAGATAGTTGTCGACGAAAATATCCCCTTTGCTCAACAAATTTTAAGCCAACACGGTGAAGTAGTAGCTGTAGATGGCCGAACTATGCAGCCGCAGCTGTTAGTTGATGCTGACGCCTTATTAGTCCGCTCAGTGACCAAGGTTAATCAGCAGCTACTTTCTCAAGCCAACAAACTAAAGTTTGTTGGTACCGCCACCATTGGCACCGAACATGTAGAGCAAAACTATTTAGCTGAGCGAGGCATTGCTTTTGCTAGCGCTCCAGGCTGCAATGCGATTGCTGTAGGGGAGTATGTAGCGACTGCTTTGTTAGCTGCCGCTGAGTATCGCCAGCAATCACTAGCTGGAAAAACCATTGCGATTGTTGGTGCCGGAAATACAGGGTCACAAGTGGCAAAGCGTGCTGCAGCTTTAGGTATGCAAGTAACGCTTTATGATCCACCGCTTGCCGAGCAAGGAGTTCTTGCTAATTCGGTTAGCTTTGAGCAGGTACTTGGTGCAGACGTTATTAGTTTACATGTACCATCAACTAAAACTGGTAAGCACCCAACATACCACCTGTTTAATCAACAGGTACTTAGCAAACTCACACCAGAGCAGATTTTAGTTAATGCTTGCCGTGGGGAAGTCATAGATAACCAAGCCTTGCTAGAATTTGCAGCGCAAGGGAAATCACCGCTATTGGTATTGGACGTATGGGAAGGTGAACCCACTATACTTGAGCCGCTAGTGAAGTATGCCTTTATTGCCACTCCGCATATTGCTGGTTATAGCTTAGAGGGGAAAATGCGTGGTACCAGTATGGTGTACCAAGCCATGTGCCAAGCATTAAAGATTGAAGCTAACGATTTAAGTGAGCAGTTGTTACCTGTGCCTGAGTTTTCGCAGATCACCCTCAAAGGGGAGCTAAGTGATTCTCAGCTAACAAAATTGACCCAACTGGTTTACAACATTTTTGCTGACGATCGCCGTTTTCGCCAGCATGGAGCAAGCCCTTCAGGGTTTGATAAGCTCCGCAAATTTTATCCGCAACGCAGAGAGTTTTCTGCGCTGCAGGTGGTTAATCAACATAAGCAAGCAAACCTAGGTGCGCTTGGCTTTAACATTCAAGAGAACAAGTAATGCAACAGTTTCATAATGTCGCAATTATCGGCGCAGAAAGTGAGCAAAGTCAGCAGTTGCTAAGCCTACTAGAGCAAAGAGAGTTTCCTGCTGCGCAGATTTTTCCTTTAAACATCGACGTAGCAGAAGAGCTCGACGAAGAAGAGCAGGAAAGTCGCTTAAAGTGGCAAGGTCAAAGCCTTGAAATTGCTGAGGCACCGTTAGTTAACTGGTCGGAAGTGAGTGTAGCTTGGTTGCTCTCTAGTGAAGAAGCAGCCGTTGATATGGCTGAACAGGCCCGCCAACTTGGTTGTGTAATTATCGACATGGCGCATGCCAACCAAGAAGCTTATTCATGGGTGCATGCCGCGGTTAACCCTGAACAAGTGGCTGAAGGTTTGTCTGAGCGTTGGTTAAATTGCCCAAGTAGTTTAGCCGGACAATTAGCCTTGCTACTGCACATAATCCAACAAGATGTTGAGTTAGAGCGAGTAGAAGTAAATGCCATGCTGAGCGCGGCAAATAAAGGCAAGCCGGGTGTCGATGAGCTAGCAGGACAAACCGCGCGTTTGCTAAACGGTTTGCCGGTTGAGCCTAAACTGTTTGCTCAACAACTCGCGTTTAACCTATTGCCAGAGCAGGGCGAGGAAGCATTGCTGGGTGCTAGCCAATTTGAGGCTGAGTTAAGTGAACAGTGTCGAGCTATGTTGCAGTCTCCTGAGCTTAACATCAATGTAAGTGCGCAACATGTTCCGGTATTCTACGGCGATACTTTGTCACTGCATTTGTACGGAACCTATTCCTTGGATTTGCTAAGCATAAAAGAATGGTTATCGAACCACCAAGCCTTTGAACTGGTAGAGGGTGAACTGGTTACGCCGGTAAGTAACATTGCAAACAGCGAATCAATAGTCCTAAGCCGTTTACGCCAAAATCCAAATACAGAAAATGGTGTTAACTTAACTTTAATGGCCAATAACCCGCAATCAGGTGTGGTAGCGAACGCCGCTTTAATCGCAGAAACTTTAATAAAACAATATATTTAAGCGAATTATGTTTAGATAATTGTCAATGCGCCGATAACTCTAGTTGAGGAAAAGCGTAGTAAAATGCGATCTAGGCGTAAACTGTTAGTTGTTTCGCTAGATCGCTGATTGTTAGCTGGTTATATTAAAGCAATAACAAAGGATTGAAGCGATTCAGTCTCCAGGAAGAAAACAAGGAAAAACTATGGGGCGGAAGATTTCCCTCGTTGCATTGTCGGCTGTTTTATCATTTTCAACTCTCAGTACAGCCATCGCACAAGAAACGGGTACCTTTTATGTTGAGTTAGTGGGGCCAGACGAAGTTGTTGGTGAACCTGAACAACAAACATATGGGCCGGTGCGCAGCAATGACACTTTATGGGCTATTGCGAGTTTAAATCGTCCTTCCCGTTCAATCAGCGTGTATCAAATGATGTTCGCAATATTGAACAAAAACCCTCAAGCCTTTAATAACGGCAATATTAATTCCATTATCAACGGTAGCTACCTTTCGCTTCCTACGCTTGAAGAAGCGCAAGCGGTTAACCATCAAGCTGCAGTAAGAGCCTTAGCGCCGAAGAAAACCACTAAAGTGGTTGTAAATAAGCCGGCGGCACAAACAACTACCACCACGACTACGCCAGTTGCTACACCTAAAGCGGTTACTCCCGCTCGCCCAATGGCAGATGCCGGAGCCTTAGAAAAAACCCAAAAAGATTTAGACTCCTTACGTGATCGCCTAGAAACCAGAATTGACGAGCTAGAGCAGTTAAAACGCCAAGAGTTTGATGTATTAAAACAGCAAATGGATGAATCTAGCCAGCAGATGGTAGGTTTGGCTGAAGTAAACCATCGCATGAAAATGCGCATTCAAGAGCTAAGTGACGAGCTCGCCAGTATTCGTGAAGAGTTAAACGAAAACCGTCGCAATCAAACTCAAATATTGCAACTGCTAGAAAAACCAAAAATTGACGCCAGTGAGATGGACAAAGAAAGCAGCTCGGGCTTCTTTTCTTCACCATTAAATATTGGCTTAGTGATTTTTATTCCAATTCTGCTTATTGCACTAGTGATTACCTTGCTGTTTAGACGTAAGGCCAAAAAAGAGCTAGAAGAGCAAGATAAGGAAATGGCTGAATCAACCATCAATATGATGGATGATGAAAATGATGAGTTTTCACAGCTATTTAGCGACAACTTAGAGCCTGAAGATGAACAAACCGAAGACTTAAATAGTCAGTTTGAAGAAGATGAGCCAGATCTAAGCGTTGATGAAACGATCCCAGAGCCTGAATCGTTTGAAGATGATACCGATGATTTAGAGCCCGAAATTGAAGAAGCTAGCTTTGAAGACTTTGCCGCTGCGCAAGAAGAAGCTGACCCGATTAGTGAGATTTCTTTAGACGACAGTGAAATGGCGGCTTTAGATGCCTTTGAATCTGACGACCTTGTTCCCTCACTAGATGATGCACTTGAGGAAGAAAGCCCAGCGGAAGAAGATCCAGATGCGGTAATTAGTGCCGATGACCTTGCCGCTGCCTTAGCCATGGACGACGAGGAAGACTTGTTTGAAGTGAGCGAAGAAGGCCCGGCTGATAATGATGAGCTTTCATTTGAAGATGCGCTTAAACAGCAGCAAGAAATGGAAGCAGAGTTATCGGAAGTTAGTGAGCAAGAAAAAGTCGATTTAGACAACATTGATTTATCAGCAGAACTAGACGAAGACGAGTTAACTACGCTTGAAGACCCAACTGCTAGCCTAGAAGATGAGTTTGAGAATTTAGAAGGTGAGTCAGGAACGCTTGAAGACGCCGCTGCTGACTTAGCAGCATTAAGTGCTGCTGAAGAAGTAAGTGACGCTGCAGAGTCTGAAACTTCTGCTGTCGAAGAGCCAGAAGCCTTTGACCTAGATGATGACTTTGTTGATTTAACCGAACTGGAACTTGAAGATCCATCTATTGAGGCTGCGGAGGAAGCTGCTGAAGCAGTTGCCGATAACGTTACCGATATTGGTGATTTTGAAAGCGAGCTTGAAGACCTAGCGCTCGAGCCTCTGGCCGAGGAAGAAACGCCTGAGCTATCCACAGATTCGCTTAGTGACGATAAAGAAGATAAAGAAGATGAAGTTTCTGATGATGACATTGATAGCATGTTTGCCAGTTTTGGTTCAGATGCTTTCAATGAAAATGCTGAAGCAACTGAGCAAGATGAACTTCCTTCTCGTAGCGACATCGAAGAACGAGAATTTGTCGACATCGATATGCTTTTAAATGATGCAGACGAAGACAGTACTGACGAAGCTGATCCATACGACAGCCCAAGTTTGGACGTAGAGCTTGATTCGTTCCCAGATGTATTACCGCAAGAGCAACCTGCCGTTGATGTTGACGCAAATGCCGAAATGGCTTCCAAGCTTGATTTAGCGAGAGCCTATTTGGAGATCGACGATCAAGACGGCGCTAAGAAAATTCTTCAAGAAGTGCTAATTAGCGAAGACAAAAGTTTGAAGAAAGAAGCCGAGGAGTTACTTTCTCGCTTTAGCTAAAACTTAGTTATACGGAAAAAGGCAGTGATCTTATCACTGCCTTTTTTGTATCTGCTATTCAACAGAGGGTGCTGATAAAGCGGTGACTTTGTGCTGTCATTTTTTTATCATAGCCGCCAAAGATACAATCAGTGGTAATTTATGCGCATCGCTTTAGGCATCGAATATGATGGTGCCGGATATTTTGGTTGGCAACGCCAACGAGACGTTCAATCAATCCAGCAAGAATTAGAATCTAGCCTATCTATCGTGGCTAATAGCCCGATCGAGGTTCAATGTGCAGGTAGAACCGATGCCGGCGTCCATGCAACCGGACAAGTAGTGCATTTTGATTCGCCCGTTGAGCGCAAAATGGCGGCTTGGACATTAGGCGTAAATGCTAACATGCCAAAAAATGTTGCCGTGCGCTGGGCTAAACCGGTTAGCGACCAATTTCATGCGCGTTTTAGCGCTACTGCCCGCCGCTATCGCTACGTTATCTATAACAGCCGATTTCGCCCAGCAATCCTTAATCAAGGCTTGAGCTTTTATCATCAGCCGCTAGATATAGAGTTGATGGAACAAGCAGGGCAAGCACTGCTTGGGGAACAAGACTTCACCTCTTTTCGTGCTGTGCAGTGTCAAAGCCGCAGTCCATTCCGCCGAGTTGAACATCTAAAAGTAAGCCGCTACAACGATTATGTAGTGGTGGACATTAAAGCCAATGCTTTTGTGCATCACATGGTTAGAAATATTGTTGGTAGTTTATTGAAAGTGGGCCAGCAAGAGCGACCAGTAGAATGGATTGCTGAGTTATTGGCAGTAAAAGATCGCGCTCAAGCTGCAGCCACTGCCAAAGCGGCTGGTTTGTATTTAGTTCAAGTGGATTATCCCGAAGAATTTGACTTACCGAATTTGCCCATCGGACCGTTGTTTTTGCCAGCAAGTTAAAAAAAACTGTACGATAATGAAGGGTTAGACCAGTTTTATGTAAAATATTTTGGCCAATTGTGGTTTAATTGCCGCCATTCAATGCATTCTGTTATCACGGCGATTTTATCGCCTATTGAGAAGTAAGGTTCCCGATGAGTTGGTTAGAGAAAATTCTTCCGAAAAGTAAAAGTGCTTCTGGTAAGCGACGCAATATTCCAGAAGGTGTATGGACCAAGTGTGCTTCCTGCGAGCAAACTTTATACCGTGCAGAGGTAGAACGTAACCACAATGTTTGTCCCAAGTGTGACCACCATATGCGGATTGGTGCTCGTGACCGCTTAGAAGCCTTCTTAGACCAAGATGGTCGTGAAGAATTAGCGGCAGAGCTAGAGCCTCGCGATAAGCTTAAGTTTAAAGACAGCAAAAAATACAAAGACCGTATTGCCAGCGCTCAGCGCAATACTGGTGAAAAAGACGCATTAGTAGTAATGAAAGGTGAGCTGAAGGGTTTGCCTGTAGTGGCTTGTGCCTTTGAGTTTGCCTATATGGGTGGCTCTATGGGCTCGGTAGTGGGAGCACGCTTTGTAGCCGCAGTAGATAAGTGCTTAGCAGAAAACCGCGCCTTGATTTGTTTTTCCGCCAGTGGTGGTGCGCGCATGCAAGAAGCTTTGTTCTCGCTAATGCAAATGGCGAAAACCTCGGCAGCGTTGGCTAAAATGCGTGAAAAAGGTTTACCTTATTTCTCAGTGCTTACGGATCCGACCATGGGCGGTGTATCTGCCAGCTTTGCAATGCTGGGTGATATTAATATTGCCGAGCCAAAAGCCTTAATTGGTTTTGCTGGTCCTCGCGTTATTGAACAAACCGTTCGCGAGAAACTACCTGAAGGATTCCAGCGCAGTGAGTTTTTGCTCGAGAAAGGCGCTATCGACATCATTATTGACCGCCGTAACATGCGTGACCGCATTGCTGGAATGGCTTCAAAAATGATGGGCATTGTAAGCACGGATACCGAGGTGTTGGTTGAGCCCATCGATGCTGATGAAGATTTAGGACCGACTATTTCTGCCAACGAAAAAGAATAATATGTCGTCTAAGAAAGAAGCTCAAAGCCGGTCTCTTGCAGACTGGCTTTGTTATTTAGAAGCTCAGCATCATAGCGCGATTGATTTAGGTTTAGAGCGGGTTGCCAAAGTGGCTGACTACGCAAAACTACGCCATTTAGATGCTACGGTGATTACGGTGGCCGGCACCAATGGTAAAGGGTCTACCTGCGCGCTACTTGAACAGATATTGGTTGCGCAAGGGTATCAAGTCGGTGTTTATAGCTCACCACATATCCTGGATTATCGAGAGCGAGTCAGAATAAACGGTCAACTGCCCGAAGCCGATGCATTTTGCCAGTCATTTTCTGCCATTGAAGAGCTTCGCCAAGAAACCAGTTTAAGTTATTTTGAGTTTGGTACGCTTGCTGCCGTTTGGATGTTTACCCAGCAGCCTTTGGATTATGTCATTTTAGAAGTCGGCTTGGGCGGACGTTTAGATGCTACCAATATTGTTGAGCCTGATGTGAGTGTGGTTACAACCGTTGCAGTTGACCATGTAGATTGGTTGGGTGACGACATACAGCAAATTGGTCGCGAGAAAGCCGGTATATTTCGTGAAAACGGTAAAGTGGTAGTAGGGGACAGCAATATAGTTGCCAGCGTCTTGGAGTGTTCTGCACAACTCAACTGTAATCAACTAGCCGCTGGGAAAGAATATCAGCTGGAAAAAGAGGCGGATAGCTGGGCTTATCGTGGCGTAAAATTGAACTACCAAGGTCTGCCTTATCCCCGTTTGCCTTTAGTGAATGCGGGCACTGCTATTGCTACCTTAGAACACCTTGGGCTTGAAATACCTAGCGCCTATTTGTCTAAAGCAATCAAAGAGTGGCAGCTTGCTGGTCGCTTGCAAGTCATTTCTGACAAGCCATTGGTCGTGGTAGATGTGGCACATAATCCGCAGTCTGCTAACTACTTAGCATCTCAATTACCCTCGCTAGCTAATGGCCGTAAAATTATTGCACTGTGCGCGATGCTGGGTGATAAAGATATGCAACAGTCGGTACAACCTTTAGTTGGCATGGTAGAACAATGGCATATTAGCGGTTTAGCTGGACCTCGTGGTGACGACGGTAGTGCATTGGCGAGTTGCTTAGCTTCTCAAGCAAGCTTAACTCGTTATCCGCAATTGGCTCAGGCTTATTCTGCTGCCCTCAAACTATTAGACGATAACGCCATGTTAATTGTGTTTGGTTCTTTTTTTACCGTGGCCGAGATATTAGAATTGTCTTCTTCAGCAACAGCAGAGAGTTAACATTGACTGCACAGTTTAAAAACCGCTTAGTGGGCACCATCTTCTTAGTCGCGTTGGGAGTAATTATTATTCCTGATATTCTTGATGGTAAAAAAACGCGAGTTGAAGAAGAGTTCAATGCGATCCCTTTTGCGCCAAAAGTTGACTCACTCCCCCCTCTGCTTATCGACTTGCCCAATGAGCAAGAGTTGGTCGCTACTGATATTGCAGACGATGAAAGTAGCACAAAGCAAGCAGCTAATTCGGAACAGGCAACGAGCACTTCGACAGTTAGTGAAACAAAGCCAGCCATTGAGCCAGTGGATGCACCACAGCTTGAATTTGCTAAGCCGGCCTATATTGTTCAACTGGGCACGTTTAAAAACTCTCAAAATGTTACGCGTTTGGTTGCAAAGCTAAGAGAAGCCGGTTTTCAAGCTCACTCATACCCAGAGCCTGCTGTAGAAGGGGAGCTAAATAGAGTGTTTGTAGGGCCCAATGTATCTAAAAAAACATTAGAACAGCAACAAAGTAAATTGAAGGAACTCACAGGCTTAAGCGGAAAAATTCGCGAGTTTGATCCTTTGTTTAAGTAAGTATGAAAAAATACAAGCACGCATTTTATTTTTGTTTCTGGTAGAATTCGCAGCGTTTTTCAACAAGTAGAAAATTTATGGCTTGGGTAGACTACGTCATCATCGGCGTAATAGTATTGTCGGCATTAATTAGCTTGGTTCGCGGCTTCGTTAAAGAGGCCCTGTCGCTGGTCTCTTGGGTAGCGGCTTTTTTCATCGCATCGCAGTTTTATCACGACCTATCCAGTTACTTCACTCTCATTGAAAATCCCTATTATCGCAGTGGCGTAGCCATTGTTTTGCTGTTTATAGCCACCCTTGTACTTGGTGCGCTGGTTAATTACTTATTTAGTCACTTGGTCAACTCAACGGGTTTAACCGGTACCGATAGGGTACTGGGGATCTGTTTTGGGGCTATCCGAGGGGCATTAGTGGTAAGCGCTTTGCTGTTTGTATTGTCGTTTACCGGTTTTCCAGAATCCTCATGGTGGAAAGGGTCGTTATTGATTCCCGAATTCACCGTGATTGTTCAATGGTTTTTTGAGTTTTTAAAAGATTCTTCTAGTTTTTTACATAACTACCAATCTTAATAAGGAAAAGCTTCATGTGTGGTATTGTCGGCATTGTCGGTGCTAGTCCCGTTAACCAAGCGATTTATGATGCGCTAACAGTTTTACAGCATCGTGGTCAGGATGCTGCGGGTATCGTTACTATTACCGAAGGTATGTTTAAACAACGCAAAGCCAACGGATTGGTAAGAGATGTGTTTGAAGTTAAACACATGCAGCGTTTACGTGGTAATTTGGGTATTGGTCACGTGCGTTATCCAACCGCGGGTAGCTCTAGTGCAGCAGAAGCTCAGCCTTTTTATGTTAACTCTCCTTTTGGTTTAGCTTTGGCGCACAATGGCAACTTAACCAATGCTAAAGAGTTACGCGAAGAGATGGCTAAGCGCGCTCGACGTCACATCAACACTACTTCTGATTCAGAAGTGCTGCTTAATGTACTGGCCCATGAGCTAGATAGCATAGTGGAAGATGAGTTATGCGAAAAACAAGTGTTCACCGCGGTTAGCCGTGTACACAAGAAAATTCGTGGTGCTTACGCCGTAGCTGCGTTAATCATTGGCCAAGGTATGGTGGCATTCCGTGACCCTAACGGTATTCGTCCTTTGGTACTGGGTAAGAAAACCAGCGATGAAAATCCAGAGAAAATGGAATACATGGTGGCATCAGAAAGTGTTGCACTTGATGCAGTTGGTTTTGAGTTTGTGCGCAGCGTTGCGCCAGGTGAAGCGGTGTACGTAACTGAAGATGGTCAGTTATTCACTCAGCAATGTGCCGAAAATGCGGCTCACAATCCGTGTATTTTTGAGTATGTATACTTTGCTCGTCCTGATTCAATTATCGATAAAATCTCGGTATACGGTGCACGCGTTAACATGGGCACCAAGTTAGGCGAGAAAATTGCTCGCGAATGGGATGATTTAGATATTGATGTAGTGATCCCAATTCCTGAGACATCCTGTGACACGGCTTTACAAATTGCCATGCATCTTGATTTACCGTATCGCCAAGGTTTCGTTAAAAACCGCTACATTGGCCGTACCTTTATTATGCCGGGTCAAACTCAGCGTCGTAAATCGGTTCGCCGTAAATTGAACGCGATTGATGTAGAGTTTAAAGGCAAAAACGTACTGTTAGTTGACGACTCGATTGTTCGTGGTACTACTTCTGAGCAGATTATTGAAATGGCTCGTGAAGCAGGTGCAAACAAAGTTTACTTTGCTTCAGCGTCTCCTGAAATCCGTTTCCCGAACGTATATGGTATTGATATGCCTTCGGCTAACGAGTTGGTTGCTCATGGCCGCGAAGTTGACGAAATTTGCCAGTTGATTGGCGCTGACGGTCTTATTTTCCAAGACTTAGAAGACCTAATTGTGGCTTGTCGTGAAAGTAACCCTGAGATCCAAACTTTTGAAACTTCAGTATTCAACGGGAAATATGTAACTAACGATATTGACCAAGACTACTTGAACTATTTGGATCAGCTACGTAACAATGATGCAAAGGCTGTTCAGGCTCACGAAGAAGTAGCAAACCTAGAGTTGCATAACGAAGGTAGCTAATCCTTTTGATATTGCTCTAGAATAAAAAAAAGCACCCATTATGGGTGCTTTTTTGTTCTGCTCTTAAGTGCAAATCTACCTAGAAAATTCAGTTTTACTGAACTCAACTCGCTCGAGCGGATTGCGTTCAATGCCTTCGGCAATGATCTTTTCTACAAGTTTAAGACGAGGCAAAATACCTTCGCCATTGGCTATTTGAATAGCCAGGCCTGGTCGGGCATTAAGTTCTAACAGCATTGGGCCATTCGATTTATCCAATACCATGTCGGTACCCAAATAACCCATCCCCGACATCTCATAACAACTAGATGCTAGTTCAAGCAAGCGCTGCCAATGAGGAACCACTAATTCTTTAAGCGGTCGGTCTGTATCAGGGTGTTTTTCTATCGGCCTATCAAATTGAACTGCATGTAAAGCTCGCCCTGAACCGATATCGATACCAACACCTACAGCGCCTTGGTGTAGGTTAGCCTTACCGTCTGAAGCTGCTGTAGACAGGCGCATCATTGCCATCACCGGGTAACCCTGAAAAACGATTACCCGAACATCTGGCACACCTTCAAAGCTAAACCCATCAAAACAAGAGTCAAACTCAATTAGCGCTTCAATTACTGCAACATCGGGGCTGCCGCCAAGTGAGAACAAACCGGCTAAGATGTTTGAGCAATGACGCTTCACATCTTCTTCATGCGCGGGTGCTCCACTGGGTTTAAAAAACACCCCAGACTCTTGCTTAGTAATAACCAATATACCTTTGCCACCAGAACCTTTAGCAGGCTTTATCACAAAGCCAGGGTGTTTGTGCAGTAAGGGAATGATTGATTGAATATCATGTTGAGTGCGCACTACGCCAATAAGTGCTGGTATGGTGACATCATCTCGCTGAGCAATGATCTTGGTTTTAAGTTTATTGTCGACTAGTGGATAAAGTTTACGCGGGTTGTACCGGGCGATATAGCCAGTGTTGCGTTGGTTCATCCCCATGATGCCCTTGCGGGCAAGTTTAAAAGGGCTAGTGAATTGACTAAGCATTAGCCCTCCTTATCCGCGAGAGGCTTAAAGCGACGTAGTTCTAATAGGCGGTATCCAGTGTAGTTACCAAGAATCAAAATAATACCTAGTACAATGAATTGAATGCCCATGAAGTTAAAGGTTAAGTGGCGAACGTATTCGTTGTTCATCGCTAGGAAGGCGAGAACGGCTACTAGTAAACTACCGCCACCCTGCATCACTACTTCTTTAGGGCCTTCTTCTTCCCACAGCACCGACATCCGTTCGATGGTCCACGAAAGAATAATCATTGGGAAGAAGGTGATTTTCAAACCTTCCGTTAAGCCTACTTTAAAACTCATTACGCTGAAGATAGAGATAATACCGATCACCGTAATAATCACCGCGGATATTCGCGATACCAGCAGCAAATTCAGATGGGAGAGGTAGCCACGAATCACTAGGCCTGTTCCAACTACCAGTAGGAATCCGATTAAACCAGTCATTAGTGAGGTTTGCATAAATGCCATGGCGATTAGCACTGGCATAAAGGTACCCGAGGTTTTAAGGCCAACAAGTACACGTAGCAAAACCACCATTAATACGCCAATTGGAATAAGCAAAATGCCTTTAAATAGCGCTTGCTCTTCTAAAGGTAAGCTATCAATTGAGAAGTTAAGAAAATCAGCTTCGCTGATTTTAGGGGCAACGGCTGATTGGGCACTTTGCTCAACCAGTAACATTGAGAAAGTCACTTGTGAGTCTTTACCGCCAACAACTTCTAGCAAGCTATTGCCATTGTATTCCCACAATAGGGTGTTGTCTGGCCGGCCTTGAGTTCCGGTTGCTAAATCAAAAATCTGCCAGTCATTTTCGTCTTTAAAAACCTGAATGTATTCAGTAATGCCTTGACGGCGGCGGCCATCTTCTAGCTGTAAGCCTCGAACAATACGTGCAGGCACATCGGCATTATTTAGTAGGTCTACCACTAAACGGTTTTTAGGTTTGTAATCTAAAATTAAACCCGTATTTTGGCTTTTACTGGCAGTTTCACCGGTTAGAGCTTTAATTAACTCGCGAGTAAAGCTATAGGCATCAGCTGAAACTTCTTCGGCTTGCTTAGCTAAGTGATTAGCAGCGGTGAAGTAGGGTTCTGGATATTCGGTAAACGGTGTATCAGGCATCTTCGGCTGATAAATATCTGCCGCTTTAGGGTCAACCAAGAAGTCTACTTTATAGTACATCTCTTGATGGCCGTCGGCTGTGCGCTTAGTCCAGATGGCGCGAGGATTATCTTGGTCGTTTACAAAAGATAAGCCATAAGCTAATGACGCTGTTGATTCATGAATACGTGTATAGCCACGTTGGGTTAATGGTAAAGCAAGTACTGCTTCAACGCTTTCGCCTTTGGCATCAAATTCTACCTTGGCTTCAATTGACCAAATCTGGCGCTTTTCGCCAGGAAACCAAGGCACTTCAAATTGAACATGGCGGTAGAGTGTCATGCTTATTCCTATCAGCATGCACAGGGTGACAATAAAGTAAAATATATTGCGAGAACTCATGGGCATTAATCCTTAAATGTCGGCTTCGCTTGGGTAAACTTTTGGCTTATATCTACCACACTTATATCTTTTAGAAAGCTACGTCCTAGTAGCACTGGGTAACTAAGGTGGTTGCGGTCGGTTAGGGTAAATTGGGTCTTTTCTGAAATTGGACCTAATTTAACTAACATCGAAACAACTGGGCGTTTATCTACTTTGTTGGTTGATGATTGAGTGACTTCTGCAGTGCGCACTACTGGGCGCTCTACAATGATATCGCTATCAAGCGTATTGTGGCGCATGTTAAAACGTACCCAGTTCTTACCATCACGTTCAAATTTCACAATGTCGGTGGCATTAAGTGATGACGTTGCCGCACCAGTATCAATACGTGCTTGGAAGGCATTCTTTTGCCCTTCTAAGCTTACCCATTCAGATTCACCTAACACGGTTTTGTTGCCAAGCTTGTAGCTTGTTTGCTTGCTGCAGCTCTGTGGGGTTGATTTGGAAGTCGCAACTGGCACTGGGGCTATTGCTACCACTTTATCTTCAAGCTGATCAAAACGTTGTTGTTGAGCTTCTAGTTGCTCAGAAATTGACTCACATTGGCTTAACACTGAAGTCTGCTGAGCCGAAAGCGCTGATAATTGTTCTAGAGTTTGGTCGTTAGATTGAGAGGCTTGTTGGCTCGCACAAGCGGTAAGTGCAAGAGACAATGAAATTATCGAAAGCTTTTTCATAGTTCAAATCCATTAGGCAAAAGTAAAAACTGCGGTTTAAGTGTTTGTTTTAGCATAGCGTATGAAAACTGTTTAGTCTGGATTAATTGCAATTAAAACAGCACGTTTGGGAGCCGGTAGCCCTTCTACAGTTTTCGAATTATCATTTGGGTCTAAGTAGTCTTCGAGTGACTCGTGAGTCATCCATGAGGTACTTCTTTGTTCTTTGGTTGAGGTAACGTCAATATCGACAATTCGTACATCAACAAAGCCGACTTTTTCTAGCCATAATTTTAAGGCTGCGGTACTTGGCAAAAACCAAACATTGGGCATTTTCCCGTACCGGCCAGCAGGCACTAGTACTTGGTTTTCGTCGCCATCAACAACCAAGGTTTCAAGTACTAACTCTCCACCTTTATGCAGTTGTTCTTTTAATTGAATAAGGTGGTCCATTGGTGAGCGGCGATGATAAAGCACTCCCATCGAAAATACCGTATCAAAGGCGCGCAATTTAGGGAGCTCTTGAATACCTAAAGGCAACAAGTGAACGCGTTGGTCATTGTTGGCAAAATTGCGAATGGCTTCAAATTGCATGAGGAATAGGGTTGAAGGGTCGATGCCTACTACAAACTCTGCATCATCTCCTAGCATTCGCCACATGTGATAACCGCTGCCACAACCCACGTCTAATACATAGCGATGTTTAAGTGGAGAGATATGGTTACGGATGCGCTCCCACTTCCAATCGGAACGCCATTCTGTGTCGATATTAATCCCATAAACATCAAATGGGCCTTTACGCCAAGGGTGTAAGTGGCGCAGTAAATTCTCAATTTTTTTACGCTCACCTTCAGGCATTTCTTCGGCTTTACCAATACTGACTTTATCTTTAAGTTCTATGTGAGCAGTTGTTTGTTGAGGGAATTTATTAAGTACACGCTGCCAGCGTGGGAAGTCGCCATGAGCATGTTCTTTTTGCCAATCACCTAATTGAGCGGGCAGTGTATAAAGCCAATGCTTAAGGCGATTTTTGGCAATTATTTGGTAAAAGTCAGAGAAGTCTATCATTGGTTACAAGAGCTTGATATTACGAAGGTATATGCGGCTAATTGTAGCAAGCTTTAGCGCTTTTTGGTGATAAAGCGCTAAAGATACTTAGCTAAAACGGGCATTTGTTCACTAATTGTTCTAATTCACCTTGTCGATTTTTATCCAATTTATACTATGCCCGTTTTCATCTCTCCAATTGCCGCTATCACAGGCATCTATAGCTTTGCTTGCGATGATGAGTTGATCTTTAAAGTGAAGGCGCATGCCCAGCTGGTGAAATGCCTTGATAGCGGAGTTATTTAGCGGCTCGTGCGTTCTAACAAATAAAACTAAAGGGCTGCGTTGAGCGATGAAATCATCACTTAAAGCGCTAAGTAGCTGTTGGTTATCATGGCTACTGATACTTGCTAGTGCCAGCGTTTGCCCTTGATATCGGGCAAGTGCTAAGTAGGGGGCCGGTTTTAGCTGGCTTTGGTTAGAATTATAAGCGCTAAACCATTCAAAACTTTGCTCTTGCCAAGCGTAAGATATGGGGAAGTGAGCACTTTTACTTGAATTGAAGTTTATCTTTTTGTTGTTAGGTGAATAAGTTCTATAGTTTTGTTGCTGTGCGTCGATATTTAAAGAGGGAAGAGTAGCCACCAAGATACTATCATTAATTGTAGAGCGCGCTTTAGCTGAAAGCGTCTCAAGCCGAGTCATCACCGATGACTGAGTAGCGCTTATGGTGACAGCAGACTGAGAACAATCATTGATGAGCAGTGAGTCATAATCCAGTTGCTCCACTTGCACAGTGGCCTGAACTTGAACGCTAAAGCTAAGCAACACAACTGACGCTAAAACTTTTTCTATAAAAATCATAATTAAATACATAGGGTTAGTGTGAACACAATGATGCTAGCACAAATTCTAAGTAACAAGACAAATGGTCAACAATAAACACAGCAGGAAGCTGGCAAGGGGTAATTGATGGGTAATTTATCGATTAAACAACGTTTAATCTTAACAATCTTAATCCTGTTAGCGGTGTTAAGTGGTGTGCAAGCTTGGTTCCAAGCAAGAACCTTATCTCAAGAAACACGTTTAGATATTGCGGGAGACGCAAAGCAGTTAGCTCAAGCAGCTACCGACCAAGTAAGCCTGTGGTTCGACTCTAAACTTGCGATTGCAAGAGGGATGTCTTCGGACCCCAATTCTTCAAGTTTTGTATCTGATTTAGTGCAAGCCAAGCAAAGTGGCGATTTCATTTATTTTTACTTTGGCAGCAGCCAAGGTGAAATGACCATGCACGACCCGAATGAAACCCTGCCAGACGGATACGATCCAAGAACCCGACCTTGGTATAAGGGGGCGCAGGCTAATGGTTCGTTTGTTTCGGACCCTTATGTTGATGCCACCTCTGGGCAAATGGTTATATCGGTGGCGCAAAGAGTCAGTGGCGGCGTTTACGCTGGTGATTTAGGTTTAGATGTTGTGACTCAACGCGTGTTAAACCTAGCCAGCGAACAAGTTTATCCGGTAATTGTTGACCAGCAAGGTTTAGTGGTGATTCATGGTGATAACAATATGGTGCTTAAGAAAGCCACAGAGTTGTCTCCCGAGCTTAGTGCGAGTTTTATTGAGCAAGTTGCCCGCACAGCCGAATTGAGTGAATTACAGGTTAGCGGCAAAGATAGCTTTGTAAGTATAAGCCCAATTGAAGGTACCGAATGGTACTTGATGTTTGTTTATGACAAGAAATTGGCATTGGCACCCGTTCAGGCGATGGTGCAAAGTTCGGTGATTTTTGCGGTCATTCTTTTTGTCATCATTGCTGTGGTAATGCTTAAAGTGATATCTGCGATGTTGAAACCAATTGAAGTTTTAGGCGAGGCGATTAGTGAGCTCTCATCGGGTGACGGCGATTTAACCAAGCGAATTAACATGCAGCGTAATGATGAGATAGGCGCGCTAGCAGATGGCGTTGACCGCTTTATCGATCAATTACATGAGCTGATGAAAGATATCGCCCAAGACGCAGACCGATTGCAGCAAGCGGCAGCGCTAACCAATAATTCAACCAGTGAATCTAACTTGCAGATAGAGCGCCAGCAAGCTGAAGTGACTCAGGTAGCAACCGCTGTTAATGAGATGGCTGCCACTGCCAATGAAGTGGCTAACAATGCTGAACAAACGGCCGAAGCTGCGCGTGAATCCGCCGATTCTTGTGAGCAAGGCAAAGTATTAATTGGTCGAAACCAACAGCAAGTGAATAGCTTGGCTGGTCAGCTAGATGGTGCGGCAGAAACCGTGCAAGAGCTTGAGCGAAATACCCAGGAAATTAGCGATATTTTATCGACTATTCAGGGTATTGCTGAACAAACCAACTTATTGGCGTTAAATGCTGCTATTGAGGCTGCACGCGCCGGCGAGCAAGGGCGCGGATTTGCCGTTGTTGCTGATGAGGTACGTAATTTGTCGCAACGTACACAAAGTTCAACTGAAGAAATTAAAGCGATGTTAGAGCGTTTGCAGGGCAATACCCATAGCACTGTTCAAACCATGGACGAAAGTCAGCAGTTAGTAAAAATAAGTGTTGAAGAAGCTACTAAGGCTGCAGAAATGCTGGAGAATATTACTAACTCAATTACCCACATTAGTGATATGGCCACGCAGATCTCTAGTGCCGCTGAGGAACAAAGAGCGGTCACCGAAGAGGTTGGGCGCAATACCCAAGGCATTCAAGATGCGTCTTTAGAGCTCGCTGAACAAGCTGCTGGTAGCTCGCAGCGAGCGACCGAGTTAGATGAAATTGCTGACAAGTTACATAAAGAAGTGGGCGCGTTTAAGATATAGGTGTTTCAATCTAAAAGGCCTGCGAAAGCAGGCCTTTTTGGTTTAACTCAAAAATACTAACCCTGCGCCGCCAAGGCAAATTAACATTACATACAGCGGCAATTTAAACACCCGCAACAAGCAAAAACCTAACAAGGCTAATACTACTTCTAAGTTAGAGTGGATAGCGCTGGTGAAAATAGGTTGATATAGCGCCGCAACAAGTAAACCAACTACTGCCGCGTTCACCATCTGCATTGCAGCAGAGAACTTAGCCTGATTGGCTAGGGCTTGCCAAGCATCAACAAAGGCCAAAACTAACAGAAAACCCGGTAGAAAAATTGCTATTGTGGCAACTAAGGCATAAACCATAGGGCTTTGTTCACCGACTATTGCCCCAAGGTAACTCGCAATAGTGAACATTGGGCCAGGCACCGCTTGGGCTGCTGCGTAGGCGGTTAAGAACTGCTCTTGGTTTACTTCGTTAACTAATGTTTGTTGTAGCAATGGCAGAACAACATGACCACCACCAAATACCCAACTGCCCGCTTGATAAAATTGGCTAAAGCTGGCCGCTAGCTGTGGCAGGTCTAAAAAGGCCAGTAAAAGCAAAGCACAAAATGCCACTAAGTAAGGCAGTTTAATGGAGCCGGATGGTTTATTTTGTTTGGGGTCTAAGGGCTTAAGCGCGAGTAGTTTCTTGTGTAAGAACAAACCGGCAATTGCCGCAATAGCCAAACACAGTAATTGAGTACTTAAATTTGGAAGCAATAACAAAGCAGAAGCAGTGATAAAACAAGCACTGCTTAAATATAAATTACTACAAAACTGACCGTACATTTGGCGAACAGCATCCACTACAACAACCAAAGCAGCAATTTTTAAACCTGCGATTAGCCCCAACACTAAGGGATTATTATTGCTATAGCTTGCCGCTAGAGCCAAGGCTGTCATGAGGGCTGCTGAGGGCAGGGTAAAGCCAATAAAAGCCGCTATTGCACCTAGCTTTCCGGCTCGGCGCAAACCTATAGCAAAACCCACTTGCGAAGAGCCTGGGCCGGGTAGGAACTGGCTTAAAGCAACCAAGTTTGCATATTCTTGCTGGCTCATCCAGTTTCGGTTATCAACAAACTCTTGTTTAAAAAAGCCAATATGCGCAGCTGGGCCACCAAAACTGACTAAACCCAAGCGAAGAAAGGTGGTAAATACTTCTATTATTGCTGTCATCATTCTTAATGTAATAAGCAAAAATTGGATTTTATGAAGCTTTTGTTACAGGAATATTTCCTCTGGCAAATTGTTTAGCATGTACTTAGTTGCTGCGGTGAAATAAGCTTAATTGTCGTTAAACGAATTAAAGGAATAGGTCGTTTTTCATGAGTGGTGATAATAATGCTTTAAAGCATTGGCTATTAATTTTCGGTATCTTGCTGATGCAAGCTTGTAGCACTAAGCCTGAGCGGTATTCTTGCGAAGGGGCCTTAACTGACTTAGACCATTTGCTTAGCAGCGAGGTTGGAACGCTCAATGCCAAGCGTATACCCAAGCACCCTGGCTTGCGCTACGACCGGTTTATTTACAGCTTTATTAGTGAGCGAGATAGTGGCTCAAATATTGGTCAGCACGATCTTATCAGCTACATGAGCGATGCCGCTAAAATGGGTTTATTGCTAGAGTGGCAGAACCTAACTAGTCAACAAATGAGTGAATGGAAGCAACGTTATCCAGAGTATTCACAAAATACTTTTATTGAAAGCTGTGTGGAGCAAGCTAAGCAGCAATATTTAGCTCAAGCAGCACAAAGCGCAGAACTGCTTAAAAGCTTATTACCAGATGATGATTACTCAGATACCGCAAAATTTTTTGGCATTTATCCTATTAGCTCCAAAGTATTTGCTAGCGCCGTTGAAAAAGAACAGCAGAGCTTACAAGCGCATTGGCAGCAAGCCTCACTAAAAGTCTATTCTGGGTTTAAGCAAGACCAAGCAGTCCTTTACATCCCCAAACCACTTAAACATGGCTTGGCAATGCCGTTAAGCCTTAATCACTTAGGGCAGTTAAGTAATGAGCAGCAAGCTCAGCACTTGCTGAATAAGTTTGCGCCACAGTGGCTAATAGAAAATTCGAGTAAAGACAACCTGCCCGGTAAGCCAGCTTGGCAGGGCGAACAGTTGCAAGTAGATACCGATATAGCCACTAGTTTTTCACTTATTAGCTATGGCAGATACCAGCAGCAAACCACCATTCAACTTAATTATGTTATGTGGTTTAAGCAGCGCCCTGAACTTAGCGCTGTTGATTGGGTGGCAGGGCAGCACGATGCAGTTATTTTTCGTATTCACTTAACACCTCAGTTAGAGGTACTTGCTTACGATAGTATTCATCTTTGTGGCTGCTGGTATACCCTCATGCTACCAAATGGCCAACCCTATCAAGCTTTGCAAGATAGTGCCCAAGAGCCAGTATTGATGCACAGGGTGGATGCTCAAACTAAAATGCGTATTAGCATTAGTGCCGATACACATCAAATTGTGGGATTAGCTCCGGCTGAAGAAAATACTGAGCTGAAAACCATTGAATACCAGTCTTTAGCTTGGCAGCAATTAAATCTATTGGCTAAAGCTGATCTGACACAAAGCGTATTTGATAGACAGGGCTATGTTTATGGCTCGCAACGCTTGGAGCGTTGGTTTTTTTGGCCAATGGGAGTAAAACAACCGGGCAGTTTGCGTCGCTTTGGTGACCATGCCATAAGCTTTGTTGGCGAACGGTATTTTGACCAAGCTTACTTGTTAGAAGATTTAGGTGTGCAATAATGCCTTACACTTTCTTTAGTACCTTGCTAACTATATAAAATATTTAGGAATAAAGACTATGAGTTACGATAACAACAATATCTTCGCCAAAATCCTACGTGGAGAAACGAGCTGCTTAAAAGTTTATGAAGATGAACACACCTTGGCGTTTATGGATATTATGCCGCAAGCAGATGGCCACACCTTAGTTATCCCTAAAGAAGCGGCCGAGACCTTACTCGACCTGTCTGATGACGCAGCCGCTGCCACCATTAAAACGGTGAAAAAAGTGGCTAAAGCGGTTAAGCAGGCCATGGGTGCTGAAGGTGTGAGTTTAGTGCAATTTAATGGCGCAGCTGCAGGGCAAACGGTTCCTCATATTCATTTCCACATTATTCCTGGCTCTTTAGCCGAAGCGCGCAGCCATGCTAGAAACATGGTGGACAATGAAAGCCTGCAACCTTTTGCGGATAAAATCTCAGCCTTGTTGGCAAGTTAACGACATGATAGCTAGAGCCTGCCTTTATTTAAGAGCAGGCTTGGCTAACTAGAACCAAGTTATTTAATGGCTACCAATGAGCCAAAATTAAAACATTGAAACCAAAGTTCACTGGCCGAAAAACCTGCGTCGGCAAAACGTTGTTTATGTTGCTCTATGGTATCTGGTACCAATACATTGTCTAAAGAACTGCGTTTTTGGCTGATTTCTAATTCGCTGTAGCCATTGGCTCGCTTGAAATCTAGATGAAGTTCGCTAATTAAGCCTTGAATACTTGCTTGGCTAAAATGAAATTTTTCACTCACTATTAATATTCCGCCAGCCTTCATGCCTTTGTGGATTTTTTTCAGCAAAGTTAAACGTTGCTCTTGGGCAACAAACTGCAGAGTGAAGTTAAGTACTACTACAGACGCCTCACTTATTTCAATATCGCAAATATCCTCGCAGATAACGGCAACTGGCACAGAGCCACGAAAAGCATCTAAGTGCTTTTGGCAGCGCTCAACCATGGCAGGGGAGTTATCAACGGCAATAATCTCTACGTTTTCTTTCTTTACCGCACGGCGCATCGCAAGTGTGGCTGCGCCTAAAGAACAGCCTAAATCATACAGCTTGCTATTAGGCTGGTGGAACTGTTCAGTTAAGTGTCCAATGGTGGAAATGATGTTGCTGTAACCAGGCACAGAACGTTGAATCATATCGGGGAATACTTCCGCAACTTGATCGTCAAATTTAAATTCGCCCAGCTGGGTAATGGGTTGAGAGAAAAGTTTATCTTTGCCTTGCATGGCGGAGTCTCGTAGAAAACGTGTGTGAATTAAGCGCTAATAATCGTAAAGCGAGCTATTGTAACCAGCAAATTCCTGCTTGTCTTTGGCAAATTTAAGTCCTTCGCTAGATTTATTGCTCTATCACTATTCTTATTTGTAGTCGCTTTCCTTTATACTATCGCCCTTTCACTGAACAAAGCTAACAAGTGCTTTGCTCAAGATGATTATTCGCTGAAATTTTAAAACGTAAAACGGGAAAGGCCAAATGCGCACTGTTTACTGTGGACAAGTAACCAAAGAGCTAGTTGATCAAGAAATAAATTTAGTAGGTTGGGTAAATCGACGCCGTGATTTGGGCGGTGTAATCTTCATCGATTTACGTGACCGTGAAGGCATTGTGCAAGTGGTGTTTGATCCGGATCGTGAAGACGTATTTAGCACAGCAAATAGCTTGCGTAATGAGTTTTGTGTTCGACTAAAAGGTCGTGTGCGTGCTCGTCCAGATAGCCAGATAAATAGCGACATGCGTACTGGTGAAGTTGAGTTGTTAGGTTTAGAGCTTGAGATTTTAAACCGTTCAGCACCATTGCCATTAGATAGCAATCAAGACAACTCGGAAGAGCAGCGCTTAAAATACCGCTACTTAGATTTACGTCGCCCTGAAATGAGCGAGCGTATGGTATTCCGCGCCAAAGTAACTGGCTTTGTTCGTCGTTTTATGGAAGACAATGGCTTCTTAGATATTGAAACGCCAATTCTTACCAAAGCTACGCCAGAAGGCGCGCGTGATTACTTGGTACCAAGCCGTACTCACAAAGGCCAGTTTTTTGCCTTGCCTCAATCACCGCAAATCTTTAAGCAATTGCTAATGATGTCGGGTATGGACCGTTACTACCAAATCGTAAAATGTTTCCGTGATGAAGATTTACGTGCTGACCGTCAACCGGAATTTACGCAGATTGATATTGAAACTTCATTCATGAGCTCAGACGAAGTAATGGCTGTTACTGAGCAAATGGTTCGTGAGCTATTTGTTTCGATGTTAGACGTAGATCTTGGCGAGTTCCCGCAAATGACTTACGCAGAAGCAATGCGTTTGTACGGTTCAGACAAGCCAGACTTACGAAACCCTATGCAGTTGGTAGACGTTGCTGATTTACTTAAAGATGTCGAGTTTAAAGTATTCTCAGGCCCTGCAAATGACGAAAAAGGCCGTGTAGCGGTATTACGTGTACCGGGTGGCGCAACACTTTCTCGTAAGCAAATTGATGATTACGGCAAATATGTTGGGATTTATGGGGCTAAAGGTCTTGCCTGGATGAAGGTGAATGACTTAGCTGCAGGTTTTGAGGGCTTACAATCTCCTATTCTTAAGTTCTTAAACGAAGAAGTTGCCAAAGGCATTGTTGAGCGCAGTGGTGCGCAAGATGGTGACTTGATTTTATTTGGCGCAGATAAAGCTAACGTTGTATGTGAAGCGATGGGCGCACTTCGTTTGAAAGTGGGTGAAGACTTAGGCTTAGTATCTGATGAGTGGAAACCGCTTTGGGTTGTTGATTTCCCAATGTTTGAAGAGGTGGATGGTCAATTCCACGCGATTCACCACCCATTCACTGCACCAGTAGCTGGTGTATCGGCCGAGCAACTGGCCGCGTCTCCAGCAGGTGTATTATCTAATGCCTATGATATGGTGCTAAATGGCTGTGAGCTTGGTGGTGGTAGTGTGCGTATTCACAAACAAGATATGCAAGCTGCGGCCTTTAAAGTGCTAGGTATTAGTGATGAAGAAGCACAAGAAAAGTTTGGTTTCTTGTTAGAAGCTCTACAGTACGGTGCTCCACCTCACGCAGGTTTAGCTTTTGGTCTAGACCGCTTAGTGATGTTAATGACTGGTGCAAGCTCAATTCGCGACGTGATGGCTTTCCCTAAAACTGCCACTGCGGCTTGTCCGCTAACAAGCGCGCCAAGTGCAGCTAACCCGGTAGCACTCGAAGAGTTAGCATTAAATGTAAAACTGCCTGAGTAGTTTTAAGCAAAGTAAAAAAGGCGAGCATCTAGCTCGCCTTTTTTGTATCTATTAATTCTTACAAACTAGTTAACTTGTGTGACTAGAGTGACTCGGCGATTGAGGGATTTTAAACAAGGGATGCAAGTGCAAAACATTGCCATCTTTATCCAATAATGCGCCTTTCTCGTTACATTTTTGATAAAAGGCCAAGGCTTCTTGCTTAGTTTGCGGTCGACCAAAGAAGTAACCCTGTACTTTGTCAAAGCCATTTTTCTTTAACCAATTAGCATGCTCTAGAGTCTCCACTCCCTCTACCAGTATTTCGTAATCGAGAGTGTCCATTAGCGTACGCATACTTAATACAATATTTTGGGTAGACACAGAGGTAATGGCGTTATGACCAAACTCACGGTCAAACTTAATTTTGTCACAGGCTAGGTTGCTTAAGTAGCTGAGTGAAGTAAAGCCTTTACCAAAGTCATCAAAGGCTACGCGAATACCTGCGGCTCTAATTTCATTGAGTTGGGATTTAACTTGCTGGTAGCTTTGTACTGCAACACTTTCGGTAATTTCAAGTTCTAGGTAATTACTACCTACGTTTACGGTTTTAAATTTGCTGATGAGTTTTTGAGCGAAGTGTTTATCTTCAAATTGTCGGCCACTGATGTTGAAGGCAATGGTTAACTCTTCGTAGCCCTTGCTTGTAAGCTCTTCAAGCAAGGCTAAAGATTTGTCGATTACCCAGTAACCCAACGGCAGTATGTGGCGGCCTGATTCGACGGTATCGAGGAACTGTCCGGGATTCATAAGGCCTTGAGTAGGATGATTCCAGCGGAGTAATAATTCAAAGCCGGTGACTCGTTGGTGTTGCATAGACACTTGCGGTTGCAAGTAAAGCTCTAGTTCATTGTTACTCATGGCATTTTGAAATTGGTTCTCGATGGTGAACACCATGTCGTTCTGACGAGCTAATTCAATATCAAAATGGGTGCAGCAGTTCCTACCTTTACGTTTTGAAGAATACATGGCTAAGTCAGCATACTTCACTAGCAGTTGCGGTTCGTATTCGGCTTGCTTGGCGGTGGCAATACCGATACTTAGTGTTACCTTCATCGAAATGCCGGAAATAGTAATGTCGCGAGATATCTCTTGGGCCAGACTATAAGCAAAGCCCAATACACTGTCTTTGTCTTTTTGATTGATAAGTAGAGTGAACTCATCGCCGCCGAGTCGGAACGTACTTGAAGCGAACTGACTGAGTCGCATAATGCGCTTGGCCACTTGTACTAATAGTAAATCACCAAAGTCATGGCCTAAGGTATCGTTAATGGTTTTGAAGTTGTCGAGATCAATGTAAATCAGGCTGAGCTCTTCGCCTTGCTTAGCGGCTTCTTCTAATGCTTCACTAAGTTGCTTCAAAAAAGCCGTTCGATTAGGCAACTCTGTGAGTGGATCTTCCATGGCCATTTTCTCAAGAACTTTGGTATTAGCCGCGATGCTTGAGCGCATTTCTGAAAAGCTGTTGGCAAGCTCAATAGATATGTGGTCTAGGGAATCAAATTCATCATTAAATAGGTGTAACTTGTTTTGTGGCTTGTAGCTTTCGTTCTCTAAAATAGTCGGTAAGCTGGCGGTGTGGTAGCGCAGGTTACTCAGTGGGCGGCGCATCAGCAAAAGGCCAATCGCAATGGCCAGGGCCATGGTAAACAATAGCAGCATAGTTAGCTGGTTTTCGAAGCGAGTTTGTAAGAAAACTTGTTCGCTCCAATCCTTAAGAATCACCAACTTAAGGGTACTATTTGAACTGTCTTTAATAGGGTAGAGCTTACCAACAATGGTTTTATCTTCTACTTTAAACTCCATATTGTCGTGATGCCGATACTCTATGGCGCTGTCGAACCATTGCTGGCTTAGTACCTGAGTATTGGTGGCTAACAATATGCTTTTGTATAAGGGGCGGTCTAAATCGACTATCGCCAGCTCAATATCATCGCGTTGGGTTACGTTAATTAAGGCATCTGCCAATTCAAGTTGAAAGGCTAAAACCCCTTGCTCTGTGTTGCGGGTTCTTATTGGCAGCGAAATCCACAAATGACAAACTTCGAAACATTCGATGAGGCGCATCGGTTTAGAGCGCAAGGTGACTTGTTCAAGTAGCTCTTTGGGTGGGGGAGAGTCAAGTACGCTGCAGGCATAATTATCTATGGCAAATACCGTACAACCGTTAGCTATTGGCATTAACCATTGTAAATCTGGTAACTGCCTATTGAGGTAACGTTCCAGGTCTTGCATGCTTTCTGCTTGGCTCAGAAGGGTTTGAGCTTCAAAAATGTATGTGATGCTATCGCTTAAACGTTCTATTTGGTCGTTAAATTCTAAAGCGTAGTTATCTAAATAGCTTAATTTTAATTGGGCTTGTTGTTTTTGATAGTGCTCCATTGCGGTTAAACCAAAAATAGAGACCACAATGCCCGCCGCGAGAATGAGCACCAAAGTGAGTTTTAGTCGCACGCTAACGTAGCGATTCTTTAGATCCACCAAGGGGAACTTGCTTAACTTCATTGGCTATTCCATTGATTTAGCATAAGGCAATAAGTGACTAATTAATTGCTTACTTACTAAGCATAGAGTGAAATATCAAAAGCGGTAACTTAGTTGCATTGCAAACAAGCGCCAATACCGTTCAGGATTGTTGGTTCGAGTGGGGTTTAGGTCTCGAACAGGGGGAAGCATTGAGGTTCCTACAAACCAGTGGTGTTCCAGTTTTAGCTGAAAGTTACGATGGAAATTCCACGTTGCTCCAATGGTGAAATCTTCGAGATCGCGTAAGTTGGTTTCAATGTCATCATCAATAAAATGGCTGTTGTCGTAGCGAGCTAGCAAGTTCCACTGCTGATTTACAATGAAAATACCCTGTAGATAATAGGCATTCATATCGATACTGCCATCAAAAATTGGCGCTAAGGGTTTAGCAGCATCGTTTTTTCCTTCAGCATAAGTACCACCTCGTCGCATGGTAAATTCACCCGTTAGCTCGTAGCGCTGTTGCGAATACTGTAGCGAAGCAATGTACTGGTCGGTATCAATAGTGAAATCGAAAGGTAAACGCACCGGACTAGCCGGAGGTGCCAAATCTATCGAATCTTTTAAATGCATTTTTAAACGACGATACTCTAGGCCCAAGTACCAATTGGCGTTAGGGCGAGCGGAAAAGTGTATTGAACTATTCCACTCACTTTCAAAAGTACCCCCTTGGTCTTGCCCAAAAAAGCGCCGACTAAAGCTCTCATCAAAGGCTTCTTTACCAATGGATGCTGCGAATGTGTATTGTTGGCCACTTAGCGTGAAATAGTCTAAATCTAACCTTACGCCATCGGCCCTTAAACTCTGTTCTTTAAGGATGTGCGGGTAAACCGATAGCGGCAATACAATACTGGGGCGAGTAAACGGCACGTCTCGGGTTTCACCATAAATCCCGTTGGAAATTTTGAAACGGCCAAACTTAAAGCCAACTTCCCAGTCTTCGTTTGTAGGAACCTTGTAGTTAAGGCTTAAATAATCTACATCTAAACCAGATTCGAACCAATCGCCGCTTTCTTGGGCAATCACTAATCCTGAAACAGACCAATTTGGGTTGATATACCAAAAGCCTCGAAGACCTGCTTCGAACAATGGGCCACTATCACCAGAGTTATAACCGTAATAATTGTTTGCGTTTACGTCGATATAACTGGCAGACACAAAGCCGCCCCAAGAGAGTTTACCTTTAGCCTGAGCGGGAAAAATGACAACGCTTAAGCTAGTCAACAATAGTAGAATGAAGTTCTTCATTGCTCACCTCTTGGCTGGTGTATCCAATAGCGTTGGGATTATTTTTTATGGTGTCTAACATTTCTTGTTCAGAGTTCACGATGGTTGGAGCAATAGCGGTACCCGTGTAAATTTGGCGTTCCCAAATTCGGGTTAGCTGATAGGGAAACAATTTGAGTGCGTCTAAACAAAACTGTTTATGTAACTCGTTGTTGTCATCCATAACGACCAGTTCGATGATTTGACCATCAGGCCAGTTTTTTTGTCTTAGTGAGAAAATGGCACGGATCTGCTTAGCACTTAGCTCAGCCTGTTGGCTTGAGTGAGTAAGTAGCCACACCTCGGCATGAATGGGTATGCTAATGCTGACTAAAGAGAATAACGCAACAATTTTTACAGCAATCGCCTGCCGTTTTAAAAACTGAGATAATTTGCGCCAATAAATTACAATCATAGCCTTCCGTGGTTAGCTCATAACTATTGTGTTAAAGATTATGTCTTTAAATATAGGCTAATTTTTTCAATAAGTTAAGCTAAATGATTTTTTGTTTAGCATTGTTTAAATATCCAACAGGAAGTCTTGGCTTGTTATTATTTTTATTAGAATTATCAATAGAAAGGGTGTTTCTTAAGTTAAATGTTATCTCATAATTATGTAATATATATGAATGACATTACACTTTATGTGGTTTGTACTTTCAGCTAAAACGGCCGTTTAGTTTGTTTCATGTCTATGTCTTCAGTCTTAAAGCTCTTTATCGAGCTAGATCATTGTTCAATTAATTAATCCTAGGCTTGTCATATTCTTAGCGTTTATCATCTTGGCTAAACCAAACTTAGGGGAATTCGATGGCGGGTCACAGTAAATGGGCCAATATTAAGCACCGTAAAGCTGCTCAAGATGCTAAACGCGGTAAAGTGTTTACTAAGTTTATTCGAGAGCTAACAGTAGCTGCTAGAGAGGGAGGCTCTGATCCCGATGCTAACCCTAGACTTCGTGCCGCTATTGATAAGTCTTTGTCGAACAATATGACGCGCGACACCATTAATCGTGCAGTACAACGAGGTGCTGGTGAACTCGACGGACAACAGTTGGAAACTGTTATCTACGAAGGCTATGGGCCTGGAGGGACAGCGGTTTTAGTAGAAACAATGACTGATAATCGCAATCGCACCGTATCAAGTGTTCGACATGCTTTTTCCAAAAGTGGTGGCAACCTTGGCACCGATGGTAGCGTTTCATATCTTTTTGAAAAGAAAGGGGTGATATCCTACCCAGCAGGCAGTGACGAAGACGCAATTATGGAGGTGGCTTTGGAAGCTGGTGCCGATGATGTACTAAGCCACGATGATGGAAGCGTTGATGTATATACGAGCCCAGAGGAGTTTGGCGGAGTTAAAGATGCACTAGATGCCTCTGGTATCGTGGCTATTAACTCTGAGGTTACCATGGTTGCATCAACACAGGCCGAGCTAGACGCAAACACCGCACCTAAGCTGCTGCGGCTAATAGACATGCTAGAAGATGATGACGATGTTCAAGAGGTTTATCACAACGGCGAGATATCCGATGATGTTGCAGCGCAGCTTTAATTAACCGTGAGCATTATTTTAGGCATTGATCCCGGCTCGCGGATCACCGGATACGGACTTGTTAAACAAGCCCATGGGCGAATAGAGTATTTGGGCAGTGGTTGTATTCGCACCAATGAAAAAGATTTACCGCTCAGGTTAAAACAAATCCACGCTGGAGTGAGTGAAATTATCACTCAATTCTCGCCCGACGAGTTTGCCATAGAACAAGTTTTTATGGCCAAGAATGCTGATTCAGCGTTAAAGCTTGGTCAAGCTCGTGGCGCGGCGATTGTATCAGCAGTAAGCCAAGACTTGCCTGTGGCAGAGTATTCGGCGCGGCAAATAAAACAAGCAGTGGTAGGAACTGGAGCAGCAGATAAATCACAAGTTCAACACATGGTGACCCAACTTCTAAACTTGTCGGCAAGCCCACAAGCAGACGCAGCTGATGCCCTTGCTGTCGCTTTATGTCATTGCCATACCAGACAAAGCTTAATTGGTATGGCGGGCAAAGTCCGAGGTACAGTGAGGCGTCGACTACGTTAATTTATTGTATGAAAAAACAACAGTCAGAAGTTTTTTTTGAATTATTCTGCGTAACTAATTGAAACCACCAAGTTTGACCCAATATATTGCTGATAGAGATTATTAGCTAAGGTAAAGAGGACGACATGACCTTAGAGCGTTCAGAACGTTTCGAAATTCCCGTATTACCGCTGCGCGACGTGGTGGTATATCCGCACATGGTTATTCCATTGTTTGTTGGTCGTGAAAAATCTATCCGTTGCTTAGAAAGTGCAATGAGCCAAGACAAGCAAGTATTGCTAGTGGCTCAAAAGGACGCAAGCAATGACGACCCACAGGTTGATGACCTATACACAGTAGGTACCGTTGCTAATATTCTTCAATTACTTAAGCTGCCTGATGGTACCGTTAAAGTACTGGTAGAAGGTAGTCAGCGCGCTAAGCTCGAGCAAATTGTTCAAGAAGAAGAGTACTATGTAGCTGCCGCTGAGTATGTAGTATCTGCACAGCCCGATGAAAAAGAGCAAGAAGTGATGGTGCGCTCTGCCATTAGCCAATTTGAAGGCTACATCAAGCTAAACAAGAAGATTCCGCCTGAGGTGCTTACTTCTGTTTCTGGCATAGATGATGCGGCGCGTTTAGCCGATACCATGGCTGCTCACATGCCGCTCAAGTTAGAAGACAAACAGTCGGTGCTTGAAATTGCCAGTATTCCTGAACGTCTTGAATACCTAATGGCAATGATGGAGTCTGAGATTGATTTGCTACACGTTGAGAAAAAGATCCGTGGACGTGTGAAAAAGCAAATGGAAAAAAGCCAGCGTGAGTATTACTTAAACGAGCAAATGAAGGCCATCCAAAAAGAATTGGGTGAGTCGGAAGATGGTCAAGACGAATTTGAGCAGCTTTCTCAACGCATCGATGAAGCCAAAATGCCTGAAGAGGCAAAAGAGAAAACGCTTGCCGAGCTCAACAAGCTTAAAATGATGTCGCCAATGTCGGCAGAAGCCACTGTAGTGCGCGGTTATGTTGATTGGATGCTTAGTGTTCCTTGGGTTAAGCGCTCAAAAGTGAAGCGTGATTTAGCCAAAGCCGAGCAGGTGCTTAATCAAGACCACTACGGCTTAGAGAAAGTAAAAGAACGTATTTTGGAATACTTGGCAGTGCAAAGCCGAGTCAACAAACTTAAAGGTCCTATCCTTTGTTTAGTTGGTCCGCCAGGTGTAGGTAAAACCTCACTGGGCCAATCTATCGCCAAATCAACCGGACGCAAGTACGTACGTATGGCCTTAGGTGGCGTGCGTGATGAAGCTGAGATTCGCGGGCACCGTAGAACGTATATTGGTTCTATGCCGGGTAAGTTGATTCAAAAAATGTCTAAAGTGGCGGTGAAAAACCCACTATTCTTGCTCGATGAAATTGACAAGATGGCATCTGACATGCGCGGTGACCCTGCCTCTGCATTGTTAGAAGTATTAGACCCTGAGCAAAACAATAGCTTTAACGATCATTACCTTGAAGTCGATTATGACTTATCAGATGTAATGTTTGTTGCTACCTCAAACTCAATGAATATTCCTGGTCCATTGCTTGACCGTATGGAAGTGATTCGTTTGTCGGGCTATACCGAAGACGAAAAACTCAATATTGCTAAACAGCACTTAATTAGCAAACAGATCAAGCGCAATGGTTTGAAAGAGCACGAAATAGTTATCGAAGACAGCGCTATCATTGGCATTATTCGTTACTACACCCGTGAAGCTGGTGTGCGTAGCTTAGAGCGTGAGATCTCAAAGTTGTGTCGCAAAGCAGTGAAAGAAATTTTGCTAAACAAAGACACCAAGAAAGTAGAAATACGCCAAGATAACCTCAGTGAGTACCTTGGTGTGCAGCGTTGTGATTATGGCAAAGCCGATGAGAACAACCGTGTTGGTATGGTAACAGGCCTCGCTTGGACTGAAGTGGGCGGCGACTTGTTAACTATCGAAACAGCATCGGTGCCAGGCAAAGGTAAACTTAGTTATACCGGTTCTCTTGGTGATGTGATGCAAGAGTCTATTCAAGCAGCCATGACTGTGGTTAGAGCTCGCGCGGATAAGTGGCGCATTAACAGCGATTTCTATGAGAAACGTGATATTCACGTACACGTACCGGAAGGTGCAACACCAAAAGATGGCCCAAGTGCCGGTATTGCAATGTGTACCGCTTTAGTTTCTAGCCTAACCGGTAATCCGGTAAAAGCTGAAGTCGCGATGACCGGTGAAATTACCTTACGTGGTGAAGTATTGCCGATTGGCGGCTTGAAAGAGAAGCTATTGGCTGCGCATCGTGGCGGAATTAAAACCGTTCTTATTCCACAAGAAAATGAACGTGATTTAGAAGAGATACCAGAAAATGTTATTGGCGACCTTAAAATCATTCCAGTTCGCTGGATTGAGCAGGTTCTGGAAGCGGCTTTAGAGCAAAATCCTGAAGGCTTTGAAGTAAAAGCTTGAGTCAATGCAAATAAACGATATTCAATCGTGAAATAGTACTTGCCAGCCTTGTTCAAGGGCTATAGCCTAAGGCTGGCAAGGAAGCCGTTGATAACAATATTGATGGTATATTTTAACTAAATGTAGACTGACGAACCTCATTCTGAGCCGCGATTATTAGGGAAGCTTCCCTGCGGTGAGAAGAAAAGGAATAACAACAAGGGGAACCAATTGTGAATAAAGCTCAACTCGTAGACAAAATCGCTGAAGGCGCTGACATTTCTAAGGCCGCTGCAGGTCGTGCGCTGGATTCTTTCATTGACGCGATTTCAGACACACTTAAAGAAGGCGACAACGTTGCTTTGGTAGGTTTCGGTACTTTCCAAGTTAAAGAACGTTCTGCCCGTACTGGTCGTAACCCTCAGACTGGTGCAGAGATCCAAATTGCCGCTGCTAACGTACCGTCGTTTAAAGCAGGTAAAGCGTTAAAAGACGCTGTAAACTAACTGTCAGACGCAATTGCGATCTGTCAAAGGCGCATCCATTCGATGCGCTTTTTCATTATTTAATGTGGTAAAGAGTAATTAAGCATGTTGGAAAAGCTCCGTGAAGGAAGCCAAGGTCCGGTAGCCAAAATCATCCTAGGTTTGGTCATATTATCTTTCGCTCTGGCTGGTGTAGGTAGCTACATCGCAAGCCCTAGTGAGCAATTAGCCGCTGAAGTTAATGGTGAGTCCATTAGCCGTGCAGAGTTTGATCAAGCTTATCAAAATGAGCGTGCCCGCTTAGAAAGCCAGTTTGGTGCTGCGTTTAATCAACTAGCCGCCGACCCAAGCTACATGGCCCAGTTTAGAAGTAACGTATTAGACCGAATGATTGGTGAGCGCTTGTTAGACCAAGCTGCAGAAAACTACGGTTTACGCGTAAGCGACGCGCAAGTTAAATCACAAATTTTAAGCATGCAAGAATTCCAAGTTGACGGTCGTTTTGATAACGAGCGTTACTTAGCTGTTCTTTACCGCGCCAACCTCCAACCTGCTCAATTTCGCGATATGATTCGTAACGACTTAACCCGTCGTCAATTGCAGCAAGCTTTGTTAGGTAGTGAGTTTGCGCTACCAAGTGAAGCTGAGTTGCTGGTTAAGCTAAATCAACAAACTCGTGACGTGCGCTACGTTACGGTTCCTGTTGCTCAGTTTGCTGATCAAGAAGCGCCAAGTGAAGAAGACTTATTGGCTTACTACGAAGAACGTAAAAACACTTTCCGCACTCAAGAGTCGGTAGATGTTGAGTACATCGTAGTTGATGCAGAGAAAATTGCTGCAAGCATAGAAGTTAGCGAAGAAGACATTCAACAATTTTACGATGCAAATCAGCTAACTTATTCACAACCAGAGAAGCGTAAAGTTGCCCATATTTTGGTTGCTGATGAAGCTAAAGCTGAAGAGCTGTTAGCTAAGATCAATCAAGGTGAAGAATTTGCGACGCTAGCCGCTGCTGAATCTGAAGATACTTTTAGTGGTCAGGAAGGTGGTGAACTAGATTGGTTTGAAAGTGGCGTAATGGCTCCTGAGTTCGATGCTGCTTCATTCGCACTTGTTAATAGCGGTGACGTAAGTGAAGTTGTTAAAACTGAGTTTGGTTATCACCTGATTAAATTGCTGGATGTTCAAGAATCTCAAGCACAACCTTTAGAAGAAGTGAAAGAGCAAATTAGTCAGCGCCTGCAACAAGAACAAGCACAAGATGCGTTCTATGAGCAAGCTCAGCGTCTTGCTGAAGTATCCTTCGAAATTCCTGATTCATTAGCTGATGTTGCTAGCGAAACGGGCTTAGAAGTTGAAACTGTTAAAGGTTTAACTCGCGCTAGTGCCAATGGTGCCTTAGGCGAGCCTCAGGTAATTAATCAACTATTTAACTTAGACTTCATCGCTGAAGGCTTAAATAGTGATGCAATCCAGTTGTCAGACAACAGTTCAATTGTTGTTCGTGTTATGGCTCACCAAGCTTCAGAAGTAAAACCTTATGAAGAGGTTAAAGCACAAATTAACACTGCACTTACTCAGTCTCGTTCAACAAAGGCCGCACAAGATTATGCAGATAGCCTAATTGCTGCGCTTGAAAGTGGTGAAGGCATAGATGCTTTGTTGTATGAGCAGCAACTTAAACTAGATTCTAAGTTTAAGGTAGCTCGTGATAGCCAAGACTTTGAGCCTCAAGTGGTACGTCATTTATTTATGATGGCAAAACCTTCAGAGCAAAAAGTAGCGAGCCGCATTACTACGATGAGCGGTGACCAACTGGTTATTCAATTAACAGCAGTTAACGAAGCAGAAACCGTTGATGCCAGTGAAACTAATCAATGGTTACAACAACTTAGCAATGTTAAAACTGAAGCAAGTTATCAAGTATTGATTGATGTCTTAAAAAGCAAAGCAGAAATCCAAAACTTGTTGTAAGCTTAGTGCTTACGTAAGATACTGAAAAAAGGACGTTTTACGTCCTTTTTTAGTTTTGGAGAACAATGTGAAGAAATCCATTGTGCTGCTTATAGCACTTCTTGGTATCGGTTTAGGCGTGACGTCTTTTGTTTACTTTGCTTATCCAGAGTTGGTTGGCATAGAGCCTGAGCTTAAAGTAAACCCTATTGTAGGTACTTGGGAAGCAGAACATGATTTTTATGGCAAGAAAGAACGCCTTGTATTCTCAGAAGATGGCCAAGTTAAATCTGGCAGCCGGGTAGCGACCAAATACAAGATAAATGGCAATCGAGTAGTAGTGACATCAGCGGATAAAGTGATTGAATACCGCATTTCAAAAGATGGTCAAACATTGGATGCATACTTGCCAAGAGCAGGGCGTATTCGTTATCAAAGAATTAATTAAAAAAGCCCTTAACAGCAACTGTTAAGGGCTTTTGTGGTTGTTAAGCTATTAATTAGTCTAAGGTTACTACTTCAAACGGCACTGCTGTTGCAACATCTTCTTCGTAATCAACACCGTCAACACCGAAGCCAAATAGCTTCAAAAACTCCGCTTTATAATATTCGTAGTCAGTATGTTCTTTCAGGTTCTCGGTGGTAATTTGTGGCCATAGTTCAACACAAGCTTGTTGAATATCTTCACGTAATTCCCAATCATCTAAACGTAGACGATTCTGCTCATCTACAGGAGCTTGTTCACCTTCTAGGTACAAACGTTCATTGAATAAACGATAGATTTGCTCCATACAGCCTTCGTGCAAACCTTGTTCTTTCATGATTTTGAAAACCATCGAGATGTATAAAGGCATTACGGGAATCGCAGAACTGGCTTGGGTAACAACACTCTTAAGCACTGCAACGTTGGCTGAGCCTTGCTTACTGCTTAGTTTTTCATTAAGTGCCGTAGCAGCGCGATCTAGGTCCATTTTCGCTTTACCTAAAGCACCATCCCAATAGATTGGCCAAGTTAGCGCGGTGCCGATGTAACTATAGGCAACGGTTTTACAACCCTCAGCTAGCACGCCGGCTTCATCTAAGGCTTTAATCCAAAGTTCCCAGTCTTCGCCACCCATTACCGTTACTGTATCAGCGATTTCTTGCTCGGTTGCTGGCTCCACGCTCGCTTCGATAATGGTATCTTTATTGGTATCAACAGCTGTTGCTGTGTAAGTTTCACCGATAGGTTTTAAGCTAGAGCGAATCAGTTCTCCGCTGTCTGGTAATTTACGAACTGGAGAGGCTAGCGAATAAACCACAAGGTCAATCTGTCCAAGATCTTGTTTAATTAAGTCAACAGCGGCTTGTTTTGCTTGATGTGAGAATGCGTCACCATTGATGCTTTTAGCATAAAGGCCGGCTTCACGCGCTTTTTGGTCAAATGCAGCAGCATTGTACCAACCTGCAGTACCAGGTTTCTTTTCAGTGGCAGGCTTTTCGAAAAACACGCCAATAGTTGCGGCATCGCTACCAAAAGCTGCCGCGATGCGCGATGACAAACCATATCCGCTTGAAGAACCAACCACCAATACTCGCTTAGGACCATTGCTTACTTTGCCTTGCTGTTTGGTGTAATCGATTTGCTCTTGTACATTAGCCGCACAGCCTACCGGGTGAGTGGTTGTACAGATAAAGCCTCGGATCTTGGGTTTGATGATCATACTAATTCCTTTAAGGTGTCCGATAATAAGGCGCTGAATACGTGATTGTTATAGCGCTAAAAAATGCAGTGATTCTAGCATGTTTACCGCTAAAGTTGCATTTAGCCTAGCTGATCAGAGCAGTTAAATAGGGAGGAATTGAGTTTTATTGTGTCGTTAGTTTATAGACCCTAGCTTAGGCGATGTAAATTTATTATCAAAAGAACTATACATTATCTTATTTAGGTAGTATCAATAACATAACGCGATAAAAAAATAAGACTCAAGACACTTAAGGGAATAAGGGTTAAGCTTTTGAAAAGTAAAATATTGCCGACCAGCATTAAAGGAAAGGTGGTTGGTTTACCCACCAGTAAAACCACTCAGCATGCTGCTAAAAAGAAAGCTGCAGAGATTGCCAAGCATTATGAAACCTATTTTCATCCACTTGTTGCGCTCAGCGACGAAGATGTAGAAAGTGTCTATCACCTTCGTCACGATGTTTATTGTGAAGAGTTAGGCTTTGAGCCGGTTAACCCGCAAAAAGTTGAACGCGATGAATTTGACGATTACTCCGACTATTGCTTAGTGCGACACAAGTCTTCAAATACCTATGCTAGTACCGTACGAGTTGTGGCCCCGTCAGGCGAGCAATTACTACCTCTGGAAAAATATTGCGAAGGTGCTATTACCGATGAGGAATTACATCCGCAAAATTTTGCTCGAGAAGACGTTTGTGAAATTTCCCGTTTAGCATTAAGAGCAACATTTAGACGACGTAAAGCCGACAAATTTAAAGACTCAGCGGTGGGCGGGATTAACATCAACGAGCTCTATGAAGAAGAGCTGCGCTGCTTTCCTTTTATCACTGCCAGTATGTACCTAGCCGCTACAGTGTTGGTAGAGCGCCATAATATCAAACATGCTTATGTGATGATGGAGCCTCGCTTAGCTCGAAGCACCGCGCTATTGGGCATTAAATTTCAACAAATTGGTCCCGTTGTTGAGTACCATGGACAACGCGCGCCATATTATATTACTGCGGAAAAGATCCGCAGTGATTTGCCCATTACCTTAAGACCATTAATGGATATGATCGAGCGCGAAGTTAACGCTTCTCTTTCTATGTCACAAGTGGTGGGTGCGCAAGAAAGTATTCTGTATAGAGGTAATTCTTAATACCTTTCTCTATTTACGAAAGGCATTTTGATAGGCATTTATCAGTCGTTGACTCAGCTCGTGTTCGGGCTGAGTAAAGAACTCTTCGGTATGCTTAAATTCTACGGCTTTGCCTTGCTGCATCACTAGTACTTTGTCTGAAAAGTGTCGAACTAACCCCAAGTCATTGGATACAAAGATATAGCTGATAGCAAATCGTTGCTGAAGCTCTAGTAATAGGTTAATGATTTGGGCTCTCACCGAGACATCAAGGGCTGCAATGCTTTCATCAATAACAATGATTTTGGGGCTTAAAATTAACGCTCTAGCAACCGCAATACGCTGTTTCTGACCACTAGATAGCATACTGGGGAAAAACTCGGCATGCTCTTCTAATAAACCCACTAATTTTAAGGTAGCAATTACCTTTTGCTGCTGCTCTTGCTGCGACAGCGCAGTATTTAGAATAAGTGGTGCAGACAAAATTCGACCGATGTTAGAACGCGGGTTGAGCGAGCTATTTGGGTCTTGAAATATCATTCTGATTAAGCGGCACCTGCGGGTGTAGTCGCCAAACTTTAAAGCCTCGCCGTTAACAAAAATATCCCCGTTACTCGGTTTGTTGATGCCCGCCAATACTTTTGCCAAGCTAGATTTACCAGAACCTGACTCACCAATTATCGCTAAGCTTTCACCCATGTTTAGCTCGAAACTTATGTCATCGATGGCTGCAAAACGTTGTCTGCTCAACCAACCTTTATGAACATAAACGTGTTGAGATAAGTTTTTTACGTGCAGCAAATTAGCCATTATTGCTTACCTTTTTCTAAGTTTAAAGGGTAGTGGCAAGCATATTGATGACCTTTCACCTTTTTAAGTTTGGGTTGAGTAACACATTTTCGCTGCGCTTTTGGGCAACGCGGGCCAAGTCGACAGCCAATCGGCAAGTGTTGTAAAGCGGGAATCGAGCCGGGTAGGCCAGGTAAAAACGCTTTGCGCTCAAAAGGTTTATTAAATTGTGGCGCTGAGCTAAGTAAAGCTGAGGTATAAGGGTGCCTTGAACTTCCTACCACTTGGTCAGAACGACCCACTTCTACCATTTGGCCGCAATAAATTACGCTGATGGTATCTGCTAAGTCGGACAGTGTGTTTAAGTCATGACTAATTAACAAAATGGCGGTGTTGTTTAGTTTATTTAGTTTGTGTAATAAGCGTAAAATTTGGCTGGCTGTGGTCACTTCCATGGCTGTAGTTGGCTCATCGGCAACTAATAACTTAGGCTGCCCAGCAATGGCCATGGCAATCATAACTTTTTGGCAAAGCCCATCCGATAGCTCATAAGGATAGCTGCGCATTACCTTGTGGTGATCTTTAACACCTACTTTATGCAGTAAGGCTTGCGCTTGCTTTTTTCGCCACTGGAAACGTCGCCAAAATCCACCTTTAATATTGTGGCAGGGAATGGCTTCCTCAATTTGTTTACCAACCTCTTCTGAGGGGTCTAAACAAGAGCTAGGCTCTTGAAATATCATTGCAATTTCATGGCCTAGTACTTTGCGCCGCTGGCGGGTAGTTAAGGACATTAGGTCTACGTCACCCAAGCGCATGCGGTCGGCTTTGATAGTCCAGCTGGGTTTAGTTACCCCTAATAATGCTTTGGCAATTAAGCTTTTGCCTGAACCAGACTCACCGACTAAGGCCTTTATTTCGCCCTCTGCCATGGTAAGGCTAACTCGATCTACCGCTTTAACTATTCCTGCGGGTGTGTTGATTTCAATAGTTAGGTTGCGAATATCTAGTAAAGCCATTAGTCGACTCCTTGAATCATCGCTTGGCGTAAACCTTCACCTACCATATTCACACTAAGAATACTGGTCATGATGACGAAGCCGGGTAGGGTAACGGTCCAAGGTGCAGAAAAGAGTAAATCTTTACTTCCACCTAACATGGCGCCCCATTCTGGCAGTGGCGCTTGTGCACCAATGCCAATAAATCCAAGGGCGGTAATATCGATAAGTGATGAAGAAAAGCTGCGACTAATTTGAAATACAATTGAGTCAGCAATATTAGGGAGCACGCCATTTTTCAAAATACGGTAGTTAGTAGCACCATCTAGGCGAATCGCCGTAATGTACTCCTTTTGAATTTCGCTTGAAACAGCAATATAGGTAAAACGAATAAACTGCGGGATCTGCGCCAATGCAATCGCAATCAATGTATTCTCTAAGCCGGTTCCGAGAAAAGACACCACCATAATTGCAATTAACAGGGAAGGAATCGATAACGCGGTATCCATCACGTGGTGTAGCACACTCGATTTAATTCCACGGCTCATGCCAGAAAGAATGCCTACGGGAATACCAATTAAAGCGGCAAGCGTTACTACTATAAAGCCGCCACCAAAGGTTAATTGGCAACCATAGATTAAGCGGCTGAGTAGATCTCTGCCTAAGTCATCAGTGCCTAAAAAGTTATCTACATGGCCCTGCTGATTCCAAGATGGAGGCTGTAATAAGTTGTCGCCTTGATAATCCAGTGGGTAGGGCGCAATCAGCGGCCCGAACAAGGCCAGCACTAAAAAGCCAAGTAACACCCAAAAACCAACCATCGCAACAGAGTTGTCTCTAAAACGGATCAGTACCTGCTGCAAGGCACTGGAAATAGTCGTTTCAGAAAATACATTAGTGCTGAGCATAAACTTCTCTTCGACGCAGTGGGTGGATGAGTGCGGTAAACAAATCGGTTAAAACAAAGGTGATAATCACTAAGGTTGCTACAGCTAACATGCCGCCTTGAATAGCAATGTAGTCTTGCTGATAAATGCTTGAAATTAACCAACGCCCAATGCCCGGCCACGCAAATACCACTTCTAGCACCATTGCCATAGTTAGCACGTTGCCAAATTGCAAACCTAAGCTAGGAAGAATAGGGGGGAGCGCGTTGTGTAAGGCATGGCGAGTTACTATTTGCCATTTCGACAAGCCCTTTGTAGCGGCGGCTTTAATGTAGTTTTCACTCATTACTTTAGCCATAGAGTTGGATAGCTGGCGAATAACCTCTGTAGTGGGCACCACAGCCAGTACTAGTGTTGGCAAAGCTAAGTGGCTTAATATGCTCATAAGCGCTGGCCAGCGGGCTTGAGGCTCTAACCACATCACGTCAATAATGCCAAAACCGGTTACTTGAGGAATTTCCAATAGCAAGTCATAGCGCCCTGATACGGGGAACCATCCCAGCATTAGGGAGGAGTTCATGACTAAGAGTAGCGCAAGCCAAAAGACCGGAATGCTGTAACCCACCATTGTCACACTTAAAATTAGGTTTCTAATCCAGTGCTGATGGTAAATTCCGGCTAAGGTACCCAGCGGGATCCCAATAATAAACGACAACAAAAAAGCCGAAAAACAAAGCTCTAAGGTGGCGGGGAGAAAACTTACCAGTTCATCAAACACTGGTTTGCCGCTAATGCTCGATACACCCAAGTCGCCATTGATGTTTTGCAAAACAAACAATGCGTATTGTTTAAACCAAAAATCATCGGACTCAATTAATAAGTTCTGATTCTGCTGAAAAATAAAAGCAATTAAGTTGATGATTAAAAAAGTAATCACCAGTAGGTTAATGCGGCGAATCAAATATCGGAGCATGGCTTACTTCCTATAGGCGTTGTTGAACGAAACGCCTCCAAATGGGTTCCAAGTAATACCGTGAACGCTGTCATTATAGGAATACATTTTTAATGCATGGGTTAAAGGTAAAATAGGCACATCTTGTTCGATTATTTTTTGGATCTTGTAATAGTTTCTCACTCGGTCGGCAAGGCGCGGAGAAGCGGTTGCAGCATTGAGTAGCTGTTCAAAGTGGCCATTACACCAACGGCTAAAATTATACCCTTGTTCTACCGCATCACATGAGAACTGCTGTCTGAAAAAGTCATCGGGGTCACTGTTATCGGTAGACCAGCCAACCAGTAATAAATCGTAGTTTACTTCTGGTGCGCGCAAATAACGGCGTAATACTTGCCAATCTAACAAACGAACGTTGACTTGATAGCCATCATTCACCAAATCGTTTCGGATTAATTCAGCCGTTTTTCGTGGTTGTGGATTATAGCTTTTAGCTTCATTTAATACCCACAACTCTATGGGTTGTTGTTTGGCTTTTTCAATGTAGGGGTAAACCAGGTGGTCTTGCTCTGGTGAGCGAGATTGATGGCGGTAAGCCCAAGAAGAAGGAGAAAGAACGCCGTTGGCAATGTCTGCCGTTGATAAATAGACCGAGTCTAGAATCCGCTGCTTATTTACCAGCCCAGCTACATTTCGGCGAATTCGTACATCGGCAAAAGGAGGCTTTTGAGTATTGAATGCTAAGTAAGAAACATTTAGTCCAGCCTGCACGGAGACTAACAGTTCTTCGCGGGCTTTAAGCACTTCAAGTTGGTTTGCTGCGGGCTGCGCCATAATATCGCATTGACCAGTTAGCAACTTGGCTAAGCGAATAGATGAGGTTGGGGTTATATCAAATACCAACTGCTGCATCGGTGGCGCACCACGCCAGTGTAACCAATGTCGGTAGTATCGAATAAAGTGGTCTTTACGCTGGTTAACGTAATAAAACGGCCCACTGCCAATGGGCAGTTGATCGAGTAGCCCAAGTTGGTTTGATTGGTTGAGTTTATCGGCATACTCAGCTGAAAGAATTACTGCATAGTCGCTGGCTAGGTTTGCCAAAAATGCCGCATCTGGTCGCTTTAACTCAAATTCAACACTGCTATCAGACAACTTAGTGAGTTTACGAATATTGCTGCCAAAGCCAATATTATTGAAAAAGGGATAATCGCCGTTAGCCAAGATGTAAAGTGGATGTTCGGGATCTAGAATGCGTTCAAAGCTTAGCATCACATCATCGGCATTCAAGTTGCGCGATGGGCTAAAGTAATCGGTTTTATGAAAATGAATACCTTGGCGTAAATAGAAACGATAACGCAGCCCGTCTTCGCTTACCTGCCAGTTATTAGCAACACCGCCAACCAGTTGCTGAGTAATGGGATCAACTTCAACTAAGCGGTCATAAAGGTGTCGCGATGTCACCGCAATCGCATTGATTGAGCTTTCAAGTTGTGGGTTAAAAGTATGCGGTGCGGTTTCGGTACAATAGACTAAACCAAGCTTTTTTACGTCTTTTTGCTGGTCACAGCCAAGTAGCAAAAAAGCCAGACACATCACTGTGCCAATTGAGAATGCATTCATGAGAAGCTGATATCCTGATAACTGCTTGATAATTTACCATTAACCATCTGCTTATCTCAACCAATGAAAGGCTTAGCCTTGAGTATTAATGTTATGTTTTTTGATCAAACCCCTTAGTTGATGGTAGCTGATCTGTAAGGCTTTAGCGCTGGCTGTTTGTTTGTAATGATGGTTTGCTAAGGTTTCACTAATTAATTGCTTCTCAAAGTCGGCTACTTGTTGATTAAAATCAAGTTGCTTGGGCCTAATTGGCGAATCTTGTGGCGCTTGCTTTAGTGGGCGCCATGGCGAAGCAAAAGGGTCTAGGTTTATTGCATCAACTAAACCTTGGTTATCACTGTTCTCTACCACCGCTCGCTCTACAACGTTTTTAAGTTCACGAATATTGCCAGGCCAAGAATAATCATTTAGTTGTGTTAGCACCGTTGGGCTAAAACTAGGGACCTGGGAAAAATTGAGCTCTCTAGCCATTTTGTGAGCAAAATGCTCGGCTAATAGTTGAATATCTTCAACGCGGTGGCGTAATGGCGGTAAGGTAATCACCGCGAAAGATAATCGGTCTAGCAAATCAGCTCTAAAATCCCCTTGCTCCACTAACTCTGGCAGGTCTTGGTTAGTGGCACACACTAATCGAACATCTACCTCAATAGGCTTATTACTGCCAAGGCGTTCAATTTTATTGTACTCAATGGTGCGTAATAGCTTCTCTTGCACTTCATTTGGCATGTTGGCCAGTTCATCTAAGAACAAGGTGCCTTTATCTGCTTGTTCAAATCGGCCAATACGTTGCTGAGATGCCCCGGTATATGCGCCGGCTTGATGCCCAAATAGCTCAGACTCAATCAAGTTTGGGTTCAAGCTTGCGCAGTTTAAGCTTAAATAGTGTTTGTCCCAGCGCTCTGACAAAAAATGTAAGCGTTCAGCAATCAACTCTTTACCGGTGCCCCTTTCACCAATAACCAGAACGGGTCGGTTTAGCGGAGCTAAGAGTGATACCTTGTCTAACACCTCCAAAAAACTAGGTGCCTTACCTAATAGGCTAGGGGAATCCATTTGGTCTCTCTGACTAAAAGTTGGTTAATATAACTATATAGTCATTATTGAGTTTTGTCATTTATCTATAAAAGTCATAAATATCAGTGGCTTGATAAATTGGCATGCGACTTGTAAACAATTATCTCGAAAACATACATTGATCTTTATTCGACCTTATTAGGAGTCCCCCATGGGAATGTTTAGCCGCTTAACAGATATTATTAACTCCAACATCAGCACCATGTTGGATAAAGCTGAAGATCCGCAAAAGATGCTACGCCTTATCATTCAAGAAATGGAAGACACCTTGGTGGAAGTGCGTGCTAGTACAGCAAAAGTATTGGCCGATAAAAAACAGCTGATACGTAAAATTGAGCATTTGGAAGAGCAAGCCGAAGATTGGCAGGCTAAAGCTGAACTTGCCTTAAGCCGCGAGCGAGAAGATTTAGCGCGCTTGGCTTTAGTTGAGAAGAAACACTTACAAGAGTCAATTAAGCAGCAGCAAAAAGAACTAGGCTTAGTGGACGATAGTTTGTTGCAGTTGCAGCAAGAGATTGAGCAGCTAGAGCTTAAATTAAGCGAATCAAGGAATCGTCAAGCTGGTTTATTAGCTCGTCAAACTACAGCCAAAAACCGTCATGCAGTAAGACAGCAGCTAGATAATGAACGCGCGTTAAAAACACGAGAAAAATTTGAGCAGTTTCAAGCTAAGATCGATCAACTAGAAGCGCGCGCAGAAGTATTTGGTAAGGAAGGCGATAACAACCCTGACTTAAACAAGCAATTTGCTGAGTTAAGTGCTGACGCTGAAATTGCCGACGAGCTAGACAAGCTTAAAGCCAAGTTAGAGCAAAAATAGGAGAATTTATGCTTACCGTATTGGTGACGCCGTTAATTTTGTTTATGGCCATAGTGGCCCCACTGTGGCTTATTTTACATTACAAGAGTAAGCGTCAGGTAGAACATGGAATTAGTGAACAAGAGCGCGAGCAGCTAAATGCTTTAGCTACTCGAGCCAAAGATATGTCAGCGCGCATTCATGCTTTAGAGAATATTTTAGATGAAAGCGTGCCGCATTGGAGGGAGCGCTAATGTTTGATAAACCGCTATATCGCGACCCACAAAAAGGCAAAATTGCAGGGGTGTGTGCTGGTTTAGCACACAGCCTTGGCGCCGAAACATGGTTAATTCGAATCATTGCTGTGACTTTGGCAATTACTAACCTCGGACTATTTTTTATTATCTACGGTGCAGCATGGTTGTTTATGGATAAACGTCCCAGTAACTTAAGAGGGGATGAGGGAGTAACCATTAAGTCAAAAGTGTGGCAACGCGGCGAAACGCCTAGTCAAGCAGTTAGCGAGCTAGAGCACCAGTTTGATGATTTTGAACAGCGTTTACGCAAAGTAGAAAAAGTGGTCACAGCTCGAGATTTCGAGCTTCATAGTCAGTTTAAAAACCTCTAATTCAAGCGCATCTTGCAAATACCTAGTTCAAATTAACTCAAGTGAATGTTAAATGACGCTTGGGTTAAGCTTACTTTTTTGGTTAGACTAAAGAAGTATATACACAATTGGACAGTCTAACTCACTGGTCCGATAGGGAAATAGGAGTGCTTTTTGCGTTTAGTATGGATAGTTGGAGAAGGCGGTATGTGGTGTTGCTGTGAGTTTTTACAGGCCCTACAGCTGCTGTCTGCATCACTAAAAGAGCAAGCGGCAACAACATGCGCATAGAGTTAAACTGCCAACAAAACACCGAAGTTTTTAGCGCGGTTCTCGGCGTTTTAGTTAAACATGGTTTAGCGCTACAAGCCATGCAGAGTGTCGACACCGGGCACTTGTTTCTTCACCTTACCGAATTAGAGCTTCCTCTAACACAGCAATTGCTTAGTGAATTTCGTTGCCTCAATGGTGTATCAGATGCGCGTATTGTGTCGGCCTTGCCTTCTGAAGTTGAACACAAAGAAGTTCAAATTTTATTAGACAACGTACCTTACCCAGTGGTGCTGATTGATAAATCTGGAGAAATTCGCCAGTTTAATCAGGCTTTTGAGCAATCCTGTGGTGATACACCTCATCCTCTTACCAACAGCGATATAAGTAAATTCTTGCGTGGATTTAGTGTCCAACGTTGGTTTGGTAGTGGTTCCGGTAAGCGAGAGCTAGTAGAAATTCAGCTGAGCGGCCGAGTCTACATGGCTGATATTATTCCGCTGTCAGAAACAGCACTGTTTTCGCATCTACCCGGCGCAATTATGCTGTTTAAGTCTGCCCATTGGTTAGAGGCTAGCTTCGATTTATCGCAAATTGAACTTGGGATTAGTGAAGGGCGTTTAGTTGCAACTAGCGATGAGACCAGCAATGTTCTTAATAGCTTAAAACGTTTAGTTGAACACCCAATGCCAACACTATTATTTGGAGAAGCGGGGGTTGGTAAGCGATTTTTAGCGCGCTTGTTAAACGAGCTTTCTATGGGCAGTGATGAACGCTTTCATGCGGTAAGCTGTCATAACCAAGAATATAGTTTGTCTGAGCAACTAGCAGAAATTGCTGCTGAACAACCCAATACGGTGTTGTTAAGCAATATTGAAAAGCTAAAGAGCAGCGAAGTTGAAGATGCGGTTAGCTCTTTAAGCGCGCCTCAACTCGGGATTAAACACCTACTGTTCTCTAGCCGCTATACGCCTGAGCAACTGGCCGCGCTATGGGGAGGCGACTGCTATTACTCGTTAATCAAAAACAGCATTAATGTTCCGCCACTTCGTCAGCGAAAAGAAGACATTGTGCCATTGGCGCAATCTTGGTTAGATTTTCAGTACGCTAAACACCAAGAAGTTCCGCCACCTCTAAGCAGAGAAGTAAAGCGCTACTTGAGTTCTTTAAGTTGGCCGGGCAATATTCCTCAGCTTTATCAAGTGCTGCAAGACTCCTTGGATATTGGCAGTATGAAAAAATGGCAAGTGAGTGACATTAAATATCATCATGAAAAAGTGGTAGACAATGTCAGCATCGAGAGCTTGCTGCAGCAAGATTATCACTCTGCTATGGGAGAGTTCGAACACCTGCTGTTAAGTTATCATTATCCTCAGCACCCTAGCTCGCGACTATTAGCGAAAAAGTTAGGCCTGTCTCATACCGCCATCGCCAATAAATTACGTGAACACAATATTCGTAATAAAACCGACTTAGATAATTAAGCATACTTTAGTATGTTAGCGTTAGTCACCGAAACTAAGGCTTTCGGTGACTACCTAGCTATATCAGCAAACTGGTAAATTCGTCCTAAGCTTACTGCTTTGTTTCGAGTGTTAAGCAAACCCTTTGCAAAATTAAAGCTTTTAGTAAAAACAGCCCTGAAATAGCCCTTGAAAACGCGATCGGTGGTTTACCCGTGCGCTGGTTTTGCTATGATGCGGCAAGCAAAAAAATAAACTAATGCAACGGAGACGCAAACACAATGAACACTTATAAGATCGCCTTATTGGCCGGCGACGGCATCGGCCCAGAAGTAATGAAACAAGCGGTCAAAGTATTAAAAGCAGTTGAAGCGCGTAACCCTGAAGTAGCATTTGAGTTAAACGAAGCACTATTTGGTGCAGTAGCCTACTTCGAAACGGGTAAATCTTTTCCTGCTGAAACCATCGCTATTTGTGATGAAGCAGACGCAATCTTAAAAGGCACCATTGGCCTTAACCACGAAGATTCTAAAAAAATTCCAGTAGACGAGCAGCCAGAACGCGGCGCGCTACTGCCTTTACGTCGTCGTTACAATACCTATGCTAACTTTCGTCCAGTGTACTTACCTCAAGAATTAGCTCACTTCTCGCCACTTAAGCCTGAAGTTATCGGAGAAGGTATTGACCTTATGATCATCCGCGAGCTAGTTGGTGGTTTGTACTTTGGTGAGAAAGAAGTAGGCAAAGACGACAACGGTAAGCGTTATGTTCGTGAAGTACTTGAGTACGACGAAGACCAAATTCGCGATATTCTAAAAGTAGGTTTTGAAACTGCTCAGCGTCGTAAAAAAGTGCTGCATAACATCCATAAAAGTAACGTACTTAAATCAAGCGTGTTGTGGAATGAGATCCTAGAAGAAGTAGCAGTAGACTACCCAGATGTAGAAGTTAAGCACATTTTGGTTGATGCGGCGGCTACTTACTTATGTTTAAACCCAGGCCAATTTGACGTAATGGTTATGGAAAACATGTTTGGTGATATTTTAAGTGACCAGGGCGGTGGTATTTTAGGTTCATTAGGTCTTATGCCTTCAGCGTGTGTTGGTCCAGAGAAGTCTTACTACGAACCATCTCACGGCAGTGCTCCAGATATCGCTGGCAAAAACATTGCTAACCCATACTCAATGATAGGCTCTGTAGCATTAATGCTAGAAATGAGCTTTGGCATGGAGCAAGAAGCGAAGAACCTATGGCACGCAATGAAGTCGGTGTTTGCTAATGGTTACGGCACGCCAGACCTAGCCAAAGGTGAAGATGCAAAACTTATCGATACCGACGCCTTTGGCGACATGGTAGTTGATGAGCTAAACAAAGCACCTCGTGTCTAATTCGTAGAATGCCAAAAACCAGCCTACGGGCTGGTTTTTTGTTATAGCGCTTCAATCAATCAGTCAGTGCGCAATGCATGCTTAAGTGTATTGTAAAAACCAAGCTGGATTTAACTACCATGAAAAAATCAACCAAAATAGTGAGTGCTGGTCGCGATAAAAAGTGGACTCAAGGCTTAGTAAACCCTCCGGTATCTCGAGGGTCTACCGTTGTATTTAACAGCGTTAAAGAGATGAAACAAGCCACGGCTAAACGTCATGATAAAACCTTGTTTTATGGACGTAGGGGCACCCAAACCCACTTTGCCTTTCAAGAGGCCATGGTGGAAATAGAAGGCGGTGCAGGCTGTGCTTTGTATCCTTGTGGTACGGCTGCAATTAGTGGTGCGCTGTTGTCTTTTTTGAAGCATGGTGACCATCTGCTCATGGTGGATACTGCCTACGAACCAACTCGCGACCTTTGCGACAAATTGCTTAGCCGCTATGGCATAGAAACCACCTATTATGATCCAATGATTGGCGGTGCTATCAGCGAGTTAATTCAAACCAATACCAAAGTGATTTTCTTGGAGTCTCCAGGCTCTTTAACCATGGAAGTGCAAGACTCTCCAGCGATTGTGGCTGCAGCGCGAGCGGCAAACCAAGATATCGTGGTGATGTTAGATAATACTTGGGCATCGCCAGTTAACTTTAGTCCTTTTGATTTCGACATCGACATTTCTATTCAAGCCGCCACTAAGTACATTGTGGGGCATTCAGATGTAATGTTAGGCACTGCGGTGGCTAATCAGCGTTGTTGGGATCAACTGCGTGAAAACTCTTATTTACTGGGTCAGTGCACTTCGCCAGACGATATCTATTTGGCAATGCGCGGAATGCGTACCTTGGGTGTGCGTTTGGCACAGCATCAAAAAAATGCCCTAGAAGTGGCTAACTGGCTAGCGCAGAGAGATGATGTTGACCATGTTCGCCATCCCGCTTTGACAAGCTGCCCTGGTAATGAGTTTTTTGAACGTGATTTTCAAGGTTCTTGTGGGTTGTTTTCCTTTGTCATGAAAGGCGGCAATCAAGCGGCATTAACCGCGCTATTAGATGGAATGGAACATTTTAAGATGGGCTATTCTTGGGGCGGTTACGAAAGCTTGATCATGGGAGTGAATGGGGTAGAGAAGCTACGCACTGCGACTCAATGGAAGGCTGAAGGTACCTTGATTCGTGTTCATATTGGCCTTGAAGACACCAGCGATTTAATCGCCGATTTAGACGCTGGCCTTGCGCGATTTAACGCTGCCTTGTAGTGGTTTAATTTTATCGCTGTTTATAAGTCGCCCTAGGGCGACTTTTTTGTGGCTAATTATCACAATTTTATAACATTTTCCCAATCGGCTTGTTGCTTGAAATTTGCTTTGTTAGCGTTAATGCATAATTAAAGCAAAGGAATGCACATGCTACTTCAAGCAACTATAAAATGGTCCACCACGCTGTTATTAGCGTGTTTACTTGCTGCCTGTGGAGGTGGAGGAGGAAGTGACGGTGGAACGCCTTCACAGCCCTTAACCGGCGCGCAACTATTTAGCCAAGCGGATCCCGCTGGTAATCAATTTTCTTGTAGTACTTGTCATGCTACCAGTGAAAATGCGCAAGGCTTAGATGCGCAGCAACTTCATCGGCCAGCGCATTCTCTGTTAAACGCTACCCGCCGAAATGCCTTTTATAATGGTACGTTTAGCGAAGTGATTGATGCAGTAAACAATTGTCGAGTCGATTGGATGGATGCAAGCCCTTATGTTAGCGACAGCAATGATTGGTTGGCATTAGAAGAATACTTAGCAGGCTTGAGCGATAGTGGTGATGCAACAGAAATTGCCTTTAATCAGGTCGCTGCCGTTAGTGATTTTAGTGCAGCGGATATAAGCGCTGGGCATGAGCTATTTAATCAAACCTGTGCTACTTGCCACGGACAAAATGCCGCAGGGACCGGGCTAGCAAGAACGCTTGTCGGCAGCGGCTTAAGTGCTCAACAAGTGGCTAATAAGGTACGTAACTCTGGGCCAAGCACTAGCAGCTATTTCACCAACCTCTCTGGTGGTAACATGCCGTTTTGGAGTGAGCAACGGCTCAGCGACCAAGAGCTAGTAGACATTGCTAGTTATGTTGAGAGCATTAATGGGCCGCAAAGCTTTAGTTGTAATGCTAGCGACCACCCTAAAGTTGGCCAGGTAGCCATGTTAAGCACACTTTCTCACAATGTGAGCGGGCGGGTAGAGATCATCGACAATTGTACAATTGAAGTCACCGAATTCAATTACGATGGTGGTGGTCCAGACGTACTATTTTATGGTGCTCCAAGCAGCGATTATACCCAAGGTGGTTTTGCTATCGGCGATATTATTAATGGCCCGATGTATAACAACGATACTCTAAGGTTAAGCTTAGCCAACGCCCAACAGTTAGATCAGCTAGCCGGCATTAGTGTATGGTGTCGAGATTTCAGCGTAAGTTTTGGCGACGGTTTATTTAATTAAACACTAGGGGCTGTTTATCTTTCGCGGTTAAATTTTGTTCGCGAAAAAATCGTTTTAGGCACGGCAAGGCGTGTGTAGCCTAGCATTCTAGGTAAATTGCCTTAACAAAGCATAAAACGATTTTAGCCGAACCCTTCGGGCAGCATTTGTGGTTTATTTCTACTGTGTTATCAGCTTCTCATGTAGGCCCACTGCACATCAAAGCTTCTGCCTTGTATAAACAGCCACAAATTGCTGCAAAATTCATCTCGAAAGATAAACAGCCCCTAGTTAAAGGCGAGCATTGCTCGCCTTTTAAATCTGCCTGTTACTCACAAGCCTGAGGTTTCCCAATGCCATAACCTTGCACAAAATCTACGCCTATTTCTTCTAACACTGCGTGAATTTCCGCATCTTCTACAAACTCAGCCACGGTTTTCATATTCATTAAATGTGCAATGGCATTAATTGACTCAACAATGGCGCGGTCGGTAGGTTGTTTAACAATATTGACCACCAAACTGCCGTCAATTTTTAGATAATCAACTGGTAGGTTCTTCAAATAACCAAATGACGAAGCACCGCTGCCAAAATCGTCTAAGGCAAAGCGAACCCCAAGTGCTTTCATTTCTCTAATGAACTCAAGTGCACGTGAGAGCTGTGATATTGCTGCGGTTTCGGTTATCTCAAAGCAGATGTTTCTAGGGTTAACTTGTGAGCTTAGTAACAGCTCTTTAACCCGATTTACAAATTCGTCATTACTTAGGCTAAGACCCGACAGGTTTATCGATACCACGGTATCCCCTTCGGGAAAGTACTGCTGATAGCGCTCGAATACCGTTTTTAAAACCCACTGGTCAATAATGGTTATCACGCTGTGTTTTTCTGCAGCAGGGATAAACAAATTAGGAGGAATGGTTTTACCTTGTTCATCGCGGTAGCGGATTAAAATCTCATAATGTTTGTGGCTATCTTGTTGGCCTATTGGCGCAATAACTTGTTTGGCTAAGTAGAATTGGTTTTGCTCTATCGCTTGGGCAACATTGGCGATGTAGCCCATTTGTTGTTCTTCATTAAACAACTCATCATCGTTTAGATTGGCAACATAAACTCGACCACGGCCAGCTTCTTTGGCTTTGTAGCAAGATAGGTCGGCTTTACTAAGTAACTCGGTGTCGTTTAATGCGCCAGTAATCGGCACCATGCCAATGCTCACACCTACGTTAAATAGCCGTTGATTCCAGTGAAAGCGGTAGCTATCAACTTGTGCAATAACTGTTTCACACAATTGCTGGGCATCGCTAAGGCTTTTATTTGGCAATATTAGGCCAAACTCATCACCACCTAAGCGGCCAACAATATCTTGGTGAGTGGTGCAGCGTTTAATTACGGTGGCAACTTCTGCCAACATTGCGTCACCGATAAGATGGCCTGCAGTATCGTTAACCAGTTTAAAGCGGTCTAAATCTAAAAAGCACAAAAAGCCACTAACAGCTTGCTGTTGAGATTGTTGCACATAAGTTTTAAGCTTTTCATTAAAACTAGAACGGTTGATTAAACCTGTTAATTCATCGTAAGCGGCCTGATAAGCAAGCTTTTTACTCAACAGGTGTTCTTCAGTAATTTCTTTGCTAATGCCACGATAACCAATGTATAAGCCATGTTTATCAAATACCGGCTTACCATTAAGCAGGAATATTTTTATGTCTTTACTGGTAAGTTTTAGCTTAAAAGTTAAATTGTTGATGGGCTGCTGGTAGGCGAGGGCTGCTTCATATTCAAGCCACGGGAAGCTTATATTGGGATCATGTTTGCACAGCTCTGCCAAGGTTTTACCAATAAGTTGATTGGGCTCTTGTCCATACAGAGCTTGGGTTTCGCCAGATATATAACTAAGGCGCTGCTCGGTATCTGTTTCCCAGAATACATTCGCACCAGCATTGGCTAAATCTCTGTAGCGGGTTTCATTCTCCGCCAGGATATGGCGAGTGATACTGCCGCGACGAATAACCTCGGCGAGTAAGATGATGATGAGAATGCTCACAATAAATGCCGACACTACTAGGCGAACCATCAACTTGTATTTTTCGTAAAAGGTTTCTTCTTTGTTGATGATTAAAGCGTCTACGGGCAGAGAGTTGAGTTTGAAACTGTGTTCGTTTAGTTGCTCCCAGTTAAATACCCACTGGCTACGCGCTAAGGTGATGGGTTCTATGCTTTCCATTGGTTCGTTGCTTAGAATGCGTTTTACTAGCTCGGCTGCGCGCATCGCATGTTGTCGGCCATCAAGCTCATCTGCTCCCACCGCGCCATACTTGAGTGTGGTTATGGCAATGGTGTAAATCGGGTTATTAGTCCAAGTAACCAACTGCTCGGTGCCTTGGTTCCAACTTAGTAGCGCATTGTTTTGGTTTGGGTTGATGAGTTGCCCTAGTAACAGAACAGGCACATTACTGGAGAACTGGCTGAATACTTCGCTGATATCATCTAAAGATAACTCTTCAATGACATGAATATTACTTGGTGCACCAGGTTTACCAAACACCGTGCGCGCTTTGGCTAAGTTCGCTAAGCCTGTGGCACTTTTGTCAACAATTAGCACCAGCTCATCAACTCCGCTTTGGCTTTTGATGCTGGTGATGGTGCTGGCAATATCGCGGTTTTCAAATACTCCGGTCATATTTGGAGCATCGAGAACGTCTTCTGTTACTCGATTAATGCCTAAATAAACGATGGGGGTGCTAGTAAAAAATTCGTTTCGATGATGGCGGATTAAGTTGAAAGCAGGGTCATCGGAAATAACAATAACATCTAATTCAGTGCTGGCATATTTGGTCTTGAGATACTTCAAAAAGCTTAGATTGAACTCACCTTGTGGATAGCGTTTAGCATCTAAGTATTCGTGGAATAATCGAGTATCTTGATCTTCTTTGAACGAGCTGTCTAAGCCCTTTTTTAGGTATCCTGTCCAAAAATGCTCTGCATGGTAAGAGTGGATAACTAATACATTATTGCTAGCTTGAGCGGCAAAACTTAAGGCTGCAAATAGTGTAAATAAAGGCAATATACATTTAAACAGATATTTTAGGATACTCGAGTTTTGCAAATTGGCTCCCTGCCTTAGCATTGTATTAGCTATCCCTAGATACAGTATCAACATGAACGTCTATTAAGCCTAAGCCATTGTTTGATACTTGCTCACCGATTTAAATAATCGCACAATGTTGATGATATATCGTTATTTGCGTAAGTGCTTATTAATAAAGCGTGAACTTAATTACAGCTTTGCTTAGCGGCCTAAACAATAGGCCTACTAATCACAATGATTACTGTAATTACTGCCTTGAAATTTAGTGGTTTGTGAGCCAGTTACCTAGATTTAAATTGCGCTAATTTCCTTAAGCTGCACTGTGTCATCATGGCAAAGCTCTGCAAGATGTATTTGTAGTTATGAGGCTTTCAGGGCTTTAGCTTTTGTTGTAGATAGTTGGCGAATAGTTCTTGATAAGCATGGGTTTCTTTTACTTGTTTTAAAGCCAGCTTAAATTGCTCAATCACCGTATCGTCTACGGCTTGATTAAAGGCATAACAAAGCTGTTCTTGGTTAAGCAGCCATTTTACTTCGTAGTTGCTTAGCGAATAGCTATTTTGTTTGGCGGCGTGCCGAATGGTTTGCTCGGTTCCGGCAATAAAGTCAACACGATTGGCTACTAGCAGTTTTATTAGGTGGTGGTAGCTGTCGGTGAGCATTAAACTGCCATCGTCTACTTCATTGTTCAGCAGCAGTTGCTCGCCAACATCGGCTCGTAGAACGCCAACCTTTAACTCATTGAGTTGCTCAAGAGACTGAATGTTTGGCGTGCTATCTGCTTTGCCTAGCAGCACAACACTAACGGTATCAATTGGGCAAACCCACTTAAAATATTGTTTACGTTTGGCGGTGAGAACCGTTGCAAACAATACTGTGTTTGGCTTCTGCTCTAATAAATAATAAGCCCGCTCCCAAGGCATAACTTTAATTGCTTGCTCGGGATGCTCCATCTGTTGCCACATCAGTTTCAATAGCTCAACCGCGAAGCCCTGAGCTTGTCCTTGCTGGTCAAGATAGTTAATAGGGTAGGCATCTTCTGTTAAATAGCTCAATTTATCTAGCGCAGCATAGCTAGATAAACTAAAGCAATAGAGACAGAGAAGGGTAAACAAGCGCTGCATAGTTCTACTCTACGAATAACAATTCGTTTAAGTATAGAAAGTGAGTTACTAAGCTTGCTAGATTTCTGCTAAATGTGCGCTAAGTAGAACTTAAAGTAATTACTCAATAGGCAATCTCACGCAAAATTCCACGCCGCTGTTGTCGGTAAAATTGCGAGCACTAATGGTGCCGCCATGAAATTCTGTTATTAACCTAGCAATATACAAGCCCAAACCTAAATGCGGTTTTTGTTGAGCTTGTTGGCTGCGAATAGACACCATTGATTCAAAAATTTGCTCCACCATGTTGTCGGGGAGGGTGGGTCCATGGTTGCTTATTAACAACACGGCATCTTTGTTGTCTTGCTGGAAACTGACTTTAATGGCCTTGTCTGGAAGACTAAATTCCATCGCATTGGCCACTAATTTATCCATTAACTGAGCGATGTATTCTGGCACACCGCTTATCAGCATGGTATTTGGGCTAATATCGCAGTCGAAGGCCTGTTCAGGGTAAGTGTACTGGTAGCCTTGCATGCAACCAGAGACTACCTTGTTTAGTGGAAATTCACTGGTTTCTGCTTGAGATAGACTTTGCTCTAAACGGGTGGCTTCGCTCATGTTGTTGAGGATCATGTTTAGTCGATTTACCCCTTCTTGGGCTCGGTCTAGGTACTTTTGCGTATCCTGATCATGCGTTTTCAAACTTAAGTGCTCTAGCGATGAACGCACTACTGCAACCGGTGTTCGTAGTTCGTGAGATAGGCGCGAAGACATATTTTCTAAATAATGGGTATATTGCGCTAAACGGCCAACAATATTGGCGAAGCTACGAGAAAGGTCACCAATTTCGTCACGGTCTTTAGAGCCTTGTAACGAGGCTTTAACCCTTCCTTGGCTATCAATGGCTTTTTCTGCTTGGTCACGTAGTTTGCGAATGCGGCTAGAAATGCTCGAAGCAAACAAAAATAGCGATAGTGTGCCCACTCCCATCACTAGCAGAATAATGTTAAATAAGCGCTCTAAAGCACGATTACGTAAGGTACGAATGCCGTTGGTGGTTTCCTCTGCTATTACTACCCCCATCACTTGATCGTCTATCCAAATTGGGCTGGCAGCGGCCAATACCACAGCTCTCCCATCGGGGGTTAAACGCCAAGTAGAGCCCGGTTTTCCGCTTAATGCTTGCTTAATGTGGCTGCCATCTAATTGGGTGGAGTCTTGTAATGAGTCGACAAAATCCTGAGGCGGTTTGGTTAATACCTTGTAGTAAAGAGGGTGAAGGTATTCGCTGGTGAACTTGTTCCACCAGCTTTCTTTGTTTATTGGGCTTAAGCTGCGAGCCCAAATGCTTTGGGTGCTTCGAATGTCGCCAGATTTAGCTAATACGCGGCCATGTTTATCAACTACCCAAATGCGTGAGCTGTTGTGGCTCATGCCTTTAATAATGCTTTCTATTTCCGGAGAAGGGACCAGTACTGTGCCAAGTTTATCCACTGTATCAATGGCCGAGGTACCAACAATGGAAACCAATTCTCGCTTGGGCGTGCGGTTTACATCATAGATAGAAAAGCCTAACTTGCTGCCCACCATGCTAAGAGGGATCCGTAGCTCAATATTGTAGCCTTTATCCGTTTTTAGCCATTGCCCCTGAATCTTGACCTCTGGTGTTACGGGAGTTGTTTGGCTGGGATCTAGCGGTAGCTCAAAAGCGTTGATCCAGCCGTCTTCGGTAGTGGCAACAATATAGCGGCGGAACTGACCGTCGGGAGCTAAAGTTGCAATCGCTAAATGGTCGTTATTATCTACTCGTAAGGTGTTTTTACCTCGGTAAACGACATCGCTATCGGTCACTTCAAAATAGGCGTATAGGTAACGGCCAAATTTTCCCACCATGTGAGTAAATTCGCTAGTTAAAGCTGTATTGGGATCTGCTTGATAAATAACATGTTCTTCACCATAGCGTAGCATGCGATGCTGATATTCCTGCCAATCGTTGAGCTTGCCATCGAGCTGAATTGGGCCAGACAAAGGATAAGCATATAAATCACGGCCTTTTTGCACTTGGCTTAAAAAGCTGGCTTGGCTGTTAAACAGTTTTGGCCGCTCATGCAGTGCGGTAGCAAGTGCTTGGGTGGTGCCTTCTAAAGTTTTTTCCTGACCTAAACGTAGGTATTTTTCCATCTCCCAGACATATTGATAGCCCAACCAAGGCAGGCACAACAAAAACAGTGACAAGATGGTGACTTTGGCCCGTAGGCCTATAGGTAATACAGGTAGCATTAGGCAAGGCTATCCCAGCGGTAACCCATGCCGTACACCGTATCGATGCACTCAAAATTTGGGTCTGCGGCTAAAAACTTTTTACGGATCCGTTTCACATGTGACGTAATGGTGCTGTCGTCTACAAAGATTTTTGCTTCGGTCATTAGCTCTTGGCGGCTACGCACATGTCCTGGACGTTTGGCTAAAGCATGCACCATCCAAAATTCGGTTACGGTGAGCTCGATGGTTTGCTGATCCCAGGTTACTTGCATGCGATTGCCATCAATGGCTAAGGGGCCTCGTTCTAACAAGTTGTTCTCTTCTGGGGCTGCGCCGACTAATTCCGAGCGGCGAAATAATGCTGCTATGCGGGCAACTAGGTGTGGGAAGCTAATATCTTTGGTGAGGTAATCGTCGGCACCTAAACGTAAGCCACAAACGGTATCAAAGTCGCTATCGCGAGCGGTTAAGAAAATAATTGGCAAGGTGCTAGACATAGCACGCAGTGATTGGCACAAGGAAAAGCCACCGTCTATTTCATCTTCTAGACCAATATCAATAATCGCCAAATCGGGCAAGCGGGTGTTAAAAGCGGCCAGAGCCGTAGGCCGGTTGGCATAGGCTTGCACACTGTAGCCTTGTTGTTGCAATACGTCTTTGTAGTTTTCGCGGATCGCCGCTTCATCTTCTACGATGGCAATTCGTCTCATATTGATACTTAAGTTCTAAGCTGCTGACTTGCATAGACTATACATTATTTTTAAGCGCCTTTGGGGGCTTCGGGGCAATTGCCATTTTGTTGCCACAATTGATAAGCGAACTGCCATTTTTACCGCCTGATAATGCCATTTCAGCGGTGTTTAATTGATTCATCGAAAGGGCAAGCACAAGCAAGCCTATTAAATTAAACACACTGAGAAGGACATACTCATGAAAAAGCACCTAATTGCATTAACCGTAATCAGCACTTTAAGCCTATCTACTCAAACAATGGCCAACAACGAGATTCAAGCAAGCGAGCGAAATGGCAAAACCGAAATGATTGGTTTTGGCTCTGGCGCGGCAGTCGGCGCTTTAGTTGGCGGACCTATTGGGGCATTTATTGGCGGCTTTACTGGCGTTTGGATAGGCAAATCGGTCGCCGATGAAGAAGAGTTAGCCGCCCAACAACACCAACTGGGTGAGCAGCAACAAGAAATTGAAGTACTGGCAAAACGCAGTGAGCAGTTAGAGTCACTTACTCAGCAACATGCCCGCGTGAATGCTCAGCTCTCTCAGCTAGAAATGGCGCAACAGCAAAAACTTGAAGAGCTAGCAATTGGTTTGAATGTGCAGTTTAAAACTGGTTCGTCGGTGATTGAGCCTCACTTTAAACAACAGCTTGACGATGTGGTATACGCCATGAGTTTAGCGCCCGATTTAAAACTCGACCTTACTGGTTATGCCGATCGTCAAGGTGATTCTAGTTATAACCAAGCCTTATCGGAGCAACGTTTAGCTGAAGTTCGCCGCTACTTAATAAATAACGGTATTGCTGAGTCGCGCCTGCATTCGCAAGCCTTTGGTGACACTGCTCCCTTAAAAGCTGAAGCTAATTTAGAAAACAACTTCTTTGACCGCCGAGTCACCTTAAAGCTGATGTCTGACCGAGGCATGTTGGCCGCTCAGTAATAATGGCAGCTAAAGGAGATAGCGTTATGAAAATAGATCTACTGAAAATCAGTACCCGCTTTTGTTATAGCGTCTCTTTTGGCGGCGCACTCATCATATTATGGGCGGCCTTTGTGTCGCCCAGCCAAGCGGCACTGCACACGGAGCGAGATGTTGTTGAACAATCTGAGCAAGCCAGCTTGGTGTATTTCGATAGTAATGGGCAGCGCCAGTACAGCTTGCCTTTATCTACAAAGGTAAACATGCAAGTCTCTGGCATGACCAATAGGGTTACTTTGAGCCAAACTTTTGTCAATGACAGTGAGCAGTGGGTAAACGGCACTTATATGTTTCCTTTACCCAATAATGCCGCGGTCGATCAGATGCAGCTGGTGGTAGGAGAGCGCGTTATTGAAGGGCAGATTCAAGAAAAGAAACAAGCCAAACGTACTTTCGAAACGGCCAAAAAGCAGGGAAAGCGCGCTAGTTTGCTTGAGCAGCTGCGGCCAAATATTTTTACCACTGCAGTAGCTAATTTAGGGCCAAACCAAAGCTTGGTGGTGAAGATATCGTATCAGCAGCAACTCAGCTATGAAGATGGCGAATTTAGCTTACGCTTTCCTATGGTGGTGAATCCACGTTACAGCCCGCAAATTTTCAAAGACCAAACCCGAAGAACGCTGGCCGATGAAAGTGAAATGCCCTTGTCTTTAGCCAGTTTGCTGCAGGAGCCTTATCAACAAGAAAACAACAGTAGTGAATTTAACCAGGCTTATCAGCTATTGCGCCATAGCGCTCGCCAATATGCGCAAGCTGGAAGCCAACCCTCACTCAAGGCAGATTTGCATATAGCCCTAAATAGTGGCTTTGAGCTCGAAACCTTAGAGAGCCTTTATCACCCAATAGATAAGAGCATTCGTAGTGACGGCACCATCGACATAAGCTTGCTCGATAGCAAAGCCAATCGTGACTTTGTTTTAAAGTGGCGACCCATAGTGGGCAGTCGACCAGAGGCGGCCTTGTACAGTCAAACTGGTTTAACTCACTCAAACACTCAATTGCCTGCCAAAGACGACTACGCCTTGTTAATGCTGATGCCACCACAAGGCAAGCCTGCCGATATTATCGATATTCCCAGAGAATTGATTTTAGTGATTGATACCTCGGGCTCAATGTCGGGAGAATCGATGATTCAAGCGCGTGAGGCCTTGCATGAAGCCCTGTCTGGATTAGCAGAAGGGGATTACTTTAATATCATTGAGTTTAACTCAAACTATCGTCGTTTTAAGCCGAGTGCTGTTAGCGCCAATGCTAGCAATAAAGCCAAAGCGCGCCGCTTTATTAATGGCTTAAGTGCTAATGGTGGCACCGAGATGTTTTCTGCTTTAAATGTTGCGCTAAGTGATCCCAAACAAGCAGCCTCAAACGCCTTACGCCAAGTAATTTTTATTACTGATGGGGCAGTGAGCAATGAACAGTCATTGTTTGAGCTAATCGATAATCGTCTAGCGGATAACCGTTTATTTACCATAGGCATTGGCTCTGCACCTAACTCTCATTTCATGCAGCGGGCTGCCGAGTTAGGGAAGGGCACCTTTACTTACATTGGTAAGCAAAGTGAGGTAAAACAGCAGGTTACACGCCTGTTCAAGCAAATTGCTCACCCCGTAGTGAGTGATGTCAAGTTGGCCTTTAGTGATGGCACCGTGCCAGAGTATTGGCCAAGCAGCATTCCCGATTTGTACCTAGGCCAACCATTGATGCTTAGTCTTAAGTTACCCAGCGGGTCGCAACCGCAACTGGTGGTGAGTGGCAATATTGATGGGCAATTTTGGCAACGTAGTCTTAATTTGCAAACCAAGCAGCCAGCAGTAGGCCTAGATTTACTATGGGCGCGCCATTATATCGCAGCCTTAGAGCTTAGCAATCGCTACCTGTATGAAGAGAGGGTAGAAAAACAAGTACTTGCCTTGGCACTTAAGTATCACTTAGTGAGCTCGCAAACCAGTTTGGTTGCCGTAGATGTAACGCCTGCTAGGCCGGCAAACCTACCTGTTTTAGATAAGCAGATAGATGGTGGAATGCCGCATGGTTGGCAGCCTCCTGCTGCTTTGCCTCAAACCTCAACAGCAAGCCGTTTACACATTTTGTTCGGTTTAGTTCTTCTAATTGCTGCCATGTTAATGCTTAGAGAAAAGCCGTTAGCAGGGCTAGCCAAGTTCAAACCATAAACGCTGCTAGAGAGCCGCCAGCTAACCAAGCTGGTGGCTACTCAAACCTCTACTTTTCACAATACACTGTTTTTAGGGAACGTTATGAGCATTAGTTTTTTAGCTAAACATCCAGTGCCATGTAGTCTATTTTTGTTGGGGATTTTGGTACTAGGCCACGGTGCTTATATTCAAGCAAAGGCATATTTGGCTCAGTTTTTAATTGCTCAAGCTTGGCAGCAAACCTTAGATGACCAACAAATACATAAACCTTGGCACTGGGCCGATACCTATCCCGTTGCAAAACTTAGCTTTGTAACCAAACAAGAAAGTATTGGTTTTAAGCATCAGGTTGAATCGGTTTATGTATTAGCTGGCGCATCGGGCAGAACCTTGGCTTTTGGTCCTGGCTTAGTGTTAAGCGGAGCTCCTATTGGGGAAGTAGGTAATACGGTTATTGCTGGGCACCGTGATACCCATTTTGCTAACTTAGCCGCAGTAAACAAAGGTGATTTATTACAAGTAGAAGCCAAGAACGGTGACATACTGCTCTACCAAGTGGTGAATACACAAATTGCTCATCAAAGTGACACCCTGTTTATGGCGCCCAGTGATGATAACCGCTTAACTCTAATCACCTGTTATCCCTTCAACCAACTGGGTGGTGGAGCAGAGCAGCGCTATATTGTAGAAGCGCTGCATGTGAATAAACCTGCGGCTATATAAGCCAACAATGACTACTAATGCCGCTGACTGTGTTGTTCGCGGTATTGCTCGGGGGTACTGCCTGTCCATGCGGCAAAGGCGCGATAAAAAGACGTTGCTTCATGAAACCCGAGTAAGAAGGATACTTCGGAACTTGAAATAACCGTTCGACTTAAGTAAAACTCGGCTAACTCTTGCCTTGTTTGATTTAACACCCCTTGGTAATTAACCTGCTCGGCACTGAGTTTTCGTTGTAGGGTACGTTTACTCATTGCTAACTCGCTGGCAACGTTTTCTATTGATACCTGACCACTGGGAATGAGCTCTAGCAGGGCACTTTTAACCCTTTGTTCGGTAGCTACATTGCTTTCTATCTGAGATAAGCGTTTTTTTAGTTCAGGCTCAAAGATATTCCACATACCATTGTTTTCAGTGAGAAATGCTTGCTCTGTATCACTGGTGCGAAAAGCTAAACTGAGCGCATCACCAGAGCTCACAGCAACACCAAAATATGCTTGGTATTGTTGGCCGGCGGTAATGCCCTTAGGGCAAGTAACGCTTAGAGGCTGAATATGTTTTCTTGTTGCGGTGCGGAGTAGTTGAGTGAAAAACACCGCTTCCATTAATACTAAACTTCGGCACAGACTTTGTTGTTTATCTAAGGGTTGTAAGCTTAAGCGAGTAAGCTCTTGGTCGGTTTCTATTTCAAGCTTTAACGGTGCGATTAGCGGTTTAAACTGCTGCAGGCGCATTAAGGCTACTTTAAAGTTCGGGCTGCATAAGCTGGCAAAGATAGGCGGGTCAAAGGCTTCAACACAAAAACTATCAGCAAAACATAGCGCCATGTCCCTGTCGCCAACTAGTTGGTCCAAACTATTCCAAAACCGAAAGTATTCGCTACTGGTAAGCATTGCGCCTTCTCGAGTGAATAAATCTGCAGGCAGTTTAGCAATTCGAAGTAGTTCACTGGGTGAAATACCAAAGTCGGCGAGCATTACTTGCCAACCTTGGTGAAGCGGAAATTTTGAAGCAGGTTTCATTGTTTCTCCATAATGGAAGGCTTAGCTAAATTTACTAAGCCTAAGCATTTATCTTATGCGGTCTTTTCCATTGCTTGGCGAGATAGCTTTAATACTAATTTACGTGGCAATAATGGAATAATCCAGTTGAGCATAAAATGTAAGCTAGCCTCGTTAATTACTAATAGTTGACCCTTTTCCATGGCTTGATAGCCACATTTTGCTACTGATTCAGCACTCGCTGCGTTTTTCCAAGCATCTACGCCTTGTAGGTTGCCGGCTTCGACAAAACCAGTGTTTACTGTTCCTGGACACAGCACAGTAACGGTAACGTTTGTATCTGAAACTTCTTCTGCAAGTGCTTGAGAAAAAGAGGTGACATACGCTTTACTGGCGTAATACACCGCTTGTAAAGGCCCCGGTAGCATTGATGCTGTTGAAGAAACGTTAAGAATTTTGCCTCTGTTTCTGGCTACCATGCCTTGTAAGTAAAAATGACTAAGCTCGGTTAAGGTCACCATGTTTAGTTGCATCATTGCTTGTTCGGCGGCGAAGTCTCGCTCGTGAAACTTACCATGACCACCAAAACCCGCGTTATTGATTAGAACATCGACCTGAATACCTAAACTTTCGGTGTGCTCGAACAATGTTTTTGCTGCATCGGGCTTGGCTAGATCTTGGGCTATAAATGTCACTGATACTTTATATTGATTCTCCAGCTCTAGTTTTAGTGTTTCTAGGCTTTGTTTACTTCTCGCCACAAGAACTAAATCGCCGCCTTATGCGGCATGTAAGTAAGCAAATTGTTTGCCTATGCCACCTGAAGCACCAGTGATTAAAGCGACGTTATTTGTTTGCAAAGTCATGTTGTATTCCTAGCTGCTGTAGTTATTTTATGTAGCCAGTTTATTAGCCGAAAAGGACAAAATCTTTTCCGATAACGACACTTTACTAGCCATTCGTGCCAAAACACAAAAAACAAAATGTTTAATGCGAAAAAGGCCGCTAGTGCGGCCTTTAGTTGTTAATCTGCGATAAGCTTTTAGCTAAGTACTAGGGTGTTGGGGAAGAACTGCGTCCAAATACCGTAGTGAACACCGTTATGAGTTGCTACTTGTTTACCTTCACTATTAAGCAGCTTTACAATTTCGCCATCGGTTTCTATTTGTAAGGTTTCTCCGCCAAACTCAAAGGTAAAGCCATTGTTATTTCTAGCAAAGCCAGGGTCGATAGCAATTTGCTCGCTGCCATTGTCATAACCAAATACTTCTAGTTTTGGATTTAAGCGAGTATCGTCCAAATTCAAGGTATCAAAGATGAAATCTGGGTTTTCAATGTTACGTTGGTTCTTAAGTGGTTGTTCGAATAAACCCAACAATACTTCGTCGATTAAGCGTTCCATTCCATAAATGTATACTTGAGCATCTGGGTACAAGGCTTTGGCTGTTTCCCACTCCATTTGGGTATTAGGAAGCACAGATGTTTGGTGCTCGGTAAACTCAGACTGCATGGTGATTTGCTGAATAGCGGTACCATTGTTGATGTCTTTAAACACAAGGTTGTTATGTACTTGGCCTAATACCTGTAGGTTTGACTCACCTAATCCATAATCAGTTTCCACCACCATTGGCAAGTTTGATAAACCACAGTAGGTAACGGCATATTCGGTGCCATCTTGCTCAAAGCCAGCCACGTGCGGTACTTGTAAGTGATAGCGTGGGAAGATATAGCTTTGCTCACCCAACTCAACAACGTATACCCGAGAGTCTTCTTCAGGAATCAGTTCGTCAGCTTGCTCTACCGAGTAGTATTGCGCGGAAAACTGCTCTGTTGGAAAAGCCGTTGGCATGGCATAAGATTGCGCCCAAAAGGTAACGGCGACTCCTGCAGTAGATAGCGCCATCCACATCGGCTTCCAATATTTCCCCTTGCTGTTTGCCCACCATAAAATGGCTAGTGCGATGGCTTGCGCTGCCCAAAAGTAAGGCATATAGCGGAAATAGTGTAAAACCCAGTCTCTGGGTACACCAATGGTTTGGCCTGGCTCGGTCATTAACACCGCACAAAAAATAGCAATTAATGCCAATGTTAATGCATACAAATTAAAGAGTATTTTCATTATTCCTCCCCTGCGAGCAAATTGCTGTTAGCGCTTACGTCTGCTTCAACAATAACGCTGCACTTTTGCTCTTGCTCACTTCACTTAATGAGTGGCAGTTAACTGCCGTTTCAATTCAAAACTTGGTTAAAGTTTTACATAGCGATGAGTTGGGAGTAATGCCCGTTAGTGGGAAGCATTGTTGCAAATAATGAACGAATAGAAGCTTAAGCTAATCATTAATAGAGGCTGTGGCTAAGTGTTGGTTGTTGGCCACTAATGAATGATGCCTTGGCCATAGAAGGGTAGATAAAAATCTTGTGCCATTATAATTAAATAAGTTAAAAGTAGGCAGCTGTTGAAACGCTTAGGCGAATCGTATTACCTTTAAGCAACCAACAGTCAGTTATTCGGTAATGTATAAGGAACTATATTGTCGCGCCTGTCCCCGCAGCTTAATCGCATAAACAGCTTGCTTGCTTTTATTCATCAGAATATTGAGCAAAGCATGAGTGTGCATGATTTAGCCGCGCAAAGCTGTTGGTCGCGCTGGCAGTTGCAACGTATTTTTCAGGAACTCACCAATAAAAATTTGGCCAAGTATGTGCGCGAACAAAAGTTGAGCCGAGCGGCAGAGCAATTACTTGATGGCAAAATGCGAGTAACCGATATCGCACTGCAATATGGTTTTAATTCTGAAGTAAGCTTTAGCCGCGCCTTTAAACAGCATTTTGGGCTCGCTCCCGGAGCGTATAAACGCCGCGGTGACCGCCAAGGCATTAGTGCACCAATGGTGCTAATGGATAACCCGCGTAGCCAAACTCAACGAATGATAGAGGTTCGCATAGAGAGCCGGCCTGCATTTAAGGTCTACGGTGTGGCGGGACAAATAGATAATTTGTATACCCCCCAAGCAGATTTTAAGCTAAAAGTTCCTTCTTTATGGCGCAGTTTTCATCAGCTTTATCCGATGCAAAGTGAAGGGTTAACCGGGGTGGTAGACACCCTAAATATTCACGCTAGCGGTAAACTTAATTACTTGGCGGGTAGCCAGCAATTAAGCGAAGCCTCTGAACAGCTACAGTGCTGGAATGTGCCACAGCAGTTGTATGCCATTGTTAGCCACACCGGGCTTATTCAAGACTTAGCGGCCACTATCGATTGGTTTATTCATCAATGGTTGCCAGAATCTGAATACCAAGGGGTAGATGGCTACGAGCTAGAATGTTATCCCGAGAACTACCAACCGCAGTCGCCAAGCGCGACTATGGAATACTTCCTACCTATTCAAAAATGATGATTTAAGTCAATCTCGCTGTAAATAATGCAAAAAATCTTGTTATTTGCACCAAATTGTTAAGTTTTTAAAATGTGATCTGTATAGAATCATAAATGAGAATCATTATCAGTAGCATTTAACTTTGCGTTAACAAGAGATAACAAACGGATCATGTTTAATACTAAAATCACTACCATTGCGATGCTGGTGGCCTCTGTATTGAGTGCACCAGCTTTGGCTGAAGAAGCCGCCATTAGCGAAAAACAAGCAGACGAAAAGCTAACGGTACTAGGAAAAACTTACCGTAATACGGCAACTAAAACAGCACTGTTGCCAGAAGAAACACCGCAGTCAATTTCAACCATTGATCGCGAAACCTTAGATTTACGCGGAGTAAACTCGGTTTCAGAGGCACTTCGCTACACCCCTGGTGTGCACACTCAATTGCGCGGTGGGGCAGTTAATCGCCTAGATCTATTCAATATTCGTGGTTTTACTAACTATCAAAACTACTACGATGGATTACAGCTGCAATACAATGCTTGGAATCTACAACCACAAATTGACGCCTTTGCGGTAGAGCAGGTAGAAGTATTTAAAGGACCAACTTCGGTGCTTTACGGCGCAATGCCGCCAGGTGGTATGGTTAACCTTATTGCTAAACGCCCAACCATGGAGCGTGCTACCGATGTAAGCGTAGCATCAGGTAGTCATAACCTACTAGAAGCGTCAGTTGATTCGCGCGGTCAAATAGGTGACAGCAATGTTGCTTACCGCTTCTTGGGTAAAGCAACTAAACAAGATGGAATGGCCGATACTTCTCAGCAAGAGCGTTACCTTATCGCTCCGTCGATTGATTGGCATGTGAGCGATAAAACGCTGGTTAACCTAAATGCTTATTATCAAAACGATCCTCATGCGGGTATTTACACCACCATGCCAGCTTATGGCACGGTGTTAGACAATCCGAACGGCAAGCTGTCGAAAAACTTATTCACCGGTGACGAAAACTGGAACAAGTTTGAACGCGAGTTTGGCTTATATGGTTTTAAAATTAACCATGAGTTCAATAGTAATTGGACCCTGTTGCACGCTACCCGTTACTTAGATGCAAAAGCACTACAGCACAATACTTACAATGTAGGCCTAGAGCCAACAGACGGGCGCACCGTTTACCGCCGTGCATACCTAACGGATGAAAGCTCTAAAGGTTGGACTACCGATACGCAACTAAGCGGTAACTTTACCACGGGTATGGTTGAGCATAGTTTATTGATTGGTTTTGATTGGCAGCAGCTAAAGTCTGAAGTGACATACTACGATGGAGCAACAACATCCATTGATATTTATGCACCAGACAATAACCAACTAAACCCAAATGAGGTTTACGATTACATCAAAGGTAATCCAGACGGTTACAACCAAGTTAACAGTTACAAAACCACTCAAACTGGTGTGTATATTCAAGACCAAATGCGTATCGACCGCCTAATTGTTATGGCTGGTGCCCGCTTTGATCAATACAAAAGTGACAGTGTTTACCACCTAGCTGGTGACTACACCGACAGTGTGGATCAAAACAATACCTCTTACCGTTTAGGTGGCTTGTACGAGTTTGATAATGGTATTTCGCCATACATTAACTACGCTGACAGCTTTGAGCCAACGCCGGGAACAGACAAAGACGGTAATGCCTTTGAGCCTTCAACCGGCAGCCAATGGGAAGGTGGTATTAAGTACAATTCAGCAGATATGAGCCAAATGCTTAACTTAGCAGCATTCCATATCACTAAAGAAGGTGCCTTAACTCAAGATCCAGATGGTGCTCCGCATCACCAAATTCAGGTTGGTGAATCGGTATCGAAAGGTTTTGAAGCGGAAGGTCGTTGGTGGGCAACTTCTAATCTGGATCTTACCGCAAGTTATACCTATCAAAATGTTGAGATCACTAAAGATAACTCAGGCTTAGAAGGTAAAACGCCGGTATGGGTTCCTGATCAACTAGCCAACTTATGGGCAAATTATCACTTCTTTGGTGGCAGCTTAGACGGCTTAACCCTAGGTGGTGGTGTGCGCTACATTGGTGAAACTCAAATTGATGCAGCCAATAGTAGCACCGTAGACGGCTACACCGTGGCAGACGTTTCAGTTAACTATGGCCTTGGCCGCTTAGGCAGCGGGCTAGAGAGCTCTGCGGTATCGTTAGCGGTAACCAACTTGTTTGATAAAGAGTCTTACAGTTGTTACGACACCTTAAATTGTTGGGCAAATGACGAGCGCCGTGTGGTTGCTCGACTAAAAATGGGCTTCTAAATAAGGGTTACGGAGCTAGCAAATTATTGCTAGCTCCGAGTAGTAATGACGGTAAATAGCGATAAACACTATAACCAAATGCTGCAACAATTTGCTGTTGCAGCTTTTGAGTTTCTGAGTCCTGTAGATTCGGCCGAACAATGGGTGCGTGAAGGCTCCGTAGATAGCATGGGTGAACTGTATCAGTTTTGGCAGTTACAGCATCCAGAAGCGGGCAAAATCTACTGGCAAAGTCGCAGTTGGAGCATGTTGGCTTGGCAACCTATCAGCCTTGCCTTGATTGCTTGTTACCAAGTGCAAGCCAGCCCCGATTTATCTCGTTTGAGTCAGCGTTATCATTTAGGCAATGTATTTGGTTATCGTTTTGAAGCTAACGAGTTAGCGCTTTGGCAGCAATTTGAGTCTGCTGCTTTACTACGTAAATCAATTGCACAATCTCTACGCGTTTTGCTGGATCAGCTGCTAAAAGATTTTAGCCAAGTGGCTCGGATTAGCCCTAGTACCGCTTATCGAAATATCGCCGATGGGCTATTGGATATGATGTTACGTGGAGCAAAAGCTAGCCAGCAAGTGATTAAGCCCGAACTTGTTGAGCATGAATTTCAACATTGGTTGCAAGATTTAGCACTGCCTCTTGAACCCCGAGCAACATTATTTGAAGACCCACAAGGTAGCCTGCAAGTTGCGAGGGTGAGTTGTTGTATGGACTATAAAAAACAGCAGGGGAGTTATTGTGTTGGCTGCCCATGCGAGCCGAAATAAAAGGCAGAACAATAAAGATGTATCAATTAAGCAAGATAAACGTTGAGCGAGATAATAGAAGCATATTGTCTATTGACGAACTAAGCATAGATCCCACCGCCTTTACCGTAGTGCTTGGACATAATGGCTCTGGTAAATCTACCTTGGTCAATCTGTTAACCCAGCAGTTTTCGCCAGATAGCGGTGAGATAAGCCTTAACAACAAAACCTTAGCTAGCTATAAAGCGCGCGAGTTAGCGCAATTGGTGGCTTATCTTCCTCAGCAACTACCGCAAGTTGCAGGTATGACAGTACATGAGCTGTGCAAGCTGGGGCGTTTTCCATGGCGTGGAAGTTTTGGCCGCTGGCAGCCTCAAGATTATCAGGCAATTGAGCAGGCCATTGAACAAACCGATTTAGTTCAATATCAGGACAGCTTTGTCGATGAGCTAAGTGGCGGCGAGCGCCAGCGTGCATTTATTGCGATGTTATTGGCGCAGCAGTCGCCATTATTGGTACTGGATGAGCCGACTTCAGCCTTAGACATTAGCCATCAATACCAGCTTATGGAGCTGCTTCAGTCACTCAACAAACAAACTCAAAAGGGAATGGTGGTAATTATTCACGAACTTAATTTGGCTTTGCGCTACGCCACCAATGTTATTGCCTTAAAACACGGCAAGGTGGTGTTTTCTGGCCCTAAAAGCTTGTTGGAGAATGAAGCGACGTTATCCGATTTATTTGCCAGCAATATTAAGTTGCTTGAGCACCCTCAAGATCACACCAAGGTGGCAACAGTATGTTTGTAGCACTCACTCGCATTAGTTTAATTTTTTGCTTATTTACGGCTGCTGCTAAGGCAGACATTATGGTTGAAGATAGTCTCGGAACCCATAAACTGAGCGCGCATCCGCAAAGAGTTGCCGCGCTTAACTGGGATGTTGCCGAGCAAGTGCTGGAGTTGGGAGTTACACCTATTGCTATGTCTGACATTGGCGGCTATCAAGAATGGGTAGTACAACCCAAGGTACCGCAAGGGGTGGTGGATATTGGTACACGCACCGAGCCAAATTTGTCATTACTGGCTGAACTAAAGCCCGACGTTATTCTTATTGCTTCTCCACAAAAAGACCTTATGGCGCGTTTATCGGCCATTGCACCAGTGCTGTTCTATCAAAACTACAGCGCTAAACACAAAAACGCTGAAGCGGTGGTAGAGAACTACCTTCGAATCGCTCAGTTGTTGAATAAAACAGAGTTTGCCCAGCAACGCTTGGCAGATACTCAACAAGAATTAGATTCACTCTCCCAGCAGCTGCTTGAGGCTTATGGTGGAGAGCTGCCAGAAGTTGCTGCTATTCGTTTTGCCAGCACCAGCTCTGTTTATCTTTATGATGAAAACTCTATTCCAGTACATGCTCTCAATCGTTTAGGTATTCGTTCTGCCATGCCAGAGCGAGGCAGCCAATGGGGCGTGGCCAAAAAACGCATTACCGAACTTGCCCAAGTAGAGCAGGGCATGGTGTTGTATTTTGAACCTTTTGCTCATCATCAAGCCTTAGATAATTCTAGGCTGTGGCAAGCAATGCCTTTTGTTAAAAATCAACGAGTAAGCAGTGTTGCTGCAACTTGGAGTTATGGCGGCGCTATGTCGGTGTTGTACAACGCACGAGCCTTAACTAAAAGCTTACTGGAACTATCACCTCAATGATTAAAGCTTACTCCATCTCGCTTGGCGCGCTGCTGCTTGGTTTGGTATTAAGCCTAGTGTTTGGTAGCGATTTAGCGTTTCAGCGGCAATGGCAATTGATTGGCGGTGTCGAGCCTGAACAATTTATAGATTTTGCTTACCTTTACTCACTGTTGCCACGTATGACCATGGCCTTAATGGTTGGGGCAAGTTTAGGCTTAGTGGGCAGCTTAATGCAGCTGCTCACTCAAAACCCTTTGTTGTCTCCACTAACTATGGGAACCTCTTCAGGGGCTTGGCTAGCTTTGGTGATGCTTAACTTATGGGTGCCGCTTGATATTGCAGATTTAAGTGCGGCGGCCGCGATGATTGGTGCAATGTTCGCCATGTTTTTGGTCATCGCCATTGTCGGTATACGCAACCTTAGTGGCTTGCCAGTCGTGCTGGCCGGTATGGCGGTAAACATTGTTTTAGGAGCGGTGGCCACCGCAATCATTTTGCTGAATGAGCAATTTGCTAGCAACTTGTTTATTTGGGGGGCTGGCGATTTAGAGCAAAATGATTGGTTTTGGCCGCTTTGGTTAGCCCCTCGTTTGTTGCCCGCCATTTTGATTTTTCTATTAGCCCCGCGGGTCCTGAGTTTACTTAAACTTGGCCAGCAAGGCGCAGCGGCACGTGGTTTAAATGTAGTGCCAATGTTTTTGCTGCTATCGGTAGTGGGTGTGTGGTTAGTGGCGGCCAGTATTACTGCTGTAGGGGTGATTAGTTTTGTTGGGTTAATTAGTCCTAATATCGCGCGGCGCGTAGGCGCAAGAACAACCACTAATGAACTATGGTTGAGCTGCATTATTGGTGCATTGCTATTAGTATTCACCGATTTATTAGCCAATGCCTTAAGTGAGCAAATTGGTGATGTTGTGCATAGTGGTATTGCAGCAGCACTGGTTGGTGCGCCAATACTTATAGTGCTATGCCAGCGGCAGTTACGCGCGCAAGATCAGCTTTCTTTAAGCTTACCTCAATCAAGATTGCGTTGGCGTAATCGTTATTATGGCTTAGCTGCTTTTATTATTGCTTTAACTGCTTTGCTTTCTTTACTGGGACAGCATAATGCAGGAAGTTGGAGCTTAGCGATCCCAGATGCATTCAACTGGTTATTACGCTGGCCTCGCTGGTTAACTGCAGTATCGGCTGGTGCAGCGCTCGCGGTGGCTGGGTGTGTATTACAACGTTTAATTTTTAACCCTCTAGCTAGCCCGGACATTTTAGGGGTTTCTGCTGGGGCCACCATGAGCTTGGTAGGTTTAACCGTTATCACTGGTGCCAGCATTTTTAGCGCATCTCCCTGGGTGGCTATATTAGGCAGTACCATTGTATTAGCCCTATTGTTTTTGTTTAGTACTTATCGGCAGTTTTCTCCGGCCAAACTGGTTCTGTGTGGTATTGCGTTAGCGGCATTGATTGAAGGTTTAGTGCACTTTGCGTTAGCCAGCGGCCAGCAAGAGATATACGAAATTTTGGCTTGGTTGGCAGGTTCTACCTATCGGGTTAGCCCAGAAGCCGCATTACGCTTAGCTGCAGTAAGTTTTGTGGTAATTTTAGGTTTGTATGTGTTACATCCTTGGCTAAGTTTGATTTCGGCTGGTCGCTCGTTTGCACAAGCAAGAGGCCTAGCTGTGCCCAAAGCTTATGTGTTGATGTTACTGGGAGTAGCCTTACTGTGTGCCATGGTAACTGCTACCATGGGACCGGTAGCATTTGTGGGTTTGCTGGCGCCACATGTTGCGGTAATGCTAGGGGCGCGTTTAGCTAAACAACAGATTATTGTGTCTGCCTTGGTAGGGGCTTTATTGTTGTCTTTTGCAGATTTGATAAGCCAATGGATTTTTTATCCTAGCCAAGTGGCTGCTGGAACCTTGGTATCAATTATTGGTGGTATTTATTTTATCGCCTTATTGGTGCGTGGTCAGCGACAGGCCAGAGCTTAATCAATGAAAATGAGAATTAATTGCGTTACACTCGGCGTGTATTACTATTGCTGCCAGCGCTTAATCAGTGCTGGTTCTATTAAACGATTGGAAGTATTCATGTTTAGTTATCTACTTCGAGTCAAATGGTTGTTGTTAACAGCCAGTTTGATGACAAGCATTTCCTTTGGCTCGCAAGCCGAGCAGTTAGATCAAGCACGCAAGATTGAAGGCGAGATTGTTGACCAAGCAAAACACAGTCAACAACGTATCGACCAATCAAGTGATCAGGCTTTGGCCTTAGCGTCAGAGATTCAAGCGCTAGAGCGAGAAGTGAGCCAACTAAAGGTATACAAAAATCACCTTAGTCGCTTAGTTGAAAGCCAGCAAAGTGAGCAGCATAGTTTACAAGAACAACTCAATGAAATTGGCTCAACTCGCTTGGGAGTAGTGCCACTTATGTATCAAATGCTCGAGGGGCTAGCCCAATTACATGAGCAAGATTTGCCGATCCGCAGTGAGGCTCGCCAGCAGCGCCTAGCAAAGTTAAATACGCTAATGAGCCAAGCGGATGTTAGCGACTCAGAAAAGTATCGTCGGATATTAGAAGCCTATCAAATTGAATTGGATTATGGCTTGAAATTAGGCAGCTACGAAGCGCAAATTGAGCTTGATGGCCCACGCCAAGTAGAGCTGTTAAATCTAGGCAGAGTAAGCTTGGTCGCGCGTAGTTTAGATCATCAACAGTATTGGGCATGGCATCAAAATAGCCAGCAATGGCAAGTTATCGAAAGTAAGCAGCATAGCAATGTAGGCTTAGCCTTTGATGTAGCAAATAAAGTCGCAGCACCGAGTTTATTAGTACTGCCACTGGCGCTAAGTACGGAGGCTAATCAATGAAACCCTTTGTATTGATAACACTGCTGGCTTTAAGTCACAACGCGGCTTTGGCAGAAGAAACCTTACTAAGCACCACGCAACAAGCTAAGCAGCAAGAGTTACAGCATAACCAAGTAAGAGAGCAAGGCTTTGAGCAAGATTTAGCGCAGCTTAAAGCGCGCCAGCAAGCTTTATTGGCCGAGCGTGATGCCTTACAGAAGGATACAGATAGTTTAAGTGATAGTTTCACTAACAATGAAAAAACCTTAGCAGAATTAGAAACCGAGCTACATTTAGCGTCTGGTAGTTTAGGCGAGTTATTTGGTGTAGTGAGGCAAGCCGCTAAAGAGCTCAAACTAGAGTTACAAACCAGCGCATTGGTGGCAAATCAGCCAGAGGTGTTATCCACCTTAGATCAAATAGAGCAAGCGCGCGCGCTGCCCTCTATGACTGAACTAGAAGGTTTGTGGCAAGCATTTGATAACACCATTCAAGCTAGTGGCCGTATTGAACACCTGCAATTGCCTTATTTTGATAACCAAGGGCAGTTACAGCAGCAGGAGTTTTGGCGTTTAGGCGGCTTTGGTTTGGTTAACGAACAAGGTTATGCTCGCTGGGATGGTAAGCAAGCTAAGTCGTTTATTGTGCAGCCTGAACTTGCGCCTACGGCCACAGAACTGCAGCAAGCACCGGGCAAGTTTGTGAGCTTGGATCCAAGCCATGGAGGTTTGTTGCAACAATTGGCCGAGCAACCGACTTTAGCTCAGCGTTTTGCCCATGGTGGGGTAGTCGGTAAAGTTATCGCACTATTGTTTGCATTAGGAATGCTGATTGCCTTATATCGAGGTATTCGTTTACTCATTATTCGCAGTCAAATTCGGGCTCAGCTAAAGCAACCTGCTAATCCAAAAGATAATCCTTTAGGCCGAATATTACAGGCTTATAAAGCCGACCAAGACCAAGCTGTAGAAGCAATAGAGCTGCGTTTACTTGAGCAAATTGTAGATGAACAGCAGCATTTAGAGCGTGGCTTAAGCATGATTAAATTGCTTGCAGCGCTAGCACCAATGTTGGGTTTATTGGGGACAGTAACTGGAATGATTGAAACGTTCCAGGTGATTACTCAGTTTGGTAATGCCGATCCTAAAGTAATGGCAAGTGGCATCTCAATGGCCTTGGTGACGACTGTTCTTGGGCTTATTTCTGCTATGCCTTTGCTGTTCTCGCACAATGTACTGCATGCACAAGCCGAGGCGATTCGTAACATACTCGAGAAGCAAAGCTTGGGATTGGTTGCACAGCGGGCAGAGGCAAACCATAGCTTAAAGGCCATAAGTAACAATGCTGCTTGAGCTAATCAACCAGCTACCTGACTGGGCCAATATTAACGAGTTCATGCTGCGGGGCGGGCCGGTACTTTGGGCCTTAGTTGCCGTGGTAGCTGGCTTTTGGTTACTTAGTTTAGAGCGTTTGCTGTTTATAGTGTGGGATTTTCCGCGCTTGCAAAACGTCTGGAAGTCTCGCTGGGATGCCCGTGAAGAGCAGCATTCTTGGCTGGCCTTGTGGCAGCGTAATGCTTGGTTGAGCGAAGCAGAAAACGCTTTGAAAAGAAATTTTAATCTCTTGAAACTGCTGGTGGCACTTTGCCCAATGTTAGGTTTACTGGGTACGGTAACCGGGATGATCGTGGTATTTGATACCATGGCTAGCCAAGGTAATGCCGATCCGCGATTAATGGCAGCAGGCATTGCTAGAGCAACACTACCTACTATGGCTGGCATGGTCGCAGCCCTTACCAGCATGTTTATCTATTCACGTTTATCGCGGTTAAGCCAGCGTAAACAGCTACATTTAGAAAAGCTTTTAAGGAGTCGTCGATGAGATTAGGTCATCGCAGGCAACAGCACGAAGAAGCGCAAGTCGACCTTACGTCGATGCTGGATATTGTATTCATTATGTTGATTTTCTTCATTGTGACTAGCTCATTTGTTAGAGAGTCGGGTATGGAAGTGCAAAGGCCGCAGGCGAGTAATGCGGTTGCTCAAGCTAACGCTGGAATTTTTGTAGCAGTGGATGCGCAAAACCGGATCTTTATCGATCAACGCATGATTGACGTAGAGCGAGTTCAAGCTAATTTGGAGCATTTACTGTTAGAACAACCTAGCGCCAAGCTGGTTATTCAGGCCGATAAACATGCCTATAATGGCACAGTAGTAAAAGTGATGGATGGCGCTAAAGCTGCCGGTATTCAAGACATCGCTTTGGCCACCGAGGCGCCATAATGCTGCGTTTGTTGTTAATCAGCCCCTTAGCTGTGTTGTTGGCTATTAGTCTGTTTGTAGCGATGAACTCTATGGTGCATTTTCAACGCAGTTTGCCGGAAGATAATTCAGCGAAGCCGAATTTGTTTATTCAGCTACAACAGCCTGAAAGTATTGCCCAGCGCAGACAGCGCCGCTTACCTGAGCCGCCAGAACCGATGCCGGAAGCGCCAAGTTCAAGCGCTACCAGTGCACCTGAGCAAGCGTCTAGTCACGACCAACAACTTAATACTTTGGCGATGCCAAGCATTAACTTTGAAAGTAATGTTAGTGCGCTAAGCTTATCGGCACCCAATTTACCTATGGTTGCCAACGTTCAACAGCAAGACATTTTGCCACTGCATCGTATAGAGCCTAAATACCCAGAGCGGGCTAAACGACGTAATATTGAAGGCTATGTGAAATTCAGTATCACTATCAATGAGGCTGGGCGAGTAACAGATATTAAGGTTTTAGATGCCAAACCCAAAGGGGTGTTTGAGCGCGAAGCATACAAAGCGCTGTCGCGATGGAAGTACCAACCACAAATGGTAAATGGTAAAGCCACAAAAATTGCAGATCATACTGTTATTATTGATTTTGAGGTTCCTGCTGCAGATGATTAGGATCTTATTGGCTACTTTAATGTTTTGCGGGCTAAGTTCTGGGCCACTGTTTGCTCAAGAACTCAGTCGGAATACAGCAGAAAGGGTGCAACGAGTATTTCAATTGCAACAAGATGGCGAACTCGCTAAAGCCATTTCTCAGTTAGAACAACTCAAGCCCAGCGGTAAATATGACCAAGCTTACATAGCTAGAATGTTGGGGATTTATTATTGGCAAGACGAGCAGGTAGCGTTATCTAAAGCAAAACTGGTAGAGGCTGTGAACTTGCAAGCGTTTCCCCCACAACAGGCTTGGGAAACGCGAAACATGCTGGCCGAAATACTACTTAGCGAGCAACATATTGATGAGGCATTAAGCCATTTTGAGATATTGCTGACTCAAGTTCAGCAACCGGAGTTAGAGCTTGATATTAGTCCCTCACAAACGCTTAATTTACGCGCTAATTTAGCTTACGCTAATTATCAACAACAAAACTGGCAAGCGGTGTTAGATCATTTAGCCGCGTTAGAACAGCTGCAAGTGTTAGATAAAAACAATCTAAGTATGCGTTTTATCGCTCAAGTGCAGTTAAAGCAGTTAAAAGCGGCGATCATCACCAATCAAGCTTTACTGGTGTTAGAGCCAGAAACGCTGCGTTGGTGGCAACAACTAAGTGCTTTGTACAGCCAAACCCAGCAACATCAAAAAGCCTTAGCTACCTTAGTTTCTGCAGAGCGTTCGGGATTAGCCTTAGGGGAGAACTTGTTACGCCATAAAGCCCAGTTATATGCGTATCTGAGAGTGCCAGAAAAAGCAGCCTTGAGTTATGCGCAATTGGCTGATGCGGATTCTGATGCCTCATTATTACTTCGCCAAGCACAACTTTGGCAGCAAGCAAGAGAATGGCAAAAGTCAGCGAAGTATTGGCAACTGCTTGCTGAGCATAAGCCTGAGTACAATCTGCAGTATGCTCAGGTGTTGTTATTAAGCAATCAATATACTCAAGCTATTGAGGCTTTAAAACTAGCTGATCCGCAAGAACAACAAGCTAAATCGCAGCTATTATTGGCCGAGATTTACTTAGAGACAAAAGATTACTCACTGGCTTATGCCGCTGCTCAACGTGCGCATAACCTTGAACAAAGCTCGCAAAGCGAGCGCTGGTTAAACTATTTAGAAGCCTTAGTTGCCGATACAAAAGCTTAAGCAAACCAAGCTAATCGGAAAGAAAGGCCAAGGGCAACAAAGCCAACACTGAGCAAAGTAACTGCGATGATATGCAAGGCCATATCCCACAAGTTATTGCAGGATAGTTTAGGTAAAACGCGTAACTTGGCGTCTAAGGCTAAACCAAAGGTTAAAGCCAATAATAGTAGTTTACCGGCGATGCCGTGGCTTATAGGGTTACTCATGCTAAACCAAAGGCTCACATCGGGGAGCCAATGGTAAGCCAGAAAAAGCCCGGTAATCACTTGAATAATTAACGCTGGCATTCCCACCTTTTCAAAAGCTTGCTCAAAATCTAGTAGCATTTCCGGTGATTTGGCTCTTAAAACTTTGGGTAATATCACCAAGCAAAGCACGATATGTCCGCCGGTCCAAATAGTTGCTGCGATGAGGTGAGCGAGTAGCAAAAGGCTGTATGTCATTAGGTTTCCTTACCTTGGGGAGTTATTTGCACTATAAGCGAATGGCTAGCTAGTAACCTTGATAATTATCATTCAAATACGAATGTTAATTGTTTTTGTTACTGAGTTTTGGAAGACATCAGGTTGTACGCTTTTTGAGGGTAGGTTGGCTTTGAAAGGTGGTGACTAAAGTGCTTTGCTTAGGCTAGCTTGAACTTGGAAAGCGTTTATTGGCTCAAGCAAAAGCAGATGTTTTGCAGGTAACAAAAAGCCCGTAGCTCATTGAGCTACGGGCTGCTATTTGGTCGGAACGAGAGGATTTGAACCTCCGACCCCCGACACCCCATGACGGTGCGCTACCAGGCTGCGCTACGTTCCGAATTGAGCAATGAATTTACTTAGCTATCAGAGTGCTGTCAATACACCACTTTGGTTTTTGTGCTTAAGTGTTCATTCAATGTACAAATTACTGTTGAGGTTGATAAAAACGCTTTAAGTCGTTTAATACTTGTACCAACATAGGCACAGATACACGAGCGTTGCTGGATTTTAGATCGCGATCTAACACCCGATAGCTACCTGATTGATTAAATAGAGTAATCTGGTTGCGTTGAACAACGGCTTGTTGTTCTTGGTTACCTATTAATATCCAATCGCGCTTACGCTTCTTAAATAAGTTTTGTCCGGTGCTATAGTTCGCGCTGTTAGATGCTACTGAGAGCATTTCTTCAAGCAAGGTTGGCACTATATCGTTATGGCTAGTATCACTGTGCAATAGTGATGGGTTTTTATCTGGCCAAGATATAAATAACGGCACTTGAGTTTGATAGCGGCTAAAGTTGCTATTGTTACCCCAGTAGTTGCTATTACCATCGTTTAGCTCGTTTCCGTAGTCGGATGTTACCACTAAAATGGTGCGCTCTAATTGGCCGCTTTGAGCTAGTTGCTGGTACACCTTGTTCAGTTGCGAGTCCACAACTGTGGCGGCATCTGAGTAATGCTGGCTTAAGGACTCAGGTGTCACTTCGCTCATAGTTTCACCGCTGCCATTGTCATAAGCAGCAACGCCATTTAGATATAAAAAGTTAAACCAAGGAAGTTGCGCATATTGGCTTTGCTGCCAGATTAGCCATTCCTGTATGGCTTTCTCGTCACCCGCAGCTCCGCCTGGCCGCTTGGTCATATCGAGGTTTGAAAGCTCGCTAAAGCTGGTTCCTGCTAATTCCGGCAGGTTTAAGCCACGGCTACTAAACAATTCGATTTGATAATTGCTGTCTTGAAGTGCAGACACCAATACAGAGCCTTGGCTTTCCGTTTTAAAGCTCGGCCAATAACTGGTCGGGATTCCGTAAAACAAACTAAATAAACCTTCTTGCGGTTTATTGCTGCCACTGTAGTGACTAAAAAACTGGCTAGAGCGTTTAGCTTGCTTCCAGCTGTTTGGCATTGCTTGTTGGTTAAGCATATCCCAGCGTAAGCCTTCTACTACCACGAGCATTAAGTTGTAGCGCTGTTCAACTTGGTCATATTTTAGTGGTGAGATAGGGTAGCGAAGTTGCCCTTGCTGCTCTTGTTCTTGTGCTTTGATTTGTTTGTAGTAGGCGTCTACATCAAAAATGCCTTGCTCTTGTAAGAAGCTTCGCGCGGTAAGCGGGTAGAACAAAGGGTAGTTATTCTTTTGTCGAGTAATGGTGGTGTAATTTGTTGCATCGGCCCAAGCGTGCACAAAGTGGGTTAACAAAAAGCAAATGAATAAGACACCAGCAATTGGACCACCAAGGCGTTTGTGCTCTAAACGGCGTAAATACTTCCAACACAGTTTTGCGAGCCAAAGCTCTAACAGAAAGATAAAAGGTACAGATACAAACAATAAGTTAAGTGTATTGGCTTGGCTGTTTTGCTCTTCATCTATAAGTAGTTCCAACAAAGCTGGATTTAGGTGCAAATTAAAAGTAGCAAAGACCTCAGTATCAACAATCAGTAAGCTTATTCCGATGGTGGCGAACAACGCCCCAACAAAACGCAATGAGCGATTACTAGGAATAACAAAACTGAGTGGAAATAGGGTAAGCAAGAAAATAACAAAGGCAATAAAGGAAAATTGCCCTAACCAACTCACAATTAAATAGCTTTGACCTAAAAATGTTTCCGGTGGGGTAGCCAGAACCAGATAACGTAGGCCAACAATTAAGGCCAAAATTATATTTGATAAACAAAACCAGTGGCCCCAGCTTATAAGCTGAGACACTTTGTCGCGGTACTGTTTTGAGCTATTTACCATTGCGAGACAGGAAATCCTTTTGTGTGCTTATTTTTCGTCGTTAATCGAATTTTTTAGTGCTTTGGCAAAGCCCTCGGTGAGCTTTTTTCTTTGCTCTGGCGCAACACGCTGATTGATCATACAGGTAGCGGCATTGCCCAGTACCATTAGCGCTAAATCAGTGGTTACATTGTGATTGTCGACTACTTTGAGTACATCATTAAGTAATTGTTCCACCTGCTCTGTGGAATATTTTGAAACTATTGCCATTACTTCTCTGCAAATTTGCTGATAAAGACGCGTATAATACCCCACCTTGTCAGCAAACACTAACAGTAAGAGACTATGAGCATTTCCTTAAAACACCTTATTTTACATTCACTAGAGCTAGTTGAAGATGGCACCATTGGGCTGCAAGCACGAGCCGAAGAAATGGCTCATAGCGAAGAGGCGCTTAGCTTAATAGAGAGCTTACATCTTAACTATAGTGGAAGAGCAGCTAAAGGCTTTGGCTTTTATAACCAAGAAAATGACAGCCCCTTCAAACAACAATTGGATGCCTTATTAAGCCAAGACGTTGATTTTCATAAATACAGTGTTGATGCTGGCACGGTATTGATTGAAGAACTAAAGAAATATGATTTTGTAGAGCAAGGTGTATTGCTTCTGGCTAACTACGAGCATGTTGCTGGCGAGTATCTACTTATCATGCTGCTAGAAAATAAAACCTCGCCTGCAGTAGACGATAGCTTAGAACTTACTGCTAGCCGCTATTTAGAAACCAGTTCCGTGCAACTTGCTGCACGTATCGATATTACCGATATGCAACGTAATCCTGAGTCACAGCGTTATGTTTCTTATGTAAAAGGAAGAGCTGGGCGCAAAATTTCAGATTTCTTTGTGGAGTTCTTGGGGTGTGACGATGGCTTGGATGTCAAAATGCAAAATGCCGTACTTATGCAAGCTGTTGACGATTACTGCCAAGCGACTCAGTTAGATAAAGAAGAAAAGCTTGCCTATAAAGATGAAGTTAAGTCTTACTGTGAACAACAGCTAAAGGATGGCGAAGAAATTGTAGTAGGGGAGTTGGCTAAGGCTTTACCTACTGCCGAAGAGAACGTTGATTTCTACCAGTTTGCTGCTGAGAATTACCCCCTTGAAGAACAATTTCCAGCAGATCGTACAGCACTGAAAAAACTGGCTAAATGTTTTGGTCAAGGGAAAGGTGTGTCGGTAAGTTTCGAACAAAAATTGTTAGGAGATCGCGTTTTTTACGACGAAGCAACAGATACATTGACGATCGTTGGAATCCCACCTAACTTAAGAGAACAGTTGAAAAATAACAAATAAGTTAATTGGATTGCTTGAAAAGGTTATCAGTTTCAATTTTGTAGTTTAATTACTACATGGAAAGGTTTTCAAGTGTATATGCTGGTAATTATGTTGTTTTATTACCACCGTTAGGTGATTAAATCACCTCTTGAGGCAGGCTGCACCTCGGTTTAGGGGTTTGTAGTATAATTTCAAAAGTGCGAGCTAAGTCATGTGTTAAGCCAGCCTTATGAGCTAGAATCTAGCGCAGCAAGTTACTCTTGCGACCCAAAAATAATCATAACGACAGTTAAGGAAAGGCTAATGAAAAAGACAATTCTTGCATCTGCTATTGCGGTTGCTTCTTTAGGCATGGCATCTAATGCTTTTGCTGCAATTGAAGAAGGCCAATTAACCATTTGGGTAAATGGTGATAAAGGCTACAACGGCTTGGCTGAAGTAGGTAAACGCTTTGAAGCTGATACTGGTGTTAAAGTAAGTGTTGCACACCCAGACGATGCCCCTGGTAAATTCCAACAAGCGGCTTCAACTGGTTCAGGTCCTGATATTTTCTTATGGGCTCACGACCGTTTCGGTGACTGGGTTGATGCAGGTCTATTAACTGAACTTAAGCCAAGTGCTGAGAAAAAAGCAGCAGTAGAAGACTTTGCTTGGAACGCGGTTACTATCGACGGCAAAGTATACGGCTACCCAATCGCTATTGAAGCGGTAGGTCTTATCTACAACAAAGACTTAGTGCCAAACCCTCCTAAGACTTGGGAAGAAATCCCAGCTCTAGATACAGAGCTTCAGAAGTCTGGTAAGCACGCTATCCTATGGGATTACAACAATACTTACTTCTCATGGCCTCTACTGGCTGCGAACGGTGGTTACATCTTCAAATACGAAAACGGTGCTTACGACGTTAAAGACACTGGCGTAGCAACTGACGGCGCTAAAATGGGCGCTAAAGTAATTAAAGATCTTATCGAAAATGGTCACATGCCTAAAGGCGCTGACTACGGTGTAATGGACTCTGCCTTTAACAAAGGTGAAGTAGCAATGGTTATCAACGGTCCTTGGGCTTGGGATAACATGGAAAAAAGTGGCATCAACTACGGTGTAACTTACATTCCAACTATCAACGGTAACAAAGCTAAGCCAATGGTTGGTGTATTAGCAGGTGCGGTTAACTCTGCGTCACCTAACGCTGACTTAGCGGTAGAGTTCCTAGAAAACTACCTTGTTACTAATGAAGGCTTGAAATCTGTGAATGACGATGTACCACTAGGTGCTGTAGCACTTAAGTCGTACATGGAAGAGCTTTCAAGCGACCCTCGCATCGCTGCAACTTTCGCAAACGCTCAAGATGGTGAGCCAATGCCTAACGTAGCTGCAATGGGTAAATTCTGGTCTGCGATGGCAACATCTCTAACCAACATCACTAGTGGTCGTCAACCTCTAGAGAAAGCACTAGACGCCGCTGCGCGTCGCATAGCGAAATAATACGGTCATATTATTTCGGTCAGGAGGAGGATATTGGTCTATCCTCCTCTTTATTAATTTCGGTCAAATACAAAGGTTGTACATAAGATGGGTCTTTCTGCGTCTCCAGGTTTTATGCAGGGCAAGTATGCTTGGCTAAAACTTCTGCTGATCACGGCGATTGTATTGCTTAACGGCTATGCAATTGTTTTGATGTATGCAGGTGGTGAATATGCATTTGCATTGCTCACCCTTGTTGTTGTTTCTACCGGTGTTTACGTTTTTTTAAGCAAAAAAATGTATGCGCACAGATATATCTTCCCCGGCATTGCGGGGATGGTCGTATTTATCATCTTCCCTCTGGCATACACCATTGGAATTGCTTTCACCAACTATAGTGGCACCAACTTATTGTCGCTTGAGCGGGTAGAGCAGTTACATATCCAGAAGACTTATATGGCGAAAGGCGGTTCATTTGACTTTCAGCTACATCAAGAATCTGAAGGTAAGTATGTTCTAGCACTGTCACAAGACGACAAATATTTTGTTACTCGTCCTGTTGAAGTAGTGTCTAACGCCGATGTTCGCGCACGCAAATTAACGCTGGCAACTAAGCGAATTAAATTACAAGAAGTTGACGCTTTACCTTCTAGTGAAAAAGCGCCAATTAAAGAAATTATCTCTCATCGTCAGTTCTTCAATAGCATTGTATTAGTTACGCCTAATCAAGATGAACTGGTTATGAATGGCCTTCGCAAATTCTCTGCGATGAAGCCTTTATATACACGCCTTGAAGATGGAGTAGTGCTAAAAGAAAGTGGCGCTATTTTACCTGGGCCTTCTATTCTGCGTAACAACCAGACTGGCGAGCTTATGCTGCCAAACATGGAAACAGGTTACTACCAGTACATTGATGGTGATGGTGAGTTTGTTGGTAACCGTTTAGCGCCTGGCTTTACTGTTGGCGTAGGTTGGAAAAACTTTGAACGTGTTGCTACCGATAAAGGTATTAAAGAACCGTTCATCGAAATCTTCATTTGGACAGTAATTTTTGCTGCTGCATCTGTAGCATTTACCTTAGCAATTGGTATGGTTTTAGCCTGTCTAATTCAGTGGGAAGAGCTAAAAGGTCGCGCTATTTATCGCGTAGTACTCATTCTCCCCTATGCAATTCCAGCCTTTATCTCAATCCTAGTATTTAAAGGTTTATTCAACCAAAACTTTGGTGAGATTAACGAAATCTTAAATGGCTTATTTGGCATCAAGCCAGACTGGTTTACTGACCCGGTAATGGCCAAGTCGATGATTTTGATCGTTAACACTTGGTTGGGTTACCCCTACATGATGATTTTATGTTTGGGTATGCTTAAGTCTATTCCAGAAGACTTATACGAAGCTTCTGCGATGGACGGTGCGGGTCCAATTAATAACTTCTTCAACATTACAGTTCCGTTGTTAATGAAACCTCTAACACCATTATTGGTGGCTTCTTTTGCCTTTAACTTTAACAACTTTGTTTTGATTCAGTTATTGACCAACGGTGGTCCTGATATCATTGGTGCTTCGACACCAGCTGGTACAACCGACTTACTCGTAAGTTACACCTACCGAATTGCCTTCCAAGGTGACGGTGGTCAGGATTATGGTCTTGCAAGTGCCATTGCAACCCTAATTTTCTTAGTGGTTGGTGCACTAGCATTGATTAACTTGAAACTAACTAAAGCTGATAAAACGGCATAAGGAGAAGCTACTATGGCAATGGTTCAACCTAAATCATTGAAATATAGAAAACTAGCTACTCACGTAGTGCTATGTTTGTTTCTATGTTTAATTATTTTCCCATTATTAATGGTAATCACAATTTCATTCCGTACTGGTAACTTTGCGGTAGGTGAATTGATTCCATCTAACCCTACTTTAGATCACTGGCGCTTGGCCTTAGGGATTACAGTTGTAAACCCAGATGGTTCATTAACACCGCCTCCATTCCCAGTACTAACTTGGTTATGGAACTCGATTAAAGTAGCGGGTATCTCAGCCTTACTAATCGTGGCTCTATCTACTACTAGTGCTTATGCGTTTGCTCGTATGCGCTTTAGAGGTAAAGCAACCATTCTTAACGGTATGTTGATTTTCCAAATGTTCCCATCTGTATTGGCCTTGGTAGCAATTTACGCCTTGTTCAACAAGATTGGTGAATACATTCCTTGGTTGGGTCTAAACACTCACGGCGGGTTAATTTTCGCTTACCTAGGTGGTATTGCACTTCACGTGTGGACCATTAAAGGGTACTTCGAAACTATTGACCCGGCCTTAGAAGAGTCTGCTGCTATTGATGGCGCAACTCCTTGGCAAGCGTTTAGATTGGTATTGTTACCGCTTTCTGTTCCTATTTTGGCAGTAGTGTTCATTCTTGCATTCATTGGTGTAATTACCGAAGTACCAATGGCGTCTGTATTGATGCAAGATGTTGATAAGCTCACGCTCGCCGTAGGTGCTCAACAATATCTCTATCCGCAAAACTACTTGTGGGGCGATTTTGCCGCTGCAGCTGTATTGTCAGGATTCCCTATCACGCTAGTGTTCCTAATGGCTCAACGTTGGTTGGTCGGCGGGTTAACAGCTGGTGGTGTTAAAGGTTAAATTATTTGGGCGTAGCTACTGGTGTAGCTACGCAAAACAAGATTGATTGCGAGTAAAGCGAACGCTTTATTCAGTTTGGAGCTAATAATGGCTGATGTAATTCTAAAAAATGTACGTAAAAACTACGATCCGGCAATTCACCAAGATACCTTGCGTGATATTAACCTAGATATTAAAGATGGCGAGTTTGTTGTATTTGTTGGTCCATCAGGTTGTGGTAAGTCAACGTTGCTACGTATGATTGCTGGCTTAGAAGATATTACTAGTGGTGAGCTTAACATTGGTAGTAAGTTCATGAATGACGTACCGCCAGTAGAACGTAATGTAGGTATGGTGTTCCAGTCTTACGCACTATACCCACACATGGATTTACGCGAAAACATGTCTTTCGGCCTTAAATTGAAAAAGGTTGATAAAGATACGATTAAAACTCGAGTAGATAATGCTTCTGACATTCTAGGCCTAGATCCTCTTCTAGACCGTAAGCCAAAAGAGTTAAGTGGTGGTCAGCGTCAACGTGTTGCTATTGGTCGTTGTATTGTACAGCAACCAGGCGTATTCCTATTTGATGAGCCACTATCTAACCTTGATGCAGCACTTCGTGTGAAGATGCGTATCGAGATTGCTAAACTGCACAAAGAACTGCAATCAACTATCATCTACGTTACCCACGACCAAGTGGAAGCGATGACCTTAGCTGATAAGATTGTGGTACTTAGCCCACTAGACCCCAATGCTGCAACTAACTTGGAGCAATACGGTTCTCCGTTAGAGCTTTACCATAACCCAGCTAACAAGTTTGTTGCTGGCTTTATTGGTTCGCCAAAAATGAACTTCATCGAAGGCGAAATCGTAGAAACTGGTGAGCACGAAAGTAAAGTTAAGTTGGTGACTGGTGATGTTATCACTGCTGCGGTTGATACTAGCCGTGCAAGCGTAGGTGATTTAATCGAGCTTGGTTGCCGTCCTGAGCACTTGGTAGAAGATACCCATGCTCATGCAGAGAACTTCATTACAGGTACAGTAGTAGTTGCTGAACACCTAGGTTCAGAGTCTTACGTTTATATGGACGTTAAAGGCTTTGATTTCACCTTTAAAGCACGCAGTGAATTCCCAAGTAAAAATGGCGATGAACTACGTGTAGGTCTACCAACTAAAGCTTGTTACTTGTTTGATAGCAATGGCATTGCGTTCCCGCGTACTGCCAAGTACAACAAAGACTAGAAGTTGACCGTTAATTCAAAAGCGACCCTCGGGTCGCTTTTTTTGTGCCTTAAATAGTGCTTACTCTGGTTTAACCGGGGGTTTTGTTTTCTCGTTGTACAATTTCTAAAAGCGCACTCTCAATAAATTTTTGCTTAAGTTTGTCGTCGGCATCAAAACTTAAACCGTAATGCACTTTTTCTGGTGAGCGTTGTTCTAAATGCTGATTGCAGATACTCGCGGTTATCGCCAAAGGATCTTGGCCTTCTATTGGTAATTCTAACGTAAATGCTTGTTTGGTTAACGGCAGTGGAATAGGGCTAGACACGAAGCCACCGCCATTTAAGGACAAGTCTTTAAGCAAACCGCTAAAGGATTCTTGGCTATCAGCGCTACTGCGCATGTTGCAAGACAAGGAAATAGGTAAGCGACTGTGTTGGCGCAAGCTGATTTTTTGCACGTTGCGCGGATAATCAAGTACTACCCAGCGGCCAACACTACTCATTAGCTTAGATATAGAACCGCGATAGGCAAATATTGTAGCGTTTGGGTCACCTTCGTTAACAATACGAACAACAATTGACTGGCCTTCTCGAATTAAATCTCTAGCTGCTTCCCAATTTTGGTCTATTCCGCGAGATAAAATCACACACATTCCTGGCTCAATACCAATTAAGCGACTTCTTAAGCGCAACGGCTTTGTAGGAGTGGGTATTTGTAGATGCACTTCGGTTTGACAAGGAAGGGCATTAAACTGCTTGAGAAGTTCCGGAGCTATAGGGTCCACATCGATATCTATCGTTTCCATGACATAGTTTAACCATATCATAGTTCTACGCTGTTTGGATTAGAGAGCATTGAGGCGATGACTATTCTATGCGCTTGCCGTTATAATGAGCCGCATTCGCGTTTATGAGCAGCACTATGAAATTATTTGTAAAAGATTTAACCGTAATCGACTCTACCTACCTTTGCCCAGATCGTGGCTTAGTGGGAGAGAGTTGGTTAGTAGACATAGAGTTAGGTGGTTCACTTAATGATATGGATATGTTGTTAGATTTTGGCCAAGTAAAAAAGCTGATTAAACGTTTAATCGATGAAAAGGTCGATCATAAACTGTTGGTGCCTATTCGCTCGCCTCTATGTAAGGTAAAAACAGGCGAAGGTTATACCCAATTGGACTTCATGCGACCGCATGGAAAGAGCATTCATTTACGTTGCCCTGATGAAGCGTATACCTTTATTGACTCGGTAGAGGTGAGTAACGAAGCCTTAACCGCGTACGTAAAAAATGTAGTTTTAGAGCAGCTGCCGGCGAATATTCAAGATCTGGCTATTACCTTAAGACACGAATCTATCGATGGTCCTTATTATCACTACAGCCACGGTTTGAAAAAGCACGATGGCAATTGTCAACGTATTGCTCATGGGCATCGTTCCACTATCGAAATTCAGGTAGATGGGGAGTATGACATTGACTTAGCAACCAGTTGGGCGATGAAGTGGCGTAATATTTATCTTGGTAGCGAAAGTGATGAAATTAGCCAGCAAGATATTAGTTTTTACCAGCAGCAAGACTGGCAAGATCATTACGCGTTTGCCTATCAATCGCCGCAAGGTTTTTTTGAACTGGTGCTCCCTAAACAAGAAACAGACATTCTTCCCTGCGAGACTACCGTCGAGAATTTAGCTGCGTATATTGCGTCTACCCTTGCTAAGGTGATGGAAGGACATAGCTTGAAGGTTATAGCTTACGAAGGGGTAGGAAAGGGTGCCATATCCGAGGTTTATCGCTAATAAAAAAGGCTCCTTTGGAGCCTTTTTTATTTACAGCGCAATCTACAGGGTAAAGCGTTTAACTAGCGAATCTTGTTGTCCTGCTAATTCACCAAGCTCTTCACTTGTGCTGGTCACTATTTCAATGCTTTGGTAGTTCTCATCGCTAATGTCTGAGATACGGTTAAGGTTGTTGGATATCTCAGCGCCGGTGGCTTGCTGTTGTTCTGCCGCTGCCGCAATTTGGCTACTCATATCAGAGATTTGAGTAATAATGCCTTGGATTTCTTCCATTGCACCGTTGGCGTCAGAGCTTTGAGAAATACTGGCTTGCATTTCTGAAGAACACTCCGACATAACTGATACAGCGCGTTGAGCACTTTTCTGTAGGTTTTCAATCATAGATTGAATTTCGGTTGTTGAGTTGGTGGTTTTCTGTGCCAATACTCGCACTTCGTCAGCAACTACTGCAAATCCACGGCCTTGCTCACCGGCGCGAGCGGCTTCAATAGCGGCGTTTAAGGCTAACAAGTTGGTTTGATCGGCAATGCCTCTGATTACATCTAAGATTGAACCAATACTGTTACTCATGCTGTCAACTTCACCAATAACCGAACTACTGTGTTCTAGTTTTTCTGATAATTGGTGAGTAGTAGTAATGTTGTTGCTCATTACTTGTCGACCAGAGTTTGCAGCTTCTTCAACTTCCATTACTTTTTCTAAAGTAATGTTAGCGCTCTTGGCTACTTCTCTAACCGATTGCTCCATTTCCGTCATAGCTGCTGCAACAGACGCTGTTTCTTGGCGTTGATTATCCAATTCAACTTTGGCGGTATTAAGGGTAGTGGAGTTACCGTTAGATACATTCGAGAGACTTTCAGCGGCCTGGCTAATATCATTAAGAACCGAGCGCATTTGCTCCATCATGCTGTTGGCAGAATCAGCTAGTTGGCCAAATTCGTTGGTACTTTGGTACTTAACAGTTTCGGTCATATCACCGGCGGCTGCCGCTTTAAGGGTCTTAAGTAATAAGTTAAGTGGTTGTTTAATAGAACTTGCAACGTTCCAAGCAACCAATAAGGCTAATGGAATAACTATTACCATCGCAGTAATTAGCTGAATGCGGCTAGACTCCAACATCTTGTTGGCACTTTCGGAGGCATTGTCTACCTGAGCGTTTGCAATGTCGTTAATGCTAGAAAGCTGGCTAATGGCTTCAGTAATTTGGACAGAGGTCTCACTAACACGTTGAGCAATGGCTTCGTTGTCTTGTGTCACCTTTAGGTGGGCAGCTAACACACCATCAGACTTGGTCGAGTCCTTAACAAACTGGTCAATCTGATGGCCCATATCGTTACGTAGTTCAGGAATTTCTTCTTCTAGATCTGAGGTGGCGCTCAAGAAGTTTTTGATTAGCTTGTTGTTGCGCTTAAGGATTACAGATACCTTTTTAGACTGGCTAGTATTTAAGCCTTCTAAAGTATTTAGCTCGATAACGGCCATCGCGTTCAAGAAACTCTCAGCCGCCCAACGGATGTAGTCATCGTTCAATGCAGCTACTTTATCTGATAGGTTTTTCTTAAGTTGCGGTAGCATTACCGACAATTGGTTGGTACTACGCTTAACCGATTGTAAATCTTCCAAGTAATTAATGTTGTCGTTCATTACCTGCTTAGCTACTTGGAAGTAATTTTGGTCCAGAGCATTAAGCGCATCTAGGCGAGATTCCAACTCGTTATTGCCTTCCGACATTGAACGTAAAGTGCCAAGTGAAGAAATAAAAACGAGTTCACTTTGTTCAAAAGCCTCGCTACTAGCTTTAATAACATCTGCTTCGCTAGAGGTTAGAGCATCTTTAAAGTATTTATCTGCAGTGAGCAAATCTACCGCAAATTGGCTACTTTGTAACACTAATGGAGTGGCTTCTTCTGTTACGGTATCAAGCTGTTGGTTAAAGCGACTGCCAGTTTGTAACGACAATACGTTGGTGAGTACCATCATTAAAACCAGAAAGCCAAAACCAATGTTTACTCGATGAACAATAGAAATATTTTTAAAAAATTGGAGCGATGAGGCTACGTTCAGTGACTTTTTTTTCATAATTCCTCGACCAACCGATCTTGTTAGCTATTTATAGTTTTTATATTGTTTTATTTTGTTAAAAGTATGCCCTGTGTTGGCTGTTCTTACTATGTAAGAGATCACAACTCTACTCGCGCAGGCCGCTTTTATACTGATATTAGCGGCTGATTTAACTAAGACTTTACCTTTTAAACTTTTATCTAAAGCTAATCGTTCAAATAAAACACAACCAGGGCGCTTTTTTGCTAAATAATCTACCGCTAGGTTGGGCCTGTATAGCAAAATAGTTTATAAAGAAGATTCTTCATCCACATGAGTTTTAGCTTAGACAAATGGCCTTTGTACCTCGCATGTTTAAGTGCATGTTAGTAAACCGTCGGTTTCATCACTTTCTTTCGTATAAACCGCGAGTGTTTTTAGCTGCATTTTTTTCTAGCATAGTATTACTAGGTTGTAGCAGTGCAGTTTTCAGTGATCTTTTTGTGAGTTATGACGAGCAATTGCGCGCGAGCCGTTACCAACTAGGTTCAGGAAAATTTGAGCTAGCCTCGGACTTATTGGCCGAAGGTAAACAAGGCGATAATAGCTACTACCTTAAGCAACTAGAAAAGGGGCGGATGAGTTACTTAGCGGGCGATTTTGAACAAAGCCAAGCACATTTCACTACCGTCGACGAGCAACTTCAGTGGTTATCTCGGCAAGCGGAGTACCGTTTATCAACGGGTTTACAGAATGTTTCGGCCTTGGCGACCAACGATAACTTTATTGAGTACCATATTCCTGTTTATGAACAGGTTATGTTGCATCATTATCAGGCGATAAATTACTTGCATAGCAATGGCCTAGAGTCTGCATTAATTGAGGTACGCCGTGCGGCAATGATTCAACAACAAGCTATGCAAGAAGCACCAATTAGCCTAGAAGAGCAATTACGGGATTACACAGCGCAATACGACGATTTAATGCAAGAATACCCGCAACTAAACTCCAAGGATAAAGCCCTGGATAATGCTTTTCAAAATGGTTTAACGTTTGCTCTATCTGCTGCATTGTACTTGGCGGCGGGGCAAGAGGATGATGCTTACATCGATTACCGAAAGGCCTTAGCACTGGCGCCTAACAATAGCTATTTACAAGCCGAAGTAGCCCGCCTTGGCAAGAAACTCTCGATGAGTGACTATAAAAAGTATACCCCTGCAGAGCCAGTTCCCTTAAGTAAACAACAAGGTTTGCTGATTGTTCTTCATGAACAATCAATTGTTGCCGCTCGCCAAGAAGCCCGTTTTACATTGCCACTTTATAACCATAATCGCTGGGAAACCTACACGGTAGCGCTGCCCATTATGAGGGGAAATGCCCAAGTAAGCATTCCGCAAAAGCTAGCCGTTAATGGTGAGCGATTTGCTACCGAGCGTTTAGTGCAGTTTGATGACTTAGCGGCTAAGCAGTTGCAGCAAGACTTACCAGGTATATTGCTACGGCAAATCTTGCGGGTTATCACCAAAGACCAATTTAGGCGAGAAGTGAACAAAGACAAAGCTGATGACGAAGAAAATTGGGCAAATGCCTTAGTCAATATTTACAATGTTGCTTCAGAGCGCGCCGATACTCGTAGTTGGCAAACCTTACCGGCTTTAGCACAGATAGCCGTTAAAGCTTTGCCTGTTGGTGAACATACTCTAGAATTTGAGGGGTTAATTGAACCATCTACAAGCATTACTTTAAGGCCCAGAAGGGTTACCTTGGTATTAACTAATGATTTGGGTGCTCCTGCTCAAGTATTTAATTTATGAAGAGGGTAAAGCTATGAAATATTTGCTGTTACTAAGTGCATTGTTGGTTGGGTGCACCACTGATACCTCCGGAATTGCAGCCGACTCAGACAAACCTGATGGTAAACAATGGTTAATAGTAGATAACCTTAATCTAGGTCGTAAGCTCACCATTATTGATGCAGCAACCCACCAAGGTATGGATCGCCTACGTGGTGTCGCCACAATACAATCTTTATACAAAGGTGACTTAGATTTACAGTATCGTTTTTATTGGTACGACAGTAACAATGTACAATTGAACAACGCAACAACAGCATGGACGCCGCTAAGCTTGCACGGCAAGCAACAAATTCAGGTCCAATCGGTGGCGTTAGTTCACAACGCTAACCATTTCAAAATTTATGTTAGAGAAGTTGAATAACAGAGAGATATCCCATGAAAAAACTTGTATTAGCAGCATCCGTACTGGCATTTACCTTGACTGGGTGTTCAACTCAGGTGAGCTATGGCGACCCTCAAGAAGTTGAAACTGTAGATGTTGCTTTTGGTTCGACTGATTTGCAAAAGATTGCTGGCGAAATGACTGATTCCATGATCTCATCTCCTTTGTTAGCAGAAATCACCGCCAATAATCGTCCGATTGTGTTTGTTGAACGGATCAAAAATAAAACTACTGAACACATCGATACCGAATCGGTAACTGATTCCATCAGCACTAAGTTATTGCAATCTGGCAAATTTCGCTTTGTTGATATGAGCCGCGTGAATGAAGTGCGAGAGCAGCTCGACTTTCAAAATGATGGTGGCTTAGTTGACCCCTCAAAAGCGATTGCATTTGGTCAGCAGGTCGGCGCCGAATACATGCTCTACGGTAACCTAGCGAGTATCGTAAAAACCAACAAAAAGACTAAAGACGTTTATTACAAAATGACCATGCGATTAATGGATTTAAAAACCGGCCTAGTAGAATGGGCTGATGAGACTGAGATCCGTAAGGCCGAAACTAAATCTACTTTTGGTTGGTAGTGATTAATGGGCCCACTTTTTATCGATTTACTTGGCACAGAGCTGAGTGCTGAAGAAGCTGAAATGCTTCAGCACCCTCTGGTTGCTGGGGTTATTTTATTTAGCCGTAATTATCAAGACCGAGCTCAATTAATAGAGCTAGTACGAACCATAAGAGTGGCCAGCAACCAGCGTTTACTGATTGCTGTTGACCATGAAGGTGGGCGTGTCCAAAGATTTAGAGAGCAGTTTTCTGCCATACCTGCAATGGGGCAAATTGCCAACACCGCCAATCAGCTAGGTTTGTCTAGCATTGAATGGTCAAAGCAATTAGGTTGGTTAATGGCGGTTGAGCTGCGAGCCTGCGACATTGATATTAGTTTTGCTCCCGTGTTAGATATTAATGGCGTGAGTGACGTGATTGGCCAGCGGGCATTTGGTGACAAGCCTGAACAGATTACTCAGCTTGCCAGCGCATTTATCGATGGTATGTCGGTAGCAGGAATGAAAGCTACCGGTAAGCACTTTCCTGGTCATGGTAATGTAAAAGCCGATACTCATCATTTAGAGGCGCGTGATAACCGCTCTTTTGCCGACATTCAACAGCAAGATATGCAAGTGTTTGCCTCGCTAATAGCCCAGAATAAGCTGGACGCGGTGATGCCTGCGCATGTTATTTACTCGCAAGTTGACGAAAAGCCAGCAGGTTTTTCTAAGATTTGGTTGCAGCAAATTCTCCGCAAAAGTTTGGCATTTAAAGGTCTAATATTTAGTGATGATTTAAGCATGAAGGGGGCAGCAGTGGTGGGCGATCATGTTGCTCGCGCTAAACAAGCATTAACTGCTGGCTGTGATTTGTTGCTCGCCTGTAATGATCGAGAAGCAAGCATCAGTTTGCTAGATGGTCTAGAGCATACTCAAGTGCCCGCCGGTGAGCGATTAGTAGGCAAAGCATATCCACTTAGTTGGTCTGAGTTAGAAGCGCAAGCTCAGTATAAAGAAATTGCCGCTCGCGCTGCGAAAATAGCGCAAATGAGTAGTGAAACAAACAGTTTATAAATACACTTGTTTTTAGTGTGTGATTCTAAGGAAGGTAAAGCGAGATGATTATTTATCTACACGGCTTTGACTCAACAAGTCCGGGTAACCACGAAAAAGTGCTGCAGCTGCAATTTGTCGACCCAGACGTGCGACCAATTAGCTACAGTACCATTCACCCAAGGCATGACATGAGCCATCTTCTAAAAGAAGTGCACAAACAGCTCATGTTAAGTGCTGATGAAGAAGTGGTGATTTGTGGTGTGGGACTAGGCGGCTATTGGAGCGAACGCATTGGTTTTTTATGTGGTATACCTTCGGTGATTTTCAACCCGAATTTACACCCAGAAGTGAACATGCAGGGCCGAATTGAGCGACCAGAAGAGTACATTGATATTGCTTCTAAATGTGTAACCGAGTTTAGAACCAAGAATAAAGGCAATTGTACGGTAGTGCTGTCGGAAAACGACGAGGTACTGGATAACAAGGTATCGGAACAAGAGCTTAAAGATTACTACCAGGTAGTATGGGATAAAGAGCAAAGTCACAAGTTTAAAGATATTAGTCATCACTTACAGTTGATTAAGTCTTTAAAACGTTTACCAAGCCTGTAGAAGCTTATATTTTTGTCAAAAGAGGGATTTAATCCCTCTTTTTTATTGCGCTCTTTTTGTGATCTCTATCAAGTTACGTATAATGAGCGCTGCTTCACCAGCAGTTCAAGGCACAAAAAATCAACTAAATGCCTTTTGGGTAAAGCAAAAACACTTCAAGTTGTTACAAGGAAACAAGCAAGCATGACTAGAATCGTTGTAGTTGGTGGTGGTGCCGGTGGCTTAGAGCTAGCGACACGTTTAGGGCGTAAACTAGGGAAAAAAGGCCAAGCGAGTGTAGTGCTGGTAGATAAAAACCGTACTCACCTTTGGAAACCCCTGTTGCACGAAGTAGCCACTGGTTCATTAGATGCCGGCATTGATGCGCTTAGTTATCGCTCTCATGCTGCTAATCATGGTTTTGAGTTTCAACTCGGTGAAGTTGACGACGTAAATCGTGAAGATCAATTAGTGACCCTAAAGCCAATGGTTGAGGAAGGTAAAGAAGTATTGCCCGCTCGCCAACTTAACTACGACTACTTGATAATGGCGATTGGCTCGGTTTCCAATGACTTTAATACTAAAGGTGTTAAAGACAACTGTATTTTCCTCGATAACCCAAGTCGCGCCGATTTATTCCACCGCCGCATGCTTAATCGTTTCTTACAGTACTCGCAAAATGATGAAGCGCAAAGTGGCGAAAAAGTACGTGTTGCCATTGTAGGTGCAGGGGCAACTGGGGTAGAGCTTTCTGCTGAGCTCCATAACGCCTTAGATCAGCTTCGAGCTTACGGTGTACCTAATTTAAGCCACTCTAGTTTGGCGGTTACCTTGGTAGAGGCCGGGGAAAAAATTCTACCTGCTTTACCAGTGCGCATTTCTAGTTCAGCCCATTCAGAGCTACAAAAAATGGGTGTGGATGTTCGCACTAAAACCATGGTGACAGAAGCAACACCTGAGGGTTTAACCACCAAAGATGGTGAGCTAATTAAAGCCGATATTATGGTTTGGGCTGCTGGCATTAAATGCCCCGAGTTTATGAAGGACTTAGGTGGATTAGAAACTAATCGCATTAATCAGTTAGTGGTAAGGCCAACTTTGCAAACCTCACGCGATAGTAATGTTTATGCAATTGGCGATTGCGCTAGTTGCGCCATGGGCGAAGATGGCTTTGTACCGCCACGTGCTCAATCGGCCCATCAAATGGCAACATTGGTGTTTAAAAATATTGTGCGTCAAATAGAAGAAAAGCCACTGTTAGAGTTTGAGTACAAAGATCACGGCTCATTGGTATCACTTAGCCGTTATTCAACCGTAGGCTCGTTAATGGGTAACTTAATGCAGGGCTCGATGATGATTGAAGGGCGCATCGCACGGATAATGTATATTTCCTTATATCGCATGCACCAAATTGCCTTACATGGTTACATGAAAACCGGCTTGATGATGTTAGTTGGGCGCATAAACCAAGTATTAAGGCCTAAGCTTAAGCTGCACTAAGCTGGTGTATAGCCATAGTTAAAAAGCAGCCTGGAGCTGCTTTTTTGGTATTTAAGGGTTGAGCTGACAAGCGAGAGACAGAAGAAAAGTAATTACCAGCCAATAGCGCAGTTGATCTCTATGTTTGGTGAGTAGCTTGTTTGATAACTGCTCTAGATCTTTACCAAAAATCATCGGAAGAAACAGAAACATTGCCAAGTGGAATACGATAAAAGGCGGACAGCCGCGCATTTGCCAATGCTCGTTTTCACTTTCAGTCCACTCGGTATAGAAATTTTTGCTGGCTTTTATTAGTGGAAATAAAGAGATGAGGAATACGTACAATAGTAGGTTTTTTAGTATCTCATCCATGACGTATTACTAGCCTAATAATATAGTGGGTTTATCTTAGCTTTATTCCGCTAAGTAAATTAAAAACTCTTATAAACCGTTTATTAGGGGCAAGACTATCCATGTTGTTTCTCTATCGCTGCTCTAAAGGTAATAAAAGCAATCATAAAACTTATCCACAACGTAATGGCATTAAGCGTTTCAAAGCGCCAATAGTTTAAATTAATAGAGTGAATCTGAATGGCTATATCGCTGAATAATAGAACTAAAATGCCCCAAAGCTGACTCCGAATGGAGAGCTTTTGCCATAGTTTCGGAAAGATCAATCGAGTGAGCGGTAAAGCGCCCATAGCTAAGCCAACGTAAAACCAAAAATGGTCAGGGTAGAGTAGACCCAGTATTTTGTCACCGGTTTGTCGAGAGCTGGCGGCAATGGCCAGCAATAACCAGGTTCTGCTTAACAGCGCGCAAGCAAATAGCACGCTGGGTTGATTAGCAAGTAACACAAATGTACTTAAGAAGCTGGTGTAACAGAGCTGTTTTGCTGGTCGCTATTAAGCTCTGAAGCTTCAGTTACATTAGCTTGCTCTGCCTCGACGATAGGATCTGATTCCGCTTGAGCATCGGTTATAGGTGTTTGCTCGGCATCGACAGAAGCGTTAGTTTGCTCTTCCGGGCTACGACGAATTTGAATCAGCATACCCATTAACGGGTGGTCAAAGTAGTGAATTTCGCCTGAACGTACACGACGTTTTTGATCGAACTTAAAGCTGTGTAGCTGCTCTTCTGTGTGGTATTCACTAATTAAGCTACCTTGCTCTGTTGTCTCTGCGTCTGCGCTCAGCACAACCACTTGTTGCTCTTCACTAGGTACAACAACTTCAGCAACAGCAACATTGGCAGGAACTTCTACAGTACTTTCTTCAGCGATAACAGTTTCTTGCTGTGGTAATTCAGCGGGTTGCTCAAGCTGAGGTTCTGGTTCGTTTAGCAACAGCTCTACTTCAACAGGGCGTTTTAGCAGTAACTCGCTTTCGATATACAGGTAGTGCTGCAGGTATACACGAATTCCCCCTTCCAGTTCCCAAATAGCTGGCGCCGGCTCTGGTTCAATATCAAAAGCGCCAACTGCTGAGTCGGGTTCATCAAACAACGAAATATTTTCAGCGGCTAAGTCGAAACTTTGGCTTTCTTGCGCATATTGCTCATCAGAGAAAGTTAAAGAGCCAAGTAAACGTCCTTCATCATTGAAACGGGTAGAGAAGTCTTCACCGGCTTGTACTTGGTAATGCTTAGCGCGATTGCGAGGAGCAACAATTTCTCGCCAGCCTAGGTGTAATAAGGGCGTGAACGCTGCGTGCTGGGTGAGTTTAGCAAACTCATCGTTTAGCTCAAGCTGCTCTTTACTTAGCATTTGGCGTTTAGTAGCGCCGCTTATCGGCCAGCCTCTACCATCAATGCTTACTGGTAGCTTATCAAAACGTGGCGCAATGCAAGGCTCTTGTTCTTCGCTGCAACCAAATAGTGGTGCCAGTAAAGGTTCACTCGTGTTGGCATTAAGGCTTTGTGGTTGCGGCCAATACTCTTGGCTACTTTCAACACTTACGTTACGTTTGAAAAAAATAACTTCAATGTCAAACCAGCGAGGCTCTTGAGCAAAACTAGATAGGCTGGTAAAGCTTACTGCAGCTAAGCTACCTAGCTGCAGGGCATGTTTAAGAGTTAGTCGCATTGGCAGTAAATTGCTCCAATAATGATTCGATTAAGCTTAATCGCTGTTCTGGGCTATCGCTAGGTACCGCAAACTTAAGTTTGTTGGCACCTTCTAGGCGATAAATAGCTGGCTGTGATTGTAACAGGCTTACTAGAAAAGCGGCATTAACTTTTGTGGTTTCGGCAAACTCAACTTGGCCACCTTTAGGCCCAGCTTCAATACGTTTAATGCCTAGCTGTTCGGCTTCAATTTTGAGATTTTGAACTTCAAATAGGTTTTTTGCCTGCTCAGGTAATAAGCCAAAGCGGTCAATTAACTCCACTTGTAGCTCTCGCATTTCTGCTTGATTGGCACAGTTGGCGATGCGTTTGTACATGGTTAAGCGTGTGGTTACGTCAAAAATGTAATCATCGGGCAGCAGAGCGGGTAAGCGCAGTTCTACTTCACATTGGTCGTTCTGGCTTAAGTCCCAATTTAGGTCTTGACCATTTTTTAGTGCCGTGACAGCTCTATCTAACATTTCCATGTAAAGCGTGAAGCCTACTGCTTCAATTTGTCCGCTTTGGTCATCACCTAATAATTCACCTGCACCTCGAATTTCTAAATCGTGAGTAGCAAGGGTAAAGCCGGCACCTAAATCTTCTAGCTGCGATATGGCATCTAAACGTTTTTTTGCATCTTTGGTGATCAACTTAGGTGGTGGCGTTAGCAAATACGCATAGGCTTGGTGGTGCGAGCGGCCAACACGACCTCGTAATTGGTGCAATTGGGCTAAACCAAAATTATCGGCGCGGTTAATAATGATGGTGTTGGCACTAGGGATGTCGATGCCAGTTTCAATGATAGTGGTACACACCAGTACATTAAAGCGTTGGTGGTGGAAGTCACCCATGATTCGTTCAAGTTCGCGTTCACGCATTTGACCATGAGCCACGGTAATTCGCGCTTGTGGCAACCATTCTTTAAGCTCTTGAGCTACACGTTCGATGGTTTCGACTTTGTTATGCAAGAAGTAAACTTGACCACCACGCATCACTTCACGACTAATTGCTTCTTTAATTAGCGCGGCGTCGTGCTGGCGAACAAAGGTTTTTACTGCCAAGCGCTTCGCCGGTGGGGTAGCAATAATCGATAAATCACGCATGCCACTCATGGCCATATTTAAGGTTCGAGGAATTGGCGTAGCGGTAAGAGTAAGAATATCGACATTGGCACGCATCGCTTTAATCTGTTCTTTTTGGCGCACCCCAAAGCGGTGTTCTTCGTCGATGACCAACAAACCTAAATCGGCAAATTTTACATCTTTGCTAAGCAGTTTATGGGTACCAATAATTACATCCACTTTGCCAGCAGCGAGATCCTTTAAGACTACATTTTGTTCTTTAGTGGTTTTAAAGCGAGATAACGAAGCGACTTCTATCGGCCAATTGGCAAAACGATCGCTAAAGTTGTCGAAGTGTTGCTGGGCCAATAGGGTGGTTGGCACTAGTACGGCGACTTGTTTGCCAGCATTTACGGCAACAAATGCTGCGCGCATGGCAACTTCTGTTTTGCCAAAACCTACATCACCACACACTAAGCGGTCCATGGCGTTAGGTGTTTGCATATCTTGCAAGGTTGCGCCAATAGCCTGTTGTTGGTCATCGGTTTCTTCAAACGGGAAATCGGCTGCAAACTGTTGGTAGGCGGCGTCATCTAGCTCATAACCAAAGCCGGGTTTGGCGGCGCGTTTTGCGTAAACTTCTAGTAACTCGGCGGCTACGTCGCGAATTTTCTCAGCAGCTTTGGCTTTGGCTTTTTGCCACTGATCATTACCTAGTTTGTGCAGAGGCGCTGTTTCGTCGTTAGCACCAGAGTAGCGACTAATTAAATGCAGGGCATTTACCGGCACGTAAAGCTTGGCTTCGTTGGCATACTCTAGGGTTAAAAACTCGGTTTTAATACCACCGTTTTCAAAGCTGCTTAAACCATGATAGCGGCCAACCCCGTGTTCTATGTGTACCACTGGCTGGCCAATACTTAGCTCAGCTAAATTGCGAATAAGTACATCAGGATTAAGTGTTTTACTTGATGCTTTACGTTGCTTAGCTCGTACTTTATCGCCGAGTAAATCAACTTCACTAATTAGCTGAACATTGGGATCTTTTAGCTCAAAGCCCTTATCTAAAGGTGCCACCACCATGGCCAAGCTGTCTTTACTTGCCAAAAACTCACTGATACTGGCAACATCTTTGATGCGCAGTTTAAGCGGGCTAAGCAAGTTTTTTAGGGCTTCTCGACGGCCTTCTGTCTCGGCGATAAAACAGGTTTTAGGTTTTGGGTGATGTTCTAGGTAATGACTTAGCGCTTGCAAAGGCAAGTTCAAACGGTGATTTACACTTAAGTCTGGCAGCGCGTGGGCATCTAGATTCAGCTTACCTTGGCTATTACGGGCCGGGCCTTTATGCAGTTTTACGCCTGCAAACTGTTTTAGTTCTTTAAAGCATTGCTCGGTGCTTTGATATAACTCGTCTGGCGGTAAGATCGGCCGCGCTTTGTCGTAGCGTCGATTTTCATAACGGTCCGTCAACTCACTCCAAAATTGCTTACCGGCATGATCCAAATCACCGACTTTAAGAATCACCGTGTTGGTGGCTAATTGGTCGGTTAAGCTTTCGGTATGAGCATGAAATAAAGGTAGATAATACTCAATGCCCGCTGGCATTATTCCTTTGGTGACTTGTTGATAGATGGAGCCCGCATCTCGGCTTGGTTCAAAACGGTCGCGCCACTGTTGGCGGAAGGTTTCTATACCGCCTGCATCGGTCGGGAACTCGTGCGCTGGTAATAAGGTAATGCTTTTGCGCTGCTCAGCACTACGCTGGGTATCGGGATCAAACTCGCGAATGCTGTCTAGCTCATCATCAAAAAAGTCCAAGCGAAAAGGCAGGTTGCTGCCCATGGGAAAGAGATCTAGCAAGCTTCCGCGAAGAGCAAACTCTCCGTGCTCCATTACTTGGTCAACATGCTGATAACCGGCGCTAACTAAACGCTCTTTAAAAGCATTGAGGTTTAAGCTTTGACCTACTTTAAGCTGCAAGCTGTGCTTGGCTAAAAATTCTGCCGGTGCACAACGTTGTAGCCAGGTAGCTATGGGCGCAATAAGCACACTATTTTTATCGTGACTTAGTTGATTAAGGCTTAAAATACGTTGCGATACAATATCTTGGTGCGGAGAAAAAGTGTCGTAAGGCAAGGTTTCCCAGTCGGGTAGCAAATGCAAGGCACGCTGAGGTTTTAAGCCGTTTACCTCTCGCTCTATTTGCAGGGCGCTACGGGTATCTTCAGTTAAAATCACGATGGGCGCATCAAGTTGCGCGATGTATTCTTGAATAACAAAAGCAAGCGCGCTACCGGGTAAGTTGCTTACTTGCTTTTGGTCGCCAGCATCAACTGGGCAGGGTAAATTTAGTAACACTGATAACTCTTATTTTTCGGCTTGTTGGCGAGCATCTGCTCGGGCTTTTAGCTGCTGGCTTTGAATGTGTAAGCTGGCTCTAACTAGTGCTTCAACATCTTCATCTCGGATCAAGGTGTAGTTTATTTCTACCAAGTGCTCACTGCGATGAGCAATGGCTTTGCTTTGCTGTACTTCACCATAGCAATAAACGGCAGTGGACTCTTCTGGCAGAAAAATCTTCAGCTTTACTGCTTGCCCTTGCTGCAAGACTTGTGGCCAGAAACAATGGATTTCTGAGCCGCCAAATTGATGACTGAGCGTACGGTGTTCAGGGCTGTCTTGTTGTACTAGCACGTAACTTAACACTCGGTTTAGCTTTTGTTCTTGAGCGTGCAAATAAGATAAAAGCTGTTCGCCCGCTTCGCCCAGTTGTTTAATTGCGCGCAAACCGAGCAGAGAATGATGCTGCCCTGGGTTAGCCAAGGTAAAGGGCTCAGGAATGCTGGCTTCAAATGCTGCTTTTGTCTGAGGTAAGTCATTTGGCTCAATTAACTCAAGGTTTACATTAAGTTGATGAGTAACGCTAAAATATTGTTGTTCCTGCATACATTCCCAGAAGCGCCGTGCGGCGAGTTGTCAAATAGACCATGCTTAAAGCGTAGTTGAAGGCGAAATTACAACAAGTTGCGTAGCGGATTGCAAATAATCTGAATATCTTTGTTTTTTATGTGATTAAGCAAGAGTTGTGACTTGTTGGCCTTAGTGCCGCGCGGTATGATTAGCGCGTTTTTTTGTGCCTAGGGATGTTCGTTGCTTCAATGAAATTAATTGGCTTTATAGCATGGCGGTTCTCGCGAGGAGCCAAACAGCAACGTTTTGCGTCGTTTGTGAGTTGGTTTTCTACTTTAGGCATTACATTAGGGGTAGCTGCGCTTATTACGGTTATTTCGGTAATGAACGGTTTCGAAAACCAGTTAAAGCAACGCATCCTCAATTTGGTTCCTCATCTTACTATTGCTAATCAGCAAGCCTTGCCGGATAACTTACCCTCACTAGCTACTGCACCATTAGTACTGAGTGAAGTTGTACTGCAAAGTAGCAGTAACTTACATGCCGCGATGATGCAGGGCATCGATATCGAGCAACAAAACGATGCAGCGCTGCTGCGTGAAAAGATGCTGATTGGTGATCTAGATAGCCTGCAAGCAGGCAGTTACAACGTAGTGATAGGCATTGGTACGGCTAATGCTCTGGGTGTGCGCTTAGGTGACACCATAAGGCTGCTGGCTACCGACAGACTGGTATATACCCCATTAGGTGAAATGCCTTCACAGCGCAATTTTGTTGTTTCAGGAATATTTGAGTTTGCCGCTGAAGTCGACAAACAGTTTATTTTACTCAATATAGAAGATAGCGCGCGCCTACTGCGTTCTCCACTTTCCGCTGTGAGCCAACAGCGAGTGTTTCTTGATGATCCGTTCCAAATAGAAAACATTGCCGCTAGCCTTAATCAGCACAATGTAGAGTTTCAAGATTGGCGGCGCTTTTATGGCGAATTATTTGCCGCAGTTAAAATGGAAAAAAACATGATGGGCATGCTGTTTTGCCTAATTATCGCGGTAGCCGCGTTTAACATACTGTCGAGTTTGGTGATGATGGTTGGGGAAAAGCGCAGCGATGTGGCCATTTTGCAAACCCTAGGTTTATCGCGCGATAAGGTAGTAATGGTGTTTGTTATGCAAGGTGCCTGGAGCGGTTGCATTGGCGCAGCCGTTGGAGCCTTGAGTGGTTGGTGGCTAAGTTCCAACATTAATAGTGTTATGTCTGCTATTGGCCTTAACTTTGCGGCCAACTTTGGTGGTGCAGGTTTACCTGTATTGCAACGCAGTGAGCAAATTATCTTCATCACCGTTGCTGCCATGTTATTAAGCATTGTCGCGACGATTTATCCTGCTTGGCGCGCCAGCAAAATCCATCCTGCAGAGGCACTTCGTTATGAATGAGATTAATGCTCAGCCCGTTTTAGTGGCGAAAGAAATATATAAAACTTACCAAGACGGCAATCAATCTACAGAAGTGCTTCATGGCGTTGATTTTGATGTGAATGCTGGTGAAGCAGTGGCTATTGTAGGTAGCTCGGGCTCTGGTAAAAGTACCTTGTTGCATATCCTTGGTGGATTAGATGAAGCCAACAAGGGCACGGTCACTATCGATGGACAAGCTATCGACGGTTTAAGTAGCAAGCAATTAGCTGGGTTACGTAACCAAAAACTTGGTTTTATCTACCAATTTCATCACTTATTAGGTGAGTTCTCGGCCATAGAGAATGTTGCAATGCCCCTGTTAATTGCGGGAATGGCAAAAAAGGCCGCTATGCAAAAAGCGCAAGCTTTATTGGAGAGAGTTGGTTTAGGCCATCGCTTAAAGCACCGACCATCTGAGTTATCGGGAGGCGAACGCCAGCGCACGGCTATCGCTCGCGCCTTGGTTAATGAGCCAAGCTTGGTGCTAGCCGATGAGCCCACCGGAAATTTAGATAGCCAAAGCACAGAATCTATTTATCAACTTATTTTGGAACTGAACCGAGATTTAAATACAGCGTTTGTTGTGGTTACCCATGATTTAGCTTTAGCAGCTAAATTTACCCGCCAAGCATATATGCAAGACGGAAACTTTGTGAGCAAGGGCGAATAGCATGCGTTTGCCTTTGTCATTTTTTATTGGCTTGCGTTATCACCGAGCCAAAAATAGTAATGGATTTATCTCGTTTATCTCGGCCTCATCTACTTTAGGCATTGTGTTGGGTGTAGCGGTTTTAATCATTGGCCTTTCGGTCATGAATGGTTTTGAGCGAGAGTTGCGCGAGCGCTTTTTAGCGATTGTAAGCCATGGCGAGCTAGAGGCGGTAAACCCTCCTTTGAGCGATCATCAGCAGCTGTTAACTACTGCTATGGACCATACTAAGGTACTGGGCGCTGCTCCTTATGTTAGCTTTAGTGCACTGGTGCAAAAAGGCAAACAGATGAAAGCCTTGTCGCTAAAGGGCATCGATCCAAACTTAGAGAAGAATGTTACTAACCTTCATCAATATGTTGGGGACAGCGCTTGGCAAGCCTTGGCAAGTAACCAGCCGCAAATTGTTTTGGGTGCGGGTATCGCTAAACTGCTTGATGTAACCGAAGGCGAGCAGGTTACTTTGTTGTTGCCTAAAGCTAATCAACAAAATCGTTTGAGTTCACCACAGCGGGTTCGGGTTAAGGTTGTCGGCTTGATGAAGGCTGGGGGACAACTGGATAATCAGCTGGCCTTTATTAATTTGGCATTTGCCCAACAATTGATGAACTGGCAAGACGGCGTTTCTGGAATTAGCTTGAAGGTTGCAGATCCCTTACAAGCAGACCAAGTGGTGCGTTCTGTGGCTAAGAACTTTCCCCAACTGGTTTATATTAAGAGTTGGATCCGCCAACATGGCTATCTCTACCAAGACATTCAGTTAGTTCGCACCATTATGTACGCGATAATGTTATTGATAGTGGCTGTGGCTAGTTTCAATATTGTATCAACCTTGATTTTGGCGGTAAGCGAAAAACGTGGTGACATTGCTATTTTAAAAACCATGGGCGCGAGCGACCAAACCTTATTGAAGAGCTTTATCGTATACGGCTCATATAACGGGGTTTTAGGTTGTGCGTGGGGGGCATTGTTAGGCGTGTTAGGTAGTTTTGGTTTGCCTAAATTAGTTGCGTTGATTGAAGCCCTAATAGGGCATAGTTTGCTCTCTGCCGATATTTATTTTATCGATTTTCTTCCCGTTGAGCTTATTTGGACAGACGTTATAGCAGTCGTTGTGGCGGCGCTAGTATTAAGTATGTTAGCCACTATATGGCCAGCTTGGCAGGCGACTCGAGTTAAGCCTGCTCAAGAATTAGGTTAATGCCACATCAACAAAAAAGGAGCTGTAAGGCTCCTTTTTTTGTTTTGGACATCTATCTGCGTTTGCGGTAGCGACGCCTAACTGAATAACGCCACAATGCGTTAATCGCAAAATAACCACACACAGAAAAAACAATACCATTAACAAGGCTGCCTAGTAAAAAGGCTGGGCCAATGGTGGCGATGAGATGTTCTAGGCCATGCCAAGTTAGCTCTAAATGGTAGTCGGCTACCGGTTGACCTAAGATCCCCGTTCCTACTAAATAACAAAAATAAAAGATAGCCGGGATAGTAAACGGGTTGGATATCCAAACTAAGGCAACCGATAAAGGCAGGTTTACTTTAAACATAATGGCTAAAGCTGCTGCAATAATCATTTGCGACGGCAGCGGAATAAAAGCCACAAACAAACCTATGGCAAATGCGCCCGCAGCTGAGCGCCGGTTAAGGTGCCACAAATTAGGGTTGTGTAGCCAATCACCAAAAAATTTTAGATGTTTGCTTGCTTTTAGATCTTCAGTTTTAGGAATAAATCGTTGTATCGTTTTTTTTGGCATATAGTTTGTTATTGATAATAAACTTCTTATGACATATGAATGCCTTTTTACTAGCAAGTTTGCTAGCAATGACTTCATCGCTATTCTGGCCGAACCTACTTAGCTTACCACTCCTATATGTTAGCTTCGTTGCACTTGTGGCTTCGCTTTGGAAAAGAAAGCTCTGGGCTGCTGGCTTCATATTTGGCGTGTGTTGGATGACGAGCCATACGCTGTATTATCAGTCATGGATTGTTAGCATCCAACAAAAAACGGCCAACTTTAGCATAAATGGCGAGATCTTGGCAGTTGATAATAATCAATACTGGCAAAAAATTACTGTAGAACTACATCAATTAGATAGCCATACCAGTATAGCGTGGTGGCAGCCAAAACTTACCCTTTATCATTCTCGTTCAACAAAGGATTTTGTGCCACTTCAGGCCGGTCAGGAAATTGTTGGCGAGGTTAAGCTAAAACCTGCCTTTGCCAGTATTAATCCGGCAGGATTTAATTATGCAAGGTGGTTAGTTGCTAAATCAATTATTGGGCGCGGCAAACTGATTAGTTATGAGCTACTAGAAAGCGAACCTTCATATCGAGAAGTTTGGTTAACAAAGTTAGCCAAATTACTGCAAAACTATCAGTATTCTGGTGAGATGTTGGCGCTAATGACGGGCGATAAACGGCTTCTCTCGCAGCAGCATAAGCAGCTATATCAGCAATCTGGCTTAGGTCATTTGTTTGTATTGTCCGGATTGCATTTAGGCATTGTGGCTTTTTGGTCGTGGTTGTTAGCAAGGCTTGTGAGTATAGCGTTTAGGGTTAATCAACAAGCGATGCCAATTTTGATTAGCTTGGCATGTTGTATCGCATTTTGTTGGCTGGCCAATTGGCAGTTATCAATGATGCGAGCATTGCTAATGTATAGCAGTTCGATGCTATTTATATTATTAGGTAGCCGCAGAACAGTTGTTTTTGGCTTAATGTTTAGTGCATTACTCATCCTGCTTATATGGCCGTTTAGTGTTTATAACAGTGGTTTTTGGCTGTCCTATTTTGCTGTCGCTATTGTATTACTCTGCTTGTGGTTAGGCCCAAGAAATAAGCTGGCAATGCTTGTATTTATTCAGTTGGCTATTGGTTTATTAATGATGCCACTGCAGGTGTTGTTGTTTGGATTAGTGCCTAGTTCAGCGTTGTTGCTTAACCTTGTTGCCGTGCCGTTGTTTAGTATGGTGATCGTGCCAGCCTTGTTATTACTTATTTTGTTATTTGCAGCGGACAGTCATTTAGCACCTTATTTGGTGCAGTTTGTTGATTGGCTATTTTCATACCTTTATAGCTCGCTTGAGTGGCTGAATAGCAATTTGTCGGTGAGTTTAAGCTCGTCGTCGATTGTTATTGGATTACTACTAGTCCTCCCACTATGTGCACTATTACTGAGGTTTTACCGTAACCGTTTGTATTGGGTTTTGTTGTTACTTTTATTGTTACCTAGTAGCCATCGCTTAAGCCAGTCTAAAGATAGCTGGCAAGTATATGTACTAGATGTAGGGCAGGGGCTTGCCGTGGTGGTCACCCATCGAGGTGAGGCGATAATCTATGATACAGGGGCGAGGTTTCGCAGCGGTTTTAGTTACGCAGAGAGTGTGATCGTTCCTCTTATTGCGGAGCTAAGAGTTCAGCATGTTGATAGCATAATAATTAGTCATGGAGATAATGACCACGCAGGTGGGAGAGAAGTCTTAGAGCTGACTTACCCACAAGCCAAGCAATATTATGGCCGAGACCAGCGCTTGCCAGAAACATTTTGCCAAGGTAAGAGGAGCTGGGGAAAGCTGCAGTTAGATTTCTACTTAGCCGACCTTGGTTATGGAAACAATGGGTCTTGTGTATTAAAGCTCAGTGACGGCCACACAAGCGTGTTGTTGACTGGTGATATTGAGCAATTGGCTGAACAACAATTACTAAATGCTGGCTTAAAGCAGGTGAATATCATGTTAAGTCCTCATCATGGTAGTCATAGTTCATCTTCGGCTAGCTTTATTCATTCACTAAATCCAGAAGTGGTAATTCATAGTAGCGGGGCGTTTAATCGATTTGGTTTCCCGCATCAATCGGTGCTAGAGCGTTACGCTGAGAGGGAGCAGTATATAACGGGGCGAGATGGAGCAATAAAACTTGAAATTGATGACCGTTCATACCAAGTTTATCCGTATAGACATTTAAAAACGAGTCCGTGGTACCAGCAAATCATCAGTTGGTGATTTGGCTATAAACCGCTAAACTAAGGCAATTTTTCCGATGGAATAACTCTGTTCTTATGATTCCAGATACAGCTACGAATACAAAAGCTAATTTTCTCCGTTTATTAAGCTACGTGAAAGACCGTAAGATTGGTTTGATTGTCGCCATTATTGGCATGATAGGTTACGGTGCCGTAGATACGCTTTTTGTTTACTCTATCAAGCCGCTGATCGATGAAGGTTTGTCCGGTAAAAACCCGGCAGTGTTAACTTACATGCCAATCTTTGTATTAGGCATTGTATTGTTGCGTGGTATTTGTGGTTTTGCCAGTAGCTACGGTATGTCTTGGGTTGGTGGCCATCTAGTGATGAAAATTCAACGCCAGATATTTAATCATTTGATGTTAATGCCTGTATCTTTTTTTGATAAAAACCCCACGGGCACACTCATTTCAAAAATCACCTATGACTCTAACCAAGTAAGCACGGCAGCAACAGCCAGCTTAGTTAACTTGGTGAGAGAAAGTGCCACTATTATTGGTTTGTTGATTCTTATGTTTTACAACAGCTGGCAATTGTCTCTAATCTTTTTCGTAATTGGTCCGCCAGTGGGTTACGCAATCAACTTGGTTAGTCGCCGATTTCGTAAGATTAGTACTAACTTGCAACACGCTGTAGGTAACGTTACCACTACCAGTGAACAAATGCTTAATGGCCATAAAGAAATTCTTTCATTCGGTGGTCAGCCTAAAGAAGAAGCAAGATTTAATAGTGCAAGCAACATGATTCGTCGCCAGCAAATGAAAATGGCTACTGTAAGTGCTATTGCCAACCCTGCGGTACAGTTTATCGCTTCTATTGGCCTGTCTATTGTGTTGTTTGCCGCATCATCACCTGAGCTGGTGGCAGAACTTAGCCCAGGTACCTTCACTATCATTGTTACCTCTATGATGATGTTGCTAAAACCATTAAGAGTAATTACCCAGTTAAATAATGATGTGCAAAGAGCGATGGCTGCTTGTACTAGCTTATTTACCGTAATGGATATGGACACTGAAACTGATACTGGTAGCCACGTTACCAAACGTGCTAAAGGTAAAATCAACTTAGATAATGTTGAATTCAAGTATCCCACCAAAAATGAGATTGTACTTAAAGGCATTAACTTAAACATAGAAGCTGGGCAAACCGTTGCTTTAGTAGGGCGTTCTGGCAGTGGTAAGTCAACTATCGCAGGCTTGTTGCCCAAGTTTTACGAAGTGCAATCTGGGCAAGTATTACTAGATGATATTCCTGTTCAAGATTACCAACTCAAGAACTTACGTGAGCAGTTTGCTCAAGTATCGCAAACCGTTCACCTGTTTAGCGGTACCATTGCCGAAAATATTGGTTATGCCAATGAAAACGCCAGTCGAGAAGAGATTGAGCGAGTGGCTGAAATGGCTAACGTAACCAGCTTCGTAGAAAAATTTGAAGATGGCTTTGATACTGTTATTGGTGAGAAAGGTGTGATGCTTTCTGGCGGCCAACGTCAGCGCATTGCTATTGCTCGTGCCTTACTAAAAGATGCACCAGTTCTGATTTTAGATGAGGCTACCTCGGCGCTTGATACTGAGTCAGAGCGTAAAATTCAGCAAGCAATTGACAGAGTTTGTTCTGATAGAACTGCCATTGTGATTGCTCACCGCTTATCAACCATTGAAAACGCAGACATGATTGTTGTTCTTGATGAAGGTGTTGTGGTTGAGCAGGGCAGTCATGCTGAGTTAATGTCTAATCAGGGTGACTACTACCAGCTACATCAAATTCAATTTGGTGAAAAGTAAGCAGTGAAGTTTTGGTATCAAGCTAAGCAGCAACATTGGATAAAAATTGGTTTGTTGCTGCCGCTTAGCGGCTTATTTTACTTAGTTGCTAGTGCTCGCCGTTTAGCTTTTAAGCTGTCTTGGTTTAGTAGTTATCGCCCACCGATCCCAGTTGCCATTGTGGGTAACATTAGTGTGGGTGGAAATGGCAAGACTCCAGTTGTATTAGCGCTGGTTGAAGCGGCAAAGCAGCGCGGTTTTAAGCCCGCAGTTGTTAGCCGTGGTTATGGCGGTAAAGCGCCTTATTATCCTTTTGTTGTTAGCTCGACTAGCCAGTCTGCAGAGTGTGGTGATGAACCTCTGCTTATTTATCAGCGAACTCAGTGCCTAGTGATCGTAGACCCAAATCGCAGTGCAGCGTGCAAAACTGCTGTTGAGCAGGGGAGTGATCTGATTATTTGCGACGACGGAATGCAGCACTATGCCTTGCAACGCGATATAGAAATTGCGGTCATTGATGCTCAGCGAGGTTTAGGTAACGGTTTGTGTTTACCCGCGGGTCCTTTACGAGAAACAGCCTCTAGGCTTTCAGCGGTCGATTTGATTGTGAGCAATGGGGAGCCGCTGTTTAATGCCAATAGTCATTTATTGCAGTTACGGGCCAGCGGTTTGCGCCGCGTAAGCGATCAGCAACAAGTGAAGGATGTTACTGAGTTTGATGCGGCTATTGCTGGAATTGGCAATCCACCGCGCTTTTTTTATTCACTTGCAGTTTTAGGCTTTGCTTGTAAGAAGCAAGTCAGCTTAGATGATCACAAGCACCTTAGTGAAGAACAGCATAAAGAGCTGTTTGAGAAACGTATAATCATGACAGAAAAGGATGCGATTAAATATCGTCATACAGCCGGTGATGAGTGGTATTATTTACCCGTGGATAGTGTGCTGCCTGATGCGTTTTATCAGCAATTTTTCTCATTGTTACAGGAAAAAATTCATGTCAGTTGAACATAATTTATTAGAAATTGTTGCTTGCCCCTTATGTAAAGGCAAGCTGCACTACGACAAACCTAATAACGAATTAGTGTGTAAGTTTGACCGTTTAGCCTATCCCATTAAAGATGCCATTCCGGTTCTTTTAGTCAATGAAGCCAGAGAAATGTCAGCCAACGAGTTACCGCAATGAAATTTGTAGTGGTTATTCCAGCTCGTTATCAGTCTACCCGTTTACCGGCTAAGCCACTGCAAGATATTGCAGGTAAAACGATGATTGAAAGAGTCTATCGGCAGGCCTGTAAATCAGGCGCCGAACGTGTGGTTATTGCAACTGATGATCAGCGTATTGTCGATGTTGCAGATGGTTTTGGTGCTGAAGTTGTGCTCACCGCTGCTTCTCACGAATCAGGTACTGAGCGTTTGGCGGAAGTGTGTAAAAAGTTGGCATTCTCGAACGATACCATTGTGGTTAATGTTCAAGGTGATGAGCCGTTGATCCCATCTGCGGTAATTTCTCAGGTAGCTGGTTTACTCGAAGATGCGCCCGAAGTGAAAATGGCAAGTTTGTCTGTGCCTATACATGAGGATACAGACATTCATGATCCTAACGTTGTTAAGGTTGTGTGTGATAAAGACGACCACGCCTTGTATTTCAGCCGCTCAGCAGTGCCGCACGAGCGAGATGGAGATTGGCAATGTGAGCTGTATTCAAGGCATATAGGTATATACGCCTATCGCGCGCATTTTGTCGGTGAGTATTTGCAACTTAGTCCGTCTCCCATTGAGAAGATGGAAAAACTAGAGCAGTTACGCGTTCTCTGGCATGGTTATAAAATCAAGATGGCAAGAGCAATAGAAACACCCGCTCATGGTGTAGATACTCCAGAAGACTTAGAAAAAGTTCGCGCTTTATTTGCGTGAGTACGCCAAATCGTTATAGAGAAAATATGAATTACATTCCCTTAAGTGAGCACAAAAAAGCTTGGATCTTTAGACGGGCTGATCTACCCATTAGCAGTGAAGACAGCGCTGCAATTAAACCTATGACAGAGCCTCGAGCGAGTTTGTTATGGAAAGACCTTGTGAGTAAACAAGTTGATCACCCAGATTTTTTTCGTAAGGGTGATTGGGCCTTCAATCTAGAAACTTGGACTGGGCAGGGTAACTGGGAAGCTGTATGGGATAGCGAGCAACTTGCTTTACCTGAGGAGCTATTGACCCACTTAAACTGGCAAGATAATACAGTGGTTTATTATTGCAATGATCAACGAAACGTTATTGAAACCACTTGGTCTGTATTTAAGCGTTGCTGGAAAAACTTTTTGTTCATGGATGACGGAGCGTTGTTAGTCGCTAAAAAGCGCACCGAAGTCGCTCAATTTCTTGCCAATGGTAGTTATCAATTTGGCAATAAGCCTGCTTAGCGCATAGCTGAAGAGTTAATAAAAAACCGAAGCAAGTGCTTCGGTTTTTTTATGGCGCTAAGTAAGAAGTATTACTTGAACGGACGGTGCGGTTCGCCGGTGTATAACTGACGTGGACGACCGATGCGTTGGGTCTCTTCTTCCATCATTTCTTTCCAGTGAGCTATCCAGCCAACTGTGCGAGATAGCGCAAAGATTACAGTAAACATGCTTACTGGAATACCAATTGCCTTAAGAACAATACCTGAGTAGAAATCTACATTCGGGAATAGTTTTTTCTCTTTGAAATAAGGGTCAGAAAGCGCGATGCGTTCTAATTCCATCGCTACGTCTAGTAGTGGATCATCGATGTTTAATTCGTTGAGCACTTCATGACAGCTCTCACGCATTACAGTAGCGCGTGGATCGTAGTTTTTGTATACGCGGTGACCAAAGCCCATTAAGCGGAATGGGTCATTTTTGTCTTTAGCACGTTCAATAAACTCTGGAATACGGTCTACTGAGCCAATTTCTTCTAACATTGTTAGACATGCTTCGTTGGCACCACCATGAGCAGGCCCCCACAAACAAGCAATACCAGCGGCAATACATGCAAACGGGTTAGCACCAGAAGAGCCTGCCAAACGCACTGTTGACGTAGAAGCGTTTTGTTCGTGATCAGCATGCAAAGTAAAGATACGGTCCATTGCGCGTTCAACTACAGGGCTAACCTTATATTCTTCGGTTGGCACTGAGAACATCATATTTAAGAAGTTTGCTGCGTAGCTTAAATCGTTGCGAGGGTATACAAACGGTTGGCCAGCAGAATACTTGTAGCTCATTGCGGCTAAAGTAGGCATCTTAGAAATTAACCGATAAGCTGCAATTTCGCGATGGCGCTCATTAGAGATATCCATCGAGTCGTGGTAGAAGGCAGATAATGCACCCACTACACCTACCATGATCGCCATAGGGTGCGAATCACGACGGAAACCTTGGAAAAAGTGGATTAGCTGTTCGTGCACCATTGTATGGCGTGTAACAGTGGTTTTGAAGTTTTCGTATTGTTCAACGTTTGGTCGTTCGCCGAACAAAAGAATGTAACAAACTTCAAGGTAATCAGCGTGTTTTGCTAGGTCCTCGATTGAGTAACCTCGGTGTAACAAAATACCTTGCTCACCATCGATGTAAGTGATTTTTGATTCACATGAAGCTGTCGCTAAGAAACCTGGATCAAAAGTGAAATATCCTTTTTTTCCTAGTGTACGAACATCAATTACGTCATGTCCTGCTGTACCAGACATAATCGGCATCTCGTATGCCTCTTGGCCTGGCAGCGTTAGGGTGGCTTTATTGTCAGCCATAGCACGTCTCCCTTGCTTGTTCTAATTGTATTGTTTTTTGGATACAAAGCGCAGCACATTCTCACCTAGAACAAGGTCAAATGTCAATTGGCTCTGGTTGTGAAATATGGTGACTTATAGCGTTTATGTTAAATTTTCGAATTAAGTTGGCTGTTTCGTTGCGCTAAATTAGCTAAATGAAGGAAATGTTAATTGTATTTGTATAATGTGGGCGTTATACTTTCCTCGAAGTATGGCGCTAGTCCGAGCATTTTTTGCGCAATATAAATGTGAGTTTTTATACTTTAGTCTTAATTTAGGCCTTAAGTTCACAAAATTAACATTATCGCAACTCGCTGCTCTGTCCAGAGCCTCACTTTATAACCATAATAATACTCAAGGACCTGAGTGGGCAGAGAATCGTGAAAACAAAACAAAGACCAGTAAACCTCGACCTACAAACCATCAGATTTCCCATTACCGCAATTGCGTCCATCTTGCATCGTGTTTCCGGTGTGATTACCTTTTTCGCTTTGGCTGTTTTGTTAGGCCTACTTGCTGAATCCCTTCAATCAGCAGAAGGTTTTTCGAATGTGCAATCTATTATGGGTAACTTCTTGGTGAAGTTAATCATATGGGCAAGCCTTACCGCGTTGATGTATCACATTGTTGGCGGAATACGTCACTTGATCATGGACATGGGCTATTGGGAAGAGCTAGATAGTGCGTCATCTAGCGCTAAAATCTCATTCATTATCACTGCTGTACTGGCAGTACTAATGGGAGTAATCGTATGGTAACTAATGCTGCAACTTTTGGCCGTAGCGGTGTACATGACTTTTTGCTCATCCGCGCAACCGCCATTATTTTAACCCTATATACAATCTACTTACTTGGCTTCTTCGCATTTAACGATGTGACATATCAGTCTTGGAGTGGATTTTTTGCTTGGCTTCCAACCAAAGTATTCACCTTACTTGCACTTTTATCGATGCTGATCCATGCCTGGATTGGTTTATGGCAAGTGTTAACTGACTACGTGAAATGCACAGCATTGCGTGTTGGTTTACAGTTTTCTTTAACAGTTCTGGCGCTAATTTACGTAGCGACCGGCCTGTTTGTTATTTGGGGGTAAGTCGAGTGGCAATTTCTATTCGAGAGTTTGACGCCGTTGTAATCGGTGCTGGCGGCGCGGGAATGCGTGCTGCTTTACAGATTTCTGAAGAGGGCAAATCTTGCGCTCTAATTTCAAAAGTATTTCCAACCCGTTCTCACACTGTATCTGCTCAGGGTGGTATTACGGTTGCGTTAGGTAATTCACACAAGGATAACTGGCAGTGGCACATGTACGATACCGTTAAAGGGTCGGACTACATTGGTGACCAAGATGCCATTGAATACATGTGTAATGTAGGTCCTGAAGTTATTATTGAACTTGAAAAGATGGGTTTACCATTTTCTCGTTTTGATAATGGCTCAATCTACCAACGCCCATTTGGTGGTCAATCTAAAGAGTTTGGTGGTGAGCAGGCTGCTCGTACTGCAGCAGCTGCAGACCGTACTGGCCATGCTTTGTTACATACGCTGTATCAGCAAAACGTTAAAAAGAAGACCACCATATTCTCTGAGTGGTATGCCTTAGATTTAGTAAAAAATGCTGATGGTGATGTTGTAGGTTGTACTGCAATGGATATCGACAGTGGCGAAGTGGTTTACTTTAAAGCTAAAGCAACCGTATTAGCTACCGGCGGAGCAGGGCGTATTTTTGCCTCAACCACCAATGCTCATATTAATACTGGTGATGGTGTGGGCATGGCATTGCGCGCTGGCGTACCAATCCAAGATATGGAAATGTGGCAGTTCCACCCAACCGGTATTGCTGGTGCCGGCGTACTAGTGACCGAAGGCTGTCGTGGCGAAGGTGGTTACTTATTAAATAAAGACGGCGAACGCTTTATGGAGCGCTATGCTCCAAATGCTAAAGACTTGGCTGGCCGTGATGTTGTTGCGCGTTCAATGATGACTGAAATCCGCGAAGGCCGTGGATGTGATGGATCTTGGGGCCCGCACATCAAACTTAAAATGGACCATCTAGGCGAAGAAGTTCTAGAGAGTCGTTTACCAGGTATTTGTGAACTGTCTCGTACGTTTGCGCATGTTGATCCTGTTAAAGAACCGATTCCCGTTATTCCAACTTGTCACTACCAAATGGGTGGTGTGCCTTGTAATGTAAACGGCCAAGCTATTACCCAAAATGAGAAAGGCGAAGACGAAATCATTAACGGCTTGTTTGCTGTGGGTGAAATTGCTTGTGTATCGGTACACGGCGCCAACCGCTTAGGTGGTAACTCATTACTTGATTTGGTTGTGTTTGGTCGAGCAGCAGGTAAATTCTTAGGTGAATACCTAAACGATGATATCAATATGGCTGATGCTACAGAAGCAGAATTAGATGCTGCCATGGCTCGTTATAATCGTTGGGAAAACTCAACTTCAGACGGTGAAGATCCAGTTCAAATTCGTAAAGACCTCCAACAGTGTATGCAGCTTAATTTCTCGGTGTTCCGTGAAGGCGAATCAATGGCTAAAGGCCTGGAAGAGTTACAAGTTATTCGCAAGCGTTTAGCTAACGCTCGTTTGGATGACAAGTCGAAAGACTTTAATACTCAGCGTGTAGAGTGCTTAGAATTAGACAACTTAATGGCAACTGCAGTTGCTACAGCCCATGCTGCAAACTTCCGCACTGAAAGTCGTGGCGCGCATAGTCGCTTCGATTACCCAGATCGTGATGACGCACAATGGCTGTGCCATTCACTGTTTGATCCAGCTAGCGAGACCATGGGGCGTCGTGAGGTGAACATGTCACCAAACCTACGTGAAGCTTTCGAACCTAAAGTTCGCACATATTAAGGAGGCGGTAATGAACGTTAATTTTTCTCTGTACCGCTACAACCCGGATACGGACACAAAACCAAATATGAAGTCATATCAGCTTGAGGTCCCAGAGGGCTCTGATATGATGGTACTAGATGCATTGATTTTGCTTAAAGAACAAGACCCTAGCATTGCTTTTCGACGCTCATGTCGTGAAGGCGTTTGTGGTTCCGACGGCATTAATATGAATGGTAAAAACGGCCTAGCCTGTGTGACTCCATTGTCAGACTTGTTAGGTAAAGGCGATATTGTTATTCGCCCGCTACCAGGCTTGCCTGTAGTACGCGACCTCGTGGTTGATATGGGGCAGTTTTACGATAACTATGCGCGTATTAAGCCATTCTTAATCAATGATGAACAAATTCCACCTGCTCGTGAAAACTTGCAGAGCCCAGAAGAACGCGAAAAGTTAGACGGAATGTACGAGTGTATCCTATGTGCATGTTGTTCAACGTCTTGCCCTTCTTTCTGGTGGAACCCTGAGAAATTTGTTGGCCCTGCTGGCCTATTGGCAGCATATCGTTGGTTAGCAGATAGCCGAGATACGGCTACTGATGAACGTCTTGCAGAATTAGACGATGCCTTTAGCGTATTCCGCTGTCATGGCATTATGAACTGTGTAAGTGTTTGTCCTAAAGGATTGAACCCGACAAAAGCTATCGGCCATATTAAGTCGATGCTGATAAAACGGGCTGTTTAGCAAAAAGTTAATTTTTATAATTAGCTGGTTCTAAATAGCCATTTTACTTCGGTAGGATGGCTATTTTTTTATAAAACCCTATAAAGTCATACAGTGACGTAGAAAATAAAGGGATAGCGTTTAAATGCAAAATGGCGTAATGAAGGCCTGGCTAGAGTCCTCGCATTTAGCTGGTGCTAATTCGACCTATGTGGAAGACCTCTATGAGGCATATTTAGAAGATCCTTCTTCTGTATCTGAACAATGGCAGGAAGTGTTCGCTGAGCTTCCAGCTGTGGAAGGTACATCTGAAGATACCCCTCACGCTCCTATTCGTGATTACTTTCGCCGTTTAGCGAAAGATACCTCTCGTTTTAGTTCTCCGGTTGAAGACCCCCAACACGGTGCCAAACAAGTTAAAGTATTGCAGTTAATTAATGCTTACCGCTTTCGCGGCCATCAGCATGCGCAACTGGATCCTTTAGGTTTATGGCAACAAGAACGCGTAGCCGACCTATCTCCAGAGTTTCATGCCTTAGATAGTGCAGACTTTGAAGAAACGTTTAACGTAGGTTCTTATGCCATTGGTAAAGAAACCATGGCACTTAAAGATTTACATAAGTCTTTATTAAAAACCTACTGTGGTTCTATCGGTGCTGAATACATGCATATTACCGATACTGACGAAAAACGTTGGATTCAAAGCCGCTTAGAATCAGTTGAAGGGCAGGGCGACTTTACACAAGAAGACCGAATTCGCTTTCTTAAAAGCTTAACAGCAGCAGAGGGTTTAGAAAAATACCTAGGCGCTAAATTCCCAGGGGCAAAACGCTTCTCGTTGGAAGGTGGCGATAGCTTGCTGGTAATGCTTAAAGAAATTGTTCGTTCGGCAGGTATTCAAGGCACTAAAGAGGTTGTTGTGGGCATGGCTCACCGCGGTCGCTTAAACGTACTGGTAAATGTACTGGGTAAAAACCCATCAGAATTGTTTGATGAGTTTGCCGGCAAACACGACGACACTTGGGGCACTGGTGACGTTAAATACCACCAAGGCTTTAGTTCAGACTTTGCTACTCCTGGTGGCAATGTACATATGTCGTTAGCCTTTAACCCATCGCATTTAGAAATTGTAAATCCGGTAGTGATGGGCTCAGTTCGTGCTCGACAAGATCGACGCGCAGGTGAAAACTGTTTGCCAATTACCATCCACGGTGACTCAGCTATTGCTGGCCAAGGTGTTGTACAAGAAACCTTTAATATGTCACAAGCGCGTGGCTTTAAAGTTGGCGGCACAGTGCGAATTGTGGTGAATAACCAAGTAGGCTTCACTACCTCTAATCCGCGTGACACTCGCTCAACCCAATACTGTACCGATATTGCAAAAATGGTGCAGGCGCCAATATTCCACGTAAATGGCGACGATCCAGAAGCGGTTGCTTTTGTTAGCAGAATGGCGCTGGACTACCGCAATACCTTTAAGCGTGATGTAGTTATTGATTTGGTATGTTACCGCCGTCATGGTCACAACGAAGCCGATGAGCCAAATGCAACTCAGCCGTTGATGTACCAAAAAATTAAGAAGCACCCAACGCCACGTAAATTTTACGCAGATGTATTAGTTGAGCGCGGTCAATTAGATAGCGCCGAGGCCACTGCGTTGGTTAATGGCTACCGTGATCAACTTGATAATGGTGATTGTGTAGTTGAAGAATGGCGCCCAATGACTGAGCATAGTGTTGATTGGCGACCATACCTTGGTCATGAATGGGATATGGACTACGACTCTTCGTTACCCGTTGAAGCTATTCAAGATCTTGGTGAAAGGCTAACCAAGCTACCAGAAGAACATAAGCTGCACCCTCGAGTTAAGAAAATTAACGATGATCGCCGCTTAATGGCCTTAGGTGAAAAACCACTTGATTGGGGTTTTGCAGAAAATTTAGCTTACGCAAGCTTGCTTGACGAGAAGCAAAATATCCGTATTACCGGGCAAGACTCTGGCCGTGGAACTTTCTTCCATCGTCATGCGGTGTTGCATAACCAAACAGATGCATCAACTTATGTACCATTGAAAAACCTGGCTGAAGAGCAGGGGCATTTAGCTTTATTTGACTCAGTATTATCTGAAGAAGCTGTGCTTGCCTTTGAATATGGTTACACAACTGCAGAGCCTTCTACTTTGGTTATTTGGGAAGCGCAGTTTGGTGATTTTGCTAACGGTGCCCAAGTGGTAATCGACCAATTCTTATCGTCGGGTGAGCAAAAGTGGGGCCGTATGTGTGGCCTTGTGATGTTGCTTCCACATGGTTATGAAGGTCAAGGTCCTGAGCACTCATCGGCGCGTTTAGAGCGTTACTTGCAATTGTGTGCAGAACACAACATGCAAGTATGTGTGCCATCAACACCTGCCCAGGTTTACCATATGTTGCGACGCCAACAGGTTCGCCCTATGCGACGCCCGTTAGTGGTAATGTCGCCTAAGTCGTTACTTCGTCATCCTCTGGCGGTGTCTAGTTTAGAAGAGTTAGCAGAAGGTCAGTTCCAAAATGCTATCGGTGAATTAGACGATATCGACCCAGCTCAGGTTCGCCAAGTTGTAATGTGCTCAGGTAAAGTTTATTACGACTTGCTTGAGCAACGCCGTAAAAATGAACAAACTGATGTTGCTTTGGTACGTATTGAGCAGTTGTATCCGTTCCCCGACCAAGACGTGAAACAAATTTTTGAACAATATCAACATGTAGAAAGATTTGTTTGGTGTCAGGAAGAACCGCTTAACCAAGGTGCTTGGTATAGTAGCCAGCATCACTTTAAATCTGTAATCCCTGCCGGAGCAGAATTGCGTTATGCTGGTCGACCAGCATCTGCGTCACCTGCGGTTGGGTATATGTCCCTTCACTTAAAACAACAACGCGCTCTAGTTACTGATGCGTTGACAGTTGAATAAAAAAGAATAAAGGAAGCCTTAATGAGCATTGAAATTAAAGTGCCAGACCTACCTGAATCAGTAGCTGATGCAACAATTGCCACTTGGCACAAGCAGCCTGGTGACGCAGTAGAGCGTGATGAAGTAATTGTTGATATTGAGACAGATAAAGTTGTACTTGAAGTGCCCGCATTGGAAGCTGGCGTACTTGAAGAGATTGTTGAAGCAGAAGGTGAAACGGTACTCGCTCAGCAAGTTATCGGTAAGATGAAAGCAGGCGCAGTTGCTGGTGAAGAAGTTAGCACTAAAGCTGCAGATGCTGGCAACGATAAAGCTGATAGCGGCGAAGAGTTATCGCCTTCTGTACGTCGTTTAGTGGCAGAGAAGGGTATTGATGCCTCTGCAATTAAAGGCTCTGGCCCAAATGGTCGTATAACTAAAGAAGATGTAGAAGCACATATTGCTAAACCTGCGGCGGCTGCCAAAGAAGCCAAAGCTGAAGTGGCTGCCCCACAAGCGCCACTATCTTCGCGTAGCGAAAAACGTGTAGCTATGACGCGTTTACGCAAACGTGTTGCTGAACGTTTGTTGGAAGCCAAAAATACCACTGCAATGTTAACAACCTTCAATGAAGTTAACATGAAGCCAATTATGACTTTGCGTAAGCAATATCAAGACGTATTTGAAAAGCGTCATGATATTCGTTTAGGCTTTATGTCTTTTTACGTAAAAGCAGTTGTTGAAGCGTTAAAACGCTTCCCAGAAGTTAACGCGTCTATCGACGGTGATGAAATTGTTTACCACAATTACTTCGACGTAAGCATCGCTGTATCAACGCCTCGTGGCTTGGTAACGCCGGTACTGCGTGACTGTGATTTGCTAAGCGTTGCTGATATCGAAAAAGGCATCCGTGAGCTGGCCATTAAAGGTCGTGATGGTAAGTTAACCGTTGAAGAATTAACCGGTGGTAACTTTACAATTACTAACGGTGGTGTATTTGGCTCGTTAATGTCTACGCCAATTATTAACCCACCACAAAGCGCTATTTTGGGCATGCACAAAATTCAAGACCGCCCAATGGCAGTGAACGGCCAGGTAGAAATTTTACCAATGATGTACTTAGCGTTGTCTTATGACCACCGCTTGGTAGATGGAAAAGAGTCGGTTGGTTTCTTAGTAACCATTAAAGAGTTACTCGAAGACCCAACACGCTTATTGCTCGACGTGTAATAAAAGTTTGTATTGGGCCTGGTTTTCAGGCCCTTATTCGGAAAGGTGTTCAGCACCTCTAATGTATCCCCTAACACTATGGATAGAACATCATGAATTTGCATGAATATCAGGCCAAGCAATTATTTGCCGACTATGGCTTGCCAGTGCCAGAAGGTTACGCCTGTGATACCCCACAAGAAGCAGCTGAAGCTGCGGGCAAAATCCCTGGCTCTACATGGGTAGTAAAAACTCAAGTTCACGCAGGTGGACGCGGTAAAGCTGGCGGCGTAAAAGTAACGTCTGATAAAGAAGAAATTAAGGCATTTGCTCAACAATGGTTAGGCAAAAACTTAGTCACTTATCAAACCGATGCTAACGGCCAACCTGTATCAAAAATCTTGGTAGAAGAAGCTTCTGACATCGCTAACGAGCTTTACTTAGGCGCGGTTGTCGACCGTGCAACGCGTCGCGTTGTATTTATGGCATCAACTGAAGGCGGCATGGAAATCGAAAAGGTTGCCGAAGAAACGCCAGAGTTGATTCACCAAATGGCTATCGATCCCTTAGTCGGTCCTCAAGCTTATCAAGCGCGTGAGTTAGCGTTTAAATTGGGCCTTGAAGGCGCTCAAATTCGCCAATTCACTAAGATCTTTGTTGGTCTTGCAGAAATGTTTACTGACCACGATTTGGCGCTTTTAGAAATTAACCCGCTAGTGGTTACCGGTAGCGGTGATTTAGTTTGCCTAGACGGTAAAATTAACATTGATTCAAATGCGATGTACCGTCAGCCTAAGCTACGCGAAATGCACGATCCTTCGCAAGAAGATGAGCGTGAAGCACATGCCGCACAATGGGAGCTAAACTACGTAGCACTCGATGGCAGCATCGGTTGTATGGTTAACGGTGCTGGTCTAGCAATGGGTACTATGGATATCGTTCAACTACACGGCGGTTCTCCGGCCAACTTCCTAGATGTTGGTGGCGGCGCAACCAAAGAACGTGTTACCGAAGCATTTAAGATTATTTTGTCAGACGACAAAGTAAAAGCCGTATTGGTAAACATTTTTGGCGGTATTGTACGTTGTGACCTAATCGCCGACGGTATTATTGGCGCTGTAGAAGAAGTTGGTGTGAGTGTACCCGTTGTTGTTCGCCTTGAAGGTAACAATGCTGAGTTAGGTACCCAACGTTTGGCTGAGTCAGGCCTTAACATTATTGCAGCTACCAGCTTAACTGATGCTGCAGAGCAAGTAGTTAAAGCAGCGGAGGCCAAGTAATGAGCATTCTAATCGACAAAAATACTAAAGTGATCTGTCAAGGCTTCACAGGTGGTCAAGGTACTTTCCACTCTGAGCAAGCTATTGAGTACGGTACGCAAATGGTAGGTGGTGTATCACCTGGTAAAGGCGGTCAAACTCACTTAGGTCTTCCTGTGTTCAATACCGTAAGTGAAGCGGTACAAGCTACTGGCGCAGACGCTACAGTGATTTACGTGCCAGCTCCTTTCTGTAAAGACGCTATTTTAGAAGCTATCTCAGCTGGCATCAAAATCATCATCACTATTACCGAAGGCATTCCAACTTTGGATATGCTAGAAGTTAAAGTGAAATTAGATGAAGCTGGCGCACGTATGATTGGTCCTAACTGCCCGGGTGTTATTACGCCTGACGAATGTAAAATTGGTATTATGCCAGGCCACATTCATAAAGCCGGTAAAGTTGGTATTGTGTCTCGTTCTGGCACACTTACTTACGAAGCTGTTAAGCAAACGACCGACGAAGGTTTTGGTCAGTCTAGCTGTGTAGGTATTGGCGGCGACCCGATTCCAGGCTCTAACTTCATCGACATTTTGGAAATGTTCCAAAACGATCCAAAAACTGAAGCAATCGTAATGATTGGTGAAATTGGTGGTAGCGCAGAAGAAGAAGCAGCAGCTTACATTAAAGAAAATGTAACCAAGCCTGTAGTTTCTTACATTGCTGGTGTTACTGCTCCTCCGGGTAAGCGTATGGGCCACGCCGGTGCCATTATCGCTGGCGGTAAAGGTACTGCCGCAGACAAGTTTGCTGCTCTTGAAGATGCAGGTGTTAAAACAGTACGTAGTCTTGCCGATATTGGTAAAGCATTGCGTGAAGTTACCGGTTGGTAGTCTTCAACTTAATGCAATAAGGCGCCTTAGGGCGCCTTTTTTATTGGCTAAATTTTGTTAGCTCTTTGGTGGTATGAACGCGGAGATTTGTAAGCGACTTACTATTATCACAATAACCATTGTTAAGGGGCTGAATAACTTGCTTTTAAGCGGGGAATGAACAAGGATGAAGGGATAAAAATAAAATAATTACTAGACTAACGACAAGGATGAACTATGAAGGATTCTCTTCCTATAGAACATTTGTATTACACAGAGAGTAGCCTAGAGAAAATTCTAGGTAACCTCGACAAAGTTAGACAGAATATCTTTCCTAATTTGTCTGAAGAAAAAGACTTATTAGAACAAAGCTTCCCCTCTGTTTGCTTAATTGGCCTAGGTCGCTGCGGATCAAACATAGCACTTGATGTAGCCACTTTGGTATACAACTCCCGTAATCACTACCTTAACGAGTTAGAGTACCAAGACCAACTCGCTCAGGAACGTGAATTTAAACCCATGCGTTGGATTAAAAATCATTTGCCACTGGATAGCGGTAACGGTGACAACCCAGTATTTTTAATTGAACCCGTGGTGCTGGTAGGCGATTTAGATAAAGACATTGCCGGGCGTATTAAGTACTCCTCACAAGCTGGTCGTCAAAAGTTTCTCGATGAATACAAGAAGCTCCAGTTGATGGACTTATCTGAAGTACACGCCGGAGGCGCAGGTAACGCGCCAATTTTAGGCCAGTACTTAGCTAAGATTATTTTAAATAAGGAAACTGCCAGCTTTAGAAATGAAGATTGGCGTCACATTCACTCTTACTTGGTCGACTCTTGCGGCATTAAAGCTAACCAATCGCGCCTTTACTTCTATATATTTAGTGCCGGTGGTGGTACTGGTTCTGGCATGGCATCCGAGTTTGGCCTTGCTCAGCAGTTTTCTTACCTAAGTAAAACCTTTGATTATCAAGTTTCGCCATCTAATCAACCCGATAAGCGTGATTCTTTTGTTTTTGAACCTATTTTCACTTCAGGCATTTGTATCCTGCCTAATATCTCGGGTAGCAGTATCGAGGTGTCTGAAGCGCTACATATCAACGCGGGTCGTTTGTTATGTAAGTACCTTTCTGAAGAGTGGGATTTCTCGTATAACGTGGAGCGTGAAAGCAACGATACGCCAGAAGATGTGATGAAGCGAATTCGCCCTTGGAACTCTATGATGTTGATTTCTAACGATATAATGCGTTATGTAGAGCAAGAAGAAAGCGATAATGGCAAAGATATTGACGTAAATACTATGGAGAAATATGCCAATCAGTATATCTCTCAACAAATATTCAATATCTTAACCGCGCAAGCCGTAACCACTGATTACGACGAAAACTACTTCCGCCGCGCAGGCATTGATATTTCAGAAACCGTGCGCTTAGATGCAAACGATTTGTTCATGAGTATGGCAGGCCCTGTCGCGGTCGCTTACGCAGAGAGCGTGGTAAACAAATCTGTAAATGATGATGTTGATATTGATGAGTTGTTTTTTCGCTCAATAGATTTACCTCACTTCAATCGCGATACTCAAGCTATTGAAGGTATTAGTATTTTACCTATTGAATCGCAGCGTTATAAGCAGTCATTGAAGAAGTATCAAGACAGCCAATACAATGCAGAAGAGCTAAACGACTTACACTTCTTCAAGCATTGTTCGTCGGTAATTTCTATTATTTCTTTGCCAAAAGACTACAAGCTGTCGTTTATGGATTTAAACAAGCTGAAAGTGCATATTAATAAGCTGTTCCCTAACACGACCTTAAAGCGTTATGCCTTAGTAATTGGCGCTTCAGCAAACTTGTCTTTAACGACTTTGGTAGCCAAAAGCCCATGTTTGAGTGATGACTTTTTGACCTTGGTGGTTGCTTATATTAAACGTTGTTTTGCTAAAGAAGAGTATCGTTATAACGATGATATCGACCAAGCAATACTGCGCTTTATTACCCAAGATGAGTTTAAGCCAGAAGAGCTACAAGAGTTCTTATGGGAGTTTGAAAACCCAGCCAAGATCTTAGATACCAATTGGTATGCTATTAAGCCAATGTATGAGAAGAAATATCGAGAGCTAATTGGCGAGGCTGATAAGTTTGTATCGATTAATGATATTCGTTTGGACTTTAAGAATGTGGAAAATGCGATTAAATATCTGCGTGAAATCTATCGACACCGCATCAGTAAAACCAACATTCTATCTTTGGATAATGATGCCGGCGGAGTTATTCACTTATCGCCAGGGCTACACTCAATAGAGCCTGTGGCCGAATCTAAATAAACACTAAAAAAGGGGCTTTAGCCCCTTTTTTTATGTGTGCAGCAAGTAAATTAGTTATTGCCTAAGCTTTCGCTGTCTAATACTAACTCTAGTGCTTCGGCCGCAAGGTTTTGCTCTTGTTGGCGTAGTAAGTTGTAGTTCTCTACAGCGCGGCGATTGGTCGCTACGTTTCGTTCGATAGCATATTGAAGATCAGTCTTCATGGGATTCCCTATATATACGATGATCAAACTTATGACCTTATGGTCGGCACAAGTTTGAGGGCGCAATGTTACACAAATGTGAAGGAAAGGTGAAGTGTTTACTTTGTGTTTTGAGCCCGTTTGCCGCTAAATTGTTCAAAATAAGCAGAAAGCCAAATTCCTTCTATAATCGGGGGCAAGCCTTGTGATTATACTTGGACAAGGATGAAAATTTGTTTCAAAATGTGGGCGTTATCTGATTAGGGTCATAAAACTTTTACCCTTTGCGTGGCAAAATGCGCGCTCATAAAAACAGTGGGTTGGAATTGTGAAGTCGCCGATTCTAGTGCTGTTAAAAGAATATTTGTTGTTTCGTGCAGCCAAGTTAAGCCAATAAAAGCAAAAAAGCATTAAAAGGCAGGCACGAAGGAATTGTTGAATTATTACGTAAGTTTTGGTCAGTTCAGCTTTGTGAGGGAATGATGGTTAAGAAAATTGGTGTTTTAACAAGTGGCGGCGACGCTCCTGGTATGAATGCTGCGGTACGTGCAGTTGTGCGTAGTGCGTTATCTAAAGATATTGAAGTATACGGCGTATACGACGGTTACATGGGCTTATACGAAGACAACATTAAGAAGTTGGATCGTTACAGCGTTTCTGATGTTATCAACCGTGGTGGTACGTTCTTGGGCTCAGCTCGATTCCCAGAATTTAAAGAACTTGCTACCCGTGAAGTAGCAGTAGAGAACATGAAGAAACACGGCATCGAAGCGCTTGTAGTAGTGGGCGGTGACGGTTCTTACATGGGCGCTAAAAAGCTAACTGAAATGGGGTTCCCATGTATTGGTTTGCCAGGCACTATCGACAACGATATTGCAGGTACTGATTACACCATCGGCTTCGATACTGCGCTAAACGTAGTGATTGACGCGATTGACCGTATTCGTGATACCTCTTCTTCACACAACCGTATTTCTGTTATCGAAATTATGGGTCGCTACTGTGGCGACTTAGCCATGCAAGCTAGTATCGCCGGTGGTGCAGAGTACGTGATTATTCCTGAAAAGGGTTTTGATCGTGAAGAGCTATTAAACAGCCTTAAAGATGGTCAGAAAAAAGGCAAAAAACACGCTATTGTTGCGATTACCGAGCACATCACTAACGTGAATGAGTTAGCTGCTGGTATCGAAATGGCCACTGGTCGCGAAACTCGTGCAACCATTCTTGGCCACATTCAACGTGGTGGTACACCAACCGGTCGTGACCGCGTAATGGCTAGCCGTATGGGGGCATACGCCGTAGACCTTCTACTAGAAGGTGAAGGTGGACGTTGTATCGGTATTCAAAACAACAAGATGGTTCATCACGACATCATCGATTGTATTGAAAACATGAAACGCCCATTCAACGAAGAGTTGTACGACTTATCTAAGTGCTTGTTCTAAGCACTAGCACTATTAAAAAAGCCCGCAATAGCGGGCTTTTTTGTATCTTCAACTCTGTCATTAGCGATAGTCGTTTAACGACCAATCGTAATCTAGGTAAGATATTTTAGCCTTTTTAACTTGCTCAGGGCTTACGCGTAAATCTGCAGCATACTGGCTTAAGTAGTTATTAAGGCCACCTTCAAAGTCACCTCTGTACCATTTGAAGATTGAAGAGAGGTAAAGCCGATCTTTTTCGTCGTCATAATAGTTTTTGTTGCTATGCAAAAACTCTCTAAACGCTTGGGTGAGTTGTTGCTCAACGGCTTCGCCAGTAAATGCCACGCTTTGCAGAGGAGGGCAGCTAATAGCAGCACACACTACCGCGGCATGAATGTGTGGATTATTGTAACCCGGTCGAATTAAATCGTGTTCGATATGATCAAGACTGACTTTTTCACCAAACAGCATAAAGCGTTTTTTCTTCCAAGGGGATTGAAACAAGTTACCTAAATCGCGAATAGAAGTAATGTTAGGGTAGGCGCTAAGAATGTACTGCACGGTATAAGCATTGTAGGCATTAATTAGAAATGCCAGTTGCTCGTTATCAGACCATGTATCAAATTGACTTTGCGTGATGCTTGCCAAATTGTCTAAATAAGCCTGCAATTCTTGTCGATCAAAGTTGACGTAGTCTACACGACTTTCCTGATTAGCCACCGGCCAATGAACATATTCTTTAAGCAAACCATCCCATTGCGAGTGATCAAAAGATTCTGCCAAGGCCAATGGTGATGCAATTAAACCAATAAGGATTAAAACTTGAGCAAACAAACGCTTTGCAGGGTTAAAAAGCGTTTTTAGCGTTTGCAAAACCGTAAGGCTTAAGCGAGAATAGCCTCGCTTCTTCGGAAGCTCATCTATGGTGGCCCTATTGGTCCTCCCGCATTGATACTCTGTGAACTCGGCCAGGCCCGGAAGGGAGCAACCGCAGCAGACGACTCGAGTGCCGGGATGTGGCTGGTAGGGTTGCCACCCAATCTTATAAGTAACTGATTTAATAAGATTTATCAAACTTATTCCTTCTGAATTCAACTTGTATTTGTTTAGCATAGTTTAGTTTTATGATGTCTAACTATATCTGTAGCTAATTCTTAACTCTCTATTTAGACAGAGAAAAGCTAAGAAAACTTCCTCGTTTCTTTTTTATTTATTAGTTCTTTTCCTTTACTTGCCAATTTGAGCCGCTGTTACCTCCTGTCACTGTGTTACTCCAGTAACTTACTTCTTTGTGTTTGTTCAAAAATTCACAATGGCTCCGTCAAAACAAACAGCGCCTAGCTAAACGCTTAACCGCTGATTTAAACCGGAGACTAAAACAATGACTACATCTACTTTTAAAAAACATCCGCCAATTCCTGCAGAGCGTTTAGCAAAGTACCAAAATTTGTGGCTTAACTCGCAAAGCATTGATGGGATAGACCAAGAAGTAATGGAGCACTTGGTGCGCATTAGTGAAATGGGCGGTGTAGGCCTTGAGGTGGTAGGTAACCTCAACAAAGAATATTTGGGTGCATTTATGGCGCCGTTCTCTCGCGATACAAAAAATGCCGATATTGCAGTGGTTGGGCAACCGTTAGAAAAAGCCGCGCCAATGAATAGCTCGCATAAATATGGGCCAAAGGCACTGCGAGAGTTATCTAAAAATGCCATGGGTACTATTGAGCCAAGCCCAACGGGTGGCTGGGATATTCCTTTCGATAATGCACGCATTATTGATTACGGAAACATTGATACCTACGGCCAATTCGACATGAAAGACGAAGTGCAAAAAATTGTTGATGAGTACGAGAAAATTGTATTAGAAGATGATTGCGTTACCTTCACATGGGGCGGCGACCATACCACTAGCTATGCGCCAATCGCTGCGCTTGGTAAAAAGTTTGGCCCATTAAGTTTGATTCACTTTGATGCGCATTATGACTTAGTTACTTTTGCAGATTTTGAATACCCCTATCACTCGGGCAACCAGTTCACACGTAACTTTGCCGAGGGGAACTTAGATCCTGAGCGCATGATTACCATGGGTATTCGTGGCCGAATGACAGCCTTGGTGGGGGGGCATGCTAAAAACTTTGGCGTGGAAACTTACAGCTCTGACGATGTGTTTGATTTAGGCACTACCGAGATAGCCGAGCGTATTTTGAAGCGAGTAGGCGATGGCCCTTGTTACTTTAGCTTTGATTTGGATGCACTAGATGCAACCGACAATGCGTCTAACTCAGCCATTGAACCCTTCGGGCTTAAGTCGCGCCAGGTGTGGGACATCATTCGTTATTTGCGTAAACACGGCAACATTAACTTAGTAGGTGCCGATGTGGTGGAATACACGCCACAACACGATATGTCAAAACGTGATGGTTACATTGCTGCAGGCATTAGCTGGAAACTGCTTTGCTGGTTAGCGGATTGCACCGCTAAACGTAATGGCGAAAAACGTAAAACACAATGGCCACAAGCCTTTGGCAAAGCCAGCCTGTAATAAATGGGGCGACAGCAATGTCGCCTTTTGCTTTTGTGTTTTAGGAGTACGTTATGAATAAGCCACGTTGGGGTTTAGAGGCTTGGTATACCGCGCACTTATGCTACGGCATTATCCAGTTGGTATTTATCCCTATTCTAATTCCTACTTTTATTCTTGATAAAACCGGCAGCCCAACTCAAGTGGGTATTGCTATGGGTATTTTGGGCTTGTCGGGTTTGTTGGCACCCGTGCTAGGCGGGCTTGCCGATAGATATCGCGCGCACCGAGCTGCACAGTTAATTGGTTTAGCAGCGACTGCTATTGCTGCGCTAGTTTTCGCACTGTCAGGTGCCAATTTCATGCTGCATTTGTTGGCGGCTGTGTTTTTAGGTTTGGGTTCCGCTTCCCTTCTGATGATTAACCCGGCGTTTATCGTCTCCGGGGGTTATGAAGCAGAAGAGGAAGCCTCCAAGCTTACTTTGCTTAATCAGGTTGCTATTGTGGGTTCGTTGCTTGCTGGCATTGGTTTGGCTGCATTAACCGAAGCAGGCGTGTCGTTTGAGCTACGCTTTGCAGTCATGTTCTTCATCTCTTTGTTGGCGCTGCTAGTAACAGCCGCGACCAACAAGCAAGCCGCTGCGCGGATTAAAGTAGAACAAGTAAGTGAGGGAAGCGAAGCCGGGGGAATCATGCAGGTGGTGCTTTCTCGCTTTGGTTTGATTTTGCTGGCTATCTTTTTTGTATCGATTGGCCAAGGTGTTATCACTGGGCAGTTTCCTAACTATATGGCTGAGGTATTTAAGGTTGATGCCGCGCTTTCATCTATGGCCTTGTCGGTATCGGCGGTAGTTAGCTTGGTGCTGTTATCTTTAGTGGGTAAAGCCATGGCTAAAGTAGGTGGCGAAAAAGTATGGTTGCTGGCGGTAGTGGCTAAAGTCGTGGTGATGCTAGGTCTCGTTGGGCTTGCCTTATATGCTGGCCAACTTGTGGCATACTTACCTTTAGGTTTGTATCTGGTTTATCTACAAGGAGTGACAACGGTAGATATGGTGCAGCCTGCCATTGCAGCCAAAGCTTCTCGAGCCGGTGCGGGGATGACTCAAGGCCTGTTAATGTTTGCCATTGCCGGTGCTTATGCTGGCGGCAATGTACTCAGTGGCATTAGTGCCGATAGCTTTGGTTGGAGCTCTTTAGCTAGCTTAGTGGCAGCGGTTAGCGCTATTGCCTTAGTGGTTGGTTTAACTTGCTTAGTAAGCAAACCCAAAGTGGCTATTCAACGGGCTATTTTTAATGATTCGGAGTCAACCAGCAAGCTTTAAGATTTAGCGCTTCAACTTAATTCTCCAAAGGCACTTATTAGCTTAAGTGCCTTTTTTATTGGCAAAATTACCATGCTAATTTGAATATCTGAAACTAGTTTGGTTAAGTTGAAGAAAAACAATCTATTTCTAACTGGCTTAGTGCTCTCCATTCTCCCGGTGCAATGTCCAATACAATATCGGCAATTTGTTGTCGATGTAGGGCTTTAACACGGTTGCCGGTAGCTGCAAACATTCGCTTTACTTGATGAAATTTGCCTTCATAAATACTTAATTCAACTTCAGTGGCGCTTAAGGTATTAACCATAGCGGGTAGGGTGGCTTTAGCTTCTCCTTGAAGAACTAAGCCTCGTTCGAGCTGCTCAATGGCATTGTGAGTAATGGGCTTAGCTAACGTTACTTTATAAACCTTAGGGCAACGTTGCTCTGGTCGAGTGATAGAGAATGACCACCTGCCATCGTCAGTAGCTAATACTAAACCGGTAGTATCGGCATCTAAACGTCCGGCAATATGCAGCTGCTCATTTTGGTTTAGCCCTACAGCATTGAATACCGACGGATAAGCTTCGTCTTTATTGGAGCAAATACACCCAGCAGGTTTGTGGATCATAAAATACTGAGAGGGGCGAGCAAATAAGCGCTCACCCAATAGTTCTATGTGGTTGTTCTCGTGTACTTGTATTGCTGCGTCTGTTGCAGTTTGCTGATTAACTTTTACCTGATGTTGGCTAATTGCCAATCTTGCCTGAGCAAGCTCAAGCGTAGTGCTTTTGCAAATAAACTTGTCTAGTCGCATTGATGCTTACAGTGTTGGGAGAAATTGAGCGGAGTATAACGAAATCCCCGCTCGAGTATTCTTAAAGTTTATCTAATGCTGAAATAACTTGTTGCTTTGAATTTGGACAAACTAAATAAGCACTTAAGTAATGCTCGCGTCGTTGTTTAAAATCTGGGCAAAGTTCAAGTACTTTTAGGTAGGCGGCTTTAGCCTGGGCAAATTCACCTTTTTCTAGGTGTAATACACAGCGCAGTAGAGGTTGCCAATAGAGGGTACTTAATGAGAATTGATCTAAGGCTTTAAAGGCCTGATCAAAGTCTTGCTCTGCATAAAAGTAAAGAATATCTGCCAAAGCAAACCAAGGTGGGCGAAAGGGATTTAAGGCCTTAGAATTAGCTAACAACTCTCTACCTTGTTTAAACTCACCAGCTAAACACAGTGCCCAACCGGCTAAGCCCACTTGGTAGGCGGCATTAGGGTTAAGGGCAATAACTTTATTTACTGCTTCAATAAGGCCTGCTTGATCGCCGCGGCTTAAGTAGCCCATGGCCAAGGCCATTTGGCATTCTTGATTATTGGTATCTAGCTCTACTGCTTTACGGGCACATTCAAAGCCTAGCTCACTGGCATTAGCAATGTCTGCCATGGCTAGCTTATCGGCATCAAAATAAAGAATGGCTAACATTGCCCAAGCAAGTGCATATTCTGGCTCTTGTTGGGTTGCTTTTTGCAGTGCTTGCAAAGCCGGTTGGTATTGCTCTTTGCCTAAGGTCATTAAATAGTGGCGGTAGCGTAGGGTGGCTTCGTAGGTGGATAATTGCTCAACTTTTTTATGGTTGCAGCTTTGGTAAATTTCGCGGTGAATAATACCAAAACTTGACGCCAATTCTGCCACTATCTCGGCAATGATCTGATCTTGCGCTTCGAACAAGTCATCGGTTGACATATCACAGGTGTATTTCTCGGCCCACACTTGTTGTCCTGAATCGGCGCGATATAGGCGAGCATGAATACGCATTTGATTGTTTAAAGCGCGCATGGTGCCGCTAGTGATAAAGGAAACCTTGAGCTGCTTGCCTATTTGGTTGATGTCGGCGGCAGTGTTTATATCAAAACTGGTATCACCCATGGCATACATCGACACCACATTAAGCGTATCAAAGCGTGATAATTCGGTGGCAAGCTCTTCGCCAAAACCATCGGCAAAAAATTGCTGTTGGTTGTCGTCGGCTAAAGATAAAAATGGCAGTACGGTAATGCTTGGGCTTAGGCTTTCAATCTCTGCGGGTTCTGTATCAGGAGCAATAGCTTGAGGATTAAGATCTTGTTCACTGCGTAACTTAAAACTAGGAACATAACGCCCTTTAGGCACCGAGATATAAAGCGCGTCGTTGGCTCCTTCGGTAAAATAATAGGTGTCGAGAGAGCGACGCACTCGGCCTGCTTGAATGCGAACAATGGGATCGGATTGGTGGTCAAAGTCTGCGTCACGGTCAAAAATCTCAATCGCAATAGTGAACTGCTTTAAGCGGTCGCCGTTGCCTTGCAAGGTTTGGTCAACCAAGTAGCTCAGCAGTTCTTTCATTTTTGGGCTTTGTTCGAAAACACTGCTCTCGACTATGCGCTCCAGTTGTTCGCGGATCAGTATTTGGTGCTGCTGATTATCTAGGTCTAAGTTTTTACCGTTGGCCACTTTTATCACCTATTTCTATTTACGCTGGGTTTATTCTGCCATTAATGCTGCCTCAAAAGTAGCGCCTAATTTGGCAAAGTCTTTCACTAACAGTAGTTTAGTTGTTTCTGCTTAACATATTGCGGCTTGTTACCTATTGTTACTCATTTACTCTCATTGCTACTCGTCTATAAGTTTCTGTTTTTATTTGGGTATTTATCTTTTTTGCCGACGATCCAGTGTGTAACTTCGAGATTTTTGGGCTTTAAGTAAACTGGCTCTCGTCAACTAGATACACATTGTTAATTGCCAATAAGAGAGACGGATTATGAGCACACAAGTTCAAACCAAAAAAGTAGATGCAGGCTTCATTGAGTTTTCTTTGAAGCGAGTTTGGCAAGCCACCGGCGCCAGCGAAGAACATGCAAACGCAGTATCTCGCGCACTAATGACCGGCATTCGCCAAGGCAAACTAAACCAAGGTTTAGGTGTTTATGAGGCCATCGACCTTACCTTTCAAGCTGGTGAGTTAGACATTAAGGCTGAGCCAGAAGTGGTTGGTGAGGGGGATGCTTGGGCGGTGGTCGATGGTAAGCGCTCTAGCGGTTATTGGACAGTGACTAAAATGGCCGAGCTTGCTATTGCTAAGGCTAAAAAACACGGTATCGCTATCGTATTTGGCGGCAACCATAACGATGCAGGTAGCTACGGCTCTTATGCGTGGATGGCGCACGAGCAAAATATGTTTGCTCAAACCTCAAATAACTCGGTACCGATGGCTTCGCCATATGGTGGCATGGCTAACGTATTGTCAGTACCTCCTTTCGATGCTATTGCGCCATCTGGTAACGAAGCACCTGTTTGGACTAGTGTAAAACTATGCGAATGGTATGACGCAGACACTGCACAGTCGGTATTACAGGGCACTAAGGTTAAGAAAGACTCAGTAATTGACCCGCAAACGGGTGAATTAGGCAATGACCTTGCGCCATTTGCGCGCCCTGTAGAAGGCTATGGTCGAGTGTTTGATCAGTCATGTTATCAAAATCTTACAGACCCTCGTTTGTATTCTTTAAACCTTTGGAACGAAGCTCTTAGCGCCATTATTAACCCATTGGGTGTCATTGCTCCAGAGATGCCAACGCTAACCGATTACCTAAGCGGTGATGCCGATAAACCATCGGTAGGTGGCTCTTACTACATTGCTATCGACCCTAGCCATTTCGGGCCAATAGGCGAGGTATTAGCTAAAGCAGACCGCTTTACTCAGGCAGTACAACAGGCTAAGCCATTGCCAGGTAAAGGTGCACCACGTATGCCTGGACAAAAAGGTTATTACAGCTTAAAGGCTCAAACAGAAGAAGTGGAAGTTTTGGCTAGTCACTGGGCTCCATTCTTCGAGAAAACCGCGGCTAAATATGGGCTAAATGAAGCGAAATTACGTGAAGAGTATGCGCAGTTAACTCAGCAAGAAGTTATCGCATAAGCAAATCACAAGATCTCGTACGAGTACTTAAGCACAGTCGAGGGATAGATTGAGGAGCGCAGGGAGCGCTTCGTTTTAAGTCCTTAGGGGCTGTTGATCTTTGGTGTTGAAATTTTATTCAAGATAAGCGGGCTTTAATCGCGGCGAGCACTTTGAAACCTAGTGGGCTAAGTGAAAAGTGTTCAACGAAGCGTAAAGTTCGCTTATCTGAACCCTTCGGGCAGCATTTCTTAGCCATTTATTCAGCGTTAGCGAGTGATTATTAAGCCCACTTAACTGCACACTCACTGCCTTGTCTAAATGGCTAATAAGTTGCTGCAAAAACCATCAGCAAAGATCAACAGACCCTAATATTGATTATCTCAAAACCAACATTGATATCAGAGGATTACTATGACACTTAAGGGTAAAGTCGCCATTATTACTGGCGCGACAAAGATGAAAGGTTTAGGCCGTGCTATTGCACTTAAACTCGCTAAACAAGGCGCTAAAATTGCCTTAACTGGACGAACAAGTTCAGCAGAAGGTTTGCAGCAGGTAGTGGACGACCTTAAGGCGCAAGGCGCCGAGGCTATGGGGGGAATAGTAGACGTAGCCAACCAAGCCGAAGTTAATACTGCAGTACAGCAGGTCATTGACCATTACGGCAGCGTAGACATATTAGTAAATAATGCCGGCATAGGTGCTGGCTCGCCAGTATTTCTAGAAAATAGTAACCGCGATTGGGATGCCAACTACGCAGTAAACGTAAAAGGCACTATGGCTATGTGCGCAGCGGTATTACCACAAATGGAGCGTCAAGGTTCGGGTGCCATTGTAAACATTGCTTCTTTAGCGGGCTTAGGCGCCTTGCAGGGCATGCCTTATCCTTATACCGCCACTAAGTTTGCTTTAGTCGGGGTGACTAAAGAGTTGGCTTTAGAATATGCCAACAGAGGTGTGCGAGTTAACGTGGTGTGCCCGGGCGCTATTGCAACCGATATGTTGCAGCAAGCTTATCAAGGCATTGCTGAAGCGGAAGGCATTAGCATCGAAGAAGCTGCAAAGTTAGAAAATTCGACTATTGCCATGGGGCGCCCAGCCGAGCCCAGTGAAATTGCCGATACCGTTTGTTATCTTGCCAGCCCGGCAGCCAGCTATGTGACTGGAGTTGCGATGCCTGTAGGTGGCGGAATGCTGCCTGGTTTGTAAACGGCATTTAAGTTTAGACAGCAAGCCAAACAGTAGGCTTGCTAGTTTTATTGCTTTGCTTGCAAGCTCTTAATTAAGGGCCCGCAAGGAAGTGGTTTTGTTTTTAAAGGTTTCGGTTTCTGAGGTTTACTAAAAGTAGGTGTTTTGGCGAGCTGCTCTTTCCACCAGCTTAGTTCATCGCAACCGTGGCCCTTTGCTATTGGCTTTTGATTGTTACATTGTGTATCGCCCACTGGGCAAACTAAACGCACGTGCATATGAGAGCTATGCCCCCACCAAGGACGTATTTTTTGTAGCCATTCATCACCAGTTTCGCGTTCATCACACAGTTGTTGTTTAATGATTGGGTTAATAAAAATACGCGCAACCCGCTCGTCTTGAGCAGCGACTTTTAGCATGGTTTTATGCTCGTCTTTCCAAGTGTTTTTATTGACGACCAAATTTTTCTTGTCTACCACACTTACCGCATAAGGGCTGGCTAGTTGTTTGGTTACCAGTAAGTCGTCTTCTAGTCGCAACCAAATGTCCACGTCTAAGCCAATTTGGTGGCTACTATGCCCATAGTTAAATTGGCCTCCTCTTGGCATAGACATATCTGCTATCAAAATATTGTTAATGCCTTGGCTGCGCAGTTGTTTGGCGTAATCACTAATGAATGCGATAAGGCTTGGGTGGCCATAAAAGCGATGACGTTGAGCGCGAATAACTTGATAGCCTTCGCCAGCTAAGGGAAGTGCTTTTGCCCCGGCTAGGCAGCCGTTGGCGTAGCTACCAATTGCAGCCGCTGGGGCTTGGTAGGTGCTGGTGGCCTGTTCCCACGGATTGTATTGAGCTTGTGCAGTGAAGCAAGATGCAAGTAACATCAGTGTGGCAGATAAACTCTTCATTCCTTTCGGCTCTCCCTTTAGCGTCCACCTGCTAGTGTAGTCGCCTTTGCCAGTGGTTTCAGTTACATTTAGTCGCAGTATGCCGCTTATGCGTTTCGCATAACAATTGCTTGGCACCAGTTATAAATAGGAAATTGAGGGCGGTGAAGGTGTGTTCTGAATCGAGCTTTACTACTGGACGATTAAAGGTAAGCAAGGTTTACTATAAGCATGCTATCAAGCAAGAAACTGGCTGGTTACCACGTATTGTTGAACTGCTAAGGCCAGCAGTAGTAGAGGCATTACCGCCATATTTTCAGCACATAAACAATGAAAAGGACGCCTTGCGGTGGTTAAACACGGTGTGTTCAGAAAGCCAGCTGTTTGCTGTTTCGTTTAAAGACCAAGCGCTACTCATAGGTTTTTTGTTTGTACATGAACAAAGCAAAAGCACCGTTCACATTGGCTATTTATTGGGAGAGGCTTACTGGCGACAAGGCATTGCCAGTGAATTGTTAAGTGGCTTTATAGATTGGGCAAATCAACATACACCTTATCACTGTTTAGTTGCGGGCTTGGATAGCGACAATCAAGCGTTCAAAACGCTTATTGCTTAAATTAGGTTTTAGCTTGCAGGTAACTAGCGACGCCAATACACAAATATATCATTACAATTTACCATCTTGATTTAGCCTAAGATCTGGCGGTTTGCCCTTATACCACCCGAAATCAGCAAAAAGCTTCAAAGTTTAATATATGCAGTATTCTAGCGACAATAATAATGAGCTTTAGTGTAGGCTAAGTTGCTGTATTTTAAATCTTTAGCTGCTATTGGTCGTCCTCATGTTTAAATACTCTATTGCTGTTCTATTCGCTCTTGCGGTGTTTGTCTCTCCAACACTGCATGCAAAAACTTTGCTTAAACCAGAGGCTGACAGCTACTTCTCAATTACCGGAGGTAGTGGTATTACGCACTTAGATGATGGCGCAAGCGATGAGCAAAAGAAGCAACAGTTTCGCTCCTTCGATATTCGTTTCGCTCAGCACTTTCATAAAAATTGGCGTGTAGACTTAATTCATGCCAACGAAGGGCATCCTTATAATCATCATCGAGATGGTTTTTCCGCACATGCCACTTATGTATACGTTCCAACGGACTGGTTTCGTTTAGAGCTTGGCGCTGGGCCGTACATGTCATTTGACACCACTATTGATGAAACGGGATTGGAGTTAAACGAAAAACGCCTAGGTGCGATGAGTACTCTAGCGTTTATCTATCCTTTAAAACGCTTTAGTGAAAGTGCTCACTTACGTTTGCAATTAAATAGCTACCTTATGGCTGCACGACCTAATGGCAACTCGCTGTTGATTGGAGTGGGCTGGGATATTGATAACTCCGATTATCAGCGTAAGGAAACGCGTTACCAATGGTTTGATGATGCTTGGGTGTCGATTATCAATACTAAAATTAATCATGGTGGCCCAGAAACAAAGGTTGGATACAGCTTTGATTTGGCAAAACGCTTTCATAATAACTTAGCTTTATCGCTAGGCTACATTGACGAAGGGGGCTACAACGGCGCCACCGACCGCAGCGGTATTTCAACCCAGCTATGGAAAGTGATTCCTTTAGGCAAGCGTTTCGAAGGACGAATGGGCGGTGGAGGTTATTTTGTGCTTGATAAAGTTGAGCATACTAGTGCCTACGACTTAAAAGGAATTATTAGCTTTGGGGCTAACTATTATCCTAGCTGGTCATTTTTTGAAGATGGCTACTTAGGTGTAAGCATTAGCCGAGTGATTGATCGTAAGGGTCACCAAGATGATGCTGATCTATTCCGCTTTAGCGTTGGTAAACGCTTTTAGTGATAAAAGGTGGGCTGTTTAGGTGGTACAAAAAACGCGATGAAGCTTGTTTCAACGCGTTTTTAGTTTTGGTTAGTTCGTTACTACTTAGCAGAGCCGTGGCTTACATCTAAGCTGTAGAAGGTTGCTTGAACATAGTCTTCTGGGTTGCCAGAACGGTTTTGGTTATAAACACCAGCTTTAAAATACATCCACTGATCTTTCAAGCCGTAGCCTGAGTTCTGCATATCAACCTTTTGTACAACGTCAGCTTTTCCTTCGCGGCTAATCGTTACCGTCATGTCAGAGCCATTAATATCAATCTCGTAGGAGAATTTTTCACCTAAAGCGATACCATCATTGTATGACTTTGGAATATCTTTATCTTTTTGCTTCCAGTAATTTGGCTTAGTTGGACCAATCATAGGAAAAATTATGTCGTCTCCACCATTTGGCTCATGACTAATCCATACCGAACCCGTTTCATGGTTAGGCAGTTTGCGGTAGTAGATTTTAACTGGCTCGTCATCTGGGGCATGAATTTGGCCAATAATTACTCGACCTTGTTGCCAAATTTCACCGGTAGAGGTGACGTGATCGACAGATAAGGTGGCTTTTAAGTTACCGTCTACACCCGCCGCATTTTTTAATGACTCGGCCGACTCGTTATGACTAAATACCCAGTTGTTGCCATTAACGCCTTTTGTTTTATGGCTAGTATCACCACAGCGCATCATTTCACGAAGTTCTGAGCGAACATACTTGGTATTTTTAGAGGTTTTAATACCTTGAATCGGTGAGCGAAAAACCACACCATCTTTAGCTTCGTTTACGTAAAAGTAATCTTCATGCATTGCGCCTTTAGCAATCTTTTTCTCGCTAAACTCTGTAGGGCGGTCACCATTGTCCAAAGACACTGGTAAGGTTACTTTCCAACAAGATAGATCTAATACTTCTGCTGGCGTAGTCGTGGCCGCAGATAGGCTGGTGCTTAGCGCGCCAAGCATCATAACAACAAGAGTTTTTATTTTCATTCGCTTACCTATAGCTTGTATTTTGAGTTATTGTACTACAATAAGCTCATGATGCTTCTCAAAAAAAGAAGGTCAATTAGCGCGTTAATTATTTGAGACATCAAACTGGATTAGACCCGATTTTAAGTTCTTAAATGTGGGCGGCTACAAAGTAATAAGCTTGTTGAGAAGCGATAAAAATAGCGCTGATCTTAAATTGGCTCTATGTCGTTTTTATAAGCTGAGCCTGTAAGTCCCCCTTGAAGTTCGCTGTTGTACACCGTAATGAGAGAGCCAAGTGTGAACGAACAGAGGTGAACTAAGAGAGCTATGTAAGTGAGGAATAATACTTGTGTGGAGCGGCTAGGTGGGTTACTAAATATATAGTAAGTAAGATATTTTCAGTATTGTCATGGGTTTAGACCATGAAGTTTACTGATGATGCTCATGCGGCTAATCTGTTTGTTATGCTTAGTTAGTTTAGTTATTCAAGGGCTGAAAAACTCAGTCAAGTGAGTTCAAGACAATTTATTTGGTCTAAAGTCATTCATTAAGGTAAAGGTAAGGAGCTAGATATGGATTCATCGAAAACGGAAGCGCTACCAACTCAACAAACCTATTCTATTCCTCAAGAAGCATTTGATTGGTATGACGAATATGCACACGGACTTATTGACCGTCGAACGTTTTTAGCTCGTTTGTCTAAGTTGGCGGCAGTTGGGTTTTCAATGGCGGTGTTATCGTCGGCTTTACTTCCTAATTACGCGTTGGCTGAACAAGTGTCGTTTAACGATCCTGATATTAAAGCAAGCTTTGCAACTTTTGCTTCCCCCCAGGGTTACGGTGAGGGTAGAGGGTATCTTGTTATGCCCGCAAATTTAGAGGGCAAAGCACCCGTAGTATTGGTTATTCACGAAAACCGAGGGCTTAATCCTTATGTGAAAGACGTAGCAAGGCGTTTAGCTAAACAAGGCTTTATAGCCTTTGCCCCGGACGCGTTATACAGCTTAGGCGGATACCCAGGGAATGATGATGAAGGGCGCAGCATGCAGAAGTCATTAGACCGCAGCAAAATTGAACAGGACTTTTTAGCTGCTGCTCAGTTTCTAAAAAAACATGATGCAAGCAACGGTAAACTTGGCGCGGTGGGCTTTTGCTTTGGAGGTTATGTAGTAAATATGCTCGCAGCGCGAATGGGTAGCGAGCTTGACGCTGGAGTGCCATTTTATGGAACGCCGGCGGCCAAAGAGCTTAGAGCCAATATCAAAGCACCATTACAAATTCAATTAGCAGAACTTGATAAGCGGGTTAACGCAACGTGGCCAGAGTATGAGCAAGACCTATTGGCCAATAAGGTTGATTTTGAAATGCACATGTACTCAAAAGCTAACCATGGATTCCATAATGACTCTACTGGCCGCTATGATGAAGAGAATGCAGAACTGGCGTGGAACAGAACTATTGCATTTTTTGAGCAGCATCTAGCCTAGTTATCTTGCAGTGTTTAGGGTTAGTTTTCACCACGTGAAGCTAGCCCTATTCTTTAGCTAAAAATACTTGTTCAGTTTTCGGTAGCGCTGCTCAGCAAACTTGCTAATGTAGTTCCAAGTCTGTTCTATGTAGTGAAAAGTTTATGAAAGCACTAAGTTTTCAGCAAAAGTATCAAGCAATGAGTCGCAAAGATGCTCAGTATGAAGGCGTCTTTTATACCGCGGTTAAAACCACCGGCATTTTTTGTCGGCCTAGCTGCAGGGCGCGTAAACCTAAAATTGAAAATGTGGTTTTCTACGACACCGTGCAAGAAGCATTACAGCACGGTTATCGCGCATGCAAGGTGTGTAAACCGATGCAGCCGCTGGATGCTGCACCTTTAGGTATTAAGCAGTTATTGGACGACCTTCAACAAGACAACTTCACTCGAATTCAAGATGGTGACTTGCGTGAAAGAGGCTTAGATCCCGCGCAAGTTCGCCGTTGGTTTAAGAAACATCATGGCATTACCTTTCACGCTTACCAGCGGATGTTGCGGATTAACTCAGCTTTTAGCCAAATTCAACAAGGGGATAGTGTAAGCAATAGCGCCTTTGATAGCGGTTATGAATCTTTGAGTGGCTTTAACGACAGCTATAAAAAAGTATTTGGCGGAGCGCCTAGTGAACAAAACAAAGCAGTTATCAACATTGTTCGTTTCACCACGCCCATTGGGCCAATGTATGCCTGCGCCACTGATAAAGGGCTTTGTTTATTGGAGTTTACCGATAGACGCATGCTAGAAACTGAGTTTGCCGATCTTACCAAGCGATTAAAAGCGGTGATTTTGCCAGGAGATAATCCGCACTTAGACCAAGTTCAACAGGAAATTGCAGAGTACTTTGCGGGAAGCCGCAAACAGTTTGACGTGGCGCTAGACACCCCAAGCACCGAGTTTAGACAAAAAGTTTGGCGAGGCTTAATGGACATTCCTTACGCCGAAACGCGCAGTTACGGCCAACAAGCCGAATATCTTCAAATTCCTAATGCCGTGCGAGCTGTGGCATCGGCGAATGGGCAGAATCGCATTAGTATCATTATTCCCTGTCATCGGGTAGTTGGCGCTAATGGTCAATTAACCGGTTATGGTGGGGGGATTCACCGCAAAGATTGGCTGTTAAAACATGAGCAGGCAAATCGCTAAATCTTTTGGTTTTACTGGTAGAAGGAAGGCGCTTTATCACGCAGCAATCAAGCTTAAAACAACAGTTGCACCATTGGTTAGAAGCTCAACAAGGCGTGAGTAGCGTGTTTTGGCCAAATGATAAAGGCGGCTTTTATGGCTTTCGCTATAAAGAATGTGAGTTTGCTCATTTTCATCAATCTGATGAACTTGATCTAAAGCTAGGCAAAAACACCATTGCTAAGTTGGGTTTGGAGCGGCCGGTTCGCTCGCTTGTCCACCCCAAACGCAGCGCAGGATCTGCATGGATAGAGCTAGCATTTAGTGATTCGCAAGATCTAGAAAAGATAAAGGACTTGGTGAAGCTGACAATATCTCAGCTATAGTTGCTCTAGGCCGCGAGTTATAAGCGGTTAATATCTCGACATATTGAAGTTAGCTCATAGTATTTCCGCAAAATAGCAATATAATACTACTATTGCTGATTATAGGTTATCACCATGCCGCAAACCCTACTGCCAAATATTATTGAGTTCCTCTCGCAAATTTATCCCTTTAATTTGTTGCCACCTGAATTGCAGCGTCAAATAGGGGAGTCGGTGCAAATTACCTATTTGGCGCGTGGCGAAAAAATCAACTTTGGCAGCGAGAAGCAAGAGTGTTTTTTGTACATTATTCGCACTGGCGCAATGGAGCAGCGTAAACCCAATGGTGTTTTACGCTCAAAGTTAGGTGAGGAAGATTTATTTGGTTTTACTTTTTTAGCGCCACTTAAAGATGCATTAGACGGTTACAGTGCTACGGCGATAGAAAACGCCTTGTTATACATGGTGCCACACAGCCAACTCACTCAGTTACTAGAAGAGCATCCAGAATATGCGGATAGCTTTGCTTCAAAAGCGCGAGTGCGCTTGCAGTCGGCGCTTAATGTTGTGTGGTCAGACAATGAAAAAGGTTTGTTTTTCAAAAAAGTCTCTGAAGTTGCTAGCGGTACCGTGGCAGTTGTTACTGGTGACATGTCTATTCAAGCGGTGGCTAAAGAAATGCGCGAGCAATGCCGTTCATCAACCGCTGTAATCAAACAAAATGGGGTGATTAGTGGCTTAATTACCGACCGAGATATGACCAAGCGAGTAATTGCAGAGGGCTATGACATAAGCTGCCCCATCAGCGAGGTGATGACAAAACCTGCCATTACCACCAAACCTAACGACCTTATTCTTACTGCTGCTTCGTTAATGATGGAGCACAATATTCGCAGTTTACCGGTAGTTGAAAACAATCAGGTACTTGGCTTACTTACTACCTCGCACCTAGTGCAAAAGCATCGGGTACAAGCCATTTTCCTTATTGAAAAGATCAAATACACCGAAAGCATAGAAGGTCTAGCTAAGCTCACTCCCGAGCGACAAGCTATTTTTGAAGCTTTAGTGGAAGGCAAAGTAAGGGTGGAAGTAATCGGCCGCGTAATGGCGATGATTATGGATGCTTACAATCGCCGGCTTATTCAAATGGCTGAGCAAAAGCTTGGCAAGCCGCCTTGTGCGTATACTTGGGTGGTGGCTGGCTCGCATGCCCGAAACGAAGTGCACATGCTCTCTGATCAAGACAGCGCAATTATTTTGCCAGAAGGCGTGAGTAAATCAGACAAAATCTACTTTACTCACTTAGCCATGTACGTGTGCAATGCGATGGATAGCTGTGGTTACCCATTGTGTAACGGCAAATTTATGGCAGCTACGCCTAAGTGGTGTCAGCCAATAAATGTGTGGAAAGAGTATTACCGTAAGTGGGTTTCTAACCCAGAATACAGCATGCTACTTAACGCTACGGTATTTATGGAAGTGCGTTGTATTCATGGTGATGGCAGCTTGTCTGAGCAATTGCAGCAGTATTTGTACAGTTTGCTAAATAACAATAAAACCTTTTTAAACTCGTTAGTGACAGACTCGGTTTCGGTAAACCCACCGCTGGGTATCTTTAATAATTTGGTGTTAGAAAAAGGCGGAGAACACAGCGAAATGCTCGATATTAAAAAGTACGCTTTGTTACTGATTGTCGATTTAGGCCGAATTTATGGCTTGGCGGTAAACTGTGATGATACTGGCACCGAGCAACGCTTTAACCAAGCGGCCAAGCAGCATATTTTAAGTGATGATGCCCTTAAAGATGTATTGGGTGCTTACCGCTTTATTACCCAGTTACGTTTTCGCCATCAACTAAAAGCCTTAAAAGAGGGGCAACAGCCCGACAACTACATCGCACCTAAAAGTTTTGGTAACTTTGAGCGTGAACACTTAAAAGATGCCTTTAGAATTATTGGTAATCTGCAAGATGCAGCCAAGCTGCGTTTTAGTGAGAAGTAAATTTAGCTATGTTTAAGCGTTTTAAACCCATAGCAAAACTGACTAAACAGCGCAGTAAGGCTTTAGCTTCTACACAGTTACCAAAGCAGCTCGTTGAGCTTCTAAAGTCTGAACTACCTAAAGAAAATGAGCTAATAAAAGACCTAGATTTTTTAGCCTTTGATATAGAAACCACCGGTTTAGACCCCAGCACAGATCAAATCTTAAGCATTGGTTTTGTGCCAATGAAAAACTTGCGGATCAACATGCAGGATGCAGAGCATTATTTCGTAAATAGCGGCACCCAGGTAAAAGCCGAAACCGCTGTTATTAATCAAATAGTGCCAGAGATGTTAGAGCAGGGCATTAGCCTTGATGCGGCAATGGATAAGCTATTCAAAGCTATGCACAACAAAGTTTTATTGGTTCACGGTCGCTGCGTGGAGCAACAATTTATAGAAGCGTATTTGCAGCAGCGTTATCAAGATAGCCACTTCCCAGTGTTATGGATTGATACCTTAAGTATCGAAAAGTCTTTACTCGCGAATGTAAATCGTCAAAAAACTGGGGATTATCGTTTAGCTGCAGTACGTAAACGCTATGGGCTACCAGAATACCCAGGACACAATGCATTGGCAGATGCAGTCGCCACCGCCGAATTATTGCTTGCTCAAAGCAAACGTGTTTATGCGCAAACCCAGCAAGTTATTAGTGCTTTAGTAAAGAACTAAGTTTTAGCTGCCGGAATACAATTTCACAGTAAATGGCTGCCCCATTGGTCATCTCATCTGCATTACAAAGCTAAAGCTTGATCATTCTTGATGTTGTCATTCTCTTAAAAGTAAGGAAGCGACAATAAGCTTTGAACAGAATTTGAGGCGTTTTTGGGACAATAACGAGTTAGCACTCGTTGAAAATAGGCAGCTCTATAGCTTTTAAAGCAAAACTTTGAGTTCTACTTATGAACTTCGATACTTACATGTCTCAGCTTGGGAATATGTTGTAACTGCTGTTTATAGGCTATCAACGAACGAGGTGCTTCGCTACGTATTGAGATTACAGCGCTAAGTGACTTCTCTCCGAGGTGCCAAACATGCAAATCTGTGATGTCTATCTCTTCGTCTTTCAAAGCTTCACGCACACGGTTCTCGGTGGTTTGACACTGTTGGTCGAGTAAGTGGCTACTTGTCAATGATATTAAGCCCCAAGCCCATTTACTTATAACTAGAGCTCCCACAATACCCATTACTGGGTCTAACCAATTAAGTCCAGCGTATTTGCCAGCGAGCAGAGCGAATATAGCGAGTAATGATGTTAGTGCGTCGGCCAGTACGTGCATATATGCTGCGCGTAGATTGTGATCTTGGTGAGAGTGGATGTGTTCTTCGTCATGGTGATGATGGTGATCATCTTTGAGAATCCAAGCACTTACTAAGTTAACTAACAAGCCAATAACAGCAACTAAAATCGCTTGATTAAAGGCAATCGCTTGTGGCTCGAAGAAGCGAGTAATCGACTCAATTATCATGAGAAGAGAAACTACCGCTAAAGCAATTGCACTGGCAAAACCTCCAAGCGAGCTGACTTTTCCGGTACCAAAGCTGAACTTGGGGTTGTTTACGTGCTTGCGAGCATATCGATAAACGAAGATAGTTATCGCGAATGCAGCAACGTGAGTCCCCATGTGCCATCCATCAGCAAGCAAAGCCATGGAGCCAAACCAAGTTCCAGCAACAATTTCAACTATCATGGTAATGGCAGTAAGCGTTAATACAATTAATGTACGCTGTTCACCTTGATTGGTGTGGTGAGAAAAATCGTGTTGGTGAGCTTGGCTGCTAATATCAAAAGCGGCTTGATGTTGGTGATCCATAAACTTATTTACCATCCCTGTAAGTAAGAATTCTAATAAAAAATAGTAACTGTTCTCACTCTTATTCTCGCAAACCCAATTTATCTATATGATAAGTTAGATCAAAAAAACAGCTGATTTGAGTCACGCTAAAGGTCTTTTCATTCTGTAGTTATTTACGATTTAGAAAACTAAGGTCAATGCTATCAGCAGGCTAGCTGCCAATATCGGCCAAAGCCCAGGCTTGATGTTAGGTTTGCTTGCGATATCTTTATTCTTATAACCACTGAACATCGCTCTCAAGTAACCACGCTTCCTTAAGCAAAAGTATCCAATCGCCAGTATGTGAATTGCGATAAGCGCAAATAAGTAATCAACGTTACTTGAATGGAGGGCTTTAAACCATTCGTAGTATTCTTCATCCACGCAGGCATATAAAGGTCCATCAGAAAGAATGTCATCAGAATTAAACAAGCCTGATAGAAGTTGTATGAACAGCAGTACCCATAAAGCCAGCACCATATAAGAACCGAGGTAAGAGTGGCCAATATGTATTCTTTCTGAGCCGCCCAATTCTTGTTTAAGTTCATCGAGTGCACCTTTAGGATGAAGCTGTAGTGACTTAAACAGCGCGGTTTCACTACCAAAGTAGCCCCAGATGAAACGAACCAGAAGCAAAGCCAAGAGTGCCAAACCTAGCTGCATGTGCAAATCAACTTCATCGTACTTCATACTTAACCACAAGCCGACTAGCAGAGCTAATTGCAGCCAGTGATAAAAACGAATAAACCTGTCCCACACCAAAACTTTTTGTTTAGCATTCATCATCACCCTCTCACTCTTTGTTTTAGGCGCATTAGGAGTCTCGCGAGGCCGCCAATTTATGACGGCCAATAAATAGCTATTTATCACAACTCATACGAAATTCTTTATGACTTCGTTTGCTGTGCTTCTTCACTTCGATTAGGGTGTTTTTGACGAGTTTCTTGTCATCAACTTGTTGTAGTTGGCCAAATAACACCAACAGTTCATCCATACCTTTCATATAGCTCATATGTGCCATATGGGTATTGTGGTCCATACCTTCCATATCTGGCATGTTACCGTGATCCATACTTGAATGGTTCATATCCGAGTGGTCTACGTTAGCCATCTCTGCCATATGATCATCATGCTCAGCCATGTGATGTTCGTTATCTTGCAATTTCAGTGGGATCAGTTGCTTGGCTTCTTTAGCATTAATAATCAGTTGTGCTGCATGTTGCTGCATAGCTGTCTTATCATCACCTTTGAATGCATCAACGTAGGCTTTAAGCTCAGATTTCATGTCCTCCATAACCGAGCCAAGCTTGGTGTCTTTACAGTGTTCACTGTGGGCATTGGCTGTAACGCTCACAAGCGTAAGGATGGATGCGACAAATATTGAAGCTAGTTTTTTCATAATAAATATTCCTTAATTGTTATTCGTTAATTAGTTTGCGCAGAGATACGCGCTTCCATAAGTAATAAACTGAGGGCAGCACTAGCAGGGTTAATACCACCGCTGAGGCCATACCGCCGATCATCGGTGCAGCAATTCTTTGCATTACTTCGGAGCCGGTGCCTTCACCATACATAATCGGAATCAGGCCTATGATCACCGTGGCTACGGTCATCATCACCGGTCGTACGCGCAAACCAGCGCCTTCAACAATGGCTATGCGTAATTGTTGCTTGGTAATAATGCTGTTTTTGGACAAGGTCTCTTCAAGTGATTGATTAAGATAAATCAGCATGATGACGCCAATTTCTACAGCTACCCCAGCTAGAGCGATGAAACCCACGCCAACGGCGATGGAGAAGTTGTAACCCAATAGGTACATGAGCCAAACGCCGCCAATCATCGCTAAGGGCAAGGTGCCTAGGATTAGTAGCACTTCACCCACTCGCCTAAAGGCCATGTACAACAGCAACATGATGATGGCGAGTGTTGCCGGTACCACCACTTTCAAGGTGGCTTCTGCGCGTTCCATGTATTCATATTGCCCTGACCAACTGACTGAATAGCCCGCTGGCAGAGTTAGATGCTCTTGCACGTACTGCTTAGCATCTTGTACGTAGCTGCCTAAGTCACGGCCTTCAATATCAACGAAGATCCAGCCATTAGGGCGTGCGTTTTCGGTCTTAATCATCGGGGGCCCGTCTTCAACGTAAACCGCTGCCACATCACCAAGGGTCAATCGCAGTCCACTTGGCGTGACCACAGGCAATAGTTTCAGTTGCTCTACGCTGTCGCGGTAACGCTGGGGATAGCGTAAGTTGATTGGGTAGCGCTCTAAGCCTTCCACTGTCTCAGACACATTCATCCCGCCAATTGCTGTAGAAACGACGGCTTGCACATCGGCGATGTTGAGGCCATAGCGAGCAGTTGCAATTCGGTCGATATCTACTTTTACATAGCGTCCACCTGCAACACGCTCAGCGTATGCAGAAGCGGTGCCAGGAACTTGGCCAAGGATTTCCTCGATATCTTTACCAATGGTTTCTATTACACTGAGGTCTTCCCCTGATATTTTGATGCCAATAGGCGTTTTGATCCCAGTCGCAAGCATATCGATACGGGTTTTAATCGGCATTACCCAGGCATTGGTCAATCCAGGAAAGTTCACCAAGTTATCAAGCTCTTGGCGCAGTTTGTCGGTGGACATCCCTTCTCGCCATTGCTCTCGAGGCTTAAGCGTAATGAAAGTCTCAATCATAGTAAGAGGTGCCGGATCTGTAGCTGTTTCGGCACGACCGACTTTACCCCATACCCTTTCTACTTCTGGCACTGTCTTGATCAGCTTATTGGTCTGTTGTAAGACTTCTCGCGCCTTGCCTATACTAATCCCAGGATAAGTGGTTGGCATGTACATCAAGTCACCCTCGTCCAATGGCGGGATAAACTCACTACCAATCTTATTTACCGGATAAAAACCTACACCGATTAAGGCGACAGCGATAAGCAATACCAACACTGGCGCTTTTAAGCTGAGGTTGAGTAATGGCTTGTAGCTGGCTATGAGCAGCCTGTTTAATGGATTCTTATGCTCTGCAAGCACCTTGCCGCGAATAAAGTACCCCATAAGTACCGGCACTAACGTAATAGCCAAGCCAGCGGCTGCCGCCATGGCGTAGGTCTTGGTGTAGGCCAAGGGCGAGAACATCTTGCCTTCTTGGCCGTGCAAGGCAAAGACTGGCACGAAGCTGAAGGTAATGATCAACAATGAGAAGAATAAAGCTGGCCCCACCTCTGAAGCCGCTTTGCCAATCACTTCCCACCGATTGGCATCCGTAAGCTCGGTTTTCTCCATGTGCTTGTGCACGTTTTCAATCATTACGATGGCTCCATCAACCATCGCGCCAATGGCGATGGCGATGCCTCCCAACGACATGATGTTGGCGTTGATGCCCTGCCAACTCATCACGATGAAGGCGATAATGATCCCCACGGGCAAACTAACCAATACCACCAGTGAGCTGCGGATATGGAACAGGAAGGCCGCACACACTAAGACCACTACAACAAACTCTTCAATCAATTTGTCTTTGAGGTTTTCTACAGCACGTTCAATCAAGCCAGAGCGGTCATAGGTGGTGACAATTTCTACGCCATCGGGCAGTGAAGTGCTCAAACTGTCTAGCTTGTCTTTAACAGCTGCAATGACCTGTTGGGCATTTTCCCCGTAGCGCATCACCACTACGCCACCGACCACTTCTCCCTCGCCATCAAGCTCTGAGAGTCCTCGGCGCATCTGTGGCCCTATTTGAATATCGGCAACATCACCCAGTAGCAAGGGGGTACCTTGTGGGTTGAGCTTTAATGGTAATTGTTGCAAGTCTTCGATCGAACTGATGTAGCCACTACTGCGTACCATGTACTCGGCTTCACCCATTTCAATCACGCTGGCCCCGGTCTCTTGGTTGCCTTGGGAAATCGCGTTCTTAAGCTGCGGAAGACTCAGTTGATAGGCTCGCAAACGATCGGGATCGATGCTTATCTGATACTGTTTCACCATTCCACCGACCGTTGCTACCTCACTGACACCAGCAACCGTTTGCAGCTCGTATTTCAAGAACCAATCCTGAATACTGCGTAACTGACTAAGGTCATGCTGACCGGTGCGATCGACCAAGACATAGCTAAATACCCAGCCAACCCCAGTAGCATCAGGCCCTAGCGCGGGCTTTGCTGCTGCCGGCAAATTAGGTGCGACTTGCGATAAGTACTCTAGTACCCGCGAACGTGCCCAGTAAATATCGGTACCATCTTCAAAAATGATGTAGACATAGGAATCACCAAAGAAGGAGTAGCCACGCACGGTCTGCGCACCCGGTACTGATAACATGGCGGTGGTCAAGGGATAGGTAACCTGATCTTCAACCACCTGTGGAGCTTGGCCTGGATACGAGGTCTTAATGATGACCTGCACATCTGACAAGTCCGGGATGGCGTCGACGGGCGTATTTTTGATGGCGAAACCACCGTAGACCAAAATAGCGAGCGTCGAGACCAAGACTAAAAAACGATTGTGTATCGACCAACGAATAATACTAGGGATCATTACTGCTCTCCCTCTTCATCATCAAAATCCAGCCAATCTAAATCTTCATCCACTAAGGTGCTTGTATCGATATCCGCATTTTGCTGTGGACGATGCCCCATCTGTGAATGGTCCATACTGCCGTGGTCCATTTGAGAGTGGTCCATGGTGCTGTGATCCATACTGCCGTGGTCCATTTGAGAGTGGTCCATGGAGCTGTGATCCATACTGCTGTGGTCATGACCCATCGCTGATTGCTTCAATGCATCAGGATTCAAGTCACCTGGAACAAGCTTGGAAATGGGAAACTGATTGTCTTGTTTGTTAATGGTAAATTTGAGTTCTCTTCCCGGCACGATCTGCTCGGTAATTTCAGCCTGTTCCAATGGAAAGTCCATCACCATACCTGGCCATTCCCACTCAGGTACGGGTTCATGGGCAATAGTGAGGGTTCCGTCTTTTACCGCCATTACCACACCACTTGCCACTACCGACTCGGTAAGCCGATCTGGGGGGCCAATGCGACTGAAATCAGCGCTCAAGCTAGATTCAGAATCCAACATAAATTGGGCACTGGTCACGATAGTGTCACCACTCATCAAGCCTTCAAGTATTTCCACTTGCCCCTGGCTTTCGCGACCTACTTCAACTCGTACGCTTTGATACTTTCCTGCGCCTCGTTTCATTACTACGCGATCAAAGCGGCCGCCTCTAATCACCGCTTCGCTAGGAATGGTTAATACTTGGCTCGCTTGTGCCGAGGAGACACTGACTCGAGCATACATATTTGGTTTGAGCCGCTCGTCATCATTGGCAAACTCCATGCGAACACGCAGGGTGCGAGTTTGCGGGTCAAGGTTGGGATAGATGTAGTCAATTTGACCTTGCCAGGTTTGTCCGGGGTAGCTATCCACACGCATTTCTACTCGGTCACCCTGCGCCACTAAGCCTGCTTGCGACTCGAATAATTCACCGATTAACCAAATGCTGTCCAAGGCTCCGGCATCAACTAGCGTGGTAGTGGGGGTAATGTAAGCGCCTTCCCTAACACCAAGCTTAGTGATGTAAGCTGAGCTAGGGGCATATAGTTCAATTAGCTGCTCGCTACGACGCTTATTGGTCACGCGCTTAACTTGCTGATCAGACATACCCAGTACATTGAGTCGAGTCTTAGCTGACTCAATCAAACGCTTATTACCCATGTTCAGGGCATTGAGTAAGTCATCTTGGGCCTTAACCAACTCCGGAGAGTAAATAGACATAAGGTATTGGCCTGCATCAACACGCTCGCCCTCTGCTTTTACCGGCAGCTTTTCAACCCAACCTGCAACCCTGCTATTAAGTTGCCACTGGGTATTCTCGTTCAGGTTTAGTGTGCCCACGGTTTCAATGGCCGTGGCGAAACTGTTCAGCTCAACCTTGGCAGTTCTCACACCTAGGTTATTCTCAACACTCGGATCGATGGTGACTAAGCCGGGTTGGCTAGCAGATTGGTTTTCCTCAAAAACTGGGATCAGGTCCATCCCCATAGGAGATTTGCCCGGCTTGTCACGGCGATAGTTAGGGTCCATTGGTGCTACCCAGTAAAGTGGCTCAGCTTCTCCCGAGGTATTGAGGTCTGCGTGGCTACCCGCACTATGCTGGTGCTGTATCAAACTATTTGCGAAGTAACCTCCGCCCAAGCCAAGGGCTAGAAATAGACTGCTTAATACAAATTTATTCATTCGGTTCTACTCCTACAGGGCCTGAAAATAACGGACTTGGGCAAGGGATTGGTACTGCTGGGTTTGTAACTGTTCAAACTCCAACTGCAAGGCAGTTTCATCCATGAAAGCCTTGACCACTAGATCAAAGCTCACTGTATTAGATTGATAACCTTGGATAGCGGCTTGGGTATTAGCTTGGGCTTGTGGCAACAAAGTTTGCTGATAGCGAGCTAAGCGCAGGTTAAGGTTTTGTACCTGTGCAACCTGACCATTGAGCCTACCATTCATGTTTTTTAGCACTAGGTCGCGCTCTGCTTGCTTCACACCCTTGCCACGTGTAGCTGAAATAACCGCCTGGTCTTGACGTTTATCGGTGAACAATGGGACGTCCATAGACAAAAAACCAGAAACCAAATCGGGACGAGCACTCCCATCCATATCACGACTGTTTCGATGGCCATATCCGACTTCGACTTTAAAGGCGGGCTTGTAGGCCTCATTTGCGATTTCGATTTGTTTTTCAGCCTCGTCAATGGCGGCTTGTTTCACCAACACCAGAGGGTGCTGCGACAGCAGTGTGTAGTGTTCGGTATTGGCTTGCTCTACATAATTAGCGGTGGCATCCCATTGCGGAAGTGCGCTATCAAATGGTTGATAAGCCTGAGCGCCAAGCCACGTTGCTAGCTGTCCTCGATAGGCTTGTTCTTGCTGGGAAAAGGCCGCGATCTGCTCATCAAACTTACTTAGTTGTAGTTCTGCTTGGAACAGGTCTTGGCTTTGCTTGTAGCCCAATTCAAACTGGCCACGCACGTGCTCGACATTGCGAGCGAACAATTGCTTGTTTTCGGCTAAAAGATGTTGTGCCGTATTAGCGAAACGCACACTTAACCACATTTGTCGGATTTGCTGGCTAAGTTCCAAGCGACGCTCAGCAGCTTGATAGCCAGTTTGCTGCTCCAATATTTGGTAACGCTGGCCGCTTAGCTCACGGGTATTGCCTCGGCTAAACTCTTGGGCAAGCCCAACACTCAGCTGAGTCATAGGGTCTTGGTCAAATTTGAAGCTATCAGTGGGTAGGTTCGCGAGACCTAACCTGATCATAGGGTCCTTTAGCTGACCACTCTGCACTCCCATGGCAGCAATTTGTTGTTGTCGCTGAGCATATAAATTCTCAGAGGGATCGCTACTAAGCGCTAGCTCTACTGCACGTTCAATATTTAAAGGGGCGGCTATCACCGTGGCACTTGTTGATAGCGCAACGACAAGCACAACCTCTTTGCAAGAGGGAATAAACATATTTCTTCCTTACTGTTGATTTAAAAAATAGTTAACTAAATCAAACAGTAAGAGGGGGTCTGAAGGGTAGTTCCTGTAAAGACGGGTGGAGATTAAAAGTGTAAAAACTGGTCGCTGCACTTTGTGGCTGCGGTATGAAGTGTAGGCTGGAAGATATGAATGCAGGCGTTGCAGCACACAATGACAACTGACAATCTAACTTACATAAGTCATCCAGCTTAGATTTATTCTCATTGTCAGGAATATTGCCATCATTATGGCAATCCATAGTCATCTGCATTATTTCTTGATCGGCACTATGTTTTTGCGCATGCGAAGAATGCTCCGAAGCGCTAGAAACGCCGGATACCATTTGTAAGCAAAACACAAAGATCAAAAACAAAGCTTTCATATCATCGTGATAGTAAGTCAAAGGCGAAGATTACTGCAAGCAATTTTAGCAACAGCGAGAAATTAGTTTAAAAACAAGTCTTAATAATCTACTTCGGAGGACATGCGTTCTAACCAGTCAAACTAGATAAGGGCCGTCGAATTAATTGCTGATGGAGTCTCATTCTAGATTCTACTAGAAATAGCCAGGCCCCAAATTTCTGGTGAACAGCACTAACTCACTATGGGGCAGCAATGAGTTGGGTTACAAACTTAGAATGGTTCATTTAAGCCAAAATGACCAAACACCTTTGCCTGTCGACAATAGAGTTGGTGTGCAGCTGGCAATTTAGCTTTGAGTAAAGGTAATTGTTACAAATAAAAAGCTAAGCACTTTGTGCTTAGCTTTTTTGTTTATCTACCTAAAAGAGGAGGGCTTAAAGCCTGTTGTTTTTGTTGGAGGCTAAAAGCAAAAAGGCAGTGTTTAGGCCAACACCCTAAACACTGCAAAAGAAGGAATGGTCAGTTCCTTGTTGCTACAGGTCTTACTAAGACTCGGTTTCTACAGCTTGGCTAAGAGGTGGCTTCTTATTGCTGGTGTTTGCTTTAATAAGCAGTACACCCACCGCAAGAATAATGGCACCACAAAGGATGAACACTAAACGGTCACCAAGGCTGTTTGGAAGAACAACTAACAACATTACAAAGGCACCCGCTGCTGCGATTAATTTGCCTAACATGCTACGTTGTTTGTTATCTAACACTTCTTGTTCGGCAGATTCGTTAACTAATGGCGTGTGCAAGTTGTTGAAGAATTTGTCTACGTCTTTTGAACGCTCTTCACTCAAACCTTTGTAGAACAGTTGAGACATTACAAAGAAGCCGCCAGTTAAAGTAATGTGACCGATTAGGGCAATTGCTACTTTAAGATCTTTCCATTCGCGGTTAGTAAGCTCTTGTTCTAAGCCAAACAAGTCTTGAATATGTTGAGGTCCGATTACAAAACCTACGATGTAAGACACACCAGCACCAACAAGTAGGGTGCCCCAGCCAGCCCAATCAGGCGTTTTCTTGATAAAGAAGCCTAGGAAAGCAGGAATCGTCATTGGGAAACCTAGCATTGCACCAGCAAACATCATCGCATCAAATAAACTCAAACCTTTTAATGAGTTAATGAATAGGGCGAAGAGAATAATAAGAATACCAAATACCGTAGAGGTGATTTTAGATACTGCTACTAGTTCTTTTTCTGAAGCATGTGGGCGTAGTACTGGTTCGTAGAAGTTTTTAACAAAGATACCAGAGTTACGGTTTAGGCCAGAGTCCATAGAGCTCATGGTGGCAGCAAACATTGCGGCAATAAGCAGACCCACCATACCGGCTGGCATGTATAGTTCAACAAAGGCTAGGTAAGCGGCATCAGCGGCTTTACTGCCCATTTCTGGGTGCATAGCGGCTAAGTCAACGCCTTGACCGGCTAAGAACCATGGTGGAATAAACCAGATAACAGGACCTAAGGTCATTAAACAACAAGCTAGTAATGCAGCTTTTTTGGCGTTCTTTGAATCTTTAGCCGCAAGGTAGCGGTAAGAGTTAAGCATGTTATTGGTAATGCTAAACTGCTTAACAAAGATGAAGAATGCCCAAATAGTTAAGATGCTTACGTAGTTAAGGTTGTCACCGATAACAAAGTCACGAGGGAATTCATCTAGAATATTACCAACACCACCAGAGTGAATAATGGCAACAATACAACAGGTTACGGTTACTGCCATAATCACAACCATTTGCATAAAGTCGGATGCAATAACAGCCCAAGAGCCACCGGTAACAGACATAATTAGAACGACAAGACCGGTTAATACAATGGTCCAGGTCATATCAAAACCAAAAATACCAGAAGCAATAATGGCTAAGCCGTTTAACCAGATACCTGCAGATACCACACTGTTAGGCATACCCGACCAAGTAAATACTTGTTCGTTATACTTACCAAAACGCATGCGAATTGCTTGAATAACCGTTACTACGCGTAGTTGGCGGAACTTAGGCGCGAAGTAGGCGTAGTTCATGAAGTAACCAAAGGCATTGGCTACGAAGATAATGGCAACGGCAAGACCGTCGTTATAGGCTTTACCTGCTGCGCCGGTAAAAGTCCAAGCGCTAAATTGGGTCATAAAGGCGGTTGCACCTACCATCCACCAGAGCATTTTACCGCCCCCACGAAAGTAGTCGCTGGTATTATTGGTAAATGTTCTGAACATCCAGCCAATGGCGATCAAAAAGCAAAAGTAAATGAGTACAATCAGGACGTTTAAATCCATTTCTGTTATTCCTCTTCCATAGTAGATGCGCTTACCTTAACAAGCACTATGGCATTATTGTATGACATATAGGTCTAACTGCGATTCCGATCTCACTTTTATATGTAATCCAGTTGAAAACGTTATCTGGATCCCATCAAATTACTCTCAAATGATAGTTCGAATATTAGGGGAGGGGATTTCGAATAAACGAAATGTAACAAAATACCAATTTGGTGGCTGCAATCTACCTCACAATTTGTAATACATTTGTTGTTCGATAAATAGTCAGGTGTCGGTAATTAGCGACAGTTTTTGACTGTTTTTAGCCTAGGGTGTATTGAAAAAAGTACAGTAATATCAAAACACTATCGTTATTCGGGTAGTGTAAATTTTTAAATCTGTTAACGTAGGCATACATTAGTCGGGCAGCATCGAAATTGCTGCACTAAATTAATATGAATGGATGAATTCATAGGATAGTAAAAAGGACACCTATGGCTAACGAATTTGCAATGATTGAAGGCGCTTCGCGCAGTTTACACTTACAAGTAGCAAGGGAGATTGCCAAAAGTATTTTGTCTGGCGCGCTTCCTCAAGACAGTATTATTCCATCGGAGATGGAATTGTGTGAACAATTCGGCGTAAGCAGAACTGCTTTGCGTGAAGCAATTAAGCACTTAAGCTCTAAAGGCTTGCTGGAATCTCGCCCTAAAATTGGTACACGAGTTAAAAGTCGTGAACATTGGAATATGTTAGATTCTCAACTGTTAAGTTGGATGTCAGGTGTGGGCGAAACAAGTGATACACTCACCGAGTTTTTAGCCTTGCGTCGTGCTATTGAGCCAGAAGCTGCCGCGTTAGCTGCTATTAATGCCAGTGCTGAACAGCGGATGAAATTGTCTGAGTATTATCAGCGTATGGTCGAGATCGCCAAGAGTGAAGACCAAAGTGAATGGGTAGAAACAGATCTGCAGTTTCACCGCACAGTATACTTAGCCACTGGCAACAGCTTTTATATTCCTTTTGCTAATGTATTGCAGGTAATGTTCATTGGATTTTTCCAGCATTCGTCAAAAGATGGTGGAACTTGTATGTCAGAGCATACTGCTATTTACCAAGCAATTATGGCTGGCGATCCAGAAAAGGCCCGCGAAGCAAACTTGGCATTGCTAAATAATAGCAACCACCGATTGCCAGAAGAAAATGTAGCTTAAGGTCAAATAATCTAAAAAAAGCCTCGCAGTGCGAGGCTTTTTTGTGCCTATCGATAAATTTCATGTATTACAAAAGAAAAGGTTTTTTAGGTGGAGTTAGAGTTGAATGCCTAATCACCCACTTGTTTTTCGCTTAACCCATCCTGTCTATTTAGCCATTTTTTAGCGCCTATATTTCGCAGTTTTTGCTGGCCATTTATTTACAACTTTCCGTTTAAATTTGAGATTTTATATAAACTACTGAATAAGTTGGTTATTTATCCGATTGGGTAGGTTTGATTCACTTTGCGATGTGGGGTTTTGTAGTACTTTTACCGGTGTCTGTATTCAAGCCTTTTTGCTTAGGTAACTTACCTAAGGTTCCAGTGTGTAACTCTGTTAGAACGGTCAACTTCGGTAACTTGTCGTTATTCAAGGCGGCATAGAGCTGCGCAAACGATAAGAGGTGAAAAGATGAATCAACTATTTAATTTAGACGGTAAAGTAGCGGTAATTACCGGTGGCACTTCTGGTATTGGTGCAGCAGCAGCCGAGCGTATGGCAAAAGCGGGTGCAACTGTAGTGATTGCCGGGCGAAAAAATGCTATCGAATTTGCTGAACGCATTGGCGGCATTTTTGTAAAAACTGATGTATCTGATGAGAACTCCGTGCGCAACTTAATGGCTGTCGCCAATGATTTATGCGGGAAAATCGACATCGTTGTTAATTGCGCTGGGGTTAATCGCGGCTACAACACATTGCTTGAGTCTGAAAAAGAAGACTTTGATTTCAATTTTAATGTGAACACCATGGGTGTGGTATATGGCATTAAACACGCCACACAATATATGGGCCAGGGCGGCAGCATTGTAAATGTTGCGTCTGCTGCGGGTGTGCAAGGCGTACCTTACTTAGCCCCTTATGTAAGTTCTAAGTGGGCGGTATTGGGGATAACTAAAACCGCAGCCTTGGAATTAGGTGAGCAAAATATTCGAGTGAATGCCATTTGCCCAACTTCGGTGGATACACCAATGGCGCGAGCCGAAGGTGGTGAACCTCAACTACGCATGGAGCATAAAGCGGTGCCATTGGGTCGTATTGCCGAGCCGGAAGAGGTTGCTGCCATTATTCATTTTTTGGCCGCTCCCGACTGTGCCTTTGTTAACGGACAAACGATAGGGGTAGATGGTGGCTTTACCGCGGGTATGAGTATTAATGCTTATAACAGCCTAGCTGCAGAGTAGTGCAGCGTTAAGGCTTGGCGCAGTGATTCGCGCTGTTAAGTTACATAAACCGCTAAGTGTTTGGTGAACAATAATTCCTGCCTGTTATTGTTTTGACGCTTAGTTTGGCAAGTTGCCACCGGTAATACAGAGTATTACCGGTTTTTTTGTTTACGCTGCGGTGTTGTTAGTGCCGCCGTTATCGGTAAATGTGGCTTTAGCTGCCAGTATGCGAGTTACCGTTGTAATGCTGCATAAAGCGGCAAATATAAATGCCAACTTAGCGAAGTGCTGTGGGAACAAACAAAATAGTACAAAGGTGGCGATAGTTTCTGTTCCTTCCGTTAAGCCACCTAAATAATACAAAGACTTATGCGGATACACGGTGTTATCAATGTTGCGCTTAGCGGCCATAATCGCAAAGGTTAAGAAGCTTGAACCGGTGCCCATAAAGGTCCAAATAAGTACATTGGCCGCAACGGCATTTTGCTCGGGAGCTGCTAGCGCAAAACCTAACACAATGCCGGAGTAAAAAATAAAATCGCAAACAATGTCGAGGTAGCCGCCAAAATCACTGCAACCTTGTCGGCGCGCTAATGCACCGTCTAAGCCATCAAAAGTCCGGTTGAGTAAAATAAGCGCCAAGGCAACATGGTATTGCTGAAAAGCGAGAAAAGGGATGGCGCTTAAACCAATAAAAAAACCAATAAGGGTAATTTGATTGGCGCTTAAACCGGCATTATCGAGTTGTTTAGCGCTGTAATCTAATGGTGCTTTTATAATTTTTATGGCGTAACGGTCTAACATTGTTGTCCTATTTGCTGTTGTTTATCTATCGCATGCTTAGCGAAAGTCTCGCGAGCGTACCGATAAATCGGCGAGTAACCACGAACAGTCTTCAAGCTTCCCTGCAATAATATGTATCACTTCATCGCAGCGTTCTAATCGTCCGTGTACTTTTAGAAGACGAGAAGAAATAAGAGCTTGGCGCTGCGCTTTAGCCGTTGCTGACCAGACTATCACATTGCTGTTGCCCGTTTCATCTTCTAAGGTGACGAAGGTGACATCGGCTGAAGATCCTGGCCGTTGCCGACCCACCACTAAACCTGCCACCTTAACTAACTGACCGTGTTTACAGTGATGCAATTGCGCTTGTGAGTAACAATTTTTTAATGCTTGGTGTTCACGTAATAAATGCAGTGGATGTCGCCGTAAACTAACCCGCGTTGCGCGGTAGTCTTGGCGAATATCTTCTATTTCACTAGGTGCAGTTAAGTTTACCGGTGCTTCTTTGGGCATAGCAAATAGTGGTAAGGGGGCCTCGGTACCGCTCATTTGCCAGCGGGTTTGGTGGCGATGCCCAGCTAAACAGGCAAAAGCGTCGGCAGTGGCTAAAGACTCTAAGCTGGTTTTGTCGAGTTGCTGGGTTAATTCACTGAGTTGCCTAAAACCTTGGCTCGGTCGATTTGCTAATAAGCGAGCAAACTTTTGTTTGTTTAGTCCTTTTACTTGTTTTAACCCTAATCTAATTGCGCCCTTCGGATCTTGGCTGTAGTCGAGGCTATGTTCCCAATCGCTTTGGTTAATGTCGATGGGCAGAATACTCACTCCGTGGCGTTGTATATCTTGAATTAATTGGCTGGGGCTATAAAAGCCCATGGGTTGGCTATTAAGTAGTGCACAGCAAAATGCAGCAGGCTCATGGCATTTAAGCCAAGACGAAATGTAAACCAGTAAGGCGAAACTGGCTGAATGAGACTCGGGAAAGCCGTATTCACCAAAACCTTGAATTTGCGAAAACAAACGCTCAGCAAATGCGGCAGGGTAGCCGCGCTGTTGCATGCCGTTGATGAGTTTATCGCGAAAGTAGGCTAGCTTGCCGTTGCGCTTCCAAGTGGCCATAGCGCGACGCAGTTGGTCTGCTTCGCCGCCACTAAATCCTGCTGCTACCATGGCTAACTTAATTACTTGTTCTTGAAAAATTGGCACGCCAAGGGTGCGCGCTAATACGGCTTCTACTTCTGGGCTAGGGTAATCTACCGGTTCTTCGCCATTACGTCGGCGCAAGTAAGGGTGCACCATATCGCCTTGAATTGGGCCGGGGCGAACAATCGCCACTTCTATCACTAGATCATAATAGTTTCGTGGTTTTAGCCGCGGCAACATGCTCATTTGTGCTCGTGACTCAACCTGGAAAATGCCCACACTGTCGCCTTTGCATAACATGTCGTAAGTGGCGCTATCATCTTGTGGAATATCGCTAAGGCTAATGGTGCGTTGTTCTCGTTGGCTTAAGCTGGCAAGGCAGCGGCGAATGGCGCTTAACATTCCCAAAGCCAGTACATCCACTTTCATTAAATGTAGTGCTTCTAAGTCATCTTTATCCCACTGGATGATAGTGCGATCGGCCATGGCGGCATTTTCTATGGGGACTAAGTCACACAGCTTGTCTTGGGCAATAACAAAACCGCCCACATGTTGTGACAAGTGACGAGGAAAGCCGCGTAGTTGTTCCACTAGTTCAGCAAAATTACGTGCATTAGCTTCTGGTAATAGGCTAGCCTGAACAATTTTTTGGCTGGTTGAGTTACTGCCATCACGCCAATCAATATTGTGGTTAAGGCCATGTAGTATATGCGCAGGAATAGCTAAGGCTTTACCTATTTCGTTAATTGCACTGCGGGTGCGGTAGGTGACAATACTGGCAGCTAAAGCAGCGCGCTCACGGCCGTATTTTTGATAGATGTATTGAATGACTTCTTCGCGGCGCTGGTGTTCAAAATCGACATCGATATCTGGTGGTTCATTACGTTCTTTAGAAATAAAACGCTCAAATAGTAAGCCCACTTGGCTGGGGTTAACTTCGGTAATATGTAAGCAATAACACACCACTGAGTTGGCGGCAGAGCCTCGCCCTTGGCAGAGAATGTTTTGCTGCCGTGCGTAGGCCACAATATCGTAAATAGTGAGAAAGTAGTGTTCGTAATTTAGCTCGCTAATTAAGCTCAACTCATGTTCGATTTGCGCTCGTAGTTCAGCAGAAAGCTGCTCACCAAAACGCTGTTGTATGCCTGTTTCAACAAGTTCTCGCAGATATTGCTGAGCGCTGTAACCCGCCGGTACATTGTCTTTAGGATATTGGTAGCGGATCTCATTAAGACTAAAACAACATTGCGCAGCAAGTTGAGTGCTAAGGGCTAATTCGTCACTAGAGTAGCGCTGTTGCAAATGAGGCCACTGTAATAGGCGACGTTCGGCATTACTGCTTAATAAAAAACCGGCTTGCTGCACTGTGCTGTGTTGGCGAATGGCATCAAGAATGTCGGCTAAGCGCTTTCTATTAGCCAAGTGCATGCGTGGGTTAATGGATGCAAGGCAGGGCATTGCGTGTTGTTTGGCTAATTGCCTGTAACTGTTTAGCACTTTAGTGGGTTGAGATAAGTCGTTATGTAACAGTAAATAGAGTCTTTGAGACAATTGTTGCTGTAGTTGCTTAAGGTGTATTGCTTGTAGGGCAGGAGTGGCTTTAACCAAGAGTAAGCATTGGTTAAGTCGTTGATCAAATTGTTGTAGTGTGACTTGATAACTGCCTTTTTTACTGTGCTTTCTTGCTTGGGTAATAAAGCGACAAAGTTGCTGATAACCTTTAAGATTTTTAGCCAGAACCACCAATTGGCATTGTTCATCGGTGGTGAACTGGCTACCTACAATAAGCTTAATGGCCAATGGTTCGGCGGCTTGGTGGGCTCGAACAACTCCACTTAATGAGCATTCATCAGTAATGGCAATGGCTTGATAGCCGTAACGTTGAGCTTGCTCTACCATTTCTTCTGGGTGTGAAGCGCCGTATAAAAAACTAAAGTTACTCTGGGCATTAAGCTCGGCAAAAAGAGTGTTATTCATTAGGCAAACCAGCCGTGCAGGTACCACTGTTGTTTTTCTTGGCATACCCAAGCCAGGCCTTGATTGGGACTTTGCGCCATGTAGTAATCTCGGTTAATGCTTTGTTCATCCCACCACCCGCTAGCGATGCGTTCGGGCTCAGAGAGTAGGGTGTAATGTTCAATATTGATGGGTTTTAGCTGCGGCAGTAACCAGCAGGGGCGAGTAAACTGTTTAGGGTAATTAAGTGTCTCATGCTGAGACAAAGGCTGGTATTGGCTGGCAAATTCGGGGCGAAAATCTGCTTGGCAGCTTAAGCGGCTAATTGCTTGCTCGCCCAAGCGCACACTTAATTGGTCAAACAGCAAGCTATCACCAATGGGTTGCTGTTGTTCAAACAAACCGGTGATTTGGTGACCAAGGGGATAAAGAGCTTGGCAATCTAAGCTAAATTCAATCACCGCAGCTGCTAGGCGAGTAGATTCCAACTTTAAACGAAATAGTGCTAGCCAATCTTGGCTGGTTTGTAATAAACGAGCACTTTTTAAGATAATTTGTTCGCTGGGTTTATCTCTAAAGTTTAAATGCAGTACCAATATATTGCTGCAAAGCTGGTGTTGTCTTAACCACTGCTGAAAATGTTGGCAAGCCTGTTTCAGTGAAAACATTAAACCTTGAATTGTGTTGGTTTCGGCTAACAAAGGAAAACGTTGTTGGTAATGGGCTTGTGCTGTGATGAAGCGCAGTGGAGTCGTTAATCGCCCATTAGCTTGATCGAGTAACGCTAGGCTGTCTTCGCCTAAACGTTTACGCAGCTCTGGCCGAGGCAAACCATTAAGTTGTTTAATGGTATATAAGCCCATCGCTTGTAAAGCCGTGATTTGGTGAGAGGGTAAGTCACTAAAGTTCAGTGGTAAATCGGCTAGCTGAGTAATTCCCGATCCTGCTTGCTTGATATCTTGTGAGCGAGCTAACCAGCGGGCAGCTATCGCGCTATGGGCATGGGCAATACGAAAGCTAAGCTGTTGTTGCTGATAGTGTTGTACCAACTTAGATATATGCTGCTCTGGTTTAGGGTAAATGGTATGCATACCGGCACCACTTATATATAAGCCATTGTCGGGATGAGTAGCGACTTGAGCGCAATAGTGCAAAGCCTGTTGAGCTAAACCCATAAAGTAAGCATCGCAAGATAAATCGCTTTGTTGGTATAAGCAGAGCTGAGGTGCTAGCTGATAAGCCGTATTGAGTGAGCAGCCTAAATACACCCCCAAATTATGTGCAACTTGGTTTAACTGAATAATTTGCTTGTTGTGGTGTATTGCCAAGGCTTGTTGGCTGGGGTGCTCGCGTTGTAGTAGGTCCAACGCGAGCTGGGGAAAATCAAGGTAAATCCAATACATGTTGCACTTGCATAAAAGGCATCGGCATTAATTAAGTCGTGGAATGTGTTGCTCATAGAGCGGGGCGCCGCCACGACGTTTTAGCAGATGGTAGTTAATGTGTTCTGGTGACTTGCTAGGGTGCAAGGCCATTCTTACGCTGGCGCTAGAGCTTTGCTGTTGTTGCTGTAGCGGTCTAAATAAATAACTTAAGCAATCTCCTTGTTCTGCTGCTAACTGCAAGCGGCGGCTGGCTTTTAAATCTAAGCCGTCTAACCAGCCTAATACTGCGCTACAAGAGCCACTTTTTAATGCTTGCTCAATGGTCCACAGGGCATCGCTACACTGCTCAGGTCGAATAACAATGACTTTACTAATATCTACGCCGTGCTGTTGTAGTGCAGGGGCATTAGGCATAAATGGCGGTGCAACCCAAATAATCCAGCGCGATTGTTGACTAAGCTTAGCTAGAGCAGGAAGCAATAATTGTAACTCGCCAATGCCATGTTTTTCGTACAGCACCTCGGTGATGCCGCCCTGTGGCCAACCATGGTTAGGTAGTTGTTGGTCGAGTTGTGCAAAGCCACTTGAATGAACGTCAAGATGACTGTGTTGCCATTGGCTGCCTTGCCATACCTTGTTGCTTTGTAGCAGTTGTTCAATTTGTTGTGCCATTGTTCGCTCCATGCTCTAAGTCAATGTCGAAGTTTAACTGTTTTTTTATACAGTGTATGGATATACAGTATTCTTTGTTTGGAGATTTTGCAAATGTTTTTTTGCTTTATATGTATGACAATTAAACTGATGTGCTAGTAATTTTTCGTAAATACTTGCAAAATAACATTGAAGACTGAAAAGGTTTTCATAGGAAGCGTGCTAATAAATAGGGATTAAAATGATAACTCTTGGTGAATACATAATAGAAAAACAACACCAGTTTCCCGATGCCACAGGGGAGCTTACTCAGCTATTAGGGGCTATTCGTTTAGCCGCTAAAGTAGTTAACCGTGAGATCAACAAAGCAGGGTTAGTTGATATTATCGGCGCTACTGGCGTAGAAAATGTGCAAGGAGAAGTGCAACAAAAATTAGATTTATATGCGAACGAGAAATTTAAAGCTGCGCTTGAAGCGCGTGGTGAGGTATGTGGCGTAGCCTCAGAAGAAGAAGATGAGTTTGTTAGTTTTGACAGTGCTCGTTCTATCGACAGTAAATACGTTGTGCTAATGGATCCTTTAGACGGTTCCTCAAATATTGACGTAAATGTGTCGGTTGGGACCATTTTCTCAATTTATAAGCGTATCAGCCCTTGTGGTGCGCCAGCAGTATTAGAGGACTTTTTGCAACCGGGTCATCGCCAAGTTGCTGCAGGATATGTGGTATATGGTTCATCGACGATGCTGGTATATACCACTGGTCATGGGGTACATGGTTTTACCTGTGATCCATCGTTAGGGGTGTTTTACCTTTCTCATGAGAATATGACCATTCCTGATGACGGGGTAATTTACTCAATCAATGAAGGTAATTACCTTAAGTTTCCAACTGGGGTTAAGAAGTACTTAAAGTACTGCCAAGAAATTGAACCAGAAACCAATCGACCTTATACCTCGCGTTACATTGGATCTTTAGTGTCTGATTTTCACCGCAACTTGCTAAAAGGCGGAATTTACATCTACCCCTCAACGGCCTCTGCACCTAAAGGGAAGTTACGTTTATTGTATGAATGTAATCCGATGGCCTTTTTGATTGAGCAGGCAGGGGGCAAGGCCAGTGATGGCTTTACTCGTATTATGGATATTGAACCAGAAGAGCTGCATCAGCGGGTTCCCTTCTTTTGTGGCAGTAAACATATGGTTGAAACCGTTGAAGAGATGATGCGAGAGTATTCATCTGAAGAACAGTAAAACTAGCTCTTAATATTGTTTGCCCTGGTGAGCCAATCATCAGGGCAAACAAAGATACGCTTTTCCTGCTGCTTAGCTTGCTCTGGTAAGTAAAGTTGTACAGGGCCTCGTGAAACATCTACTACATTACCTGCTTTGCTTAGTGGATAAGCGTTAGGGCTAAGCCATTGCTGCTTAGCTAATATATACCACCCTTGAGCTTGCATTGCCTGCCATTGAGTTAGGCTATACCAATGCAAATTTTGTGGAGTGGGGAGGCTATCATTGCCCAATTTAAACAAATACCCGGGCAACACAATGCGCTGTTTAAAAGAGTAGTTAGCATAGTTTTGGGCTAATGCTTGGATTTGTGGGTGTTTACCTAAAGGGATTTGCTTGAGCAGTAATTTACTGAGCTTATTGCTTAGTCTGTCTTGTTGATTGGGCCCCAAGTAATCAGAAGCGCAAGGTGAAGCATTGCGTGCTAGGTAAAACTTCACCGCTAGCTCCCAGTGCTCTATTTGTTGCTGCTGATGGTTTACCAGCAAAAAATCGATAGCGCCTTGGGTACGCCCATGTTGTTGCACAGCGACATTATCGGCGAGTAACTGCCATTCTGGGTGTGCTCCAATTAAGCCCCGCCACAATTGCTCAAAATATAAACCTAAGCGAGAGTTAGCCTGTGGCTCAGCTATATGGGGTAAATGCTCCTTAAGCGTCCATTGCCACTGTTGTTGCCAGGTAGAGTCAACCATAAAAGGCAGGGCATGAGGCAGCAAAGCAGGCGCGTTTAAACACCAGTGCAGATCATTTTCCCATGCTTTTTTATTCACAAATGTTGCTTTTTTGTTACTAATTTACACTTATTTAAAGATTTTGCTTTTTATTTCGACTGTTTTACCGGTTTTTGTAGTTTTATTACCAAATGTTAGCTACTATTTAGTGGTCTAACCAGTTGAGGTGTTCGAAATGAGTAAGCAATTTTCTACCAGCATTATCATCGTTCGTCGTATCGCACTATTTTTAGTGGGTTTGGTTTCTTTCCCTTTTGTTGCCCTTGCCGGCCTAAGAGCGCCTTTCTATAGCGCATTGCACCGCCAGTGGATTAAGCGCAATGATCGTCCAAGTTGGATGCAGCAAGCTGACAAAATTAACCAGTTTGTTTTGTTCTAATCTATAAGGCTTGTTTAAAGCTGGGTCTGCTACTTACAATGTGCCAAACCATTGTGAGTTAATGTAATGAAAAATACCCGATTAGAAAACATATTAAACCAGCACTTAGAAAGCTTTAAGTTTAAAGACTACTGTCCCAATGGCTTACAAGTAGAAGGTCGTGCAGAGGTTAAGCGAGTTGTTACTGGTGTTACAGCTTGCCAAGCCTTAATTGACCAAGCTATTGAGCATAAAGCCGACGCTATCTTGGTTCATCACGGCTTCTTTTGGAAAAACGAAGCGGCAGTGGTTACCGGTATGAAGCGTCGTCGCCTGCAAGCGCTGTTAAACCACGATATTAACCTTTATGGCTATCACTTACCCTTAGATGTACATCCTGAACTTGGTAATAATGCACAGCTCGCTAAGCGCCTTGGCATTACTTTGAAGCGAGGTCTGGAAGCGTGGGATCCGCGTAGTGTAGCCATGGTAGGTAAGTTAGAAGAGCCACTTTCCGGTGAAGAGTTTGCCAAACGTATCGAGCAGGTGCTGCAGCGTAAACCTTTACATATCGCTAATGGCCATAGCATTCAAAAAGTAGGTATTTGCACTGGTGGTGGTCAATCCTACCTTGGTTTGGCAGCTGAGCAGGGCTTAGATGCATTTATTAGTGGCGAAATCTCTGAAAACACCGTACACACTGCGCGTGAGATGGGCATTGATTACTTTGCCGCTGGCCACCACGCTACCGAACGTTATGGCGCGCAGGCACTAGGGGAGTGGTTGGCAGAAACTCACGACCTAGATGTTACCTTTATTGATGTAGATAATCCGGTATAAGCCTAAAAAGATATTGCGAATGATAATGGTTCGCAATATAATTGCTTTATTGTGATTGATGAGGTGAAGCAATGTTTGTATGTTTATGCCACGGCATTACTGATAAGCAAATTAAAGAAGCAGTACAACAGGGCTGTGAAAACTTAGCTGATGTACGCAAAAAGAATGGCGTTGCTTCTGAGTGTGGAAAATGTGCCAGAATGGCAAAAACCATCATTGATAAAGAATTATCTATTACACCTAAGTACTACGAAGTAGCCTAGTAAGCATTTGCTTAGGCTACTTAATCCGCTTCATCGCGGTGAATTAACAAATCAAATCCTTTATCCCGCCAATATTGAATAAGCTCAGGCTGCACGCCTAATATCGCTAACGACACCTGTTTCTCTAAACAGCGCTGCTTTATGGTTTGCCAATATCCACGATTGTCATTATTTACGTTGAGCAAAATCCACATATCCAAAGAAATCACTAGCACATCAATTAAGTCCAACACTGTGGGATTGTTTATTAGTTGAGCCACTAAGTTGGGTTGCCAAGCTAGTTGTACGTTTTGTTGTTTAATACGCACTAAGCTGGTTAGATTTTCCATGGGCAGCTCAGGGCTAAACACCAACATCATTTCTGAGTAATGATCGGCTATTTGCGTTAGCGTCAAATTACGGTGATTCAGCTCTTGCTTAAAGTGGTGCCAATATACTGCATTAACAGGGGCATTAAATTGCTCGTCTTGTTCAATGCTTGTTGGCCAATCCCAGTAGCCAACTAAGCTGTTGTCTGTCGTTGCATGAATCAGATACTGGCTATGTTTAGTGGCATGACTAAGCTGATTTAACTTGTGGCGATATAAGCGGAAAAATTGACGGCTCAAGTAGCCTATTTGGGTTTTGAATTGCCCAACCGTGATCGACGTATATAGATTTAAACCGTAATGCTTCGCCAGCAAAATTATGCTGTTTTTCAGTTTAGATTGCTCTTGAAAAACCAGTATTAAGCCAGGGCGGTGCAAGATAGCCGCAAGACGCTCTATGGTATCAATGATATGTGGATCATCATCATATACTGCCAGCATCACTAAGTTAGCCTGTTGGAGTTGCTGAGCAATACCTTGCTGCTGCGGCTGCCAATACTCACAAAAGCTAAAACCTAACTCTTGCACTTGTTGCCGCAATGGTTCGGTAGGTCGAGGGTTATATAAGTAAACGAACTTATTGTTAGCCCATTGTTGGTACTGTTGGTTAATGCTGTCGCCCCAATGAGCGAACTGTTCATCTAACTCCTGCTGGCTATAGCAGTAGATAAAATCGGGTAAGTCAAATGACATTGCGGGCATTTCACCTATCAAAAATACCGAAATCTGCGATTGCTCTTCAAGTAAATCAGCGAGTAAAGCTAGCTGCTCACTATTCAATTTGGCACAGTTTAAAACAATCGCGTCAAATTCATTGGATTGCTGAAGCTGCAGCTGTAATTCATCAACTTGTTGGACAGAAATGTGTTCAATGGGGGAGGTGTTACAAATAGGCGTTTGTTGAAACCACAATACTCGAAGTAATTTTGAAGAGGCAGGGGCTGAGCTTGGCGCTAATAGAAGCGCCAATTCTTCGTCATTTAAAGCAAATGACCCTGCCGTCATTACTAGTAAGTCACCTTAACATTTGCCGCTACTTGCTTGGCGTTATCTACGGCTTGCTCAATGCTGTCGCTACGATTTAAGGCTACCCCTAAACGGCGCTGACCATTAATGTCTGGTTTAGAGAACAAACGCAGTTGGCTATCGCTAGTATCTAAAGCTTCGGCTAAGCCACTAAAACGAATGTCTTGGGATTTGCCATCGCCCATGATCACAGCTGAAGCGCTAGCACCAAATTGATGGATTTGCTTGATAGGCAAACCAAGAATGGCTTTAGCATGTAAGGCGAACTCAGATAAGTCTTGTGAAATTAGGGTTACCATGCCGGTATCATGCGGGCGTGGTGACACTTCGCTAAAGAACACCTCGTCGCCTTTAATAAATAGCTCAACGCCGAACAAACCATAACCACCCAGTTCGCTAACAATCTTACGAGCTACCTCTTGTGATTTCGCTAATGCAAGCTCTGACATCGCTTGTGGCTGCCATGATTCGCGGTAATCGCCATCTTGTTGGCGGTGACCAATTGGCGCACAAAAATGAATACCGTCTACTGCACTTACTGTAAGCAAGGTTATCTCGTAATCAAAATCCACAAAGCCCTCTACAATAATGCGACCCGCACCAGCCCGGCCACCTTCTTGCGAGTAATCCCACGCAGCGGTAACTTGGTTGCTATTACGTAAGGTTGATTGTCCTTTACCAGAAGAACTCATCACTGGTTTGAGTACACATGGTAAACCTACGTTTGCTACGGCTTGTTGGCACTCTTCTAAGCTATCGGCAAATTGATATGCAGAGGTAGGCAAACATAGTGTTTCGGCAGCTAAGCGACGAATGCCTTCGCGATTCATGGTGAGTTGGGTAGCACGCGCAGTTGGCGTTACCGCATACCCTTGTTGCTCTAACTCAACCAAAGCGTCGGTGGCAATGGCTTCTATCTCGGGAACAATATGCTGTGGTTGTTCTTTAAGAATTAGGGCTTTTAGCGCCTCTCCATCTAGCATATCTATAACATAACTGCGATGCGCAACGTGCATCGCTGGAGCGTTGGGGTAACGGTCTACCGCAATAATTTCAACGCCATAACGTTGTAATTCAATGGCAACCTCTTTGCCAAGTTCGCCTGCTCCGAGCAATAACACTTTAGTTCCAGAAACGCTTAGCGCAGTTCCTAACATTTAAATACTCCTAAGTTGAAGGATAGTAATGATGGACCATTGGTTTTTGAGAATGTTCCGCGAAATTTTGTAATTCTTGCTTAAAGCTGAATCGATTGTCTTTATGTTCCCATAATTCGAAGCGTTCAACATTGTTTAAGCTCAGGTGATTAAGGGTTAATTGAGATAATAAAGTGAGAAGCGGCGAGAGAGAAGGATTAAACGCTACGTTTTCTAGATAACAGCTCCAAGCGATTACTTTGTCGCCCTGATAAGCAAACATGGCGCTTTGTACTTGGGTATAAGGGGCATAGCTGGCTTTAGCAAAATCGGGAGCTTGGCTGGCCTTATCAAGCTTAAGCTTAGCCAGTGGAGCTTGCACGCCTAGGTCGTTTGGTCCAAAAGATTGAGGAAGCAATTGAGGGAAGTCATAGCTTTGTTGATTAAAGCGCACCTTTAACTGCGCAGCGTTAGCTAGCTCGTTAATAAACTGACGACAATAACCACATGGTGCTGCATTAATCACTAAATCGGTGAGTTCGTCTGCTTGGTGGCTAAGTGCGTTAAATATAGCACTTTGTTCCGCATGCAAACTGCCGGTTAGTGGCCCATATTCCAACTCATAGTTAGCGCCTAAAAATAGCTGTTGTTGCTTATCGACCGCAATCGCCCCTACATGGAAATTAGACTTGGGAGCAAATGAAAAACTGGCTGCTAAAGGTAGCATGCGTTCTGCAAGCTCAATAACGTTACAGCTTAGGATGTTGCATAGTGTCTTGGTTTGTTGGCTATTGAGCATATTTGGCAGTTGCTTGCTGGCCAATACGGTTTGGAGGGCGTTAGTTAGCGATAGGTCTGCTTGGGTATTTTCTGACATTTCATCGTTCCCTTTAATTTGTCGAACCTAGCAACAAATGTTGATTACTTTGCTAAGACTTCGATTATAATCCGCCTAAATCGTGTTTAGTTAAAATATATCTTTGTTTTAGCTGTTTCTGTGTAGCGCGTAATTTATTGTAACTAAAGGTGTTGATAAGTGTTTTCAAAGCTTGATTCTGTTCTTCGGTTGGTTCGTCAGTGGCAGTTAAGCTCGCCACATGAGCAAGGTTTGTACACGCCACAATGGAGTGGGGCGGAATGTGTGATAAGAGTAGATAATTTGTCTGCTCATAGCATGAGCTTAGGGCAAATTGATTTGTTCGACGGCCAATTACCCGACAATGCCAAGTTTCATGGTGAGGGTTTTCAAATGTTAGCGCAGAACTACGGTACTGCGAATAACATCACTGCGATTGGTCGCTGCCCCGATGCAGGAGAGTATCGGCTTAGTGAAGATGCTGATCACTTTACTGCATATAATCAGCTACTTATCGAAAGTAACGGATATTACACCTTACTGGGTTTTAGTTCATGCCACCGCTTTAGTGGTTATTTTAAGGTATACCCTAGTGGCCGTTTAGTCATTGGTATTGATAGCGATACCCTTGCTATCCCCGCCCACCATTACATCAATAGTGAAAGCTTATTTGTGGCTAGCGGAGAGAGCCGCGAAGCCGTGTTAGAACAATTTGCCGATGCAATACAGCAGCATCATCCTCGGCTTAGCTGGCCGAGTAAGCCCAACGGTTGGTGCTCGTGGTATCACTATTATGCTGATGTATCCGCAGAGGATATTGAGGAAAATCTTCAACAGCTTATTAGCCCACATGACCAATTAGATTACTTGTTGATTGATGATGGCTACCAAGAGTTTATGGGGGATTGGCTGTATCCGTCTGATCGTTTTAGTGGTGGCGTAGAAGGTTTATGCAAACGAATTAGAGAGCAGGGGAAAGAGCCCGCTATTTGGGTTGCGCCTTTTATTGCGCAAGCAGAGTCTCGTTTGTTTAAGCAACATCCAGAGTGGTTTGTGAAAGGTCAAAACGGTCAGCCTTTAGCAGCAGAAGAAGTAACTTATGGCGGGTGGCGCTGTACGCCTTGGTATGTATTAGATACTACCCAAGAGCAAGTAAACCAGTATCTGCACCAGGTGTTTAGCCATATGTATCACCACTGGGGAGTGAAGTACTTTAAATTAGACGCTATTTATTGGGGAACATTGGCTAAAGGCTATCGTGCTGATCCCAATAAAACTCGGATTGAAGCTTACCGAATGGGTATGGAAACCATCAATAAAGCTTGTGATGGGCAGGCCTACATTCTTGGCTGTAATGCCCCAATGTGGCCTTCATTAGGTTTAGTGCATGGGATGCGTATTGCCGATGATGTTGAGCGAAATATTGGGCGATTTAAGCAAATCGCTAAAGAGACCTTCTTCCGCAATTGGCAAGATATGCGCTTATGGCATAACGACCCCGACTGTGTGACCTTAAATAATATTCTTAGCCAACATACCGATGACGACGCTTACAACTGGCACCGAGTGAGCTTATTGGCGAGCAGCGGTTTAGTGTTCTCTGGTGATCGCCTAACAGAGCTAGACGATGCTCAGGCTAGCGTATTAAGTGTGCTAGAGAAAAACCAAGCAGACGCAGCCCGTTTTGCTGACTTTAGATTGCAGCATGCTAAGCAATATCAAAACCAGCAGTTAGTTCGCCAATATTGGTTTAACTGGGGCGAGCACAATAGCTTGAATATAGAGCTAAGTTTAGATCAGCAGTGGCAGGTTTTATGGGCAGACAAACGCTTTGTTAGTAAACAAACTGACAAGGGTTTAACCATTTGCTTAGCACCAAATAGCGCGGTGGTTTTCGAAAAGAAAGGGTAAATGAAGTGGTGGGTTTAGTATTTAAATTCTAAGCCCACTGAAAAATTACTGTCGCCATAGCCAGGGATATCGTGGCTAGAAATAATAGTTCGCATCGACATTTGTTCGTTTAGTGGTGCCACAAATCCTAAGCCAACTGCAATATCAGTTTTATCAACCAAGTAGGACATTTGGCGTTGACCAAGGTTATGGTAGACAGAGTCTTCATGTAACTGGTTGTACACCGAGTATTTTGGATCGTAGATGTGGCTAAACAACTCTAGTCTAAAGCTGTTAAATGGTGTTTGCACCACTGGCACAGCTACCATGTCGTAAAGCTCTGAATCAGAAAAGTAACTATTTGTTAGGGTGGGCGAGAAGTCGGTATCTTGATAGGTTTTTTCGAAGATTTCGCCTAACACGGCGAATTGCTCGGCACTAAGTCGCAGCAGCGAAGAAGGGCGGAGGTTTTGCAACTCATAAGTGGCGTAACACTTTGGCGAAAAACACAAGGTCGCAGCAACAGCAAGACTTGCTGTAGTAGCTATCGACCATTTAATGTGTTGACGCATTTTCATTTGTATTACTTTACCTTCCCTGAACAGTGTTGATTATAACTTAGGCAGCCAAATAAAATAGTCTTTTGCTCACGTTTTAAAGGTTTTCTATGTAGTTATATAGGCTTTTTAGTATATTTATTTTATTAGTATCATTTTGATACTCACTCATCAGCATTTCTAACTCTGGAAACACCAGCGCAACTTGCTCGGTAATTGAGGCTTGTCGATGCGCTTGCCATTGCTGCAATTCGCTTTCATTTAAACACTCGGGGTAATTGCGTGCCTTGTAACGCAGTATTAATTGGTTAAGCCTTGGATCAGCAAATTGAAACTGCTGTTTGCTAATCAAGTTAGGATCGCTAGAGCGTAAAACTTGCATGAGGTTTTTATCGGCATTGCCAATAAATCCGTTGTATAAGGCAGTATCGGGGTTACTGTCTTGGTCAAACTCACGCTCTATGGCAAATACTTGCGACAGCTTCTGTTCGACCTCAGCTTTGTTTTTTGCTACTAAATCTAAGCTTTGACGACATTGTGCTCGGTTTAAGCCTAATTCTTCCGCTCGTTCCGGTGTTAGGGTGCTAGCTGGGGCGAGAACTGGGCATTTATTGGTGTGAATAAGTTTTACCGGAATCGGCAGTTCATCGGCAGCCAGCTCAATACGTGCGGTATACAGCCGTTGGTGGATTTCCTCTGCACTTAGTGACAGTAAAACGCTGGCGTCTTTGTTTAAGTCGATCACTATCATGGCGTTTTTGTTGATTGGATGCCAAGCAATAGGCAACACCCAAGAGGCACAGCCTTGAGCTGCGCCAAACATTCCCGATATGTGTACCAAAGGTTTGTTGTTGAGTAGATCAAATTGTTGAGCGACGGACTTTTTGTTTCGAAGATTAAGCAAGTAATTGAATAGCTTAGGCTGCTTATCTTTAATCAATTTAGCCATGGCGATGGTGGCATATACATCTGATACTGCATCGTGGGCATTAGCATGGCTTAAACCGTTGGCGGCGGTGAGTAATTCAAGCCTAAAGCTGACTAAGCCATCGTCATTAGTTGGCCATTCAATACCTTCTGGTCTTAGCGCATAACACGCGCGAACCATGTCGATTAAATCCCAACGAGAATTACCATTCTTCCATTCACGTTCATAGGGGTCGAGAAAGTTACGGTACAGGGTATAGCGGGTAACTTCATCATCAAAACGTATGCTGTTATAGCCAACACCACAGGTACCGGGTTGACTAAACTCATTATTGATTCGTTCTATGAAGTCACTTTCAATCAGGCCTTTTTTCATGGCTAATTGCGGAGTAATACCTGTAACCAAACAAGCTTGAGGGTGAGGTACGTAATCATTAGGCGGCTGACAAAACAACTCAATGGGCTTTCCTATTGGGTTTAAGTCCCAATCGGTACGTATTGCAGCAAACTGACAAGGGCGGTCTCGCCCAGGGTGTACGCCAAAAGTTTCGTAGTCGTGAAATAAAAAAGTGTTGTCACTCATCGCAATAGTTAGTCTTTTTTTGCTTGTTCGTTATCCCGTATAACCATACCACATAATGCGTGAACTTCTTGGTAGTTGAAGGCTTAACTGTTTAGTTTACAGCCAGTTGTTATTACCAGAGTAAGTTGCTAGTTTAATTTTGAAGCAGCGAATAAATTAGCAGCGCTTCTCTATAGATACATATTTTCAGTGTTCGAAAACTTTTCTACTACACTGAGCGTAATGCTTGAGGTAACCACGACTATAAGGACATACAATGAAAACTTTTACTTTACTGGCTGGCTTGGCGCTTTCTTTTAATATTCATGCGGCAATGGTAAGCCAAACTGTTACTCATACGATTGGTGACAAAAGCTTTGAGTCCACCTTGGTTTTTGATGATGCCAAGCAAGGATTACCAGCAGTATTAATGGTCCCTAACTGGATGGGCCCTACCGAAGGTTCATTGACTAAAGCGAAAAAAATTGCCGAGATGGGTTATGCGGTAATGATGGCTGATGTGTATGGAAGCGATGTTAGGCCAACCAATGGCGAGGAAGCAAAGGTAGCTGCCACAGCTCTACGTAGTGATCGCCAATTGCTGCGTGAGAGAACCAAAGCTGCTTTAGAAGCAATGAAAAGTAGCCTGCCTAAATCGGCAGATGCCTCAAAGGTAGCGGCCATTGGATTTTGTTTTGGCGGTGGTGCAGTGTTAGAACTGGCGCGAGCTGGAGAAGAGCTTGGTGGGGTAGTGTCATTTCATGGCAATTTAGATACTCCAAATACTGAGGATGCTAAAAATATCCAAGCACCCATCTTAGTATTGCATGGCGCTGTTGACCCCTTTGTTCCGGCCGAGCAAGTAAGTAATTTTGAAAAAGAAATGAACGCCGCAAATGTTGATTGGCAACTGATTGCTTACGGCGGTGCGGTACATTCGTTTACTAATCCAGCAGCAAAAAGAGCCGGACAAGCAGAGTACCACCCTAAAGTGGCGGCCCGTTCTTTTGTAGCAATGGATAGCTTTTTTAGCGAGACATTTAATTAGTACTCGCTATTTGAGTAAGGCAAATCTGCTTTCTTAAACAAAGCAACTCGCATTAATCTAAATACGTCTTCACATTAGTGGAGACGTTTTTGTTTAGAGAATATTTGTTATTGGGTTGAATCTAATCGAATTTTGGCTTTTACAGTGAAGTTCTGTATTTAGTTTGCATTGAGCATTATAGTTAATTTATTCAGTTAAATAGCCTCGTGCTAATGGGCTTATCAAGGATGGATTATGTCGGTTGAGCAGTTATTGTGGGTACTATTTGCCTTGTTAGGCTTAATTTTGCTTCTGTTAAATCGACTCCGCAAAACCAATCTCGAGAGCGTGAGTTTACTGCTCAGTTCTAGGAAAAGCATTCTTGTCATATTAGCCATCTGTAGCGCTGCGGTTGCCGTTGTTGCAGCAATCACTAGCATTGGTTTAAAGCAACTTAAGCATCATCAGTTTAATCAATTAGAAGAAGTTATTGGCTCAGTGCTTGATACCGCAGATGCAGGGCTCGATGAATGGAAACAAGGCTGGCAGTCAAAAGTTGATGCTATTGCCTTAGACCCAGCATTCCAGCATTTTTCTTATGTACTTATTGAATCTGAGCATAGTAAAGAAGGACTTCTTGCTAACCCTGCTTTAGAGAGTCTGCGTCAATCGGTAGATAACTATCGAACTGTGTTTGATGACCTAGGCTTTTTTATCATCTCACGCGATCGCATTAATATTGCCTCTATGCGCGACGAAAACCTAGGCGAAATCAATGTAATTACACGTCACTATCCACATTTACTTAACCGGGTATTTGAAGGTGAAACGGTGGTTATTCCGCCAATTCGCCCAGAAATTGTCTTAGATGGCATGCTGCAAAACAGCGTTAAAAGTGCTCATTCAACCATGTTTATTGCTGCTCCAATAAAAAATGGGGATGGACTAGTTGTTGCCATTCTTACTTTGCGTATGGATCCAGAGCGCGAATTTGCTCAATTACTCAAGGGAGCTCGAATTGGTAAGACGGGTGAAACCTACCTTGTTAGCCGCTCGGGTTACATGATTTCACCGAGTAAATTTGAAGACGATTTAGTTCGTTTGGGCTTGCTAGAGCCCGACCAATCATCGGTGTTGAATATTCGATTACAAGTCCCTAGTTATACCCGTGAACGACCCGATTGGACAGAAAGCGGCTACGCGATTATTGCCAAATCTAGCGGCTCAAACTTTCAAGGATATCTAGATTATCGAGGTGTATCGGTAGTAGGAGCGTGGCACTGGGATAAGGATCTGGAAGTTGGTTTGGTGTCTGAGATCAATCATGAAGAAGTGATGCAAGGTTATTTGCAGTTTCGTGATGTGGTGTTGTTAGTTTTAGGTTCAGCGCTAGCGTTCTGCATTATTTTGTTTGTGTTGGTATTTGCCTTAGTGCGCAAAATTAACTTGCGACTTAGTGAATCTAAGCAAGAGTTAGAGCGGCAAGTTGAGCAACGCACCTATGAACTGCAAGAGCGCGAAAAAACCCTTTGGGATCTTTATGAGTTTGCCCCAATTGCTTACGCCTCGGTGGATAAAGAGGGGCGTTTTCTGCAACACAATTTAAGCTTTTCTGAACTCATTGAAGTAGAACGTGATGGTTTTGAGGCCTTGTTTTTCCATGACTTTGCGGAGAACCAAGAGCAACGTCAGAAATCTAAAGAGCTACTAGCAGCCGCTTTTGTTGGTCATAGCTTTAACGATGAAGTGCTCAGTATTTTTACGTCCAGTGGCCAGAAAAAAACGGTGAGTATAAACATTGTGCCTAGCCTCGATGAAGAAGGGCATATTCATGTGGTTAAAGTTTCTTTAATCGACATGACCGAACGTTATCAAGCGCGCTTAGCCCTGGCTGATAACGAAGAGCGGATCCGCACCATTGTAGATACTATCGCCGATGGTATTATTTTGATTGAGCAATCTGGCATTGTTCGCAGTTTTAGTCCCGCAGCAGAGCAAATTTTTGGCTACAGCGAAGCAGAAGTCATTGGCAAAAACGTAAAAATGTTAATGCCAAGCGACATTGGTGATCAGCACGACAGGATACTGGCCGACTATAAACCCAAGAAAGAATCTTCGGTCATTGGTAATGAGCGAGAGGTATTTGGTCTGCGTAAAAATGGTGAGCAGTTCCCCATGGAGCTGGCTGTTAAAGAAGTATTCTTAAAAGGGCAACGCCACTTTACCGGCGTTGTGCGAGACATTACCGCCCGACGAAAAGCTCAACAAAAAATTGCCGATAGTGAACGTCAATTTAGGACCCTTACCAACAACTTGCAGTGTGTGGTTTATCGTATTCGCCTTAAAGAAGGTGAGTATCCAGAATGGCTGTACATTAGCGAGAAAATTGAAGAGCAAACGGGCTACCCGATTAGCGATTTTGTTGGTTTAAATCCAGTTCGTCGTTACAAGGAGCTAGTGCATCCTGATGACGCAGAAGAGAGCCTCGCGCGCTCTAGAGAGCTCAATCAAAAGGGTGGGGCTATTTCCCAAGAGTTCCGCATTATTGATGCGTCTGGAACAGTTAAACATATGCTGCAAAAAGCCTTTGTATCAATGGATGAGGAAGGACGACCTGCTTATTCAGATGGTGCAATTTTTGACATCAGTGAAATAAAGCAGGTTGAAGCGCAGCTAAGGGAAAGTGAGGAACGCTTAGACTCCGCTGCTTCAGGTGCGGGTTTAGGCATGTGGGATTACTACCCACAAGAAGATCGCATTGAAGTTAATGCCATTTACGAAAGCATGTTAGGTTACGCGAAAGGTGAGTTGCGAGACGGCGATGGCCTTTGGGCTCGTCTAAAAGGTGATACCGCAACTTGGATGAAGTTGATTCATCCTAGCGATGTTATTACTAACAACGAGAAACTTGAGCAGCACTTGGCGGGTGAGAATGATGTGTTGCGAAATGAAATTCGTCTGCGTTGTAAAAACGGCCAGTATCGTTGGATTTTAACCATTGGTCGAGTGTCTGAGTTGGACGAGCACGGTAAGCCATTGCGGATTAATGGTATCCATGTTGATATTGAAGAAACCAAAAAGCTAGAAGCAGCCCTTAACGAAGCGCGAGCCTTAGCCGATAGCGCCAACCAAGCTAAAAGTGATTTCTTAGCGAATATGTCGCATGAGATCCGCACTCCAATGAACGCCATTATTGGCATGTCTTATTTGGCTCTAGAAACAGAGTTAGACAATAAGCAACGTAATTACATAGACAAAGTCCATCGTTCGGCAGAAGCCTTGCTTGGCATTATCAATGACATTCTCGATTTTTCTAAGATTGAAGCGGGTAAGCTGGACATAGAAAAGATCGATTTTCGTTTAGAGGATATTCTCGACAACCTAGCTAATTTAGTGGGGTTACGTGCAGAGCAAAAAAGTTTGGAGTTGCTGTTTGATATTGACCCTAGCATCCCAACAGCATTAATTGGTGACCCCTTACGTCTAACTCAGATACTGGTTAACTTGTGTAATAACGCGGTTAAGTTTACTGAACAAGGCGTAGTGGTAGTAAAAATAGAGGCAAAACAACAAGACAACAAACAAGTTCAGTTGTACTTCTCGGTTAGCGATACCGGTATTGGTATGACACCAGAGCAGCAAGCCAAATTGTTTAAACCTTTTTCACAAGCTGATAGTTCAACCACGCGTAAACACGGTGGTACCGGTTTAGGGTTAGCGATTTGTTTAAAACTGACTGAATTAATGGGCGGGAAAATAGCCTTAAGCAGCGAGTTAGGGCAAGGCAGTTGCTTCTACTTTGAATTGCCGATGCAGATTCAAGAAAACGCGCAAACACTTCGCGATACTAATTCAGCACAACTTAATAGCCTCAAAGCTTTGGTTGTGGATGACAATGCTAATGCTCGAGATATTAATCAACAAGTACTAGAGAGCTTTGGCTTACAAGTTGAATCGGCCTCTAGCGGTAGCGATGCCATAGCCCTGATTAAGGAACATGCAGAAACATCGCCCTTTGATATGGTATTCATGGATTGGAAAATGCCAGATATGGATGGCGTACAAACTGTCCAGCATATTCAGGATCAGGGTTTTGACCTAGACGTAATAATGGTGACCGCATTTGGTCGTGACGAACTCACTAAAGAAGCTGAAGCAGTTAACATTGATGCGGTGTTAACTAAGCCTGTCACGCCGTCTCATTTGTTCGATACAATTGTGCAAGTACGTAAGATAGAGGTGCTAGAGCAAACACGTAGAGAAGCCCAGCAGCAGGGGGCCAACTTAGATATTGCTCAGTTACAGGGAGCAAATATTTTGGTCGCTGAAGATAACGATGTTAACCAAGAGCTGATTACCGAGTTACTGGGTTCCAACGGATTAAATTGCACAGTGTGTGATGATGGCTCGCAGGCAGTTGAGTACCTAAAAGAAAATAAGGTTGATGGGGTACTAATGGACTGTCAAATGCCGGTGATGGACGGGTATACCGCAACCAAAGTAATTCGTTATCAGCTAGGCCTAAAAGAGCTGCCGGTTATTGCGCTTACTGCAAATGCCTTGGCGGGGGATAGGGAGAAAGCGATTGAAGCAGGAATGAATGACCACATTCCTAAGCCAATTAATGTGAACAGTTTGTTCAGCACGATGGCCAAATGGATTACACCCGCTTCTCCAACTGCGATTAATCAAAGTGGACAGTCAGCTAAGGTAGCTAATGAGCAAGACCTAATGTTGCCAGATATTGATGGCTTAGATACCGAAGCAGGCTTGGCGAATGCTGCTGACAATAAAGCTTTATATTTGAAGTTAATTGGCAAATTTGCCAACGAAGAAAACACTCCAATGGACGATCTAAATACTGCTTATACTGAAGAGCGTATTGATGAATTGCAGCGAATTGCTCATACCATAAAAGGTGTTACGGCTACGCTGGGTGGGCAAGCGGTGTCCGACCTAGCTGCGGTTGTAGAGCAACAAGCCGAAGAAAATACAGTTCAGCCAAGCAGTATTGAAGCGCTAGGTAAGCAACTAATACCACTTCAACAAAGCTTACAAGAGTTTGTCTCCCAAGTTGAAACAACTGAAGTAGCAGAAGAGGGTGCTTCACAAAGTGTAAGCGAAGAAGAGTTACTGAGTTACCTGCAGCAGTTGGCACAACTACTTGATGACTTTGACGGCGAGAGTAACGATTATCTCGATAGCCACGACTGTATTTTGCAAACCTTCCCGGCACAGGCGAAAAAACTACAAATGCTTATTGAGGAATACGATTACGAAGCCGCTGGAGAAATTGTTCAAGAGATGCAGCAACAAGTGACTAAAAAAGCCTAGTAATTTCCTGGGGTGGCAAGACTTGCTCGCTAAGTTCGGGTAGACTTTGCGCCAATTATTTATACCTAGGGGATAGTTGTGACTCAAACACTTACCATTACCAGACCGGATGATTGGCACCTTCACTTGCGCGATGGCGCTATGTTAGAGGTAGCAGCAAATGCTACCGCTAAGCACTTTTCTCGTGCCATCATCATGCCTAACCTAACCCCACCAGTTACTCAAGTTGCTGATGCTCAAGCTTATTATCAGCGCATTAAACAGGCTCTTCCCGAGCAAAGCCAGTTTGAACCATTAATGACGCTTTATTTAACCGATGCCACTACCCCTGAGATAATCGCAGACGCAGCGGCAAGTGGAATTGTTAAAGCATGTAAATTGTATCCGGCTAATGCCACAACTAACTCTGCCCATGGCGTAACCGACGTTGCCGCTCTTCGCCCGGTATTTGAAGCAATGGCAAAACATGGTTTGTTACTGTTAGTTCACGGCGAGGTGACTCACGCTGATATCGATATCTTTGATAGAGAAGCAGCATTTATCGACGCTCACATGCGTGGTTTGGTGGATTCACTGCCTAATCTCAAAATTGTCTTCGAACACATCACTACCGCTGAAGCGGCTGAATTTGTAATGAATGCACCAGACAATGTAGCTGCAACCATTACGCCACAGCATTTGATGTATAACCGTAATCATCTGCTAGCGGGTGGTTTACGTCCTCATAACTACTGTCTGCCGGTGCTTAAGCGTCAAACTCACCAAAAAGCTTTACAGCAAGCAGTGGCTAGCGGTACCAAAAAGATATTTTTAGGAACGGATTCGGCTCCTCATGTTCAAGGGGCTAAAGAAAGTGCCTGTGGATGTGCGGGTTGTTACAGCGCACCTGCCGCCATTGAATTGTATGCCGAAATTTTTGAGCAACTAGGTATATTGGATAAACTTGAAGCCTTTGCGAGCTTTAATGGCCCAGATTTTTATGGCCTACCAAGAAACACAGATACGATTACTTTGACCAAAGAAGCTTGGCAGGTGCCTGGTTCGGTAAAAGTTGATGGTGAAAACTTAGTGCCATTCTTTGCTAACGAAACTTTAAACTGGCAAGTTAAATAGGCAAAAAAAAGCCCTTTGCTCTAGAGCAAAGGGCTTGCATAATCGTGTAATGTTTACACAGCAATAGGTAACTAAACGCGTGACTAAGTTAGCGACTCAGTCGAGATAAATAATAACCACGCTTGACCGATCAGGCTATTACCCAAATGGGTGAAATTTAAAAGTTAATAAATTTCTTATATATTTTAATGCCTTGCATACACCTCTCTGTTTAACAAAGCAAAAAAAAGCCCTTTTACATAAGTAAAAGGGCCTGCGTAAAATTTGTGTAAAGGTTGTACACAGCAATAGGTAACTAAACGCGTGACTAAGTTAGCAACTCAGTCGTGTTAAATACTATCTTTGAACTCGCTCTCTCACCATTCCCCAAATGGGTGAAATTAGCTGCTTATTTCACTCAAGCTCATGAAATTAAAGACAAAAAAAGACCCTTTGCATTGGATAACAAAGGGCCTGCATAAATTTGTGTAAAGATGTACACAGCAATAGGTAACTAAACGCGATGACTGAGTTAGCAGCTCAGTCGATATAAATACTACTCCTCGGCCATTATTCTCACCATTACCCAAATGGGTGAAATTTGCCATTGATAGCTTAAATGTCAGCTTGTATGTGCTAGCTGGAGTAATTCGATTACGCCAACTAAGCTAACAGTAAGGCAACTAGCAGGAGTAAAGGTTATGCCCGAGAACCTCAAAGTGCGCGATTACATGTTAATGCGCCCGGTTTGCTTTACCGCAAAACAACCCATCGCAGAAGTTGTACATAGCTTGCTAGAGCATAAACAACTAGGTGCTCCAGTGATTGATGAACAAAAGCACGTTATAGGTTGGATCTCCGAGCAAGACTGCTTAAAGAGCTTGCTTGAAGCTACATATCATTGTGAAACGGTCTCGTTAGTGGAAGATTTAATGCGTAGTGATGTGCTAAGCGTTGGCCCCGAAACCAGTATTTTAGAACTTGCTCAAAGCATGTTAATGCAAAAACCCAAAATGTATCCGGTCATCGAGCAGGGCAAGCTACTGGGCCTAATTACTCGTGAAGAGGTCTTAGCCGGCATCGATAAACATCTACATAGTTGCTATAAGCAGGTGAGTTAGACTTGTTTTCTTAAGGATTGTTGATAGCATTTGCGCCTCGTACGCAACCTACGAGGCTTTTTTCTTGCAGTCGGCTCTCTCAAATTACAAACAACAAATATCACAGGCATTGGCTAAAGACCGTTTTAGGCTTCAGCGCCAGCTTAGCAAGCTAAATGCAGATGATGTAAAAAACAACAGCTCACAGTTACTCAAGTTCACTCAAGCGCTTGAGCGCTCAAGTGAGCTTAGCGGCCGCCGACGAGCCTCAATCCCAAGTATCGAATATCCTCAACACCTACCGGTTGCGGAGCAAAAGCAAACTATTTACGAAGCTGTTCGCGATAATCAAGTGGTTATCATTGCGGGCGAAACTGGCTCGGGTAAAACCACCCAAATACCTAAAATCTGTTTAGAGCTAGGTTTAGGAAGCCGCGGTTTCATTGGCCATACCCAGCCTCGACGCTTGGCTGCGCGTAGTGTGGCAGCGAGAATTGCTGAAGAACTCAACACTCCGGTTGGTGAATTAGTGGGTTACAAAATCCGCTTTAACGATCAAATCAAGAATGACAGCCTAATCAAACTGATGACCGATGGCATGTTGTTGGCAGAGATGCAGCAAGATCGGTTTTTATCGCAGTATGAAGTATTGATTATTGATGAGGCTCACGAGCGCAGCTTAAACATCGATTTTATTTTAGGTGTACTTAAGCAGCTATTACCAAAGCGACCCGATTTAAAGGTCATCATTACTTCCGCTACCATCGATCCTCAACGTTTTTCTAAACACTTTAATGATGCACCTGTTATCGAAGTTTCTGGACGTACTTATCCGGTAGAAACACGTTACAGGCCGCTAAACGAAGGCGAGCAAACCAAAGATATACTGGAAGGCTTAGCCGATGCTGTAGATGAGTTGTATCGAGAAAAGTCTGGCGACATTCTTATTTTTATGAACGGTGAGCGAGAGATTCGTGACGCTACCGACTATCTGCAAAAGCGCCAACTGCGCGATACCGAGGTGTTGCCACTTTATTCGCGTTTATCTAATGCCGAGCAAAACAAGATTTTTTCATCTCATCGCGGTCGCCGAATCGTACTAGCTACTAACGTCGCTGAAACTAGTTTAACCGTACCTGGTATTCGCTATGTTATCGACCCAGGTACAGCACGGATTAGCCGTTACAGCTATCGCTCTAAGGTACAGCGTTTACCGATTGAGGCGATTTCTCAAGCTAGTGCTAATCAACGTAAAGGTCGTTGTGGGCGTGTTGCCGAAGGTATTTGTATTCGCTTATATAGTGAAGAAGACTTTGCAGGGCGCGCAGAGTTTACTGATCCTGAGATTTTGCGTACTAACTTGGCCTCAGTTATTTTGCAGATGTTGGGATTAAGGCTAGGTAAGTTAGAAGACTTCCCGTTTATTGATATGCCCGATCAGCGCAATATTAAAGACGGCTTAAATCTGCTAGAAGAAATTGGAGCGCTAAAGCAGCAACATGGCAAACCAAGCCTAAGCAATTTAGGCCGCGAGGTGATTAAGTTTCCTATCGACCCGCGTTTAGCCAGAATGATGGTCGCCGCTAAGCAGTTTGATTGTGTGCAAGAAATGATGGTGATATGTGCCGCGTTATCTATTCAAGATCCACGTGAGCGACCTAATGATCGTAAGCAAGCGGCAGATCAAAAGCATGCCCGCTTTGTCGATAAAGACTCCGACTTCTCCAGCTATTTGTTGCTTTGGCGTTATTTGCAAGAGCAACAAAAAGCCTTATCAGGCAATCAGTTTAGAAAACAATGTAAGCAAGAGTTTTTGGCTTATATGCGCATTCGCGAATGGCAAGATTTGGTTTTTCAGTTATCTACGGTAGTTAAAGAGTTGGATTACACGGTTAATCAAAACGAAGCTAACTACGATGCTATTCACCAAGCAATAACGGCTGGCTTGCTGAGCCACTTGGGTTTCAAAGATAAAGAACGAGAGTTTTTAGGCGCGCGGAATGCACGCTTTGTGGTGTTCCCTGGCTCAAGTCAGGCTAAAAAGCCACCTAAATGGGTGGTTGCGGCCGAACTCGTTGAAACATCCCGCCTATTTGCTAGAGGCGTAGCTAAAATTCAGCCTGCTTGGTTAGAAAACCAAGCAGGGCATTTAATTAAAAAGTCTTACAGCGAACCTCATTGGTCTATTAAGCAGCAAGCTGTAATGGCTTACGAAAGTGTTCGTTTATACGGCGTAGCGCTAGTAAACAAACGCTTAGTTAACTATGGGAAAATTGATCCTGTGGTTGCCCGCGAGGTATTTATCCGCTCTGCCTTAGTAGAGGGGCAGTGGCCAGCAAAACATGCTTTTTTCAAACAAAACCAGCTATTGCTTGATGATGCTGAAGCCTTAGAGCAGAAACAACGTCGCCGAGATGTGCGAGTTGATGACCAAGTACTCTATGACTTTTATGCAGAGCGTTTGCCAGAAGGCATTGTTTCGGCTAGTCATTTTAATCGCTGGTGGAAAGAGGCCAGTAACAAGCAGGCCGATTTACTGAGCTTTTCCAAGCAAATGCTTTATCAGCATGACGCAAGCCATATCACTGAAAAGCAGTATCCTGATCAGTGGCAGTTTGAACAGGTTTCTGTAGCCTTAAGCTATGTGTTTGAACCGGGGCAAAGCGACGACGGCGTAAGTGCTCATATTCCTTTAGCGCTGTTGAATCAATTAGATTTCACTCGTTTTGAATGGCAAATTCCAGCATTTCGCGAAGAACTCATTAGTGCCTTGATTAAATCCTTGCCTAAACCTATCCGCCGCAATTTTGTGCCGGTTCCCAACTATGTGCAGGCCTTTGTTCAAGCAGTGCCGCATGCAGAGGGCAATTTGTTAGAGGTACTGACTAAACAACTGCTAAGAATGACTGGAGTAAAAATACCCGAAGATGCTTGGAATCTAGATTCGGTGGCCGATCACCTTAAAGTTAATTTTAAAGTGATTAATGACCAAGGCAAAGTGGTTGCGCAAGGCCGCTCTTATCAAAGCTTGCAAGAAAAACTACAAGATCAGGTAGAGCAGAGCATTGCTGAAATTGCCCCAAGCTCTTTTGCAGAACAGGCGAAAGTAACAGAGTGGAGTTTTGGTGAGTTGCCTGAGCTTATTGAAGAACAGCGCCAAGGATATCAAATTACCGCTTATCCAGCCTTGGTGGATGAAGGTAAAACGGTCGCACTTAAGCTGTTTGATAAACAAGAAGAAGCGGGTTGGAGCCAAACTCGCGGCTTAAGCAAATTGTTGCAGCTAAATATTCCTTCACCTTTAAGTTACTTGCAGCAACATTTACCGAATAAAGCCAAATTGGGCCTGTACTTTAATCCCTTTGGCCGAGTGGATGTATTGCTCGATGACTGCTGTTTAGCGGTGATCGACAAGTATTCTCAGCTTGAAAGTGTTAACACTGCTGAAGCATTTCAAGCCTTGTGTGACAAAGTTCGCGCAGAGCTGGCTACAGAAACCTTAGAAGCGGTAGTGTTAGTGGAGCAAATATTGAGCTTGCATTACCAAATAAACAAACAGCTAAAAGGCAAAGTAGGTTTCGACAGAGTATTGGCACATGCCGATATTAAAGCGCAGCTAAATGCATTAGTGCATAAAGGTTTTGTTCGTGAGGTGGGGCTGCAGCGTTTAAGTGATTTACAGCGTTACCTAAAAGCCATTGAGCGACGCTTAGAAAAACTAGCCATCGATTCTCATAAAGATAGATTGGCGCTACAACAAATCGAAACCGCTACCGAACGTTACCAAGAGTTGGCGTTGCCGGTTTATAGCCAAGAAGGGCAAGAACTGCGCTGGATGATTGAAGAGCTAAGGGTGTCTTTGTTTGCCCAACAATTAGGTACTAAATATCCAGTATCATTGAAGCGGGTGCTTAATCATATTAGCGAATTGCAAAAAAGGAAGTAACGGTAGTGGAACAGCAAGACTTAGTGTTACCCAAAGTTGAGATATATTACTGCAGTTTATGTGGGTGGTTATTAAGGGCTTCCTGGCTTAGCCAAGAGCTGTTAACAACCTTTTCGCAAGAGTTATCGGAAGTCGCGCTTAAACCTGCTTCAAGTGGGCGTTTTCAGATTTATCTGGATGGTGAATTAATTTGGTGTCGAAAGGCCGACAATGGATTTCCAGAGGCAAAAATTCTTAAGCAGCGGGTAAGGGACAAAATTGCACCTGAGATGGACTTAGGTCATAGCGATAGCAAGTAAGTTGCTAGGGCCTGTTGATCTTTGGTGTCGAAATTTTATTCAAGATAAGCGGGCTTTAATCGCGGCGAGCACTTTGAAACCTAGTGGGCTAAGTGAAAAGTATTCAACGAAGAGTAAAGTTCGCTTATCTGAACCCTTCGGGCAGCATTTCTTAGCCATTTATTCACCGTTAGCGAGTGATTATTAAGCCCACTTAACTTCACACTCACTGCCTTGCCTAAATGGCTAAGAAATTGCTGTAAAAACCATCAGCAAAGATCAACAGGCCCTAAACATTAAGCATAAAAAAGGGCGCATTAAGCGCCCTTTTTACATCGCTAGCTTTTATGCAAAGTTAGCTGAAGCAAATTCCCAGTTTACTAATGCCCAGAAAGCATTTAGGTAATCAGGGCGAACATTGCGGTAATCAATGTAGTAAGCGTGTTCCCATAGGTCACAGGTAAGAAGCGGAGTTACGCCTTCATCTGTAAGTGGGGTAGCAGCGTTGCTAGTGTTAACAATGGCTAGGCTACCGTCAGCGTTTTTAACTAACCAAGTCCAGCTAGAACCAAAGTTGTTAATCGCGCTGTCGGTGAATTTAGCTTTGAACTCTTCAAAAGAACCGAAGCTAGCATCGATAGCAGCTGCTAGAGCACCAGTTGGTTGGCCACCAGCATTTGGCGCTAAACAGTTCCAGTAGAAGGTGTGGTTCCAAACCTGGGCTGCGTTGTTAAATACGCCACCAGTAGAAGACTTAACGATCTCTTCTAAACTTTTTTCTGCTAGGTCAGTGCCTTCAATTAAACCGTTTAGTTTTACTACGTAGGTATTGTGGTGCTTACTGTAGTGGAAAGACAAAGTCTCAGCTGAGATGTGTGGCTCAAGTGCGTCTTGTGCGTATGGTAATTCAGGTAATGTAAATGCCATGTGTTTCTCTCCTTGTAATAATTGGCTTTATTAGCGCAATCTTTTATATAGTAAAAACTTTACAAAAGAGTTTAGCACTAGTGCTTTATCACGCAAAGCAAAAATACTAAAAAAAATTGATCTAGAGCAAAGTGGTGAAATTGGCAACTATTGTTGCTAGGATACGCCCAACACCTAGAATAGACTTAGTGCAAAAATTAGAGAAGTTTAAAATGGAAACGATTGAAAAAATCAAACAGCAAATCGCTGAAAACCCAATTCTACTTTACATGAAAGGTTCGCCAAAATTCCCAAGCTGTGGTTTCTCTGCCCAAACAGTTGAAGCTGTAATGCAGTGTGGTGAGCGCTTTGCTTATGTAGATATTCTACAAAATCCAGACATTCGCGCTGAGCTACCAAACTACGCAGATTGGCCAACCTTCCCACAACTATGGGTTGAAGGTGAGTTAATTGGTGGTTGTGACATCGTAATGGAAATGTTCCGCAGCGGTGAGCTACAACCTTTAATTAAAGAAACTGCAGCTAAGCACCCAGCGCCTGAAGCAGAATAGAAATTTCTTCTATACTAAAGAAAACAAACCGCTCGCTAGAGCGGTTTTTTATTGGTCCATATCAAGATGGTCAATGTTTTTCTATAAAAAGCTAAAATCAATGAGACTTTTTGTGATCAAAAGCGTATAGTGCGCATCCTTTAAATAATTGTGGGCCAAATATGACAGAATCCAGCAGTTCAAGTTTTGAGCAATTCGCTCTACCTGAAACGATTTTAAACGCTATTTCCGAGATTGGATTTGAGACGCCGTCTCCGATTCAGGAAAAGACCATTCCGTTACTGCTGGAAGGACATGATGTACTTGGCTTGGCACAAACTGGTACCGGTAAAACGGCCGCGTTTTCTCTTCCTTTAATTGCCAAACTTGATCCAAAGCTTAATGCTCCGCAAATGTTGGTTCTTGCACCAACGCGTGAGCTAGCAAATCAAGTTGCTGATGCAATTAAAGACTTTAGCCGCAATATTCCTGGTTTACGTGTATTAGCTATTTATGGCGGTGCAGATTACGGTCAGCAAATTAAAGAGCTACGTCGTGGCCCGCAAATTGTTGTAGGTACGCCTGGTCGTACTATCGACCACCTAGATCGCGGTAAGTTGAAACTAGATCAACTTAAAGCCTTAGTATTAGACGAAGCTGACGAAATGCTTCGTATGGGCTTTATTGACGATGTAGAACGCATTATGCGTGATATGCCTAAGCAGCGCCAAACAGCGTTGTTCTCGGCAACTATGCCGCCGGCAATCAAAAACATCACCAAAAATTACATGTCTGAGCCAAAAGAAGTAAAAATTGCGGCTAAGACTCAAACAGTATCAAATATCGATCAGTTCTACTGGCATGTTGCCGGTTTAAACAAGATAGAAGCGTTGGCCCGCATTCTAGAAGTTAACTGTGATAGCGCTTCAATTATTTTTGCTCGAACTAAAACGTCTACCACCGATATTGCAGAACGCCTAGAAGCAAAAGGCTTTAGTGTTGCCGCATTAAACGGTGATATGAACCAGAGCATGCGTGAGCGCACCATTACACGCTTAAAATCTGGCAAGTTAGACATTGTTGTCGCTACGGATGTTGCTGCACGTGGCTTAGATGTAGAACGTATTGGTTTAGTGGTTAACTTTGACATTCCTTACGATGCAGAAGCCTATGTTCACCGTATTGGCCGTACTGGTCGTGCTGGACGTAGTGGTAAAGCAGTCATGTTTGTTGGTTACCGCGAGCAACGTTTGTTACGCAATATTGAACGTGTAACTCGTCATAAAATTGAGCAAATGCAGCTACCTACTCGTGAAGAAATCGAGAAGAAGCGCGTTTCTAGCTTCCAAGACAAGCTAGCAGCAGCGGTAGAAAATGCCAAGCTTGAAGATTACCAAAGCATTGCATCTGAACTTGCGACCAACCTAGGCATGAGCGAACTTGAACTCGCTACTGCGTTGTTGTTCCAAGCGCAAACAGCGCGACCGTTCAAATTACCTGCTGATCCAGAGCCTCGCTCTGCGCGCTTTAGCAAAGATAAAGAACGTGGTCACCGAGGCCAACGCGGTGAGCGTGGCGAGCGCAACCATCGCGGTCAACGTGGCGAGCGCAACGAACGTGGTGAAGGCGGTGCTAAACGCAAACGCCGTACTGCAGACGTGGAAATGAATACTTACCGTGTTGATGCCGGTAAAGAACACGGTGTGCAAACTAAGCATATTGTTGGTGCTATTGCTAACGAAGCAAACATTAGCAGTGATTACATTGGTAGTGTTAAGTTGTTTGATAGCTACTCAACGGTTGAGCTACCAAGTGGAATGCCTGAAAAGACATTTAATCACTTAAAACGCAGCTTTGTTCGCCAACGTGCGATGCGCTTAGAGTTAATTGCTCAGTAAGCGATTAACTTAGCAAAAGAAAAGGTGAACTTAGGTTCACCTTTTTTTATATACTCGGCATATTGTTTATTAGAGTTTGGCAACTATGCGGGCTATTGTTAGATTTTCAGCTTTCCTTTCTATTGTTCTTACACCCTTTTTTGTCCATGCGATCGTTGAGCCACCTGGTGCCTTGATCAGTTTTGTTAGCCCTGATAGCTCACAACATGCTGATTTACTGTTAACTCCCGCCAGCACACTTAAAGTAGTAACTGCAACCGTTGCCCTTAAACAACTAGGTAAAGATTACCGCTATACCACTAAGTTGAGCATTAAGCCTAGTGATAAAGGCATGCATCTTCGCTTACACATGCGCGGCGATCCGAGTTTTACCAGCAAAGATTTAGTTACACTGCTGAATAAAGCTAAAACGCGTTTTGGTTCTAAAGTCGCGTCTATTCAAGTTGATGACAGCGAGTTTACAGGCCATAACCGAAGCCAAGGGCAAGTATGGAATGACATCGGAATTTGTTTTGCTGCGCCAGCCAGTTCTTTAAATATTGATAACAATTGTATTAACGGTAATTTAAAGCCGGGCAAGGTAGGGCAGTTAAGCCGCCTACATATTAGTGATTCAAGTTTACTCAACATCGACAATCAAATTATTACTGTGAGCCAAAATCATCCCGATTGTGAGCAAAACCTGCGTGTGGGTGATCATAACCAGTATTCGCTGCAAGGCTGTATTAATGCGGATAGCGGCATGATGCCATTACGTTTTTCGATTAACGATGAACAGCGCTATTTTTCAACGAAGTTAAAGCGAAGCTTGGCGAGAGCGGGCTTAAGCTTTAAAGGCAACATTTTGTACCAGCAGCAACTTAGTCCTTATTCTGAGAGCGTTAATCACCTCTCTGCGCCGTTACTTGAGTTATTAGAGTATATGCTGGTTGAATCTGACAACTTAACGGCAGATAGCGTATTTAAAACTTTAGCCAGAGAGCAGCAGCGCGCTGGTACCTATCAGCAAGCCAGTAAAGTTGTAGTTGAACAATTAAGCGCTTTGGGGCTTGATTTAAGCCGTGCACAAATTCGCGATGGTTCAGGCTTATCTAGAGAGAACCTGATTAGTGCAAACCTGCTTTATCAGATTATGCAGTTATGGCAATCAGATCCACAGTTACAAGCCTTAATTAAACGCCTACCTATTGCTGGAAAAACCGGCACCTTAAAGTATCGCCGTAGCCTGACTCGTGCGCCTTTAAAAGCGCAGGTGCTGGCTAAAAGTGGTTATGTAAATGGGGTAATCAACTTAGTTGGCTTTATCGAAAAAGGTGATCAGTTAAGGCCATTTGTATTGATGGCAAATGGGGTTTCTTTAAACGAACAAGAAGCAACTGCAGTAAAGAAAAGACAAACCTTACATCCCATACTACGCTATGAAAAGGAATGGTTAGAGCAACAGTGGCAAGCGTTTAATTGATGTTTAATGCAATAGTTCAGAATGACTATTCAGGTGGATTAACTTGTTGTTGAGCTATTTGTAGATTGCTTGTGCCGACAGACCGCATAATTTCAGCATAAAGATTCATTTTGGCTGTAATTTTCCCTTTGTTTATGCTTATATTGGCGCCCTAAAATCATGGACGCAATTAGCAAACACAATATAAAAGAGAAAATCATGAGTAATAACACTTCGGTGAGTAATCGCTGGTCAAGTAACTTTGCTTACATTTTGGCTGCCACCGGCGCAGCTGTAGGCCTCGGTAACATTTGGAAATTCCCTTATATTATGGGTGAGAACGGCGGTGGTGCCTTTGTTCTTGTCTATCTTCTTTGTATTTTATTCATTGGTATCCCAGTGATGATGGCCGAGGTTTACTTAGGTAAACAAGGTCGTTCTACTCCTGCCAACGCGGTCGCTAAAGTTGCTATAGAAAATGGTCGTTCTAAGAACTGGGCATTTATTGGTGGCATGGGCGTATTAGCGGGCTTTTTGGTATTAAGCTTTTACATTGTTATTGCTGGTTGGGCAGTTGCGTATGTATTCAAATCTGCGGGTGGCGATATTAGCGCTGCAGCGGGTGACGCAAAACAAATTGGCGCTTTATTCGACGCATTAACCTCTGATCCTAAGCAGCTTGTTTTATGGGCTACTTTGGTAATTGTGGGCACTGTAGTTGTTTTAGCTAAAGGCGTAACCAAAGGTTTAGAGCGCATTGTTACTTTACTAATGCCTGCACTGTTTGTATTGCTAACCATCATTATGATTTATGCAGCAGTAACCGGTGATTTTGGCGCTGCAGTTAGCTTTATGTTCAGCCCTGACTTCTCGAAGTTGACGATTAATGGTGTGCTTATGGCACTGGGTCATGCATTCTTCACCTTGAGTTTGTCATCGGGCATTATGATGGTTTACGGCGCTTACCTTCCGGAAGGTGCTTCAATTGCTAAAACCTCTATTTACATCGCAATTGCCGATACCGTTGTGGCGCTAATGGCTGGTTTGGCTATTTACCCAATTGTATTTGCCAACGGTATTGAGCCAAGCGCAGGTCCTGGTTTACTGTTTGTATCATTGCCAATTGCCTTTGGTACGATGCCACTAGGTGGCGTAATTTCTACGGTATTCTTCGTAATGGTAACCGTTGCTGCCTTTACTTCAGCCTTGGCGTTGCTTGAATCAACTTCTGCTTACTTAGTAGAGCGTAAAGGTTTCCGCCGTAACGTTGCTGCAGTTGTTTCTGGTAGTGCGGTTTGGTTATTAAGCTTAGGTACTATTGGCTCATTTGCTGGCTGGGAAATCTTCCAGTTTGAAGAAAGCCCAATGGGTAAAAACTTCTTCGAAGTTTTAGATTACATTACTGCTAATATTCTACTGCCTTTAGGCGGCTTGTTTATTGCTGTATTTGTTGGCTGGATTGTTCAAGCTGACAAAGTGAAGCAAGGCATGGGCTTAGAGAGCCAAGCTTTCCAAATGTTCTCGAAGAGCGTTCGCTTTATCTCACCAATTGCCATTGCGGTAGTTTTCTTAAATGCGATTGGCTTATTATCTTTTTAAGCTGAACGTATCTAAAAGCCGGCTTAGGCCGGCTTTTTTGTTTTTAAAGCAGCAACAAAGCGTTAGCTGCGCATACTATTATCTTTTACAATAAAATCTGCTTACAAGAATTTCTCTTTTCTCAAATAAGGAAGTGTCATGGCCGACTCATCAGCTCAACCTACAGCCAAGTACCGTTCAGATTATCAAGCGCCTGATTACACTATCGAAAATGTTGCCTTAGAGTTCGATTTAGATCCTAGTGCTACCAAAGTTATCGCTGTATCAAGGGTGGTTAGGCAGACAAATGACATTACCGACCTAGTGCTTGATGGTGAAAAACTGGAGCTGCTGAGTATTAAAGTTAATCAGCAAACTCATGATGCTTATCAAGTGAGTGAAGGGCAGTTAGTTATTAGTGAATTGCCAGCGCGTTTTGAGTTAGAAGTAGTGACTCGAGTTAACCCTAAAGAAAATAAAGCCTTTGAAGGTTTGTATCAATCGGGTGATGCTTTTTGTACTCAGTGTGAAGCCGAGGGCTTTCGCCGAATCACTTACTTTTTAGACCGACCGGACGTGTTGGCCACTTACAGCACTAAAATTATTGCAGATAAAGCCCAATATCCATTTTTGCTATCGAATGGTAACAAGGTTGATCAAGGCGAGTTAGCCGATGGGAAACACTGGGTAAGCTGGCAAGACCCATTCCCTAAACCAAGCTACTTATTTGCTTTGGTTGCTGGTGATTTTGACTTGTTAGAAGATAGTTTTGTTACCCAATCGGGCAGAACTATTGCGTTAGAGCTATTTGTTGATAAAGGCAATTTAGATCGTACCGAACACGCTATGGCATCGCTAAAAGCGGCAATGCGTTGGGATGAAGAGCGCTTTGGCTTAGAGTACGACCTTGATATCTATATGATAGTCGCCGTCGATTTCTTCAACATGGGCGCAATGGAAAACAAAGGCCTAAACGTATTTAACTCTAAATACGTACTAGCTAATAAACAGAGCGCCACAGACAATGACTTTTTAGGCATTGAAGCGGTAATTGGTCATGAGTACTTCCATAACTGGACCGGCAACCGTATTACTTGTCGAGATTGGTTTCAGTTATCCTTAAAAGAAGGTTTAACGGTTTTTCGCGACCAAGAGTTTAGTTCTGATTTAGGCTCGCGAGCAGTAAATCGAATTAAGAATGTTCGGATATTACGCAGTCACCAATTTGCTGAAGATGCTGGGCCTATGGCGCATCCCATTCGCCCAGATAAGGTGATTGAGATGAATAACTTTTACACCTTAACAGTGTATGAGAAAGGCTCGGAAGTTATTCGTATGCTGCATACCTTGCTAGGCGAAGAGGGTTTTCAAGCGGGTATGAAAACCTACGTGGAGCGCCACGACGGCCAAGCGGTAACTTGCGATGATTTTGTGAATGCGATGCAAGATGCTAGCGGCAAAGATTTAAGCCTGTTCAAACGCTGGTACAGTCAGTCAGGCACACCGGTGCTTAAAGTTAAAAGTGAATACAATGAAGCTAAACAACAATACAGCTTAACCATTCACCAGCATACACCAGCCACCGCTGAACAACGCGAGAAACACCCATTGCATATTCCAGTGTCTGTAGAGTTGTTAAGCAGCAATGGCGAAGCCTTAGGGCTTAGCATGAATGGGCAAGCTGTTTCTCCAGTATTAGAGCTTACTCAGCAGCAACAAACCTGGCACTTTGAAGGCATTAGTGAGCAACCTACATTGGTAATGCTGCAAGAGTTCTCAGCCCCTGTAAAACTAGATATGGAATACAGCACAGACCAACTGTTGTTAATTATCAACCATGCCAGCAATACTTTTGCGCGCTGGGACGGTATGCAAAAGCTAGTTAGCGCGTGGATGAAACAAGCCGTAGCGCAAGTTCAAGCAGGTAAAAATCTGCAGCTAGAAGAGGCGATTGTAAATACCTTTAAGCTGCTATTAGAAGATACCTCAATTGATAAAGGTTTATTAGCAGAGTTGCTTACCATTAGTGGTGAGAACGAAATTGCTGATGGCTTTGCCCAAGTAGATATTGATGCAATTGCTCAAGCTCGAGACTTTTTCATTTATAGTTTAGCTGTTGCATTGCCTGAGCAATTTGCAGCCTTAGAGCAAGCTTGTGCAAAAGCCGATAAACAGAGCTTGGCCCATGATGATATTAATTCACGCTCGCTACGTGCCGCATGTTTACAGTATGTGGCGCATACTCAGCCAGAGTTAGTTTCAGCTGCATATTTTGATAGCCCAACTATGACTAATAAATTGGCTGCTATGTCGGCTGCTAACAATGCTGGTATCCAGAAGCGTGATGCAATGTTTAAAGACTACGAGCAAAACTGGCAGCATGATGGCTTAGTGATGGATAAGTGGTTTGCTTTAGAAGCCAGTTATGCCAAAGATGGCAGTTTAGCCAGGGTTAAAGCTTTGGCAGAACACCCAAGTTTTAGTATGGAAAATCCTAACCGAGTACGCTCTTTAATTGGTAGCTTCGCTAACAACAATGCGCGTCACTTTCACGCAAAAGATGGTTCTGGTTACCGCTACTTAACCGATATCTTGTGTGTACTAAATACTCAAAACCCGCAAGTTGCATCGCGTTTGATTACCCCGCTGATCCAAACAGTTAAACTGGATGATGAGCGTAAAGCGCTCATTATTGAGCAGTTGCAGCGCTTAGCTGAGCTGGAAGACCTCAGTAAAGATCTATTTGAAAAGGTAACAAACGGCTTGCAACAACTTAAGGCCTAAGTGCAATCGAGCAATGAAGCAGTACTTTTTTAATATTCACATTTCTTATCAGGAGTTTGAGCGGGTATACCGAGGAACAGCCCGCTCTATTATTGCTACCGACAGTAATGGCATGCGCATTCAGATCCCTGCTTTGCGCTTTTTGCCTTTTTTAGACCGAAGCGGAATAAATGGTCGTTTTGTCCTGTCTACTGACAGCAACAATAAATTTCTGTCACTTCAAAAAGTCTAGTCATCTATGTTGTAAATATGTAAAAACGTGGTTTAATTGTTTGTAAGGTGAAAGTGGTTGTTTTGTCGATTATTTTCTAAAGCCAACTACACTGAAATAAACAATAAGCCATTGTTTTACACAATAATAATATTACTCTACTAGGATAAGGAATGCGTTATGACAAGAGCGCAGCAACATGCCTCCGTACTGCTTAAAAAAGTCTATCAAATCGTAAATCAAAAACTGGATAAAACGGCTGCTCCCTTGGCCGAAGAATTTTTCTCACGACTGTTTTCAGGCATGGGCAGTGACGATTTAGCCAATCGCAGCGACAGTGATTTATATGGAGTGGGAGTAGGGCTTTGGAATGCCCTTAATCATACTTCAACCTGCGAACGCCACATTAAGGTTTATAACCCCGAACTGAGCCGCCATGGTTGGCAATCTAGCCATACTATTATCGAGATAGTGGTGCCAGATTCGCCGTTCCTGGTTGACTCCATCCGCATGGCTTTAGGGCGTAGTGGCATTAATACTCACTTGTTAATGCATCAACCGATGCGCTTAGATCGAGATGATAATAACAAAGTGACGGCCGTTCATGATGTAGAGCATGCCCAGCTTGGCAATCAAACAGTATTCATGATTGAGATTGACCGCCAGAGCGATGAAAAAGCCTTACGACGCCTAAATAAAGAACTTAACACGGTATTGGATGAAGTTAACGTAGTGGTGAATGACTGGCAACCGATGCTCAAAAAGCTAAAGTCGGTGGCAGATGAATTGGCTAATAACAGTGGCGCAAAAGACGATCAATCTTTGGCCCAAAGTACCGCTTTTTTGTCTTGGATGTCGGATAACAACTTTACCTTAATGGGCTATCGACACTATTCACTTAAGCAAGTAAAAGGCGATTTGCAGCTAATACCTGATGAAACTGGCAGTTTAGGTTTGTATCGAGAATACGTAACCAGCCAAGTTGTCTCATTGTCTTCTTACACCACCGCAGGGCGAGATTTAGCCACCAACCAAGTCCCTTTGGTGTTAAATAAGAGCAACCACAAGTCACGGGTACATAGACCAGCCTATATTGACCATGTTGGGGTTAAAGTTTTTGATAAAAATGGCAAAGTGGTTGGCGAGCACCGTTTCATTGGTTTGTATGCCTCTTCTATCTACAACCGTAGTGCTCTAGAAATTCCACTGATTAACCAAAAGCTAGCGAAGATAATGGTTAATTCAGATCTTCCTGCCGGCTCTCACGCTTATAAATCTTTGCTAAACATCATGGAAACTTATCCCCGTGATGAGCTTATTCAGGCCACTGAAGAAGAATTACTCAACATTGGCTTAGGCGTAGAACAAATCCAAGAACGTGATTTGGTGAAGTTGTTTGTTCGTAAGGATATATACGGACGCTTTTATTCTTGTTTGGTGTATACCACAAAAGAGCGCTACAACACCGCTTTGCGGATCCATAGCCAGCAAATTCTTAAGGAGCATTTTAAGTCTAAGGAAGACGTGGAGTTCTCAACTTACTTCACCGAAGGTTCAATGGCGCGAACCCATTACTTGGTGCGTGTAGAAAATAACGATCAGGAGTTTGACTTGAGCGACCTACAAACCAATCTTATTGAAGCCGCAAGAACCTGGGAAGACCGCTTAGTTGATTCACTTATTTCTAATTTTGGCGAAGAGCGAGCCATTCAGCTTAGTAATAAATATCAAACTGCTTTTCCTCGTTCTTATAAAGAGAATGTATTACCGGGCTCTGCGGTAGCCGATATTATTCAGTTTGAAGATCTTGATGACGAAAATCAGTTAGGCATGCTGTTCTATCGACCTCAAGAAGAAAACATCGATAGCAACCATGTTCGTTTAAAGCTGTTTCACCTAAATGAGCCTTTGCACCTGTCTGATATTTTACCCATGTTAGAGAACATGGGGTTACGAGTAATAGGTGAAACGCCTTATCGACTTACCACCAGCGATGGAAAAGTATATTGGCTGCTGGATTTTGCTATGACCTTTGTAGCTTCTCAAGAGCTAGATATTGAAAAGAATCGCGATAACTTCCAGCAAGCTTTAGCACAAATTTGGTCTGGTAGTTTGGAAGATGATGGCTTTAACCGTTTAGTCTTGGCTGCTCAGGCGTCTGGTCGAGATGTTGCGTTGTTGCGTGCTTACGCAAAATATATGCGGCAAATCGGTAGCAACTTTAGTCAAAGTTACATTGAAGAAACTTTTGCTAGCTACCCAGATATATCGGTTCTGCTGTTAGAGCTATTCCGTCGTCGTTTTAATCCAAGTCTTAAACGCTCAAATAAAACAGAAGAGAAGATTGAAGCTAAATTAATTTCGCTGTTAGACGCAGTAGAAAACCTTGATGACGACCGAATCATTCGTCGCTATTTAGAGATGATTAAGGCCACCTTAAGAACTAACTTCTACCAGCTAAATCAAGATAAGCAGGTAAAAGATTATATCTCTTTCAAAATGAACCCGAGTGCAATATCAGACATGCCACAACCGGTGCCTATGTTTGAGATTTTTGTTTACTCTCCACGGGTAGAAGGGGTGCATTTACGGGGCGGCAAAGTGGCGCGCGGAGGTTTGCGTTGGTCAGATCGACGAGAAGATTTTAGAACCGAAGTACTTGGCTTAGTAAAAGCTCAGCAAGTTAAAAATACGGTAATTGTGCCAGTTGGAGCAAAAGGTGGGTTTGTATGTAAACGCCTGCCAAGCCCAAGTGATCGAGATGCGTGGTTGGAAGAGGGTAAAGAGTGTTACCGCACCTTTATTCGCGGTTTACTCGACATTACCGACAACAACGTAAAAGGTGAGATTGTTCCGCCTAAGCAAGTGGTTCGTCGTGATGAAGACGACCCATATTTGGTTGTAGCGGCAGATAAGGGTACTGCTACTTTCTCAGATATTGCCAATAAGCTGAGTGAAGAATATCAATTTTGGATGGGGGATGCTTTTGCTTCCGGCGGCAGCAATGGATACGACCATAAAGGCATGGGCATTACTGCACGTGGTGCTTGGGAGTCGGTTAAGCGTCATTTCCGTGAAATAGGTATTGATTGTCAAACTACAGACTTTACCTGTGTGGCTGTGGGCGACATGGCTGGCGATGTATTTGGTAATGGTATGTTGTTATCCGAACATACCTGCCTAGTGGCAGCATTTAACCACATGCACATTATCATCGACCCAAGTCCTGATTCTGCCTCTTCTTACAAAGAACGTAAGCGCTTGTTTGAGCTACCTCGTTCTTCGTGGGCAGATTACGATAAGGGCTTAATTAGTGAAGGTGGTGGCATTTTCCTTCGTAGCGCTAAGTCAATTTCGCTTACACCTCAAATCCAAAAACTGCTAAATACAAAAGAGAAGAGTGTTACACCTAACGCGCTTATTAAACTCATCTTGTGCTCGTCTGTAGACTTGTTTTGGAACGGCGGGATTGGCACATACGTTAAAGCAAGCTCAGAGTCTGACTCAGAAGTTGGTGATAGAGCTAACGACGCGGTGCGAGTTAACGGTAAGCAGCTTGGTGCCAAAATTGTAGGTGAAGGTGGTAACTTGGGTATCACCCAATTAGGGCGAATAGAAATCGCATCTAACGGTGGCCGAATAAATACTGACTTTACCGACAATGTGGGTGGCGTAGATTGCTCAGATAACGAAGTTAACATCAAAATCTTACTAAATGGTTTAGTCAGTAATGGTGATTTAACTGAGAAGCAACGTAACAAACTACTGGTGGACATGACCGAGAACGTTAGCGAGATTGTTTTAGATAACGCTTATCGTCAGGGCCAGTCTATTAGTATTTCTGAACAATTAGGCGCCGCTACCGTTAAGGAAGTTATCCGCTTTATGCATGCTCTAGAGCGCGACAGTCTGCTTGATAGAAATCTAGAGTTTTTGCCCAGCGACGAAGAGCTAATAGAGCGCCAATCTAATGGCCAAGGTTTAACGCGCCCCGAGTTAGCGGTATTAGTGGCCTACGGTAAGATGGTACTTAAAGAGTGGTTTAATGTTGAAGAGGTGACTGAAGATCCCTATTTGAGTCAAACACTCATTACTTCATTCCCATTGTTGTTGCAGCAACGCTACGTAGCCGAGATGCATCAACATCCTTTAAAACAAGAAATTGTGGCAACTCGTTTAGCGAACAAAGTGGTTGACGATGTAGGTTTTAACTTTGTTACCCGTTTAGTTGAAGAAACAGGAGCTACCCCTGCTGAGATTTGTAACTGCTATGTCACGGCCTGCGAAGTGTTTGGTGTGTGGGAACTGTACGAAAAAATTGAAGGCTTAGATAACAAAATCAGTGCTCAGCTACAGCTGAAAATGATGGATAACTTGCGCCGCATTATTCGCCGTGCAACTCGTCGCTTCTTAACCTTGCGTGACCGCTCACTGGGCATTGCTCAACAAATAGAACGCTATCAGCCTAGCTATTTACAGCTGCAAAAGAATCTTATGGATGTATTAGCCGCTGAAGAAGTTAAGCTGGTTAACGATGAGTCTAAACAGCTGCAAGACCAGCAAGTACCTGCAGAAATTGCTTGTGCAATGGCTAAAATGAACTCGCTTTACTCAGTGTTAGACTTAACTGAAGTAGCAGAGCAAGCTGAACAAGACATTGTAGCGGTAGCTAAGTTGTACTTTAACTTAGGGACTAAAATTGGTTTGCATTGGTTCTTGGATCAAATCAACCTACAAAGTGTTGATAATCATTGGCAGGCATTAGCTCGATCTTCTTTTAGAGAGGATCTTGATTGGCAACAGCGTCAGTTAACGGTAAGTGCCTTGAAATGGGCCAGTAAAATGGAAAGCAATGATCCCTTAGATGATTGGTTAGCAGCCCACGAGCCTTTGTTAGACCGCTGGAATCACATGTTAGCTGACTTTAAGACCGGAAATACCCACGAGTTTGCAAAATTTTCGGTTTTATTGAGGGAATTGAACCTATTAAATTTAAACTGCTCCGTAAATTAGTATAAAATACTGCCCCCGAAGCCCTGCATCTTCGGGGGTCTTATACTAGGAGTTCAAATGTATTACCCACTTGCTCGAAAGCTTATCTTTCAACTTGATCCAGAACGCGCACACGATCTTACTATTGAGATGTTCAAACGCACTGGTGGAACCTTATTAGATCGTGTTTACCGCCAGAATATCGTGCCTAATCCGGTAGAGTTGATGGGCTTAACTTTCCCTAATCCAGTTGGTTTAGCGGCAGGGTTGGATAAAAATGGTGAGTGTATTCAAGCCTTTGATGCCATGGGTTTTGGTTTTGTAGAAGTTGGTACTGTTACACCGCGTCCGCAATCTGGGAATGATAAACCAAGAATTTTCCGAGTATTAGATGCCGAAGGTATTATTAACAGAATGGGTTTTAATAACTTAGGGATCGACAATTTAATTAATAATGTTGAGCAAAGCCAATATAAAGGGATCCTTGGGATCAACATTGGTAAAAACTTTGATACTCCGGTAGAGAAGGGTAAAGATGATTATTTAATAGGCATGAATAAAGCGTTCCCGCATGCTTCTTATATCGCTGTTAATATTTCTAGCCCAAATACTCCTGGTTTACGCACACTTCAATATGGTGAAGCATTAGAAGATCTATTGAAGGATCTAACTGAGCGTAAAGATCAACTTTCTCAGCAATATAATAAACATGTTCCTTTATTGATCAAAATAGCGCCAGATTTATCAGAAGCTGAAATAGAACAAATTAGTGACTCTTTATTAAAATATAAGCTCGATGGTGTAATTGCTACTAATACAACGTTAGAGCGCTCAATGGTAGAAGGCATGAACCACGCTAGTGAAGCTGGTGGTTTAAGTGGACGTCCTTTGCAATTAAAGTCCACTGAAGTTATTAGAAAATTAGATCATTACTTAAAATCTGAGATCCCAATTATCGGGGTTGGCGGAATTGATTCAGCAATGGCCGCTAAAGAAAAAATGGATGCCGGCGCAAAATTAGTTCAAATATATAGTGGCTTTATTTATAAAGGCCCAGAATTAATTAAACAAATAGCCAAGGCTGTATAAATTTTAATTAATTTAATTTGTCTTTGTTGAGTTCTCGTAGTACATTTGTTTATTAAGTGAACTCAACATGGACAGTTTTTCTTTTTAGCAATGTTAATTCAACCTAATAAACAATGGCACTGGGTATTTGATACTAACAAGGGAGTAATGACTCTTGAGTTAGGTGAAAATATGCTGTTTGTGTCTAAGTTGTGTAAAAAGCGTTGTGTTCAACATGCTCAAGAAGATGGTCCGTTTACTACCGAGCACACTCAGCTCTATTATCAATTTCTCGAGCAGTTAGAACCCTTTAATTGGTCTGATCCTATTAAAGTGCAGATTTGTCTAAATGCTGTTGCTTCAGCTCAGTTCTTAAAACCGTTAATGCCGCAAAGTTGGTTTTTTACTAGTACTGCAAGTACTCATCAAAACCTCTTACAAGTCGGCGAACTAGCAGTATTGCAAACCGAAAACGCTCAAGCGCGTTGCGTGGTGGTAGAGGTGAGTGAGCAAACTTACACCTTAATGACGATTGAAGGTGGCTTAGTACTGGATGAGCGAAAATCGCTAAGCCAGTTCGAAGCCATTAAAGTGATGCAAGATCGGGTTGTTCCACTTTCTCAGCTATTACAAAACGCTAACGGCTTTGCCCAAACCGGCTAGCCGGCGTTCACTAACTCCTTTAGTTGTTCCCTCATTTTCTGACTGATAAGCGGTTGAGCTTGTTGGTTAGGATGTATTCCATCGTTTTGCATCAGTGACGAGTTAGTGGCTATTTCTTCAATAAAAAACGGTAGATAGTTAATCTGTTGCTGCTCTGCAATTTTGGGGTACAAACCTTCAAAAGCTTGTCGATAGCGTTTGCCGTAATTAGGTGGGATACGAATTTGCATCAACGCAATCTTGATGTCGTTTTGTTTAGCCAAGGCAATAATCGCGTTTAGATTGTTTTCAATGTTGGAAGTAGGGTGGCCTTGTAAACCATCGTTACCGCCTAGTTCAATCAATAACCAGTCGATCTTATGCTGTTGAATCAACGAAGGTAATCGTCTTAAACCACCTGCTGTAGTTTCGCCACTTATACTGGCATTAATGAGATCGATAGCTTGGTCTGTTTCGTTGTAGTATTGCTGGGTTAATGAAACCCAAGCCTGTTCTATTGGCATGCCATATCCAGCACTTAAACTATCACCTAGGATAAGAATCGACTTGGTATTGGCAAAAGCCTTTGAACTCAATGTAAAAAAGAGTAAAACAGATAGTGTAACTAGCGTTAAAACTTTATTTTTGTGTCTAACCATCATTTTTGAGCACCTACTATATGCCAACAGCTAATTCAGATTCAGCGTCTAACATAATCATAAACGCCAGCGGACTCAATCATCATGTTGCAACTCCGGGTGGAAATTTGAATCTGCTGAATGATATTGATTTAACTGTGCAACAGGGCGAATCCCTAGCGATTGTTGGAGCCTCTGGCTCAGGTAAAACCACTTTGTTGAGTATTTTGGCTGGCTTAGACAGTGCCAGTGAGGGCAGTGTGGAACTATGTTCAAAGAACCTAGCTGCGCTTGATGAAGAGCAACGCGCCAGTTTACGTCGCGACAATGTAGGTTTTATTTTTCAGCAGTTTTTATTGGTGCCGGCATTAACTGCGCTAGAAAATGTAATGTTACCTGCGGAGCTTAAGGGTTTACCTAATGCTAAAGAACTCGCAGAGCAGTGGCTGGCTAAAGTGGGCTTGGCTGAACGTCACGATCATTATCCAAATCAACTATCCGGTGGCGAACAGCAAAGAGTAGCTATTGCACGGGCGTTTATTTGTCAGCCAAAAGTGCTGTTTGCCGATGAGCCTTCGGCAAACTTAGACAATAACAACGGCCAAATCATTGAAGATCTGCTGTTTGAGCTAAACCAACAAGCAGGCACAACTTTGGTACTGGTAACTCACGAGCAAAAACTGGCGGCACGTTGCTTAAGACAAATCACATTGCAAGCTGGTCGTATTATTCAGCCTTAAGGAGCCAAGGATGAAGAGTTTAATTTGGCGTTTATTTAAGGCTGAGCTAAAGCGCGGTGAGTTGACCATTATTTCTGCCGCTATTGTATTGGCAGTAAGTTCGGTGTGGTTGTTTACCAGCATAACAGACCGAATGGAGCAGGCCATTTTTAACAAGAGTGGTGACTTTATTGCGGCTGACCGAGTGGTTCGCAGTGCTCATCCTGTAGACTTACCTTTGGCTGCTCAAGCAGAGTCTTTACAGCTTGATTATGCTGAACAGTTGTTGTTTCCCTCCATGATTTATGGCAACGAAAATTTAATACTCGCCAGTGTTAAATCAGTATCCCAAGAGTATCCCCTTAAAGGGCGTTTAAGAATAAGCCGAGAAAAAAATGGCTTAACAAATGAGTCCGCCAAGGGCATTCCTCAGGGTGAGGCTTGGATTGCAGAACGTTTGTTTTATCAACTTGATATAGATATTGGCGACTTAATCGAAATTGGCGAAGCAGAATTTCGAGTGACTGGCCGTATTGTTACCGAACCTGATGCGCCCTTCAGTGTATTTATGACCGCCCCACGAGTGATCATTAACATTAACGATGTTGCACAAACAGAAGTTGTGCAGCCTGGCAGTCGTTTAGGTTATCGCTATATGTTTGCTGGAGATAAAAGCCAGCTAGATGCCTTCGAAAATTGGGTAACACCGCAGCTTGCCGATAACCAACGTATGGTAACCGTACGTAGTGGCAACTCTCCTTTAGCGGGAGCCTTGCAAAGGGCGCAGCAATTTTTGCTATTAGCTGGTCTTATCGGAATTTTGCTTGCCAGCGCCGCCATTGCGGTAGCCAGTCGCCTATATTGCCAGCGTCACTACGACACCGTTGCGATGTTTAAAGTGCTTGGTGCCAGTAAGCCGCAGATCAGAATCATTTATTTGGGACACCTGTTTACTGTTGTATTAGTGTCGATTGTATTGGGTATTGCTTTGGCCACGTTGGTGCAATGGCCAGTGACCCATTATGTTGAAAAGTTACTCAATATTGATTTACCCAGTGCTGGTGCTGCGCCCTACTTAATGGCTGCAGGCAGTGGCTTGATTTGTGGGGTTGCGTTTACGCTGCCAACGCTGTCTCAGCTATTTAACATTGCACCTATGCGAGTAATTCGCCGCAATAGTGATGATGCGGTGGTTAATCCAATATGGATTGCGTTGTGGATGCTAGTGAGTGTATTTGCATTGCTGTTACTTTATAGCGGTTCATTTACCTTGAGTGCAATTTTGCTCGGTGTAGGCTTGATTGCGGTGGCGCTGTTGTTGGTTGTGAGCCAATTGCTGCTCTGGGGCAGTAAGAAGCAAGCTGAGAAATTGAAAAGCCTTAGTTTGAAGATTGCGATTTCGTCTCTTTATAAAAGAGCTAAGCAAAATAGGGTTCAGCTTATTGGCTTTACTGTAGCCATCAAGTTAGCGTTGGTAGTATGGGTTATCCAACAAGATTTGATTAGTGAGTGGCAGCAACAGCTTCCAGAAGGCGCGCCTAATCACTTCATGTACAACATTTCCGAGCAGCAGAAGCCTCAGCTAGCCTCTCGTTTTGCCGATGAAAGTGTCGAACTCACCACCATGTTCCCAATGTTACGAGGTCGGCTGGTTGCCATCAACCAAGAAGCGGTTAGTCAAGAACGAGAAGGGGAGTACTCAGAGAAGACTTCTTCACGACGCCGAGGAGCGGGTCGCGAACTTAATTTAAGCAGTGTATTGGAGCTGCCTTATCGTAATGAGCTGGTAGCAGGTGAATGGCTTACAGCTGGTAGTACTGGTGAGGCTTCGGTAGATGAAGAGTTTGCCGAACGCTTAGATATTAAACTTAACGACACTCTTGAATTTATGATTGGTGCCAGTCGTTTTACGGTTACCGTAACAAGCTTACGCAGTATCGATTGGAATACCATGCAGCCTAATTTTTACGTATTGCTGAGCCCCGATATTTTGCAAGACTTTCCGACTGGCTACTTAACGTCGTTTAATCTGCCCGAAGATAAAGCGGCTTGGATGGCGCAAACCATGGCGCGTTTTCCAACCTTAGTATTAATTAACGTTAAAGCCTTGATTGAACAACTGTCTCAGGTGGTTGATCAGGTCGCGTTAGCACTCAGACTTGTGCTAGTAGTAGTGCTACTTGCCAGCAGCTTAGTGTTATATGCACAAGTACAAAGCTCTTTGGAAGAACGTAGACGGCAAACGGTGATACTGAGAACCTTAGGCGCTAGCGCAAAACTACTGCGTAATGCGGTGATCTATGAGTTCGTAATACTCGGCTTTTTAGCCGGATTTATTGCAGCCAGTGCTGCCCAAACTATTTTGGTGCTACTGCAAGTGTTTGTGTTTGATATCGGCGCTTCCATTAACCTAGGGTTGTGGGTACTTGGGCCGTTGTTAGGCACCTTGTTAGTCGCCTTAATGGGCGCTGGGGCAACCTTGCGTTTGTTAAAACAAAACTCTGCACAATTGGTGAGAAATTTGAACTGATTAGCGCTTAGTAAATATCTGTTATAAAGACGTTTCAATATCTCTGTAATTGATTATATACTTATGAAAAAATGTAATAAGAACTCGCTAACCGGATAGTTAGCGCTATAGTTTTTTCGCGCCAGAGAACTCAACTACATGAAATTGCAGCAGTTACGTTATATCGTCGAAGTAGTAAACAACAACCTCAATGTGTCGGCTACTGCGGAGAGTTTATATACTTCGCAGCCCGGTATTAGTAAACAAATTCGTTTATTGGAGGATGAGCTAGGGGTTCAGATATTCAAGCGTAGCGGCAAGCACCTTAGCCAAGTAACTCCTGCTGGCAAAGAAATCATTCGCATCAGCAATGAGATTATGGCCAAGGTTGAGAGTATTAAAGCGGTAGCTAATCAGCATACTCACCCAGACCAAGGCTCGCTTAATATCTCAACCACTCATACTCAAGCGCGTTATGCGTTGCCTGAAGTTATTCAAGGTTTTATCCATCGTTACCCAAATGTTTCTTTAAACATGCATCAGGGCACGCCTAACCAGATAAATGAAGCAGTGGCTAAGGGCAGTGCAGACTTTGCCATTGCCACTGAGGCACTGCATATTTTCTCCGATTTAGTGATGTTGCCTTGTTATCATTGGAATCGCAGCATATTGGTGCCCAAAGAACATGAGTTAGCGAAAAAACACTTAAACGGTGAAGTCGTTACCATTAACGATTTAGCTAAACACTCCATTGTTACTTACATTTTTGGTTTTACTGGTCGTTCCGATTTAGATGATGCCTTTGGCCGTGCTGGCAAAGTGCCAAAGATTGTCTTCACTGCAACCGATGCCGATGTGATAAAAACCTATGTTCGAATGGGAATTGGCGTTGGTGTGTTGGCGAGTATGGCTATCGACAAGCAACAAGATCAGGATTTGGTAGCGATTGATGCTAGCCATTTATTCAGAGCAAGCACCACTAAGATTTGCTTTAGAAAAGGTACTTTCTTACGTACTTACATGTACGATTTTATTGAACGATTTGCGCCACACCTAACCCGAGATATTGTCGATAGAGCGGTGCAAGCCAAGTCTCTCGATGAAGTGGAAGAGCTGTTCAAAAATATTGACTTACCCGTTATGTAGTTGTTCCTCCTAAAGCAGCCAGATGGCTGCTTTTTTGTTTGCCGCATCCCCAACCATTGTTAATAAAATTAACTATAATTGTGATTTATAAGCCCTTCTGGCGCTAGTGCAGTTAGTAGTGCTCTTGGTTAGCAATGCCAGATAAATTGTAACATTTGGTACCCAACTTGATGATAATTCACTAATTAGAGGTAGATTCGTAGACTTCCTTAGTGTTTATCTTTAAGCTTCTAATAAGTGGTTAATGTTTTGTTACAGGGCTGTACGAACATTAGATTTAACAACTACTCCGATATCGCAAGGAAAGGCGGCCTACGTAAAACCATCATGATTAATTATTTTTTGCGCTGTTTAGGCAAAACTCAACTCGCTTTGGCCTTGGTTTTGTTTTCTGTTTGTACTCTCTCTGTTGCTCAAGCTGAGAGCTTAAGCGCGTTGCACGTAAATGGTTTAGAAGATGGTGTCAGGCTGGGTGAGCATTTTCAGGTATGGCACGATTTAGAAGGCAAGGCTGATCTGGCTGATGCTATCGCTGCTTATCGTTTAGATAAGTTCTCCAGATTACCGAGTAAAGGTTCCACGGGTTTACAGCCAGGAGCTTTTTGGAGCGTTTTCTATCTGCACAATGATAGCGATAAACCGATTACTCTAAATTTAGAATACGTTGACCACCAACTCATCTACTTAAATGCTTATCAACGTAATACCAATGATCCCAGTTTTTTAGAAATTGCCGATCTCGCTTTAAATAATTCTTTTTCAGAGCGCTTAGTCAGTCACCAACGATTTGTAGTGCCAGTAGAGTTAGCAGCAGGTGAAACCCATCAGTTTTACTTTCGCTTTGGCTCTGACGAAAAGGGTTTTGTATTCCCAGATTTAAGGATTTGGCAGCCAGACAAAATGCACTATGTGCAGAGTATTGAGCTAGGTAGTATTGCCTTTTTGGTAGGCGGTCTGGCCTTGATGTCGATTATTTCCTTGGTGACCGGAATTGCCACCAATGATAAAACCTATTACGCATACTTTGTCTATGCGGCTACCAAATTGGCGACATGGCCAACTATATTGGGTTTTACGCATATGTTCTTCATTCGTGAAGACTTCCATTGGAGTTACATGTCCTTAACTGGGGCAATGTCGATAATGACTGGTGTTATTTTTGCCCGCATATTCCTGCAAACAAAAGTGAATACGCCTCGTTTAGATTATGTTTTACGCTTTATGATCTTAAATGCGGCTTTACTTGCCGTGGCGGCACTAACCAGAGAAACCGTATTCTCGGTGGTGCTTATCACCATTGCTTTGTTGCTATACCCGATGTTAGCGATAGCCAGTTTAATTCGTTGGTACCAAGGCTCAAGAGAATCTGCTGTTTACACCTTAGGTTGGACAGTATTAATAGTCGGGCTATTTAGCCAAGCCTTGCGTGATTTAGGCCTTGTTGAACATACCTTTGTCACTTACTACTGGCCGGTTGTAGCCTCATACAGTGAAATGATGGTGATCATGGTTGCTATGGGGATTCACCTGTTTAGATTGCGCCGTCTAAAAGAGCAGGCTGAACTGCGCTATCGCAGCCAACTTGAGCGCGCTAAACAAGAATTAGAAATATTGGTGTCTGAGCGTACTCATGCACTTGAAGTTGCTAAGTCTGAGGCAGAGCGTGAAGCTCGCACCGATCCACTAACAGGCATAAACAATCGACGTAGCTTTATGGCGAAGGCCGAAGCGATGTTTGATAGTTGCCGTAACCGTTCTCACCCCATGACGATGTTAATGTTCGATATTGACCACTTTAAGAAAATTAACGATAACCATGGCCATGCTGCTGGTGATAAGGCTTTGAAGAAGTTTGCCAGTACCTTAGAAAGTGAAATTCGTGATGGTGATGTATTAGGGCGTTTAGGCGGCGAAGAATTTGGCTTAGCCTTATATGCCGATTTAGATACTGCAAAACATACCGCAGAGCGTTTACGTTCTGCAGTTGAACGGATTTATGTGAATACCGGTGTCGTACAAATACGCTTTACCACCAGTATCGGTATTGCGTTGATGCAATCAGAAGAAAATATAGAGCAGTTGATGAGTTTAGCCGACCACGCTTTATACGAAGCTAAAGACAGTGGACGTAATAAAGCCGTCGTGGCAAACGTAGCTTAATCTGGAAAATGAGGATACTGAGCTATTTCATCAATATCTTTGTACCATTCCGCTTTCTCGTTGGTAAAAATATGGTCTTGCGGTTTTAAACTAGGGCAATTGTTTAGGCCGCCAGCCGGCACAATTACCCACTGCTTAGTACTCGATAAATAGGGCACTGCACTACCACATTGCTTACAAAAAGCGTTAGTTATACTGCGTTTAGGAACATCGTATCTAGCGACCAGTTTTTCACCAGCCAGCCACTTAAAAAATTCCGGCCTAATAAATAAGTTTGAGACATGTGCGCTACCGGACATTTTCTTACACTGATCGCAATGACAGAGATGAAATTGCTGAAACTTGTCTTGGGCTTCAAACCGCACAGCTTCACATAGGCAACTTCCGTTGATGTTACTCATTTTTCAAGTCCTCCTAGGTTTAATTTCTATCAAACATCCATACTTTTATATCATATTGGTATAACCAGTTTAATCTTTAAACAAGGCCTTGTTATGAAAATGCTAAACTGCCTATCTGGGTGTTCATGTGGCGATACAGCTTGCCTTTACAAAAAATAGCCTTAAAGCAGTATTTTATTGATGTTTGTGATATTCCTATTAGCAATATAATCTTACCAAAGCTAATTTATTGTTATTAACAAGTAATTAGCAACTATTGCTGGTTAAGAGCTAAGCCTTAAGCGTTATCTCGCTTTTGGTTATAAGGCAAAGGATTTGCCGCTTTCAAACAAGGACATATTTTGAATCAATTCACTTTTTCTGCACTTGCTTGCACCTTATCTGTATGCCTTATGACAGGTTGTAGCCAATCACTCGAGCAACCTAACTCCGCCTACGATTTAGCAGTTAAGCAGGCTGCATTTCCTCAACCTGAAGATGTTAGCACTAATTTGTTTGCCGTAAATGCTAACAACGAACTGCTGCAATGGAATGAACAAGGCGACAAACTGCTGGTACTCACTTGGAAAAGCCAGGGTGCCATCGACAAATTCATTTTGCCAAATACCCACAGTTCTACCAATCCAAATTATCCCATATGGGTGAGCCTCGCTCCGCAACTTCAGCAGTTCTGCAGTAAGTACCTGTCTGATAATGAAACCGTTTCGCAAAGCCAGCTTGAGCTGCGTTTAAAGCAATACCTAGGTTTAGATCCAAGCTGGGATTACGATGCTTTTGTAGAGTTGTATGTTGCGCCAGAAGATCTATTTAGGCCTTGTGTCGACCCTGAAATTGACGACCAGAGTTGTAAGTTAGATGCCAGCCAAATAGCCAATGAGGTGAAGGGGATTAACGATTATCCGGGCTTCTACCAAGCTTTATACTTCAAGAGCTTTCGAGAGTCTGCAGGTGTTCCATGGACAGGCTTAGGTTACACCTACGATTGGGGAAACCTTGAATCTAAACAAGGTGTTAGTGAATACATTATTGCGCCGGGGGCAGAGTATCAGGTACATGCTGTTATCCCAACGGAGCAGTATTGCCGATGATTATGCCGGAAAAGCTACAAGTTTTAAGTCAGTTTTTAAAAAGTAACCCCGCTTTTTCTGGCTGCCAGAAAGAAGACCTAGCTCGGTTGTTAGCAAACATTACAGTTGTAAAGTTAGCGCCTGGTGAGGTTGTTTGCCGCTCGGGAGAAAACGCCAACAATCTATATTACTTACTAGAAGGTGAGCTACAAACCACCAATAAAGATCAGGTAAAAGGGCCTATTAGTGGATTCTTCGGTGAAGAGTCGGCATTAGGTATGCGCAGTTATATCTACGATATTGAGGTAGTAGAGAGTGCCGAGCTGGTAGTTTTACCCTTGGCGGCGATACTTACTCTAGAAGCCTACAGTAGTTTTAAGCAGTCATTGCTCGACAGCTTCCACTCTCGCCTTGCGGGGCAAACGCATATTGAAGTCGACTTAAGCCCTAAACATGACATTGAAGTAGGCTATCGCCAGATCATTGGTTGGTTGTTTGCGATAATCACGCCTTTAATGATTTATTGGGGTTTAATACTTAGCCAGCAACCATTGCATCAAGATGCAATCTACTTTGCGTCAATCCTTGGCATTTGTTCGGTAATGTGGATCTTTCGTTTGCTGCCAGATTATGTGCCCGGGCTATTTGCTGTATTAAGTGCCGTATTGCTGGGAATTACCACCAGTGAGTCGGCGTTTTCCGGCTTCTCGAGCAACAGCTTTTTTATGGCTTTGAGCATACTTGGCTTGAGCGCGGTAATCCGCTCATCGGGTTTAAGTTATCGCATGTTGTTGCATCTACTGTTAATCGGTCCTGCTTCCAAAATTTGGTACAACATCAGCTTTTTTAGTGTTGGCGCATTGCTTACACCGGTTGTGCCTACCGTTAATGGTAGGGTAACCATTGTTGCGCCGTTCTTAAAAGATTTGTTGAGTGGTGCGAGTAAAGAAGCGCGTGAGCAAGAGGGACCAAGGTTAAAGGCCAGCTTGCTATTTGGCGCAAGCTTACTGTCGCCAATATTTGTTAGTAGTAAGTCGGTAAACTTCATCGTACTAGGCATGTTGCCACAGCAAGTTCAGCAGTATTTTCAATGGCTAGATTGGCTACTCGCAGCATTGGTTTGTGGCATGGTGTTGTTAGCGCTGTACGCAGTTTCTTTGTGCTGGGTTTATCGCAATAAGCAAAGTTTAAAGCTGCCAAAAACTACAAGCCTGCAGCAGCTTAAAACCCTTGGTTCGCTAAACCCTGCCGAGTGGTCGTCAATTCTTGGTCTAATCGTGCTTATATCGGCTCTGTTATTTGCCAATATTCACCGTATCGAAGTTGCTTGGGTTGCCTTAGCCATTCTGTTCTATTTGATGATGTTTGGTTTTTTAGATCCCAACCAGTTTAGAACCAAAATTGATTGGAGCTTTCTTGTGTTCTTAGGCTCGCTAATTGGTGTGGTCGACATTATTCATCAAGTAGAGCTAGATACTTGGCTTACTGGAAAAATCTATTGGTTGGCAGCTTACATGCAAGAAAGTCTGGCACTGTTTGTGGTGTTGTTAGCTGTTATCGTGAGTCTTATTCGTTTAATACTGCCAATCAATGCAACGGTGATTATTCTAGCCACCTTACTTATTCCTGCTTCCATAGAAGTAGGAGTAAATCCTTGGGTCATTGGTTTTCTAATACTGTTCCTTTCAGAAAGCTTCTTTTGGCCATTCCAAGCTTCTTATTACATGCAGTTTTTAAGTTTAACCACCGGCATTGTGAGTAATGATGAAGCCAAGTTGATGAAAATGAATGTACTGATATACCTGTTTAAACTTGTAGCGGTTTATCTCAGCATTCCTTATTGGCAGAGCATGGGGCTTATATAATGAAAAAGTTATTGTTAAGCGTCATTATGCTGAGCTTTCTCGTTGCCACTATCGGCGTGATAGTCGTGGAGGGGGCTTCAAGGCCAAGAATCCTCATTCTTCATAGCTACGAAACCGACTATGCCTGGACCCGCACAGTTAACCAAGGCATAGACAGAGCCAAACGCGCACACATGAATGTTGACATTCGCTATCACTACATGAATACCAAAAATCAATCTAGCGAAGCCGCCAAAAAACGCGCTGCTACGGTTGCTAAACGGGTAGTCGATAACTACCAACCCAATGTATTACTGGTTATTGACGACGATGCTCAGCGCTTAGTTGCTACCGACTATATTGGCAACGAAGCGATTCAGATTGTGTTTGCCGGCGTAAACGCCGAGCTTGAAGCCTATGGTTATCAGGACGCTAACAATGTAACCGGCATACTTGAACGTAAATCGGTGTCCGCAATTAAAGAAGTATTAAGATTATTGGTAGAAAGCCAGCCTAGAATTGGCAGCTTGAAAGGGAGTGTTGTTTACCTCTCCGATAGTTCAACGTCGGCCAAGCTTGATGCGGGTTACCTAGCAAAGCAAGAGTGGGCGCCACTCGAATACCAAGGGCACCTTGGGGTTAAAACCTTCGAGCAGTGGAAGCAAGCTGTTCTATCACTTAACGGCAAGTACCAATTTTTGCTAGTTGGCGGCTACCGTAAACTGTTTAGTGACGGTAGCGAAAGCTTTGTCTCTGCTAAAGAAGTGGCGCAATGGACCGAAGCAAATTCAACGTTGCCGATTGTAGGTATCAATGCATTTAACTCTGAAGACGGGGTCATGCTCTCGATTGGAGCTTCACCCTTTGAGCAGGGAGAGATAGCTTTCGAGCGGGCTATTCGCTTAGTGGAAGATCCCGCTAGTTTGTCACAGATGCCAGTGGCTATATCGAAACAATACGTGGTAGCTCTGCGTCATCAAGCACTTGAAGCTCGCGATATCAAAGTGCCAAAAGTACTAGAAGCTTTTGCCCGCGCCACCAATAACTACTTTGAATAAAACCGTTAAGGAAGACTGTTTTGGCTATTAGATGGAATTTACGTAGACGCATACTTGCGCTTGCTTGTTTATGTGTTGTCGCAAGCGCCTTAGTTACTAGTTATGAGCACTTGCAGCGGTGGATAAGCGACAGTGGAACAAATAGTGTAATACTGGCGGTGGTTGGGCCAATGTCGGGTAATGAAGCCGACAAAGGTTTATCAATGGTTCACGGTGCTCAACTTTATGCTGATCTCCATAATAGCCAGCGGCAAGATAACCAAGTAGCCATTGTTGTTCAGCAATACGATGATGCAAATGACAAAAGCAAAGCACAGCTAATTGCGAAGCAGTTAGCTGCAACTAACAATGTAGTTGCCGTATTAGGGCACCGAGCATCGGCTACCTCGATTAAGGCCGCCAGTATTTACCAACGTGCTGGTTTGCCCATGGTTGGGGGCTCAGCCACTGCAACTGAGATCACCCAGAATAATGACTGGGCTTTTAGGGTTATTCCAGATAACCATTTACAAGGTAAGTTTGTTGCCGACTACGTTGCAAGCTTAGCTAAAGGCAAAGCGGTATTAATCTATAGCCAAGATAAATTTGGCGAGTCGTTAGCAGATTCCTTTCTTAATAGAGCTGAACTGCTAGCGATTCAAACGCTGAGTTTAGGGGTGGATTTAAAAAGAGACATCGCTAAACAAGCGGAGCTAATAAGCCAAAAAATTAGTGAGTTTGGCCACACCGGAGCAGTGTTCTTAGCGGTGCATGATGTAGAAGGTGAAACGCTAGTTAGCCACTTAAAGCAGCAACATCCAAATTGGCTGTTTATTGGCAGTTCTTCTATTGGTAAGCAGAGTTTTCCCGAGCGCTTTAAACATCGAAGCCAAGAGAGAGAAGTGTCTGGTTATTATACTAATGGGGTGTTCGCCGTTAGCCCTATCTTATTTGATGTAGCCAGTGAATCAACTCAACTTTTTTATCAAAGCTTTCATAAAGGTTTTGGTTATGAGCCAAGTGGTGTTTCGGCCGCATACTATGATGCGGCAACTATCGTATCGGCCGCAATAGATGCAGCAAGCGGTGAAGCAGGCGGAGACGATGACTTTAGCCAGCTTAATATAGCTAGCCAAAGAGCAGCGATAAAAAATCACTTAACTGGTTTTGATTCACCCAATAATGCTGTTCAGGGTTTAACCCACTCTTTGTATTTTGATTCACAAGGCAACGTATTACGCCCTATGCAAGTGGGCTTGTTTAGTGGTGGGGCTTTTGTTTCTGCGCCGATCCAGCTGCAGGATGTTAATGACGAAAATCTTGCGGTGCGCCGAACTGATGTGGTGTATACCGGCATTGAAATGCAAAACATTAGTGAGTTTTCCACCATAGATATGACCTTCAAAGCTAAATTTAAGCTTTGGTTTAGAAGCACGCCTGGGGTAAAAGCCGAAGACATCGTGTTTTTAAACTCGGTAGGTGATTTGGGCTTACAACAACCAATAGAGTCTAATTTTACAAGCCAAAGTACTTACCAGCTTTATCAGGTTGAAGGCACTTTTCTCGCAGATGCAAAACCCGGTAGAGCAGCCTTTGGAGAATACCAACTGGGCGTAAGTTTTAGGCATACTACGCTGCCAAGAAGTGAGCTTATTTATGTATCAGATATTGTTGGGCTCGGCCAAACCAGCCTACATAAAAACCAAGCCAACCAGCACAAGGTTCAATTTGACACCAGCCAGTGGCGCCAAGGCAGCACTTTGTCTTTTCAAGATACCTTACGTAAACGCAGTTTAGGTGATCCCAAGTATTTACATTCAGACAGACAAGCCGTGGAGTTCTCTCGGTTTAATTCTCTAACGCCGGTACAAGAAAATGTATTAAGCCTAAGGGGGCGTATTCCTGCACAGTGGCAGCAGATAATCTTTTATAGCAGTGTATTGGCGTGGTTACTTTACGCATTGGTTTTAGACTTTAAGATACTGGGTCAGCTATCTAGAGCTTATGGCTTAGGGAACAAGCTTTTATACGCCTTGTTTATAGCTTCCGCTGAGCCCTTGTTTTTAGATTGGTTAGCGCAAACTTATCCTAATACTAATCAGCTGTTTGCTAGCAATTGTTTCGACGTATTGTGGTGGCTACTGTTGGCCTCGACCTTAGCTTTGTTAATCGATGTACTGCTTTGGGACCCCATAGAAAAGCGCAGTGGCCGCCAAGTTCCACGAATTATGCGCCACTTAACCCGAGGTTTGGCCTACATTGGAGCGATATTTGCGATTCTCTCTTTTGTATACCAACGAGAGCTAACCAGCTTATTAGCAACGTCTGGCTTAGTGGCAATGATCCTAGGCTTGGCCTTGCAATCAAACCTTGTGAATATTTTCTCGGGCATTGCTATTAGCTTGGAGAAGCCGTTTAAGCTTGGAGATTGGATTAGCCTAGGTGGCTATGGCGGGCCAATTGTAGGCGAAGTGATCGACATGAACTGGCGCACAACCAAGGTAAAAACGGCTGACAATACACTCTATTCTATCCCTAACAATACTTTGGCAAACGCCAATTTAAACAATGTGAGTAGCAGTGGACAGATTGTGACAGGTGGTTTTTCTGCCTCAGTAAATAAACAGTTAGAACCCTTGCAGGTGATCCCGCGGATAGAAGCCGCCCTTATGGCTATTGACGCCGTTAATCGGGTTTATATTGATGTAGCTAGCATAGGCTCTGACAATGTGGATTATCAAATAAAGCTGGTGCATGGGGTAGATGATACCGCTACAACTACCGATTTAGTTTGGCAAGCTATTTGGCGTTTAGATGCTGAAATTAAGCAGGAACTTGTGGTAATAGAACCAGAGTTGGAAACCCCGTTACTTAATGATGCATAGTGGCGTTTGTTCCTTTATAGAAGTTTGTTAAGCTGGGGCAAACTCAACGAGGGAACAGCCGATGCAATTACACATTACCAACGGCGATAGCGTGGGAGACATGCTTAAGCAATCAAGTATTGTCCAGGGTGAGATACTGTGTTGGCGAGACGTATTGCATGATGGGCCAATTGTGGCTGCAGAAGGGCAAGCTTATCTAAAAGCTCGAGCTAGTTTCATTCATGAAACAATAAGTTTGCCCAGCCCTTTGCCTACAATGGATATTAGTGAACAGCAGATCTTGGATGATTTTGTTCAGCGCCAAGCTGTTTTAGAAAAGCTAAGCCAGTATAAAGAGATTGTGTTGTGGTTTGAACACGATCTCTATGATCAATTGCAGTTAGCGGAATGTTTATTTCATTTAGCTAAAAATCCCCAACTTACCGAGCAATTTCGAATTATTTGTATTGGTGAGCATCCAGATCTTGATTATTTCCATGGCCTAGGAAACCTTTCGATTAGCCAGCTTGAAGCACTTTATCCAAATAGACAAACGCTTAGTGTTGAGCAATTAGAATTAGGCAAAAGGGTATGGCAAGCACTTGCAGCCAACACGCCTGAGCAACTCAATCATTTACTCCTAGAACCTTTATCACCACTACCATTTATGGCGAATGCTTTGCTGCGTTTTGCCCAAGAGTATCCTTGGCTTGATAAGGGGCTAAGCCTTACACAATTACGCATTCTTGAGTCTTTGGCTAAACCAATGCAAGAGTTACCTATTTTGCGAAGCAATCTTTGTCAGCAAGCTAAATATCAGGATGAAGCAGAGTTAGTCGCGGATCAGCGTTATCAACAAATTATGGAAGACTCTGAGATAAAACTAGGGCGACTATTTGTGAACTTGCAAACCTTAGAAGATGCGCCTTTTCTTGGGGATGCTTGGTTAAGCAAAGAGCTTTACTGTTTGTCTCATTTAACTCCACCTTGTGTAAAAATTGACAACAAGGATGACAAACACTGGAGCATGGATGCTAGTTACACTATCACCGATGCTGGGCTTTACGCGCTTGAGGGCACAATAGTAAAAGAGCTTTCTTCTCAGCTAAGTTTTTGGCGAGGTGGAGTTAACATCAGCCAAGATAATTACTGGTGCTGGGACCACAAGCAAGGCCAGATAGTGATGCAGTAATAGCGAGGCAAAGAGCGGCAATAAAAAACCACGCTTAGCGTGGTTTTTAGTTTTATTTACAGTTGCTGTTTAACCTTTCACCATCAATGGGTTTAGCGTAACCATCAAAACAGCGGGGCAATGGCCAAGAGGGTTTGCTCACAACTAAACCCTGGTTAGGGTCGCAAACTTCTCCTTCGCTAGCTAAGCACCATGAGTTGGGTTCTGGCGTTGCTGCTTTGTTTTGCTGATGACGATATTTAGATACCGCTTGATAAACAACACGTCGGGCTTTGTTTAAGCTGCTTAAGGGTTCCCAGCCTTCTACTGCTCGCCACGGATTCATCGATATATTTTCACAAAACTGCTGTTGCTGCTCGCTATATAAATGCTGCGGAGGAATGTTAATCGTTGCAATGCTAATGAATGGCGAGGCTTGCTCAGACCAAATAGCGGTAGCATCGTCTACCGGCATGTAATAGCCCGGCAGTTTTTCTTGTACCATAAACTCAAAACATGCTCCGCCGTTTGCTAATTGAGTTTCTAATTGATTGCTTAAATAATCAGGATCTGATTTATCTACCTTGCTAGGGAAGGTCATTCCGGCACAAGGTTTAGTAGAAAACTTAATGGTGCTGTTGCCTAAACGGTAGGGCAGCATAGAAAAATACTGTGCTTCAAGTGGCGTATTGATAACCGATGAGACGGTTTGAATCGCCCGATAAAACTGTTTGGGGTGCAAACGTGGTGGAAACAAGCTAATAAACCACTTGGTGCGTTGAAACTTCGCCAAGTAAGTCATGTCGTCTGCGTAATCAAAAATGTTGCGGTTAAAAAATGCCGGCGTATTGGTCATAATGAAATCTTGGTTATGACTCTCTCCGAGTTCGGGGGCAATGGCTTTACCTGGTACGTTCATTACTTTTACCGCCATTCCTCGCGCGTCGCCTTTACTATCAGCTTGTACTAGCATGTCGCCATTGGAGAAACGGATCCAAGCTTTATATTGCTGATTTTCTTGCGCAAACAGCCCAGCTTTAAAACGCTCTGGAATGTCCGGATTTACCGAGAAGGTAGCTCTAGCACAACCGGTTGCTTTGGCATGCGCGTCCCGTCTATAAGGCAAGCCGTTATATTGCTCTGCACGTTTAGATATTTCGCGCGCCGAGTTAATCGCCGACATAATGGCTTCTTGCTCTGGCTTGGTAATGCCCATTTCTTTATATAAGTCGTTAGCATTAGCAGCATTAAAACTTAAACCAAGCAAACAAAGGGCTAAAGGTGATTTAGTAAATAGTTTTTTCATCTTAGTGCACCTTTGCTGGATTGTTTTTCGCGGCGTTAAAGCTGTCTAAACAAGCTTGCTGTTCAGAGCCAAACTGTGGCGCTTGAGTGTATTTAGACCAATCAAGTGGGTCTCCACCAAGCTTGTCGCTAAATTCTGGGTTGCCCATTACTTTCAAGTATTCTAATAAAGCGGCACGCTCCTGCATGCTAAGCAAACGACCGATTCGGCCCGGCATATCAACATCAGTGAATAGGTGCCCTTGGTTACCGTTGCCCTTAATATTGGTATCGTGTTTAAAACTACCTGGGCGTTGTTCGGTAATAAAACCTAGATGGTCTGGGTTGTACTCACGATTACCAATATAAAATTGCTTTGGTCGCTCGCGAAGTGGCGATAACAGGTGATACAAAGTAGGCACTGAACCATTATGCAAAAATGGTGGGGTAGCCCACACTCCATGTAATGGGCGCGGTTTATAAGCACGCATATTGGCGATTCTAAAAGGTACATTTAAACCATCGTAGTCAGCAATCAAGGCTTTATCGATGTTGTTGTCTTGATAAAGCTTTGGCACTAAACGATTAAGCAGTATTTGTAAGCCATCGCCTGCATTTACCGGGGCCGAGCCTGGAATAATTTTGCTACCATCGTAGCGGTGATCCATGTAGTTATCTGCAGCAGTAGAGTCAGTGCCGATCACCGAGGTTTTAACCCAAGGCATTGCCCAAATTACCTCGCGCCAATCTTCGCGTACCGCTTGTTGGCCAACAAAAGTAATGTCTCCGTCCATATCCCATTGCCAGTTTACATCTATTTGCTTGTCTGGATTTTCGCCAGGTTTGCTGGCTACTTTCCATTGGTAGGGTTGGACTTTATGCGGTCCATGACAAGCCTGACATTGGTCTAGGAATAAGTCTTTACCTTGGGTGGCAAGCTGGGTATCAATGTTTCCTAGAATAGCTTCTGGCCAACGCGGCGGCTCTAGTGAGCGTAAGGTGCCTTCAACGCAGTGCATGCCGGCTAAATCAATAACTGATTCACCAAACTCTTCGCTAGTTAATAATTCACCTTCATCATTCACTAGTTTGATTGGCGCTAATACGCCTAGGCTTTCGCCCACATTCCGAGCCATTGCTTGGTTGGTAAAACCAGTGTATTGCACCCAATCAAAACGCCATATATCCCAAAGGAAGGGATAGCTCACGGGTGCATTAGCGACACGATAGTTAGCGGGTTCGTCGAGATCGTAGCCAAATACCACATTGGCTATTCGGCCTACTGCGTCTGTTCGGCCGCGGCCTTCTTCAACAGGGTAGAGTTTAGGAGCACCAGCGCCCGATACAAATTGCTTAATATTACCCAAGAAGCCCCAAATTTGCTTGCGTAGTTGCTTACGCTGTGCAGGATCTTGTCCTGCAACGCGGTCAGCAAAACGGCTCCATTTACTTGGATTAATGAGGGTTGCGACTACAGAGGCGGCGAGGGTAGTAATAAACTCGCCACGTTTGGCGTTAGAAATGCTTTGCACTGCCTGACCACCATCGATGCGCAGCGCGTTACCTTGGTAGTGAAGCTCACCGGTATGACACATGGCACAGGTAAGATCTAAGCGCTCCTTACCGGATTTAGGGTCAATGTGCCGACCTAAACCTACTGGAAGGTTGCCAGGGTTTAAGGTGGTAGGCTGCTGGCCAGGGGTTACAATAAAGCCCCAGCCGCGCATATTGTCGGGGCTGGTTAATAAATCTTTGGAAAGCGGCAGCTCGAGGTTGATAAACCAATCATACTCTAGCCCTAATAGCTCGGTACCTTGCGGGGTAAAGTAAAAACGCTCCCGTTGCTCGTCGGTCCAACCTTTGTTGAGGTAGTGAACTTGATTCACTGTCTCTATGGTTAGGTTAGGTTTGAGGAAAGCTTTTAGCCCTAAATATCCAGCTGTGATCAAGGCAATGCCGAGAAAAGAATAGCGTAACCAACGTGGTCCTAATGCTAGCCAAACCTGCCAAATTGCTTTTACTAAACCCAAAATCCAGTTTAACAAGCGGGTGGTGGCCTTAATAATTAGCTTAAAAGGCAGTAAGACGATTTTTAAGACGAGCAAAAGTAGCCCAGACAGGAGCTGTTTTAGCATAGTTTCAAATCCATTTGTAAGAATGCAAGCGGCCTGCGTCGTGCAGGCCGTAAATGTTGGTTAAATGTTATAGGTATTTTAAGTGGATTGCACTTAACTATTACTAAAACAAAGAGATAGATCTAGGGGCTGTATATCTTTCGAGCTGATTTTTGCAGCAGTTTGTGGCTGATTTATACAAGGCAGAAGCTTTGATGTGTAGCGAGCCTACATGAGAAGCTGAGAACGCAGTAGAAATAAGCCACAGAGGCTGCCCAAAGGGTTCGGCTAAAATCGCTTTATGCTTTGTTAAGGTGTGTTTACCTAGAATGCTAGGCTACACACTCTTTGCCGCGCCTAAAGCGATTTTATCGCGAACAAAATTTAACCGCGAAAGATAAACAGCCCCTAATAACAGCATATTTACACTTAGCTGTGAATTAACATTCGATAATGTTTACTGCTAAGCCACCACGAGCAGTTTCTTTATATTTGCTCTTCATATCGCAGCCAGTTTCCCACATGGTTTTGATGGCTTTATCTAAAGAAACTTTGTGCTCACCACTGCCTCTTAATGCCAATCGTGCGGCATTTATCGCTTTAAGCGCGCCCATGGCATTACGTTCAATGCACGGAACTTGCACCAAACCGCCGATCGGATCGCAGGTCAAGCCAAGGTTGTGCTCTATGCCAATTTCAGCGGCGTTTTCAATTTGTTCGGGGTTACCACCAAATATTGCCACCAAGCCTGCTGCAGCCATCGAGCAGGCTACGCCCACTTCGCCTTGGCAGCCAACCTCAGCACCAGATATAGACGCGTTGGTTTTGTATAAAGAGCCAATGGCAGTAGCGGTTAGAAAAAACTGATTGATTGAATCTTGATCAAGCTCTTGAACGTGATTGTGGTAGTAGTGCAATACCGCTGGGATAATACCTGCGGCGCCGTTGGTTGGTGCGGTAACTACTCGGCCACCGCCAGCATTTTCTTCACTAACCGCTAATGCATATAGGTTAACCCAATCCATCACATTTAATGGATCAGAGCTCAAGTTTCGCTGCGAAGCCAACTGCCGATTTAAAGTTGGTGCCCGTCTAGCCAGTTTTAAGCCGCCCGGTAATATGCCTTCTTCACTAATGCCGCGTTTTACACATGCTTGCATTGTAAGCCAAATTTGTTGGGTGTATTGGCTAATGGTTCGGGTGGAACAGTGAACTTGCTCATTAGCCGAGACCACGGCCGCAATGCTTTTGCCGCTCTCTTTGCAGCGTTGTAATAAGCTCTCGGCGTTCTCGAAGGGATAGGGGTAATTGTGACTCGACGTATCGTTTTCTTGGCCTTCTTCGACAATGTAACCGCCGCCTATAGAGTAATAGGTGGCCGAGATGCTTTTGCCATTGTCTAGGTAGGCATGAAAACTTAAGGCATTGCTGTGGGCTGGTAGCTGCTTACGACGATGAAATACAATGGCACCTGTTTTAGCGAAGTTAATGGTCTTCTTAGCTAACAGCGACAACTCTTCGGTTTGCTCAACCTTTAGCAGCACCTGATCAACGGTATCAACATCCACTAACTCGGGCGACTCACCCAACAAGCCCAAAATAACGGCCTTGCCTGTGCCATGGCCTTTGCCTGTTGCACCTAATGAACCAAACAGTTCTACTTTAATGTGATCAACTCGATTTAGCTCAGCGTTGCTGTCTAAACGCTCTGCAAACAGCTTAGCTGCTTTCATTGGCCCAACTGTGTGAGAGCTGGAAGGCCCAATACCTATTGAGAATAGGTCAAATATACTTACCATGTTTAATCCTAGCTAAAGCTGCTTAAGCCACTAAGTTGTTAATTCTGAGATTATAAGTATATTTAGTTATCTGCAACAATGAGAAGCGAAATCACGCAATATTTTAGCGGTGGCTCCCCATATCACATGTTTTTCTACTTCTATAAAGTACACTTCCTCGAGCTTTCCTCTGCGTTTGAAGGCATAGCCGTGGTAATTATCTAGTCGCAAAAAGGGCTGTAGTGGCAATACCATTACCTGAGCCACTTCGTCGTAGTTAAGTTTAAACGACAACGCTTGGTTGGTGGTGGCTATAAAAGGGCGTACCGAAAAATTACTTACTGTGGTTTGTTTTGGCAATTGACCATGAATAGTAAATGCAGTGGGATGAATGCCAATCTCTTCGTAGGTTTCCCTAAGCGCAGTGTGGCTAAGGTTAATGTCTTCGGGATCGTGTTTGCCACCAGGTAAACTTATTTGTGAAGGGTGGTGGCGCAGATGGGCGCTGCGTTGAGTTAGCACTATTTGTTCTGCTTGCCCTGGTTGAACAATAATTGGTAACAGTACTGCCGCGGCATGTTTAGCGCTGCGAGGCGAATCTTGTTTAGCGAGTTGCAGGAGAAAGCGTTGTAAAAAATGTGTGGTTTCTTTTTGGGACAACGGTTTTCTCCAACTTAGGTTATTCGAGTACCGGAAGAATTCGACTTAATTTGTCGAAGGTTTCTTGATATTCGGCGTCAACTTTGGAATCTGTGACAACACCGCCACCAGCCCAACTGTATATTTTTTGATTTTCGCACACTAAGGTGCGAATGGTGATATTGGTATCCATATCACCACTACTTGATATATAACCAATAGCACCACAATAAGCGCTACGGCGGCTCTCTTCAAGCTCCTCAATAATTTGCATCGCTCGAATTTTTGGGGCTCCGGTTATCGAACCTCCAGGAAAACAAGCTGCTAATAACTGTTCTGCAGAGTAGTTCGGAGCAAGTGTTGCGCGGATTGTGCTCACCAAGTGATGCACCGCTGGGAAAGATTCGATGGCAAATAGTTTGGGGACTTCTACTGAGCCAGGGCTCGCGACCCGGCCAATATCGTTACGCAGTAGGTCAACAATCATGAGGTTTTCGGCTTGGTCTTTCTCGGCACTGAGTAACTCGTCGGCCAGTTGTTGATCACGCTGCTTATCCGTACTTCTTGGGCGCGTACCTTTAATTGGTTTAGTTTCTATTTCACCATTTTTTAAGCTAATAAAGCGCTCTGGAGAAACGCTAAGAATACAACTGCAGGGTAATCGCATAAATGCGGAGAAAGGCGCTTGGTTAGCTGCAATAAGGCGCTGGTAAGCTTCGGCTTCTGTTCCTTGGTAGCTTGCACTAAAACGCTGCGCCAGATTGATTTGGTAGCAATCACCACTCAACAAAAACTCTTGTACTTGTTCAAATTTGCCATGGTAGGCCGCTTGGTTCATATTACTTTGCCAGGCGCTGGTTAGTTCAAATTTAGGTAACTCTTGGCTTGTTTGAATGCTTAGCCAAAGCTCACGCTGCTTTAAACGCTCAAGGGCAGCTTTGTCGTCGCCAATCTCATGCCATTGAATTAGTGTTGTGCGTTTTGCGTGATGGTCAAAAATAAGTGCCCAATCATAAAAGCCTACTGCCATATCGGGAGTGCTTAAATCTTTGGCTAAGCGCTCTGGTAAAACTTCTAAGCTTCTTCCTAAATCATAGGACCACAAGCCTAAGGCGCCACCTTCAAAAGGAAATACTGAAGTACTAGCGTGCTCTTCGGGGAACAGTTGCTTGCGCAAAGACTCAAGTAACTCAAAGGGTGCTTGTTGGCTTTGGTAGTGCTGCTCGCCAACCCTAACTTTGGACGTGTCATCGCTATAAGAAATAGTGGCAATAGGATCGGCGACTAAAATATCAAACTGGTTATTTTCGTGAGAGTCGGCAGCCGATTGTAAAAAACAACACCAGTCTTGCTGTGCTAGTTGCTCAAAGAGTTGTACTGGGGAAATAGAAAAAGTTTTACTAACAATCATATAGGTAGTTTTGCGTGACCATTCACTATTCAGAATTGAAGATGTAGATAAATTGTAAAAACTTAGCTTTAGGTTATAGCAGGCTTTGTGACGCAAGGGTATCATAGGCGCTGAAGGATAACGACAACAACCCTAACAGCCGTAACAACAGCCCCGATAAAAGTTGTTGATAATAAAAGGCAATAATAAGGAAACGTGGAGACTTTATGACCATCATCCGTAAACAGGACTTTATTGACAGTGTCGCAGAATCGCTGCAATTCATTTCTTACTACCATCCCCTCGATTTTGTCACCGCAATGGCGGAAGCGTACGAAAAAGAACAGAGTATTGCTGCCAAAGATGCCATCGCCCAAATCTTAATTAACTCACGCATGTGTGCTCAAGGTTTGCGTCCTATCTGTCAGGATACCGGCATTATCACTGCGTTTGTAAAAGTAGGGATGAATGTTCAATGGGACAGTGATCTCACGGTTCAAGAAATGGTTGATGAAGGGGTTCGTCGTGCTTATACCAACCCAGATAATCCTTTACGTGCTTCTATTGTTGCTGACCCTAACGGGGCACGTAAAAACACCAAAGACAATACTCCCGCGGTAGTCCACATAGACTTAGTAGCAGGTGACAAAGTCGAGATTATGGTTGCAGCCAAAGGTGGCGGCAGTGAAAACAAATCTAAAATGGTAATGCTAAATCCATCTGATTCTGTTGCGGAGTGGGTTCTAAAAACCTTACCAACAATGGGTGCTGGTTGGTGTCCACCGGGCATGGTAGGCATTGGTATTGGCGGCACTGCAGAAAAAGCTGCAGTAATGGCCAAAGAATCGCTAATGGATCCGGTTGATATTCAAGACCTCATCGCTAAAGGCGCAGAAAATGCCGACGAAGAACTACGTTTAGAGTTGATGGATGGCATTAACAAACTGGGTATAGGTGCTCAGGGCCTTGGCGGTTTAACCACGGTGCTTGATGTAAAAGTAAAATCTTGCCCAACGCACGCAGCTTCTAAACCGGTTGTAATGATCCCCAATTGTGCAGCTACACGTCACGCGCATTTTCATTTAGATGGCAGTGGCCCAGCGGTATTAACGCCACCTAAGCTTGAAGACTGGCCAGAGATCACTTGGGATGTTGGTGATAATGTTCGCCGAGTAGATGTAAATAAAGTGACCAAAGAAGAAGTAGCCACCTGGAAAATGGGTGAAACGGTATTGCTTAACGGCAAAATCCTTACTGGTCGCGATGCTGCCCATAAGCGCATTAAAGAATACCTAGAGCAGGGTAAACCATTCCCTAATGGCGTAGATTTTAACGGCCGATTTATTTACTACGTAGGTCCGGTAGACGCAGTACGAGATGAAGCAGTTGGTCCAGCGGGTCCTACAACGTCTACTCGTATGGACAAGTTCACAGACATGATGCTCGAAGAAACGGGTTTAATGGGCATGATTGGTAAGGCGGAACGTGGCCCAGCAACGGTGGATTCTATTGCTAAACATCAGTCGGTTTATTTAATGGCGGTAGGTGGTGCTGCTTACTTAGTATCTAAAGCGATTAAGAATGCCAAAGTAGTGGCTTTCGAAGATTTAGGCATGGAAGCTATCTATGAGTTTGAAGTAGAAGATATGCCGGTTACTGTAGCAGTTGATGCTGACGGTAACTCTGCTCACCAGCAAGGACCAGCAATTTGGAAGGCTAAAATTGAAGAACTAGATGCAAAACTAAGCAAGTAATATATTTAGTTTTGCTTAGGGTCTGTTGATTTATCGCTGCAATAATCAGCTCGGAAGATCAATAGACCCTAATGAAAGCGGCTTAGGCCGCTTTTTTTTGTGCCATTTTTTTGTTTAACAGGTAATCGGCAGAAAATGGACCCGCTCCCCAAATAACATTAATTAATATCATTAAGCCCCATAGCTGGTGGTCGTAAAAACCACCGGGCCAAAGTACTGGGTAAGACACTACAGCGATGATATTAAACAAGAACAACTTCAAAGCAAAAATACGGGTAAACAAGCCTAGTACCAGAAATACCGGCAAAATTAGCTCGGCTGCAGTTCCTAGATAGGCTGCTAGCTCCCAAGGTAAAATTGGCACTTGGTACTCAAGTTCAAATAGATAAAGCGTTGAATCCCAGCTGGTAAGTTTTAAATAACCTGAGCGGAAAAATACAATGGCTACCCATATTCGAGTAAACGTGAGTAATAGAGGGATAAGCAGAAACTGCATCATCTCTACGGCTTTTAGGTAGATATTATAAAGTGGCATCATTTGACTCTCCTATCTCTGATGCAAAACTAAAATGGGATAAACGTTGTAATTGAATAGATTCGCCAAGGAGGGTTTCTAGTTCTGCCAAACAGTGTTGAGGCAACTCACCCAATGGACGTAGTTGCTGGCAATGGTTAAGAAACGCATAACTAAGCGGGGATATTTGTTCTAGCTGAACTTCAAAATCAGCTTGCTTAGTAAATAGTACAAAATCTTGTTCATCTAACTCGATGGCTTCAACTTGGTTTGCTTGAACCATTTGGTAGATAGAAAAAACAGGGTATTGGCTGGCTAGTAAAGACTGATGAGGCGCTAAATGCAGCACAGCATTACCTAATTGCTCTGCTGGTATCGATTGGATAACTTCTACAGTAAAAAACTGGTTTGTTAATGGTTGGCCAGCCGTCTGTTCAATTTGCCAATCTAGCAGCGCGATATCTGCTAAATAGGGTAGTGTAGATAGTGCGTCTTGTTGTTGTAAGAACTGATTAAAACCTAAGCCAAAGAGGTTGAGGTCACCTTGATTATGACCATGCTGTAAAATGAAGTTTTTAGCGACAAACTTAAAGTATTCTTCACCCACTAGCTTTTGCACTGTTGGGTAACTGGCACTCAATGCTTCGCTAAGGCTTAGCACATAGTTATTTTGGTAGATTTGTATCGACTCTTCAGCGCTTAATGCGATATTGGCTAAGCGAGATTCAAGGCTGGTATCTGTTTGATTTAGTGAGCGAGAAAACTCTTGCTGTAGTTGTTTAAGCACAGTTCACCTCGCTTATTGCAAGATCAATATGTTTAGCTTGTGCCACTTCTTCAATGAGCACCTCTAAGGATGGAAAATCGCTGTCCCATTCAATAAGAGTGGGGATGCTATTGGCATAGTATTGCTGAAATTGGCGATACAGTTGCCATACCGGCTCACTAACTTTTTGGTTGTGGCTATCAATAAGCACTGTTTTGTTGTCGAGTTGTTTTTCGGTATAACCCGCTAAGTGGATCTCTTTAACTGCCGCTAGATTTAGTGTCTCTAAGTATTCTTGGTTATCCCAACCTAGGTTATGTCCGCTGACATAGACATTGTTAATGTCTAACAGCAAACCGCAGCCAGTAGCTTCAACCAACCGGTTCAAAAACTCCGGCTCATGAATGTGGCTTTCATGATAGGCCAAATACGCCGAAGGATTTTCGATAAGCAGTTGTCGCCCCAAAAAATCTTGTGCTTGGTTAACGTGTTCTATAAATACCTGTAAGCACTCTTCCGTGTAAGGTAGGGGCAGTAGGTCGTTATAAAAACGCCCGTTAATGCTGCTCCAGCTTAAATGCTCAGAGACGATAAAAGGATTAACATCATCAATTAATGCTTTTAGTTTCTCTAAATGTGTTTTGCTTAATGCATCGAAGGACCCTAGTGACAAACCAACCCCGTGCACACTAATAGGGCTGTGCTCAGCGATTTGCTTAAGTAGATGATAATCGTAAGAGTGAGGGTTGAAGTAGTTCTCAGCGTGTATCTCTAGCCAATCCAATTGCTGGTGTTTGTTTAGCAACTGTTCTGCATAAGCTGAGCGCAAACCAAGCCCGTATTGTTTTTTTGTCATAGTGTTGTTCGTTTAAGCGAGGGAGTAGGGAGGCTGCCGAACCAAGTTTAGCTGGTTCGGCAGTTACAAATTAGCTAGATTGTTTGCTACCACCAGCTAGTTTGTCACATAAGCCTTTTGGTAATACAACAAAAGCGTCTGATTGGTTGTCAGCTGTCGCTGTGCCAGCACATGAGCTATTTTTGGTAGCACAGTCATTTTTACCCGCTTTGGCAACGCCGTAACATTTCTCTTTACCTGCAGCAACAGCTGGAGTGGCGGTAAGAGTACCCAATGCGATTAAACCAGTTACTGCTGTAGCGATTGCAATGTTTGAACCTTTCATAATATTTCCTTTATCAAATTGTGTCGTGTTAAGTACAACTTGTTCACTTAGTTGTAGCTAAGGAAACCGCATTACTAAAGAAAAAATTTCGTGAGTTGTGAAAAAATATCAACAATAGAGCAAAGGTTTTTACAATTTTATATTAAGTGGCTTTTTGTTAGTGCTAGGCATGGCGAGGCTTAGGCCTTGATTTTGTTAGCTTTAAAAAAGTTATTTATTTTTTTTATTTTTTTAGTGAAAGATTAGGTTGCAGCTATGTAAAATTAGCTCGCTAGTCACTAGCGAAATACTTACCAAAACTAACTAAGATTTGTCCTTACGTTACTGTCGAAAATTATGCTGCTACGTTTTAAACGAACTCTAGGCAGCATATTGTTATCAGCTTAAGGAAACTTCTTGGTATGTGGCTTGTCTACAACAGCGCTTGTAACAGTTACGTGCTTTTTTCTAGAAATTAGTTAATTATATCAATACATTGTTTTAACAGGTTGAATTTATGAAACAGCTTATCTTGGCTAGCGCCTTGACACTATTGGCTAGCGCCTGCACAACGGTAGTTGAAGAAGAGCAAACTCAGCGCAAAGAACAACAATATCGCGATACTATTATTGTGAGTGCAGAGCCTGGTTTTACTGTGTTTAAGCAACAAACAGTATGCGGTCATCCATTACTAGAAGAAGCCTTGCGAAACCCCCAACGCTCTGATGTGCATGCTTATGATGCGTTTCATGAAGCCTTTGCTCAAAAATTTGAAGACTTAGGTATCCACTATTTATCTCAAGCTGATGATAGCTGTGATTACTGGATGGCGTTTGCATTGCCTACTAGTCAAAAATTAAGTGATGAGCAATTGATGACTTTGTTTGGGGTATCGCCAGGATTGGCGGATGACGGCAACCAAGACTTTCAACGTGCCACCCTAATGATGAGTTTGTATACCGCCCAGTCTAATTACAAAATGTGGCAAGTAAGTTTGCAAGCCTTCGCCCAAGTTGAAACCGATGAAATGGGACGCCGCCAAATAGCCATTAAACCAGAAGGTGTGAATTACGCGGTAAATCGTGTATTTGCTTATTTAAGTGTTAAAGACGCGCTGTAAATTGCAGGCAAAAAAAAGCCCAGCTACAGGGGGCGCTGGGCGTTCAATTTAAGTATTTAATTGCAGTGGCATAGATTAAGACCCAGCGTTTTCGATAAAGTTTCAAAAATCTTCATTTTTTTCTTAAAAAAATCCAAGCTCAGTTCTCGTTTTTAGTTTCACCCGCAAATTATACCTAGCGAATGATTGACATCTGAAGGCCTTAAACGTAGATTTTAAACAGGTGTTTTATTTTTAAGGTGTCATAGTGAGACAAGGAACTAAAAGTAAGATCCTCGATGCAGCTGAACGTTTATTCGCTGAACGAGGATTTGCCGATACCTCGTTGAGGTTAATTACTTCTCATGCTGAGGTTAATCTTGCCTCGGTAAACTACCATTTTGGTTCTAAGAAAGAACTTATCCAAGCCGTTCTTATGCGCTACCTAGAGCAATTTATGCCCTTGGTAGACAAAGCGATGTTAGAACATATAGAAGGTGATACACCGCCTAATCTTGACCAAGTGTTCTCTTCGTTTATTGACCCCTTGCTTGAAATGAACCAAGTGAAGAAACACGGTACCGCAATGTTCCTACTATTATTAGGACGAGGGTATACCGACAGCCAAGGGCACCTACGTAAATTTATTACTCATCACTTTGGAGAAGTGCTCAGCCGTTTTCAGGAAGCGGTGAGATTAGCTTATCCAGATTTATCTGACAGCGATATATTTTGGCGTTTGCATTTCACCTTAGGAACAGTGGTGTTCACCATGGCATCGAGCACTGCCCTAAAAGATATTGCCAGCGCCGACTTTAATGAAGATTTAAATACCGAAGGATTAATCAGAAAAGTAATCCCCTATTTGGCAGCCGGTGTGGGTGCGCCAACCTAAACAATAAAAACTATAAAGTACGTGAAATAAGGATTTGACCATGACTATTTTGTTAATGTTAATAACCGCAGCGGTGGTGCTGTTGTGCATACCCGATACGCGTAAAAAGCTGGTAACTCGACCTGCTTTTAAAGTGTTTAAGAAAATTCTTCCTCCCTTATCTCAAACCGAGAAAGAGGCGATGGAAGCCGGTTCTGTATGGTGGGATGGCGAATTGTTTGGCGGCAAGCCAGATTGGAATAAACTGCACAATTATCCCAAAGCTACTTTAAGTGAAGACGAACAAGCCTTTATGGATGTTCAAGTGGCCACGCTTTTAGACATGCTGGATGACTTTGATATTGTGCAAAATCAACGTGATCTACCACAGCAAGTATGGGACTACTTAAAAGCCGAAGGTTTCTTCGCACTTATTATTCCTAAATCTTACGGTGGCAGAGAGTTCTCGGCCATTGCCAACTCAACCATCGTAAGCACCATCGCTACTCGCAGTTTGTCTGCGGCTGTAACTGTAATGGTTCCTAACTCCTTGGGCCCTGGTGAGTTGTTGCTTCACTATGGTACTCAAGAGCAAAAAGATCATTGGTTGCCAGGATTAGCTGACGGTACTCATGTTCCTTGTTTCGCCTTAACCGGTCCCGAAGCTGGCTCTGACGCAGGTGCAATTCCCGATAAAGGCATAATTTGTAAAGGTGAATTTAACGGCGAAGAAGTGGTTGGTATTCGGTTAAACTGGAACAAGCGTTACATTACCTTAGCCCCGGTGGCTACTGTAGTGGGTTTGGCGTTTAAACTTTATGACCCAGAAGGCCTGTTAGGTGATCAAGAAGAGTTAGGTATTACTTGTGCGCTTATTCCTGCCGACCACCCTGGTGTTCGCACTGGTGACCGCCACTTCCCACTGGGCTTAGCGTTTATGAACGGCCCAACTTTTGGTGAAGATGTATTTATCCCGCTAGATTGGATTATCGGCGGCGCGGATTACGCGGGTAAAGGCTGGCGTATGTTGGTTGAATGTTTATCTGCTGGTCGCGGTATTTCTTTGCCAGCCCTTGGCACCGCTGTGGGCCATATGAGCTCGCGTACAACCAGTGCATACGCTTACGTTCGTAAGCAGTTTGGCTTATCAATTGGTCGCTTTGAAGGGGTCGAAGAAGCGCTTGCTCGAATAGGTGGCATGACTTACCAGCTAGAAGCGGCTCGTCGTTTAACTGCAGGCGCTTTAGATTTAGATCAAAGCCCAGCCATCGTTACCGCTATTGCTAAATATCACATGACCGAAATGGCGCGTACAGTATTAGACGACGCCATGGATATTCACTCTGGCCGTGCGATTCAGTTAGGTGCCATGAACTATCTTGGCCACGCTTATAATGGTGTACCTGTAGCAATTACTGTAGAAGGCGCAAATATTCTAACCCGTAACTTGATGATCTTTGGTCAAGGTGCAACTCGTTGTCATCCATATGTACTTAAAGAGCTACAGGCTGCGGCAAATCCTGATGAAGAAGCAGGTTTGGCAGAATTTGATAGTTTGCTTCTAAAACACATTGGTTTTGGTGTTGGCAACTTTGCGGGTAGTTTATTCCAAGGTTTAACTGGTGCTGCGTTTAACTCAAGCCCAGTATCGGGCGACACTGCGGTTTATTATCGCCAGTTAACCAGAATGAGCCGCGGATTAGCGCTATGTGCCGATATGTCTATGCTAATTCTAGGTGGCGATCTTAAACGTAAAGAGCGTATCTCTGCCCGTTTAGGTGATGTGTTAAGTAATCTTTATCTAGCTTCTGCCACCTTAAAGCATTATGAAGATCAAGGCCGTCCAGCAGAAGATCTACCTTTTGTTAAGTGGGCAGTTGAGCGTAACTTGCATGAGATTGGCGTTGCTTTTGAAGGCTTCTTCCAAAACTTCTCAAACCGTGTTGTCGCCCGTGTGCTTAAAACTGTTGTCTTCCCTTATGGCAATCGCTTTAAGTTGGCCGATGATCAAATAAGTCATCAAATTTGTGAAACCATGATGACGCCAGGAGCTGCACGCGAACGCTTAAGTCACTTGTGTGTAACTACTGGCGGTGAAGGTGACGCAGTAGCGATTATTGAGCAAGCATTCTTAGCTATGTATAAGGTTCGTCCTTTAGAGCGCAAAATTGCTAAGGCACAAAAAGCTGGCCAGTTACCGCGTAAAGTTGCCCTAGCTGAGATTGTTGAAAAAGCTCTAGCGCAAGACATTCTTTCTAAAGAAGAAGCAAGTAACTTGCTAGAAGCAGATAAGTTGCGTTACCAAGCTATTCAAGTTGATCACTTTGAACCTGGTGTATTAGAAGCGAAAAATGCACCTATAGAGTCTGAAGTTAATGTAGCTTAGCGTTACAGCAGTTTGTAGATAAAAAGGATGCTTTGAGCATCCTTTTTTATTGCCTGATATCTAACAGTTAATCTTCAAAGAAGTCCAATAGCGTAGATGTAAGACTTAGGTGGTTATCAGAGTTCTCTTGTAGATTTTACGCGCTAGGTTAAAATAAGTGATGCTGCAGTTAACGTATCGAGCGGGTAATAGAATACTTAGTGCGGAACTGTTTAACGCTAATGGCGCTGGAGAGCGTTAAACGAAAATGCTGACAAACAGGCACAAAAAAGCCAGCTTTCGCTGGCTCCTAGTAGACATTCTACAATGATTTATCAGTGCGCGAGTCTTTAAGGCTTTGTTTTACTTTACGTAGATTCTCTCGGAATTTTTCGCCTCGGCGTAGGGTAAAGCCGGTAGCCAATACGTCAATCAGTGCCATTTGCGCAATGCGTGATGCCATAGGCATGTAAACGTCTGTGTCTTCTGGTACATCCATAGACAATACAAGGTTACATTCTTTGGCCAGCGGTGAGTCTTTACTGGTAATGCCAATAACCGTTGAGTCGTTTTGTTGAGCAAGTACCGCGATATCAATCATCGCTTTAGTACGGCCAGTATGCGAAATCAATATAATCACATCTTCTTCGGTAGCCACAATGCAGCTCATACGCATCATTACTACATCGTCAAAGTAACTAACGGGCACATTAAAGCGGAAGAACTTGTTTAGTGCGTCTTGAGCAACCGATGCAGAAGCGCCTAGACCAAAGAACGAAATTTTCTTGGCTTGGGTCAATAAATCTACAGCGCGATTTACTGCATTAGGGTCTAAACTATTTTTTGCTGCTTCGAGGCTCGCCATAGACGATTCGAAAATCTTAGAGGTATAAGCTTCTGGGCCATCTTCTTCGTCAACATGGCGGTTAACGTAAGGCGTGCCGTTAGCTAAGCTTTGAGCTAAGTGCAATTTAAAGTCTGGGAAACCTTTAGTGTCTAAGCGCCGACAAAAGCGGTTTACTGTCGGTTCACTTACGTCAGCGAGTTTTGCTAATGCAGCAATACTTGAATGAATCGCCGTTTGAGGGGAGGCGATAATTACCTCAGCAACCTTACGTTCTGATTTGCTGAAGTTTTCTAAATTTTTAGTAATTTTTTCAAGCGTATTCATAATATCCGTTATTTTTAGCGCATTTGTTATGTCGACGTTGTCAAATGTAATAATTTTTCAACAAAATTATATGTCATACAATTACACAGACACTTTAGTAAAACAAGCTGAATTATGAGCAATCATAGACTAGAGAGGGATTTTATAGTTTGAGCTAGGTCTAATATCTTTGAAAATGAGTATGCAATTAGTAATTTACTAACGAAATTTCAGAACAAAAGCGGTAAAATTCGACAACATAAATATAGTACAGCCATCTTAATCTGAGTTTGTTAGGATGCGTAATAATATTTTTCTATTTTTTGAACTTGGTATGAAGGAAAACAAAATGGCCGGTTTTGGTTTAATTGCCGACGTAGGTGGTACAAATATTCGTTTAGCACTTGTTGAACTTAAAACAGGTGAAATAGGGCGTTTAAAAAAGTATTTATGTGCTGACTACCCAAGCATCGCTGATGTGATTTCCCTGTACCTTAAAGAGCAGCAAGAGACTGTAACTCAAGCTTGTGTTGCCATTGCTTGTCCTACCGACAAAGATTGGATCGCGATGACCAATCACAGCTGGGCCTTCTCTAAGAAAGAAGTACAAGAACAATTAGGCTTTGAAGGTTTCCACGTAATTAATGATTACACTGGCATTGCTATGTCGATCCCAACATTGACTGATGAGCAAAAAATCCAAGTGGGCGGTGGCGAAGCTAAAACAGGCGCACCAATCGCAGTATACGGTCCTGGTACTGGTTTAGGAGTAGCTCACTTAATTCACCACGACAGCGAGTATGTATGTATTCCGGGTGAGGGCGGCCATGTAGAGTTTGCCGCAAATGATGAAAAAGAAGCACACGTTTTAGCATTTTTGCAAAAACGTCTGGGCCATGTTTCGGCAGAGCGCCTACTTTCCGGCCCTGGTCTAGTAAACATTTACGAGGGTCTAATGGATATGCATGGTAAAACAGCAGAAAACTTTGAGCCTTCAGATGTAACGTCTCGCGGTTTAGACGGCAGCTGTCCAGTGTGTGTAGAAGCAATGGAAGTGTTCTGCCGTGCTTTAGGCTCGTTTGGCGGTAACTTAGCGCTTAACATGTCTACCTTCGGCGGCGTATACATTGCTGGCGGTATCATTACACGCTTTATGGATTTCTTTAATAACAGTGAGTTCCGCAAGCGTTTTGAAGATAAAGGGCGTTTTGTAGATTTTGTGGCAAAAGTGCCTGTTTACATCATTACTGAAGAACAGCCTGGCTTGCAGGGTGCAGCTGCTTACTTACGTCAAAGTAACGGCTACCGTATCTAGGTCCAACAGCTGTTTAATGAAAAAGAAGCTTCGGCTTCTTTTTTTGTTTGAGTCAGCAAAAATTGTTTAAGAACTCGGCAGTTGCCAGTATTTGGCCAAAAAGTTATTGACCCAAACATAAGTGATCCGTAATCTAGCGCCTCATTATTGCTAAGCGCAATAAATCAAATAAGGTGACGTGTCCGAGTGGCTGAAGGAGCACGCCTGGAAAGTGTGTAAGGGGCAACCCTTCGAGAGTTCGAATCTCTCCGTCACCGCCATCTTCATGTTTAAAGACGTCCAAGGGCGTCTTTTTCCTTTTCTAATATCCAATGCAAACAATAAGATAACGATCCAATATCGTTCATTAGCATTGATTGATATCGCTGTAAAACAAGATTGTAACACTACCATTTGGAAGCATTGCTCTATATTGCGGACACCACTTTTTGAATCGACGCATCTACTGTTTCATTATTTGGTGCGACTTTGTAATGCTGCTTTTCTCCCTCCTTCTTTTGAATGATTCAATCCATCAAACCTGATTAATACGTTTCTTAAATCCTCTTTATGATTGGTTCCAGTTACACGCAAAGCGTATTACTCATACGGATTATTTAGCGTCGTATAACTTTGAATTGGCGCTAAGCAACACAACTGAGTTCTACATATTTTAATTGTTATCATATTTAGGATATTCCATGACACACGATAAACACGCAGACCTAAGCCCTTACGAGCAATTTAATGTTGAGCTTCCTCAGCAGTTCCCTGAACAAGGCATGGCAGCCCGTGCTGCAGCAGCTTTAGTTAAAAGTGAATGTTGGACCGATGCAAACCCAATGCTTAATTTGTCATCATTCGTTACTACATTTGTAGAGCCTGAAGCCGCTGAGATTTTTAAGGACGGTTCATTCCGTAACTTTGCAGATCCAGATATGTATCCTCACACTAAAGCAACTGAAGAAAAGTGTGTTAATTGGTTACATGATTTATGGAATGGCCCTAAAGATGTTGAACCTTATGGTGCGGCAACAATTGGTTCTTCAGAAGCATGCATGTTGGCTGGATTAGCACACAAGTGGAACTGGCGCCAAGCACGAGAAAAAGCAGGTAAAGATGCCACAAGACCAAATATGGTAACTGGCGGTAACGTTCAGATTGTTTGGAAAAAGTTCCTTAAGTACTTCGATGTAGAGCCTCGCATTGTTCCTTTAAAGCCTGGTCAATACCGACTAACTGCAGAGCAACTTGACGAGTACGTTGATGAAAACACCATCTGTGTAGTAGGTATTGCAGGTCAAACTTTCACCGGTGAAGATGATGATTTTCAAGCTATTCACGATTGGTTAGATGCCTACGAAGAAAAAACGGGTATTTCTATCCCAATGCACATTGATGCGGCTTCTGGTGGCTTTGTTAATCCTTTCTTATATCCAGAATATGAATGGGATTTCCGTTTGCCACGTGTGCAATCTATTAATGCATCTGGTCATAAATTTGGTTTAGTGCCTCCAGGACTAGGGTGGGTAATCTTTCGTGAGCGCGCCGTTTTCAATGAAGATTTAGTTTTCTACGTAAATTACCTTGGTGGTGAGGCCGCAACAGCAACGCTTAACTTTAGTAAGAGCTCCGCTACGGTTATGGCTCAATACTACAACTTCATTCGTTTAGGCAAAGATGGCTACACCCGCATCATGAAGCAAACTGTTGAAAATGCCGAGTATTTACGTGACCGTTTATTAGCCACCGGTAAATTTAAAGTAATGAACGAAACCCAGCGTATACCAGTTGTTGCGCTAACACTAGATGAATCAGTGACTAACTACAACGAGTTTGATATCTCAAACAAAGTACGTGAGCGTGGCTGGATATTATCGGCTTACTCTATGCCTGCCAATGCTCAGGAAGTGAACAGTTTACGTATCGTTGTTCGTCCTCACTTAAACCGCGATGCCGCGGAAATATTAGCCAAAGATATTGAAATGGCCTGCGAGTATTTAGAAGAGCATGGTGGTAATGCTACACCTCCAAAACTTCATGATTTACATAAAGTGTCGCCAGGCAAGTGTTAAGTATCGGCACATTATGAAGTAGTGGAATAGAAGAAGTAGTGCTTACTTCTTCTATTTTGTTTTAAATGAAGGTGGTTTCTAATTATGAATGTTCGAACGAAACTGGCGGGCGTATTGGCTGCGCCTCCAAAATACATTTTAAGCCTTATACTGGGCTTATGTTTTTTATTAACTCTGTTTGTTGGTAACGCTTATGCGTCAACAATTGAATCAGAGGCTTCCAGCGGTATTGCTTGGGCTTTAAGTTATTTAGCGAGTAACCCTTTTGCTTATCTGTTTTTAACCTTAGCGATTGGATACCCCATTGGCCGAATTACCGTTGGAGGAATCAATTTAGGTGCTACAGCGGGCACTTTGGTCACAGGTATATTAATTGCTCTGGCCTCTAGTGCACTTTATGGGATTACCTATGATATCCCAGGCTTAGTAGAAGATATTTTTCTGATGCTGTTTATGTATGCCTTAGGTATGCGAGTTGGTCCTCAGTTCTTTTCTGGCTTGGCAAGAGGTGGTGTTGACTTCTTAGTTATTGGTTTAATTGTTGTTTTCTCCAACTTCTTAATCGTTTTCTTTGGCGTGAAAGTGTTAGACCTAGGGCCTGGTTATGCAGCAGGTATTATTTCGGGAAGTTATACAGTGACCGCCGTAATGGGTGTGGCTCAATCAGCAGTAACTAGCGGAGCTTTCCAATTACCTGAAGGTGTAACAGCTGATACGGTAGGTGCCAATATGGCTGCAGGCTATGCCATTAGCTACGTATTATCTTCAATATTCATTATCTTGTTGATTAAATACTTACCTAAGATGTTTGGCAAAGATGCTGTGCTTGAAGCCCAAAAAGCAGAACAAGAATTTAGTGGCGGTGAAGATGGTGGTGCTCTACCTGGTACAGCAGGTACATCTATTTTAGGGTTCACCGATAAGCAGATCCGCTCGTATAAAGTTGAACACGCAGAGTTGGTTGGCAAATCCGTTAGCCAATTGTTCAAAATGAATCCTCATGCAGCAATTTTAAAAGTAGTGCGCGGTGACGAAGTGATTGATGCTGAAAAAGATCCTTCTTTACAGTTAGGCGATATTGTTGGTGTGTTGGGCGATTACAACCTACTACTCAATGGCAAAGATAAAGTTGGTAAAGAAGTCTCGGAACCTCGCGCCAGAATGGTAGATATAGAAGTTGCGGATATTCATGTAGGAAAAACAGAGTTTGCAGGAAAAACGCTGGCAGAAGTGGGCCGAAAGATTGGTTTTGGTTTACATCTAAAGTCGTTGTTTAGAGCTGGTGTGGCAATACCACATCTTCCTAAAACTATTGTAGAAAAAGGCGATGTATTACGTCTTGCTGGTCCTACATGGTGTGTAGAACAAGCCGCTAAATCGCTTAAAGCTACACCTATAGTTGAAAGCGCTTATACCGAAGTATCATTTATGTCATTAGCCTTGTTTATTGGTTTTGTGATTGGCCATGCTAGTGTTGAAATTGGTGGAATTCCATTTGCATTAGGTACTTCTGCAGGCTGTATGTTGATGGGGATTTTGGTGTCTTGGTTGCGTACGCGCAATCCAGATTTTGGTGGCCCTACTAGTGAAGGGGCTAGAGCCTTCCTAAATGACATTGGTTTAAGCTTATTTGTGGCGGTTCTAGCTGCTGGAGTTGGACCTAAAATTATGTCTTCATTCCAAGGTACTATCGTGCTTTGGATAGCAGTACTAGGTTTGTTAGGCGCTTTAGTGCCACCATTCTTAGCTTGGCTCTACGGTTACTACATTAGAAAGATGAACCCGGTCATATTAGCTGGAGCTTGTGCTGGAGGACGAAATAGTACGCCTGCGCTAAATGGTATTCAGGACATTTCGCAAAGTGGTATTGCTGCGGTAGCTTACCCAGTACCTTATGCGCTTACCTCTGCAATAGTCTTGATCTTAGGTTACATGGCTATGGTGTTCTCATAACCCTTAACGATTAAGCATGCGCTTATCATTTGTAAAGCCTTAATAGCAGCTTGCTATTAAGGCTTTTTACTCATAAGACTACAGGTACCTTTAATGACACAACCTACAGGTATACGTATTGCGATTAACGTGATGCGAGCTCGCCTAACGATTGTGGGCTTTATCATCGCTATTGTATCTTTTCAGATTTCGACCTTATTCAATATTGATGGTGGAATAGCGCTGCCAGGCGTAAATCATGGTATTCATATCAGAGCTGATATGGCGTTATTTGTAGCACTCGCTTTATCGGTTATTTCGTTAATTTGTTTTATTGGTTCATCAACGATGGACGAGTTAGGAGCTTGCGACCATTGGTTATTCGTAGTGGGCGATTTACTGATGTATCTAGCTCTAGCGAGCGCGATTACCGGCTTTTTTATGCCTTTAACTGAACAACTTTCGCTTATCGCAATGCAAGCGCCCATGCAGAAAAGCCAGCTAGCCATGTTTCGCTTAGCCATTGTTACGCTAGGCTCTATCGCGTGGTTTGCTGCTGTATATCTTGGTCCAATAGTCTCGTTGCTACGCTCACCATTTACAAAAAAAACTAATATAAGTTTGAGATTTGGGTATCTTGCTTTATTAGTTGGCTTGTTTTGGTTTAACCACCAAGTATTGTTATTTGAAGCTAGTTACTTACCTAAGCCTCTACCTGGCCAAGTTAACTATTGGTATGAATTACTACAGCCACTAACTTGGTGACCTTAATTCTTTTTCACAGAATCCATCACTTCATCACTCTATAACTCTTATGCCGTAGGGCTAAAATCTTGTGAGCGCGTAAATGCTCTACAAGCCACCTTCGTTAGTGCATTAACTTGTGTTGGCTAAAACAAGGCATCCAGTTGCTGGCTTATATTGAATAGGTAGGACTTGATCCATCAATGCTGATTAACGTTGCTCGAACACTTCTAATAATATGCCTGTATCCAAATAGGGCTGGGTATTCCAGTTTAGTTTAAGGCGGTGTCATAGCCTTCCCATTTTAACTAAGTAGAGAAGTCGCATCATGAAAGGCATTATTTCTGTTCAATCACATGTTGTTTATGGCCATGCTGGAAACAGCTCGGCGGTGTTTCCACTGCAACGTATGGGTTTTGAAGTTTGGCCCGTTCATACCGTACAGTTTTCTAATCATACGCAATATGCTCAAGGGTGGACTGGCCAATGCTTTCCGGCAGATGCCATCTCTGATTTAGTGAAGGGAATTGATGCAATAGGGCAGTTACAACAATGCCAAGCTATTGTGTCTGGTTATTTGGGCGATGCCGCTCAGGCGAAATCACTAATCGCCGCCGTAGATATGGTTAAACAGGTTAATCCAAAGGCGATATACGTTTGCGATCCCGTTATGGGTGACCCTGATAAAGGCTGTATTTTAGCAGAAGGTATTAGCGAGTATTTGGTTGAACAGGTTATGCCTAAAGCAGATGTGATAGTGCCTAATCAATTTGAACTAAGCCGCTTTGTAGGGATGGAAATAACCACCTTAAATGAAGCTATCGAAGCATGTCAGAAGGCTTTAACAAAAGGACCCAAAGTGGTGTTGGTTAAACATCTACATAGTTTATCAAAGCAGCAGTTTTGCATGATGATGGCTGATTCAAGTGGCTGCTATTTGGTTAAACGTCCTAATCTAGAGTTTGATAAAGCCCCTGTGGGCGTGGGCGATCTGATTTCGGCGCTATTTACCGGAGGTTTATTGAAAGGTTGGCCACCCATTATGGCTTTAGAGCATGCTAACAACGCGAGTTTTGGTGTATTAGAGGCTACTCGGCAATGTGGTGAGTGGGAGCTGCAAACTGTTTTTGCACAAGATCAGCTAAGCGAGCCTCGCCACAGCTTTGCTGCTTCTAAAGTGGCTTGAGGTAGAGACGATGTTTAATACAAAAACCTTAGTGCAGATTGTTTTGGCTACGTTAGTATTAAGTGCTTGTAGTTCGCATCATGAGCTAGACAAACGCGTAACCGAAAAGAACTATCAACAAGTAGCGTTAATAGCCGAGCAATCATTGAGTGAACCGTTGCGCTTTTGGGGCAATGAGGCACCAAATTTCCTATATAACAAAGACACTCATACTACAGTATTACGTACCTCATCTAGTTCGCTAAATATTCTTGCCTTATCTGGCGGGGGAGCAAACGGTGCCTATGGTGCTGGCATTATTAATGGGATGTATGAAAGCGGCAACTTACCTGATTTTGCTGTGGTCACAGGTGTAAGTGCTGGCGCTCTTATTGCGCCATTTGTCTTTGTAGGTGGCGACGACATTGTCACTATGAAAAACATCATGTTAGGTATTAGCGATAAGCGCATTTTGTCGAAGCGCAATTATTTAAATGCCTTATTTAAAGACGGGGTTAGTAATGGGCAAGGCTTAAACGAGTTTATTGCTGCAACGTTTGATGAGCAAATGATCGCTAAAATTGCTGCTACACATAACAGTGGTAAGCGCTTGTTTATAGGCACAACGCATTTTGATTCTGGTAGACAAGTTGTTTGGAACTTAGGTCAAATTGCGGCAAGTGATCATCCCAATAAGGATCAGCTGATTCATCAAGTGCTAAGTGCTAGCTCATCTATACCCGGCATTTTTCCTCCGCAGTTTATTGAAGTAAACGCTAGTGGCGAAAGCTTAGAAGAGATGCATGTAGATGGCGGTCTTAGTGCACAAATGTTTGCCGACCCAGCCGGGTTTGATTACAACAACATAGCCCAGGCATTAGGCATTGATAGCTCACCAAATATATATGTGGTGCGTAATGGCAGACTAGATCTACCTTATCAACATTTGAAGGACAGAGGTGTAGAGTTGCTTGGGCGTAGCGTTCAAAGCTTAACCCTTAATCAAAATCGTGGTGATCTATATCGAATCTTATATTTTAGTGAAAAGCATAACTTTAACACCAAATTCACCTACGTTACTGCAAACTTTACTGAGAAGAAAAAGGGTAAAAAAATGTTTGATGAAGACTATATGTTGGCGCTTTATAATTACGGTTTTACGAAAGCAATTGACCAGCAACAGTGGCACACAGAGTTACCCTAATAGTGCTCGCTTGCTTAATATGAGGCGAAGACAAGTTCATCTTGCTTCGCCCTTGCCACCAGATAGCTTGTTCTCGTTATCTAGCTCTTCGTTCGTTAATGTACGCAACAACCAGTGACTCTACATCTTTCTTTATTTCCATTATCGCTTTAGCGCGCGGTGCCCAAAGCGCAATAGGAAACTGAAAATCATCTCTCACTTCGTTCAAGTTAAGCTTTTGTAGTTGTAACAAATCGCCCAGGTCTTCAATTGTGACCCTTGGCAATAATGACCATCCCACACCTTGCTGAACTAAGCTAAGTAATAGCGAGAAGTCTTCAATAACTTCATAATTAGATGACAATAGAATTTTTTGAGAGATCTCATCATCTAAATAAGCTTTTAGTATCAGCTGTTTGCTGGTCTTTAAAACACCAAATATTTGATCGTCTGGTAACTCTGCCAAAGGACTATTTTTAGCTGTGTATAGACCAAAAGTAAGGTAACAAAGGAAGGTAATATCGAAACTCGTAATGGGGGTGCGTTGATCTACATTTACAAAGCCCAGTTGTATTGAATCATCTTCGATCCCTGCTTTAACCTCTTCTTTGGTTTTAATTAGAAAGTTAACTTTCATTGCCGGGTATTTTTCTAATAAAAGCTGACGAATACTCACTAATACATCACTGGGAATTAGACTTGTATAGGCAATATTTAGGCACTCTAATTGCCCGTAAGATAGGCTAAGTGCCATTTTGTTAAAGGATTTAGCTTGCTCTATTGTTACCTTGGCGTAGCTATATAAAAGTTGCCCTTCATTGGTGGGTTTAGCGCTTCTGCCAATTCGCTCAAACAGCTCAACGGCCAGTTGGTCTTCTAGATTGGTTATCACTTGGCCAATGGTGGTTCTGTGTTTGTTTAGTTTAACCGCTGCCTCACTAAATGAGCCCTTTTCATAAACCGCTACAAATGCTGCAAGTTGTTCCAGACTAAAATGCATGTGGATTTGGTCCTTCAAGTCCGATTATCACTGAGCAAAGCATAGCACTATTCTAGGTAGCAATATAAACACCTACCGTTTTAAAAGAGCTATCCCATGAAAACTAAACAGAGCCTTGCCCGTGGCACCTTAATGGCAAACGTTGGCGCAGTGGCAACGGCGATCCGTATCGCTGAACAACCGGATGCTCGGTACATTGAACAGAAGTATGCGCAAATACTTAATCAAAGTGCAGAACCTTTGTTACCAGTATCAGCGAGCTTGCAGGGATTTTCACTTGAGCAAATTCGTCATGCGCACAAAAACTTTAGCCCTAAGCAATTTGTTATGGGGGGCAACGATGCACTTATTTATAACTCGTATTTAAATCGTTTTTTGCCGTCCTCGTTAGTGAATCCAGCGGAACCTAACCATCGACTTGCTCGGTCGATTAACCCATTAATTGGCGAGGTAATAGGTAAAAACCAAACTTGTAGTTTAAACGACTATGTTTCTTTACCGGAAAGCCGAGTGCAAGGCTTAATTATTGTACAGGCAGGTAAGGTGGTATTCGAGCTCTATCCAGGAATGAAAGCCGAGCAAAACCATGTATGGATGGGGCTGTCGAGTTTAGCAATTAGTATGGTGTTTGCTCAGTTTATTGATGAAGGGAAGATTGATATAGATAGATCTATAAGCGTATACCTTCCGGAGTTTCGCAATACCGAGTGGGACAGGGTGAGCATTCGTCAAGCGATCAATGGTACTAGTGGTTTAAACATTACTCCTACTCAACAGACAATGTTTGACCCCAATTCCTATATGTCTCGTTTCTTAGCGGCTCAATTTGGCCGGCCAAATGCATACACCGGTTACCAAGAAAACTGGCTCGACATTGTAAAACAAATTAAAAGAGAAAGAGGGGAGGCAGCTGCCACTGAACAAGGGGTTGGCCCAATAACACGAGCCGTTTTAGCTTATATTGCGGAAGAAATTGAACAGTTGCCTTGGACACAAATTTTTGAAAACAGAATTTGGGGAAATATTAAAGCAGAGGCGCCGATGGTGGTGACCTTAGCGCCAGATGGCACCGCTCTAAGCCACGACTTTATATTGTCTTCGATAGAAGATGCAGCTCGCGTAGGATTGTTACTTTGTCCTAGTTGGCCAACTATTACCGATACCCCGGTATTGCCTGCCAAGCTTATGCTGGACATGGGTAAACGAACTGGCTTAGCGCGAAACAGCACGTCGCATGCATTTAATTTTGACAAGGTTTATGACGATGGGGCGCGTTGTCTACAAGGCTATTTTGGGCAAGGCATGTATATCGATACTAAGCGCGATTATGTTGCGGTGTATTTTTCGTCACAAGCTTTTGAACCTTTGAGCTGCCCTTCTAAGATGATGGAGTATTTACGAGCGGCTGCAAATCAGTTTTATTAGTTTTGAGGATGTGATCCTACATTCGCGATTAACTCTTTCCTTTTTTACGTTTTAATCTCAGCGTATATCGACTAACACCAAGGCAAAACCATGTTCCAAGAATACTTACCTAAAGAAATTGCAGTTGGGGAGATTTATTTCCCGCCGCTACTTATTGCGTTTGGTACTGCTTATGTAGCGGCAAATTTGACCATGGTGCTAATTGGCCGTTTAGGCGCGATGAAATATTTATATGCGCCTGTGTTAGTTGAATTATCACTGTTGGTGATATACGCGGTTGCGCTAAGCCTTTACGTTTTTCCTGCATAAAACACTAGGAAATTTAAATGAAAACCAAAATATTAACTGTATTGCTAGTGGTTGTTGCCGCTACGTTGGCAGGATTAAAGTACCAGCATTATCTTGCCAATCCTTGGACTCGTGATGCGTTGGTAAGAGCCAATATCGTAGAGATTACTCCCCGTGTTACTGGGCCGGTTGTTGCGATTTATGTAGCAGATAATCAGCGAGTAAAAAGCGGTGAGTTGTTGTTTGAAATTGATGATAGCGTTTATCAAACCGCAAGCCAGCAAGCAAATGCAAATTTAGCCCAAGCAAAAGCAGTTTTAGCCAGGGCTAACAACGAACAGCAAAGAATGAGCGCTCTAGAAAAACGTACTCCAGGTTCGGTACCAGTAATCACATTAAACAATTTGCAAAATGATGTTCTATCCGCGCAGGCAAATGTTAAAGCTGCGTCTGCTGCGCTAAAAGGGGCTGAGCTTAATTTAAGTTTTACAAAAGTGTATGCCAGCAAGGATGGTTACATTACCAACTTCAATTTAGCTGAGGGTGCACATGTAGTCGCTAATCAACCGGTTGTTGCTTTAATCGATGAGTCTAGTTTTTGGATTGAAGGCTTTTTTAAAGAAACGGATATAGAAGCGATGCAGCAAGGTAACATGGCTAAAATCACTTTGATGAGTTACCCCGATACGCCACTAAAAGGCCAAGTAAGCAGTATTGGTTATGGCATAGCGCAAGCAGACGGCAGCACGAGTACTCATATGCTGCCAAGTGTTAACCCTAACTTTGAATGGATACGCTTGGCCCAGCGGCTCCCGGTTAAAATTACCGTGACCGAGCTCCCAGCTAATGTTCAGTTAAGAGTAGGGACTACAGCTTCAGTTATGATTAACAAGCAGGTATCCGCTAATGAGCGTAGCTAGCATAAAAGCGATTAAAGTTGCCATTAGCCTAAGTTTAACCATTGTTCTAGCGCTAAGCTTTGGCTGGGAGAAACCCTATTGGGCAGCTATTGCGGTGGTAGTAATGGCAACCACCGAAAGCTTTAGCCACGCATTACATAAAGCAAGGCAGCGAGTGATTGGTACTGCCAGTGGTGTAGTGCTGGGGTTTGCATTATTGGCTTTATTCGGCCAGCAGCGGGAACTGTTTTTGCTAAGCGAACTTTTATTGGGGGGCACTGCCGCTTACATGTCTGCCCGCTCGAAATATGCTTATGTTTATAAGATGGCGTTTATAGTGGCAGTGATCGTCTCGTTAGCGAGTGGTTTAAGCCAATCGCTAAGTTTCAGCCTTGCGGTGCTTAGGGTGCAAGAAACGATATTAGGGGTAGTTGTTTATTCGCTAGTTTTTAGCTTGTTGTGGCCAGAGGTAAAAGATCCTAAAACACTGCCGAAGCAAGTTCTTCTTAGCCAAGCAGAGGGGCGTTTACGTGCACTTAAGTTTGTTGTCGTTACCCTAGTCAGTTGGATGTTATGGATATATCTGCCTATGCCTGGTGGATTTATGTTTCCACTCATTGCTGCAACTATGGGCCTTAGCATTATCGAATTTCCTTACCACTACCTCAACAAGATATTAGGATTAGTCTATGTTTGGGCTTTTGTTGTGCTTACTCAGTATGTGTTTGTGTTACCACTTTTAGACAATGCATGGCAGCTTGGGGCATTTTACTTTGTGAATACATTTGCAGTTTGGCGTTTGTTTCCAAAGGATAATCAAGTACCCATGAGGATCCTTGGCGGCCAGTTTTTGGTATTGCTAACGATGAACGCTCAGCACTTAAGGCCGGTATTTGATATAAATGCCTCATTGCAGATGCTGTTATTCCTGAGCCTAATTTTAATTATCGTTCGTTTTGTTATTCACTTTGTAGATACATTTTTTAGCACAAACATGTTGGCTGAAGCCAAGTGAGCCGACAACAATTGTTAATTGGCATGCACTTTTCTGCACTTGGTAAACGGACTGTATTGCAATAACCTTCTATTCATTACCACAATTTCGCAAAGGGCCCTTAGCTAGCATTAATCTTATTAGGTTGCGTTTTGGTGGTGCTGTCTTTGCAGCCTTCATCGAAGCTCTTTTGATTATCTAATCCGAACAAGGATGTTGGGTGATCTGGTCTTTATCTAGTTGCCTATCCGGCGTTATCTCCATTGTTTAAAGCCTACAAGTTTTTCAGTTAGCCAGGTATTGGATAAGGCTAATAATTAAACTGAGGATTCGATCCATCATCACTGATTAACGCCTTAATCTTGCCTCTTTTATTCTACGTCCATCAGCAGAGCGGGGAGTCGTTGCCAGCTCTATTTATTCGTTGACCTAACGTAATAGTTAGATAGGGACGTTTGCTTATACGTTTCGTTGATAAACCTTTTGAGTTTTTCAATTTGGAACTGTAATGACAACACTTTACAACACAACACCACGCTCTTGGATTAAAGCAGCATTACTATCTAGTTTCATGTTTTCTGCAACCGCATTTGCGGAACACGAAGACACCTCTAACTTAGAGAATGCAAATGAATTTAGCGAGTTGCGAGATTTAAATATTCCTGAACATCTTCCAGGCTTGGCCTTAAGTGATCTAGGACAAACTGAGCACTTTGTTGAGCACGTAACTAAAAGCTTTACAGGAAAACATGGTACCGAAACAACAGAGTACTTTTTGGTCCATAGTACCGACCTTAAAGGCCGCATGAATCTGAACATTCGTTACAAAGAAGAAAGCCTAAAACACAGAAAGGGCTTATTAAAAGAAATCGAGAAGCTGGCGATGACAGAATACAAGTTGCGCCAATACGCGAGTACCTACGACAAAAATTCGTTGCAGGTTGACCAGAATAACGATGGTAGTGCGACGGTTAGTTTTAACTACTCAAAGTTTGCGCTGCCACAAGACTTAGCATTTTTCCGATTTATGCAAGTGAAAATGACGGTAAGAAACGGTTTAGTGAAAGAAATGGTTATTACCAATAATCAACCGTTCAAACACGATCTAGGAAGAGTAAATAAGTATCGCCAGGTACTTAAACTTGAAGTGCTAGATACTGGTGAGTACGTTATTAAACACAAAGAGGTAAACGCAACAGGTACATGTAAAGGCCATGCCTGCGAATTAGACATGGAAATCAAACCTGTCGCGTTTTACGACAATGCTGCGGGAGCCATTATTAAGGATCAGCAGTTGCTTTCAGAGATGTCTGATCCCCGTGTTCGCGAAGAAAACGTAAAATTAGAAAATGTTCTTCCATTTTTTGGCGATACGTTACGTAGAAAGGGCATTGACTTGCCAAAACCCTATGGGTTTTCTATGGCTTACCGTGGCCAAGAGACTAACTTCGATTTTACCAGCTTTAGTGTTTTTGGTTTAAGCCCAGCACTTTTAGAAACTTTCTTCGACCCAGAAAAAACTCATGCGGTAGTAAATACCGAGAGCTTTACCCTTCGTGGAGACGCCTACATCTTGCCATTTTGGAATGTATTTGGCTTGGTAGGAAAGCTAAACGTAGATGCCGATGTACAAGCCCATTTTAAAGGGATCGACCAGTGTATTGGTCTGGTGGTTGGAGACAAGTGTTTAGGTGAACACATTTACGTTCCATCGGGTGATTTTAACGTTCCAATTCACCTTCAATATGACTTACTTGGTGCAGGCACCACCTTGTCTATCGGATATAAAAACTTGTTTGCCTCGCTAACTGGCACTGTAACCAAAACCAAAATGAATGGTGCAGATGATTGGGGGGGCAGTATTTTTACCGCACAACCAATGCTTGGTTACCAGTTTCAGCAACAACGAGCTCAAGTATTTATTGGTGCTGAATATCAAGGATACGATGACTACATGACAGGTACAGTACGTTTCCAAGGTATTGAAATGGACTATAACGTAGGTATTCGCAGTCAACGTTGGGCTGGCCTCATTGGCTTTAATAAAGAGCTAGACAAAAACTTCAATATCACTGGCATTATTAATGTGGGTAAAGACCGCACAGCTGCCACCTTAAATGTTGGTTACCGTTTCTAAGTATTGTTGAGCAAGGATGCTCGTCTAAGTTCTCTATCTTCACGTTTAAATTTAGGTTCCTTATGCACTCTATTAATCAATGTGTAGCCATTCTAGTTTCCAACTTTTGGCGAAGTAGGCCGCTGGTGGTACTAGGATTGTTTTGTATGTTAGCGGGGTGCTCAAGTGCGCCACCGCCAATAGCTAAAGACTTAACTAGCAACTGGCAGCCCGAGACTGTGCCTGCTCAAGTTTATTTAATACCAAATGGGAAGGAGGCGTTAGCTCATCGCATAGCGGCAGTTCGAAACGCTAAGTCTTACGTATTGCTGGAGTATTTTACTTGGGACCATGACCTAAGTGGTGCCTACTTATACAGAGAACTTAGAATGGCCGCCGACAGAGGTGTAAAAGTAAAGTTAGTTCTTGATGACCTACTTGAATTTAATGATATGTGGTTAAGAACATTGGCCGCTCACCAAAACATTGAAATACGCATTTTTAATCCTTTTGAAGCGCGTCAGCTAGGCTGGTTTAGCCGCATGTTTGATTTTCAGATCCATAAAAACAAACGTAATCATCGCTTACATGAAAAGCTACTGCTAGTGGATGGTGATTTAATGATTACTGGTGGGCGCAATATCGGTGATAGTTATTTTGAATACAGTAAAAAAGCAAACTTTTTCGATTTGGATTTGTTGGTAAAAGGAGCTGTGTTAGCGGCCTTTGAGAAAAACTTTAATCAGTTGTTTCAGAGTGAGAGTGCGGTTGATGTTCAGACCTTAGTGGGGATACCAAGGGCAGAAGAGCGCGACTATTTTTTAGCGGGTTTTGCCAAGCTTGCCAACAAATACCCATTGCAGCTAGCTGCGATTGCGGGCAGTGTATTAGCTATCGCTGAACCAGAATACACTTCTGTTGAAGCGACCGCTTTGTTTGATTCACTTAATAAACTTGAAGACAAACAACCTTATCATCGAGAGCGGTTGTCTAAAACTATTCAGCAGAAGCATAAGCAGATTGACCAGCTTGTTATATCTACACCGTATTTATTGCCTAAAGCCGTTGGAGAAAGTGATATACAAAGGTTCAAGCAAGCTGGTGCAAAGGTAACAGCAATTACTGCTGGTAAAACGGGCAGTGATTCAGCGTTTGTTGGAGCGTATTATTCCCCCTATCGAAAACAGTTATTACAACAAGACGTTAAACTCTATGAGTTTGCTCCAGACAAAGAGAAAGGACACGTTAAGCATTATTACCACGTAAAAGCGTTGGTTGTGAATAAGCAGTGTAGTTATGTTGGGTCCTCTAATTTTGATCCGCGCTCCGATCATCTTAATCTCGAGTTTGGTTTGTACCTATGCGGAGAAGGCTTTGCTGAACAGTTAGAAGAGTATCTGTTCCAAGATCGCGATACCCATTTGTGGCAACTTGGATTGACCGAGAAAGGAGAGACTATTTGGCAGCAAGGAAAACAACAGCGCATTAAGGTGTCAGGGAGCAAAATAAGCGATGCGATATATCGCTCGCTGGGTTTAGTTTACGACCTCTAAGTTAACGGGCTTGTTGTTGCAGTTCTTCAAGCCAATGTTGATGATAGCTATTAATTTGCTTGGGAAGAAAATACTTAGTGAGCCAGCTTATTCCATTACGTTGGGTTGTCTCAGTAATAATTGAACAGCCGTCTGCTTGGCAGTCTAACTTCCAAGCGTGATACATATCTATACTGCCAGACTTGCCTTTCCAAGCGATTTTTTTGTTAGGCACAAATTCGACCACTGTGCATTCGAATTGAAGCTTTTTAGTTTTCCAAAGAAAGACCGTGCCTTTTTCTAACTCTAAGCCGTTACCGTTTAACAGCTGCACAGAGGTCGCTTTATTCTTCCAGGTTGGCCAACACGGCGCCTTAATCAAACATGCCCAAACTCGCTCTGCAGGGACTTTGCTGGGCACAGCATTTTTAACATGAATTTGCGCGTTTCGAGGATGATAATAATCTGGCCAGTTAATCTTTGTTTCCTTGAACATTCGCTTCACCATAATGAGTAAACAAGCAATATCGACATAAAAGAGCTTACATTTATATATTGTAGCGCAGGGTGTAACTCGCTTTTGTTTGGTTCGGATATATTGCGTTTTACCTATGTTAACGAGTGAAGCAACTTTCTCCAACTAAGCATAAAAAATACGTCTATCCAATAAGTTATAACGATACTACTTTGACGGATTTAGTCCTACAAACAAGATTTAGCACTACGCCAAAGTAAGCTTAAAGTAGCGTAATTCCTTCAAAAGCTGAATTTGCCAGTTTTAGAGTTAAACAAACAACTAAGTAATTAAACAAAGGTTATTAATGAAAACTACATGGGCGGCGATGGCGTTGTCGGTTTTGTCTATTAGCGTTTATTCAACCGATAGCACTGCCTCATATTTTGACGAAGTTGATGGACAGTTTGATTTGGGGCATCACCTTGCAGAGAATGCCTATGGCTTTTTGCCTATTCCTATTCTAATAACTGAACCTGCTGTTGGCGCTGGTGGCGGTGCTATGGGGCTATTTCTTCATGAAACTGAAGAAGAGAAAATAGCCCGTAAGAAGCTAGCGATGTCATCACTAGATGGTGGTGCACAGTTGATACCCTCGGCAATTACTTTAGTGGGAGCAGCAGGCACCGAGAATGGTACTTGGTTTGCTTTTGCCGGACATCGACATTCATGGATGAAGGATTCAATCCGCTATACCGGTGGAATGGGCTTGGGGAAAGCTAATCTGAATATTTATAAAGATCTGTCTTTAGGTGATTTTACTAAAAGCATGCAGATTGGTACTAAAACCGAGGGCGCTCTAGCCCAGCAAAAGCTTCAGTTTCGTATCGCTGATACTCCTCTGATGTTGGGTGCTAAGCAAATTGTAGGTGTAAGCAAAGTAACGTTTGATACTGGTAACTCTAATGCGGATAAGCTGCTAAATGGCTTGTTAGGCAAGGTGTGGGGGGATGAGTCGATCACTTCTGGTCTAGGTTTTATTGCCGAATACGACACCAGAGACAATATTTTTTACCCAACTAGGGGGTATAAACTAAACGCAGATTACATGATTTACGATAAAAAATTGGGCAGCGATTGGGACTACCAAAATTTGAATGTGGACGGAGAGGTGTATATTCCATTAGGTAGAAAATGGAACCTAGCTTTTGCTGGCAATTATCAGCTCTTTAGCTCTGATGAATTGTTTTTATCACCCACAGCGCGACCCTATGTAGGCTTGCGAGGGGTATCCGCCTATCGGTATCAAGGTGACGAGATTCATACTCTACAATCACAACTTACTTACTCGATTGATCACCGTTGGACTATCTCGGCTTTCTATGGTGCTGGACAAGCACTACAGGAAAGTGAGTTAGCTACAGATGAAAGCGTACAGTCTGTGGGCGCAGGCTTTCGTTATCAAATCGCCCGAAGATATGGTCTTCGCCTAGGGATGGATTTTGCCTATAGCGGCGAGGAAAGCGCAGTGTATTTCCAAGTAGGGAGTGGTTTTTAAACCCTAGGTGGATACTAACCAAATTCCCACTCCAATCATGAGCGTTCCGGAGATGCGGTTTAACAAGCGTACATTGCCGCTTTTGTTTAGGAATAACCGTAAGGTTTTTCCACCGGTTGCATAAAGAGTCATACAAACAAACTCAGAAATTAGAATTATGCCCACCAATACACTCAGTTGCAGGGGAAGGGCTTTGTCCGCTTGGATGAAAGGCGGTAACAGTGAAATCATAAAGGCCCAACCTTTAGGGTTTGCTATTGCTGTTACCAGCCCCTGAGTGGCTAATTGCCAAGGGCTAACTTGCGCTTGCTGTTCAATTTTTTCGGGTATGGCCATCTTTCCGCGAGAGCGCCACATTTGGATCCCTAAGTAACCAAGATAGCTGCCGCCAAGCCATTTTAACAAGGTAAACACGTCTGGGTAACGCAGCATAATTGCAGCAACACCAAGTACTGCAAGCACCGCAACTATGCCTACTCCTACCATTTCACCTAGCATCATCCAAAAGGTGCGGCGCAGCCCAATGGTCATGCCTAAGGTCATCGCTAGTGTCATACACATGCCAGGTGTAATAGAAACGAAGAAGAAGGTAGGGATAAAGATGAGTAGGGTAGACAGATCCATGGAGTAACCAACAGCATTTTTCAAAGGCTACAGTGTACTCTTTTTATTTTTAGATAAAAGTTGCCAGAACTATTCGTTGTCTTTGGTTAGTTGTATGGCTACAAAATTTGGCGACGCTGATAAATGCCTGTTAAACACGGATTGCTTTGGTCTAGAGACAATAAAAAAATAGTTCTAACTCTGCTTTTTCTCCCCAGTGGAAGACTAGATAGAATTAACAAAAGAACAAATAGTTAGCCAAGATTAAGGAGAGAAAACTACGCCATTTGCGCGCATGATTACTCACTAAGTGCGGCGCGTGTTTATTTCGTGGTTTTGGTAGAATAAAGGTTTTTATTCTCATTGTGAGGTTCGGTTGATCTTATTGGTGATATTATCATTTGCAGTAGGCTGTTTTTTGAACTGTGTCACTAAGCTGACTTGAATAAGCTCTTGACTGTAAATTGAACTGATTTAGGTCAAAAATTCTTCAGATCTAGCGTTCTACAGTATAAGGACAATAAATGGATTTAATGTTCTTACAAGGAGTAGGTAATGAAAAACCGTTGGCTTATCGCAGCATCTGCCGTTGGGCTACATGCCTCTATCGGTTCGGTATACGCATTCAGCGTATTTAAGAAACCCCTAGGTCAGCTGTTGGAGTCAGCGACCAACAATGAAATTGCTTGGACCTTCAGTTTTGCGATTTTCTTCCTAGGCTTATCTGCAGCGATTATGGGGCACTTCGTTGAGAAGAATGGTCCGCGCAAAGCGGGTATGCTCGCAGCTACGTTTTTCGGTGGTGGCCTGTTAATTGCGGGTTTTGGCGCCTATATTCAAAACCTTTATCTGATCTGGCTCGGCTATGGTGTGTTAGGCGGCATAGGTTTAGGCATTGGGTATATTACTCCCGTATCTACCCTCGTTAAGTGGTTCCCAGATCGTCGTGGTCTTGCCACTGGCTTAGCGATTATGGGCTTTGGCTTTGGCGCTATGGTAGCAGGCCCGGTGTTTAACTTTATTATTGAAACCTTTACTGTTGAGGGCAATGGTATTGCTTACACTTGGTGGATCACCGGAGTTGTATATCTAGTTATCATGTTTGCTTCTGCGTCTTATTTAGAGCGGCCACCACAGGGTTGGATGCCAGATGCAATGAAGGCTGCGGTTGAGTCAGGTGAAAAGAAAGTTGTAGAGGATTTAACCCAACTAACAGCTAACGAATCGGTTAAAACTGGTCCCTTTTATGGCTTGTGGGTGATGATGTTTATTAACATCTCCTGTGGCATTGCGGTTATTTACGCGGCCTCACCCTTGGCTCAAGAGAGCATTGGATTAAGCCCGGCGGAAGCTGCTGGTGTGGTTGGCTTAATGTCGCTATTTAACGGACTGGGCCGAATTGCTTGGGCTTCTCTATCTGATGTGCTTGGTCGCCCAAATACCTACATGATTTTCTTCTTAATTCAAATTGTTGCCTTCTGTTTGCTGCCAAACATTACCAGCATCATTTTGTTCCAAGTTGTTCTATATACCATTCTAACTTGTTACGGTGGCGGCTTTGCAACCCTGCCAGCGTTTATTGGAGATCTCTTCGGTACTAAGGAGCTGAGTGCGATTCACGGCTACGTGCTTACCGCCTGGGCACTGGCTGGTTTGGCTGGCCCACAGATCGCAGCTTACGTTAAAACAACAACTGGCAGTTACGAGATGACACTCTACATTTTTGCTGGTGTATTTGTTATCGCCTTAATCGCGTCTTTGTTGATGAAGTCTTACATGACACGCGCGCGTGCTGAAATGGATGTGGCAGCGCAAACGGCTCACGCATAAGCAAATGTTGCGGTAACTATAAAAAAGGGGCTGTGAGCCCCTTTTTTAGTCACTAAAGAGTGTGGTCGCCATTAGACAAAAGAGCTTATTCTGATTGGGTGCTCTTGAGTCTATAACTTCATGGCTGTGTTTGGTTTGCGGCATGGATTTATATCTTTAGTGGGAATTTCCTATAGCTTGCTTCTTATCAAACTGAACACATTTACAAGGTTTCAAAGAGCCGAAAATTGCCAGTTAGCACTATTTTGTTAAATGAATCCTAGATAGTAATTTTGTTTCTGAAGCTTTAGAATTGGCCTGTTAGCAGAGTTCTGCATTATTTTTAACCAAGGAATCTTGAATGATCATTGCAAAAGACGACGTTGCCGTTTTTGAATACACTGTAACCGCTAATGGCGAACAACTTGATACTTCCGAAGGCAAAGAGCCTTTGGCAATTATTGTTGGCCATGGTCAGTTAGTACCTGGCTTAGAGCAAGCGCTAGTTGGCAAGCAGGTTGGCGACAAGTTTGATGCAGATATTGCTGCCGAAGATGCTTATGGCGAGCGTAACGATAACCTTGTTCAAGCTGTGCCAAAAAGTATGTTTGGTGATGTTGAAGTGGAAGTAGGCATGCAGTTTCGTGCTACTACTGACGAAGGTGAGCAATCAGTAATTATTATCGGCATGGAAGAAGACGAAGTAATTGTTGATGGCAACCACCCATTAGCCGGAATCGATTTGGCTTTCTCAGTTGAAGTGACCGAAGTTCGTAAAGCAACTGAAGAAGAGTTAGCTCACGGCCATGTTCACGCTGCTGGTGGCTGTGGTCACCACCACTAAGCCTGCTAGAGTTGGTCTTCTATTGGTAGAAGACCAACTATCCAAGCTTGAAACTTTCGCCATGCGCTGGCTTTAGGCTCGCTATCGTAGCGTACTTCAGCTTGCTCCCTAAATGTTTCTACCCACTCTAGTTGCTGCTTGTCATCTAGCTCTAGCAAATAGCTTTTAAATGGTAATTCGTCATGCACTGCGTTAAACACCAGGTATGCCAAATCGGGGCAGGTGAGTAACAAGCCCATTTCGGTATTTAGATTGATAGAGCGTGGATCCCAATTAAAAGAGCCAATAAAGAGCTTTTCTTCATCAATTACAAAAACTTTGCTATGCAAACTTGCCCTAGATGCACCTTTACCAAAAAAGGCTAAGCGTTGTTTTTGCTTTGCATCCGGTTTTACTTCATAAAGAAATACATTCCCTTCTACCAAGCGTTTGCGATACTTTTTGTAACCAGAGTGAACGGCTGCGACATCGGTTGCTGCAAGCGAATTGGTAATCACACTTACGTCTATGCCTTTGTGGGCAAGTTCTACTAACCCTGAGGTACCTTCTTCTCCGGGCACAAAATAAGGAGAGCTAAGTAAAATACTTTGCTCTGACTGCTCAAGTACACTGGCTAAATTTGTAGATACGTCACTAGCAAAGTCGCCATCTTTATTGGGGTGATCAACTAGTAGCCTGCCGTCACACCAATATAGATAATCCCGAAAGGTTTTATCTTCGATTAATTTTGCGTAACGCAAATGAGCAACTACAAAAGACTTAACACTATTTTTAAAAACCTGTTGTTCTAAACGGCGATATTGAGCTTGTATGTCTATTTGCTTGGTATTTAAGGATTCAATAGGGTAGCTTCGAATGTTATTCCAGTAGAGATCAAAGGCTTGATTTACTTCATCGACTATCGGCCCTAAGGCAATTGCATCGATGTCAGAGAACTCCAGATCATCTTTAGCGCTAAAGTATTCATCGCCGATATTGCGTCCGCCAACTACGGTAATTAGGCCATCGATAGTTAGCGATTTATTGTGCATGCGGCTATTTAAACGCTCAAAGTCACCCACCATGTTTGTTGCTCTAAAGGTGCGGTCGTAAAATGGGTTGAAGACCCTTACTTCGATATTGTCATGCAAGGCCATGGCTTTGAGAACATCGTCGTAATTAGAGGTATTAATGTCGTCAATTAGCAGGCGAACCCGTACACCTCGGTCTGCTGCCCCAATTAAGTTGCCGAGGAAAATGGCTCCCGTCATGTCTTCTTTAATCATGTAGTACTGCGCATCAATGCTTAGTTGCGCTTCTTCAATTAACGCAATTCTAGCGGCAAAGGCACTTATGCCATCAGACAGAACCGCAATGCCATTTTTACCTGGTTGATATTGGGTAATTTGATTTACTTTGAATTGATTTTCGGACTCGACACCGGGCTTAATGGTGTAGCTTGGCTGCTTATATTGTTGAATTAGCTCGTCAGATGGGCGCTGGGCGCAGGCAAAAAGCAGTTGGCTTACAAAAAATATTAAAAGTAGGTGAGCGCTAGGCCGCTGCAATTCCATATGCTTCTTCAATAAGTAACTCGCTAAATATTAAAAGAAATTTTAGGTTATTTGTGGTCATTTAGCTAGCGAGTTTACAGAGCTAGAGCCTGTAATTGTTAACTTGCTGTTAATCCGTTTCCTAGCAACTAAAATAACGTATATAATGTCGCGCTTGATTTTACGAGACCAATTTTTATGCAAACTGCGCCAACTCTATTTAAACCTGAAACTTGCGTGAATCGTCAGCGTGCTGCTGCGCCATTCTTACCTATGTCACGTAAGGAAATGAAAACCTTAGGTTGGGATAGCTGTGACATTATTTTGGTAACTGGTGACGCTTACGTTGATCACCCCAGCTTTGGCATGGCAGTTATTGGCCGTATGTTAGAGGCCAAAGGCTTCAGAGTTGGGATTATTGCTCAGCCAGAGTGGACCAGCAAAGATGCCTTTATGAAACTAGGCAAGCCCAATTTATTTTTTGGGGTAACTGCTGGCAACATGGATTCGATGATCAACCGTTACACGGCAGACAGAAAGCTACGACATGACGATGCTTATACGCCAAATAATGAAGGGGGTAAACGCCCCGATCGCGCCGTAATTGTATACTCACAACGCTGTAAAGAAGCCTACAAAGATGTGCCAGTGGTACTTGGCGGAATAGAAGCAAGCTTACGCCGTATTGCCCACTATGATTACTGGTCTGATAAAGTGCGTCGTTCGGTACTGTTTGATGCAAAAGCAGAGCTACTTATCTACGGAAATGCTGAGCGTCCTTTGGTAGAAGTTGCACACCGCCTTAGCCAAGGTGAGGCAATTAGCGAACTAAATGATGTTCGCGGAACGGCGATTATTCGTAAAGAAGCGTTACCTGGCTGGAGTGGCTTAGACTCAAGCCATCTAGATAAGCCTGGAAAGATTGACCCTATTCCTAGCCCGTATACCGAAATAGAGGAAAGCTGTTCGACTAAAGAGACCGAGACAGTTGACCCCAAAGAAGCCGAGCAAGCTAAACCGATTGTTGTGCAATTGGAAAAGAAACGCCCTTGGGAAAACGTATATATTAATTTGCCAGCGTTTGAGCAAGTTAAAGTTAACCAAGTGCTTTACGCCCATGCTTCTCGGATTTTCCACTTAGAAACTAACCCAGGCTGTGCCCGAGCATTAGCTCAACGCCATGGTGATAGAATTGTTTGGCTAAACCCACCTGCGTTGCCGTTAAGCACTGAAGATATGGATGGCGTGTTTGGTTTGCCTTATCAGCGTGTGCCGCACCCAAGTTACGGCAAAGCTAAGATCCCTGCCTACGACATGATTAAGTTTTCAATTAACATCATGCGTGGTTGTTATGGTGGTTGTACTTTCTGTTCAATTACCGAGCACGAAGGGCGAATTATTCAAAGCCGATCAGAAGATTCCATCATCAACGAGATCGAGCAGATCAGAGATCAAGTTCCTGGATTTACAGGCGTTATTTCTGATTTAGGTGGCCCAACGGCCAATATGTATCGACTAAATTGTAAAAGCCCAAAAGCCGAAGAAACTTGTCGCCGCTTGTCTTGTGTTTATCCGACTATTTGTCACCACATGGATACCGACCATACACCAACCATTGATTTGTATCGTAGGGCTCGAAAGGTGGAAGGGATCAAAAAGATTCTAATTGCTTCTGGTGTGCGTTACGACCTTGCCATTGAAGACCCTCGTTACGTTAAGGAGCTCGCCTTACACCACGTTGGCGGCTACCTAAAAATTGCGCCAGAGCATACTGAGGAAGGCCCATTATCTAAGATGATGAAGCCGGGTATGGGCACTTATCATAAGTTTAAAGAGCTGTTTGATAAATACTCAAAAGAGGCCGGTAAAAAGCAGTACTTGATCCCTTATTTTATTTCAGCGCATCCAGGCACTAAAGATGAAGACATGGTGACACTGGCTTTGTGGTTGAAGAAGAATAAGTTTCGATTGGACCAAGTGCAGAACTTCTATCCATCGCCTTTAGCCAACGCAACGACTATGTATCACACCGAGCGAAATCCGCTGCATAAGGTTAGCCATACTAGTGAACGAGTATCGGTGGCCAAGAAAGGGCGTCAACGCCGCTTACATAAGGCCTTGCTTCGTTACCATGATGAGAATAACTGGCCAATCATCCGCGAAGGCTTAACCAATATGGGCCTTACCAAGTTAATTGGCAGTGGCTTACACCATTTGGTGCCGGCAGACAGTAAGCGAGGAAGTCGTGGGGCAGGAAACCGCGGTTATAAAGGGGCGAAAAACAGCAATTTTGCAGCCACTCGCTTCACTAACAAGCAATTTAAGCAAAAGCGTTAATCAAAGAAAAGCGGCGTAAAGCCGCTTTTTTATATCAAGTGTCTAAGAACATCTAAGCTGACACACACTACTAGTGCGTGAACTGCCCATCTAATTAATGAGTACTCATCGGCATTTAGGTTGTTGACGGGCTTGAAGAAGATCCGCAGAGGATTGAACCAATCTTGATGGCGTTTAGCATGTAAAAACATCGCTCTTATCGCGAAGCTGATTGCCAGAATAAGGCAACTGGCTTCGCCCATCAGTAGCGTGTTATTCATGCGTTTACGCTATATGTTCAAGATACATCACGGTTAATTCAACTCGCGATTTAGCATTCAATTTACGAAGTAGACTCTTCACGTGAACTTTAACCGTACCTTCGGTAATTTTTAAAGTAGACGCTACTTCGCGGTTGCTGGCACCTTTGGCTATTTCGTTAAGCGTTTGTAATTCACGCTTGGTGACTGTTCCTAGTTTTTCAGCAAACTCGTCGGTTTCGTGCAAGCAGCTAAGGAAGGGGACAAGCTCTTCACTTAATACCTGTTTGCCCGCGGCTGCCTGTTTTAATTGCTCGTGCAGTTGCTCTGGTTCCATATCTTTAAGCAAGTAACCGTCTGCACCAGCGTTAATAAGTTTAATAACGTCTTGTTTCGAATCAGATACAGTGAGGATAATGATGGTAGAGCTTACTTGTTTCTCACGAAGTAGCTTTAAAGTATCTAAACCTGATAATCCTTTCATGTTTAAATCTAATAGCACTACATCGGGTTCTAGCTCACTACAAAGCTCCACAGCTTGAGCACCACTGCCAGCTTCAGCAACTACGTTAAACTCAGGTTCAATGCTTAAAAACTGCACAATGCCTTTACGCATTAAAGGGTGGTCATCTACAACAAGAATGTTGATTGGGTCGCTCATAGCTTGCAGGATCCTTAATTACTCTTTCTAGGAAAGGTTAGTTTTACCGAAACACCACCGGACAACGATTGCTCAAAGCGAATATCTCCATCTAGTCGCTGAGCTCGTTCTTGCATTATTTGCAGTCCGTAATGGTCATTAACTTGTTTTAGTTTGCCACCCTGTAAGCCATTATCCGCTATTTCAACAGAAATAAGCTCAGAGTCACCAATACATTTAACCCAAATTTTATCACAGTCAGCATGTTTTAGAGCGTTTATGATCGCTTCTCGAACAATTTGTATTATGTGAATTTGCTTATCTGCTTCCACCATATCGTTGGATATATTGGTCTCAAGCTCTATGACTTGAGAGTGCTGGGTATTTAATTCGTCTACCAACACTTGTAGTGATTCAACCAGTAGGGCGTTTTTAATGGTTAATCTGAAGGTGGATAGTAACTCTCGTAACTGTATGTAAGCGGCGCTTAATACCGATTGTATTTCTTCACTAATCTCAAAGCTTTGTTGGCAATCGCAAGGGCTTTGCTTAAGTTGCCTTTGTAACAGGCTAGTTTGAATTTTTAAATAAGATAAAGACTGTGCTAAAGAGTCGTGTAACTCGCGAGCAATCGTAGCGCGCTCTTCCATTAACAGCAGTTTTTGCTTTTGCAATAGGCTTTGTTCGAAACGCAGCACTTTAGTAATCGTGCGGCAGTAACTGGTAACAATTGCTGCTCTATCTTCGGGCACCATAGGCAGCTGCAGAGAGCCATATTGCTCTTGATTTAGCTGTAAGGATATTGGTTCTTCAAACTGAACATTTTGTTGGTGTAATTCAACCTCAATGTCCAATTTATCGATGTACAGCTTGGCGCCCTTAATACCTAAGGTTTCGCAGAGCAGCTTAAGTGATTGCTCTAGGTGTTCCTCATTTAAAGTACTGTTAAATAGCGTTTGCTCTAGGTTGTACAAAAAGTTTAAATCGCGGTTAGCGCGGCGAAGCTCTTTAGTTTTGGCTTTAACTTGATTTTCAAGTGTTTGGTAAGAGTGCTCCAAGTCTTGTGACATAGACATAATGCCTTTTGCCAAGGTTTCCATTTCGATGCTGGCGTAACGGGTTGGCACAGAGATTTTAAAGTCACCTTGTTGCACTTGCTTGGCTGCTTCTACTAATCGATAAATGGGCTTGGAAATATTCTTTTGAATGTACCAAAGCGTGTAAACGGCAATAAAAGTGATGATGGCAAAGGCAATTAATTGAAGCAGGGTTAGTGAGAATACTTTGGCTTCGGAGTTATATTGGGTTTCTGCTACAAATTCGTCGATTAGGTCGACAAATCCTACAATTTGGCGGTCAAATTCGTCGATATTCTTTTCTATAACAAAGGGTTTTAGTTGTACCCAGCGTTGTTTAACTTTTTGGTAGCGCTGGTTAATTGCATCATCTTGCTCGGCGGCTTTAGTTAAAGCATCACTGTTTAACGAGGTTTCAAATTGTTGAATTTTACGTTCTACTTCTTTGTCGTAAACATTTAAAGCATGTGCCATTCGGTAACTTTGCATACGCAAAGAGCCAGCTATATTGATTGCTTCTGCATCATTTAGGCTGTTTACCAAGGTGGTCAACGAACCAATTGCTACCAAGGCAAAAAGGAACATCATCACACTTAACAAGCGGATTACCGCTGTGCCTATGGAGCGTTTGCCAAAAAAACGTTTCAAAAATAAGTCCTTTTAATTCAATAAAGTTAACCGACAAATATCACAAAGCCAGTGTAACCGTTTAAGAAAGCACTTAACAAATTAAGATTTATTGCTTAGCATTAAAGTATCACCGAAGTCTAAATCGACCTAAGTCACAATGATATGGCGTTTAGACCCTTAGCATCGACTAAGCAGGGTAGAGTGCAGAAATGGCTTTGCCTCCCGCATTTGGAAAGGTTGATTTATGTTATCGGATTCATTTTCCCGAAAATTTTTCTATTTGCGTTTGTCTCTTACCGACGAATGTAACTTCAAATGTAACTATTGCTTACCTGATGGTTATCATTGCGAAACGCCTCATAGTAATCTCAATTTATCTGAGATAGCTCAGCTTGCTAAATGCTTCGCTAAATTAGGCACAAACAAAATTCGTCTTACTGGCGGAGAACCAAGCCTTAGAAAAGATTTAGTCGAGATTATGGAAGTATGCGCAAATACTACGGGCATTCAGCAACTAGCGATGACTACCAACGGTTTTAAACTGGCGAATAACGCTAAGCGCTGGCGTGATGCGGGGCTTACTCATGTAAATGTGAGTGTTGATAGCTTAGATCCACGTCAGTTTGAGTTGATCACTGGTACCAAAACTTTCACTAAAGTGATGGCCGGAATTGATGCGGCATTAGAGCAAGACTTTACTGCGGTAAAACTCAATGCTGTGCTTATAAAACAGATGGCCCAGCAAAACTTTCGAAAGTATTTGGAGTGGATTAAAGACCGCCCGGTTGAAGTCCGTTTCATTGAGTTAATGCAAATGGGTGATCAACCCGATTATTTCCACAAACATCATGTTGCTGGCTCTGGATTTAAACAACTGCTACTCAACGAAGGTTGGGAGCAGCAAATTCGAGCTCATAATGCTGGGCCTGCTCAAGTCTTTCAGCACCCTGATTACGCCGGCAAAATCGGCCTTATCATGCCGTATTCTAAAGATTTTTGTGCTACCTGTAATCGCCTACGGGTTTCATCACAAGGCAAATTACATTTATGTTTGTTTGGTGAAGAGGGGGTAGAGCTCCGCGATTTGCTGCAAAACCCTTCTCAAATAGACGTATTAAGCAAGCGTATTGAAGACGCATTACAAACCAAAAAAGTTAGTCATTTCCTCCACGACGGTAATACCGGCGCTACTCCACATCTCGCATCAATAGGCGGATAAGTTTTAGTGCGTGATAGAAATCACGCACTATACTTGATCTAAATCAATCATTTGAGTAAACACCCCTTAAGGGGTATGTTTTTGATTGTTAATAAAATTTACGCTTAACCCCAAGAAATTTAGGGTGGTTTTACCAGTAATGTTAAAGCCTGATTTCGTAAGGAAAATTGATGTCTGTAGACCTGTCTAAACGTCGTATGTTTAGTACTAACAAAGCGCTTCGCAGTAAACAACATCACTCTCTACCTTGGTTACAACAGTCTATTGAAGCTGGCTGTACTCAATGTGGAGAATGCGTCAAAGCATGCCCTGAACAGATTATTGTTAAGGGTAATGGCGGTTTTCCAGCAGTTGATTTCACCAAAGGTGAGTGCACATTTTGTTACGACTGTGCAACGTCTTGCCCCGAGTCTTTGTTTCACCCGAAGCAGCAACCTGCTTGGTCTAATTCTGTTGACGTTAATGCCTCTAAGTGTCTGGCACAAAACGGTGTTTATTGCCGAACGTGTAGCGATACCTGTGAGCAAAGAGCCATTAGCATTAAGCCATTACTAGCGGGAAAAGCAGAGGTACAAATTAATTCTGAGCACTGCAACAGTTGCGGGGCTTGTATTTCAGTATGTCCAAGCCAAGCCATTGAAATAAAGGAAGTTGGATGAACGAAGAGTACCATATTAGTAGTGCGGTGGTGTTGTGCCAACCAGACCGTATTAAAGAAGTCATCGATCAAATTAGCGATCTGGAAGGACTAGAAGTACACGGTTTTAACCCTGAGGGGAAAATCGTTGTTTCTATAGAAAGCCAGACGCGCAATAACATAGTAACCACCCTAGAAGACATCGGAAAATTGGAAGCGGTACTAAGCAGCAATCTAGTATTTCACCAATTTGAATCAGCTAATGAGGAAGTATTATGAAATGGACTCGCCGACAGTTTGTTAAAGCGAATGCGGTAAGTGCCGCAGCCACCGTTGCTGGTATTAGTTTACCTGCAAGTGCCACCAACTTAATTACTTCGTCAGAAGAAACAAAAGTGAAATGGGATAAAGCTCCTTGTCGTTTTTGTGGTACTGGCTGTAGTGTTTTAGTTGGCTCTCAGAACGGCAAAGTTGTTGCCACTCAAGGCGACCCCGAGTCTCCAGTAAACAAAGGCCTTAATTGTATTAAAGGTTACTTCCTTTCAAAAATTATGTACGGCAAAGACCGTTTAACCACGCCTTTGTTACGTATGAAAGATGGCAAGTTTGATAAAAATGGCGAGTTTGCTCCAGTTTCATGGGACCAAGCCTTCGACATTATGGCGGAGAAGTGGAAAAAAGCACTTGCCGATAAGGGGCCAACTTCAGTAGGTATGTTTGGCTCTGGCCAATGGACCGTTTGGGAAGGTTACGCTGCAGCTAAACTTCATAAAGCCGGCTTTTTAACTAACAACATCGACCCTAATGCGCGTCACTGTATGGCTTCGGCTGTTGGTGGTTTTATGCGCACCTTTGGTATTGATGAGCCTATGGGCTGTTACGATGACCTTGAAGCTGCAGATTCGTTTGTGCTTTGGGGCTCAAACATGGCAGAAATGCACCCAATTTTGTGGTCTCGCTTAACTGATCGCCGTTTGTCTGCGCCACACGTTAAAGTTCACGTACTGTCTACCTTTGAACATCGCAGCTTTGAATTAGCTGATAACGGCATGGTGTTTACGCCACAAACCGATTTGGCAATTCTCAACTACATCGCCCATTACATAATCGAGAATGACAAAGTTAATTGGGACTTTGTAAACAAACATACTCACTTCAAACGCGGTGAAACAGATATTGGCTACGGACTACGTCCAGAGCATCCATTACAAAAAGCAGCGGCTAACCCGGATTCAGGCAAAATGACCGATATGAGTTTCGACGAATATCGCGAGTTTTTGAAAGACTACAATGTAGAAGCAGTGGCGAAGCTTTCTGGCGTACCTGCCGAAAAATTGGAAGCGCTAGCGAAAGATTATGCCGATCCAAATGTTAAAGTAACTTCGTACTGGACCATGGGCTTTAACCAACATACCCGTGGGGTATGGGCAAATAACTCGGTGTACAACATTCACTTGTTAACCGGCAAAATCTCAGAGCCTGGCAACAGCCCATTCTCACTAACTGGACAGCCATCTGCATGTGGTACCGCCCGTGAGGTGGGAACTTTCTCGCATCGCTTGCCAGCAGATATGGTTGTAGCTAATCCTAAACACCGCAAAATTGCAGAAGACATTTGGAAGCTACCAGAAGGAACCATTCCGCCTAAACCTGGTTACCACGCTGTATTGCAGAACCGTATGCTTAAAGATGGCAAGCTGAATGCTTACTGGGTTATGTGTAATAACAACATGCAAGCCGCGCCAAATATCAATGAAGAGGGTTTGCCTGGTTACCGCAATCCTGAAAACTTTATTGTTGTATCTGACCCATACCCAACAGTTACTGCCCAAGCAGCCGATCTTATTTTACCAACAGCAATGTGGGTTGAGAAAGAAGGTGCTTATGGTAACGCTGAACGCCGTACGCAGTTCTGGCATCAGCAAGTGTCTGCGCCGGGTGAAGCGAGATCAGACTTATGGCAATTGGTTGAATTTTCTAAGCGCTTTAAGGTTGAAGAAGTATGGCCAGCAGAGCTACTAGCTAAAAAGCCTGAATATAAAGGCAAAACCTTATACGATATTTTGTTCCGTAATGGCGTAGTTGATCAATTCCCTGTTGAACAAGTAAACGCAGAGCTTAATGATGAAGCAAAAGATTTTGGTTTCTACGTTCAAAAAGGTTTATTTGAAGAATACGCTGAGTTTGGTCGCGATCACGGCCACGATTTAGCGCCATTTGATATTTATCATGAAGTACGCGGTTTACGCTGGCCTGTGGTTAATGGCGAAGAAACGCGTTGGCGTTTCCGCGAAGGCTCTGACCCTTATGTAAAAGCTGGCGAAGAGGTTAACTTTTACGGAAAACCAGATGGCAAGGCACTAATTATTGCTACGCCTTACGAGCCTGCGGCTGAGTCTCCGGATGAAGAATACGATCTGTGGTTAAGTACTGGTCGCGTATTAGAACATTGGCACTCAGGTTCTATGACGCGTCGAGTTCCAGAGCTATATCGAGCGTTCCCTGATGCGGTATTGTTTATCCACCCAGAAGATGCAAAACAACGTGGTTTTAAACGTGGTGATGAAGTGATGATTCAATCACGCCGCGGTGAAGTTAAATCACGAATTGAAACTCGTGGCCGTAACCGTCCACCTAAGGGTTTAGTGTACATGCCTTGGTTTGATGCCAAGCAGCTCACCAACAAATTGACCCTAGATGCAACAGATCCGCTTTCTAAAGAAACCGACTTTAAGAAGTGTGCAGTTAAGTTAGCTAAGGTTTAACGCTATTAAAAGCATTGAAAGCCCCTCGCTTTCAATGCTTCGCTAAAAAATATTTGCCAAGGTGGCGGAGAGAGTATTATGAAAATGCGAGTTTTATTATCTGGTCTATTAAGCAGTTTACTGCTTTGCGGAGTAGTAGTCGCAAATGACTACGTAAGTAATGGTGGTGTAGCTTCACTGCGGGGCGATACTGAGCTAAATACCCAAAACTCAGCAGCTGGCTTAAAGTCAGTGGTTGAACAAGACAAACCCTATGATGCCGATTATGTGTTTCAACCACCGTTGATCCCACACCAGATTCGTCATTACGAGATGAGCCTTAACGCTAATAAGTGTTTATCTTGTCATAGCTGGAAAAATGCCCGAGAAAGTGGTGCAACTAAAATTAGTGTAACTCACTATGAAGCGCGCGACGGGCAAGTATTGGCGGATGTGTCTCCTCGCCGTTACTTCTGTTTGCAATGCCACGTGCCTCAAAATGAAGCGGCCCCGTTGATTGAAAACGAATACGAACGCGTAGAGTCTTTACGCTAAGCATTAGTTTAACCAGAGGCTAAATTATGAAGTTATTGAAGGCATTTTGGCGCAAACTCAGTACTCCCAGCAAAGCTGCTGTGGGTGTTGTGCTAGCGCTTGGTTTTACAGGCGGTATTCTATTCTGGGGTGCGTTTAACACCGGTATGGAAGCAACTAATACCGAAGCGTTCTGTTCCGGTTGTCACGCGCCAATCGTAGCTGAGATACAAGAAACAATTCACTATTCAAACCGTTCAGGCGTGCGTGCTATTTGTTCAGATTGCCACGTTCCACATAACTGGACTGATAAAATTGTACGTAAGGTTCAGGCAAGTAAAGAACTAGTAGCCTTTGCTATGGGTACCATTAACACTCAAGAAAAATTTGAAGAGCGCCGTAAATATTTAGCAGAGCGCGAATGGCATCGTATGAGCCAAAATGATTCTCAAGAGTGTAGAAATTGTCACGAGTTTGAATTTATGGATTTCTCAGAGCAGCGTCCTCGCAGTGTTGCGCAACACTCAGATGCGTTAGCTAGCGGGGAAAAGACCTGTGTTGATTGTCACAAAGGCATTGCTCACCGGTTACCGGATATGAGTGGTGTTGAAGGCTGGTAGTAAAATAAGGAAAACACATGAGTACTTTGGAATCAGTTTTTTGGCATGTTTTGGGCTATGCAGCCATGCCAACCATTTTTGTAATGGGATTCATTGGTGTAGCAGTGGTTTCTTTAGCGGTTTTGTCCAAATGGGATAAAGACCAATAAGTTGGCACGATAAATCTTTTCATCTAAACGCTTAGTAGGCATTATTAGCCTACTAAGTCGTTCAAGCTTGTAATCAAATGCAATCAAACCCCCTCATAAAGTTAACAGGAGTTGTTCTCGCTGGCGGTAAATCTCAGAGAATGGGAAGCGATAAAGCAGCGCTAGAGTGGCAGGGGAGTAGTTTACTTAAATCTAGGCTTAGCTTGCTTGAAGAGACATTAAAAAACGAATGTTATGTGAGCGGCAACTATCCTGAGTTTCGTCATATTGAAGATTCTAGTGAATCGAAAGGACCATTGTCTGGCATACTTTCATGCCTTCAAACCCTTAACCAGCGGTTTTGCCTGTTCATCCCTGTTGATATGCCCCTACTCAATATGCAAGTTCTTGATGTGATTATAAATCAACACCAAACTGAACCTGGCAATTACTATTTCTCAAATAGTGTTTTTCCTATAATTGTTGAAGCTAATGCCAAGAACTTGTCCTGTTTAACTGATGTTTTGTCTTTGCCAGTGGCAAAGCAAAGGTCAATAAAAGCTTTTTTAAACCTTATTCAAGCCACTGAAATTGAAATACCAAAAGAATTAGCGTCTGCAATGGTAAATACCAATACTCCCGAGCAGTGGCAACATATACAAGATAAAGTTGGAGAATCATAATGAGCCATCTGGCTAACGATACGCAAACCTTCTTAAACATCGCGGTATTAACCGTTTCCGATACACGCAATGAAGATACTGATACTTCGGGGCGTTATTTGGCTGAAGCACTAACAGAAGCCGGCCACAAACTTGCTGATAAACAAATTGTTATTGACGATGTTTATCAAATCAGAGCCATATTAAGTAACTGGATTGCTGACGAATCAATAGACTGTGTTATTTCTACCGGAGGCACCGGTTTTACTGCACGAGATAATACTCCAGAAGCGGTAAGTGTATTATTTGATAAAGACATTGAAGGTTTTGGAGAATTGTTCCGCCATATTTCTTATACCGAAATTGGAACGTCTACGGTGCAAAGTCGCGCATTAGGCGGATTTGCCAATAAAACAGTGATCTTTTGTGTTCCTGGGTCAACCAACGCTTGTAAAACAGCATGGCAGAAAATCTTGTTAGAGCAACTAAATAGCACCCACAAACCCTGTAATTTTGTGCCTCATATAGGTCAAAAATAATGAGTGAATTTACTCATATTAATGCTTCTGGTGAAGCAATTATGGTGGACGTCTCAGAAAAGACCGAGACAAGCCGTATCGCTAAAGCGCAGGCTATGGTGCAAGTTAATCAGCAAACCGTAGATAGCTTGTTAAATGGAGAGCAGCACAAGGGCGATGTGTTTGCATGTGCTCGTATAGCTGGAATTCAAGCGGCTAAAAAAACATCCGAGTTGATTCCACTATGCCATCCCTTAATGTTAAGCAAGGTTACCGTTGATTTAAGCTTAGATGAAAAAACTGGCATTATTACGGTAGTAAGCACCGCAAAACTAAAAGGCCAAACCGGTGTAGAGATGGAAGCGCTAACCGCTGCTAGCGTAGCTGCGCTAACCATTTATGATATGTGTAAAGCGATTCAAAAAGACATCACTATTAAAGATGTAAAGCTACTAGAAAAGCATGGCGGAAAATCAGGTTCGTTTAGCGCCGAATAATCAGGTTCGTTTAGCGCCGAATAATCAGGATGTTTAGATGATAATTAAAGTACTATTTTTCGCTCGTTTAAAAGAGCAGTTAGGCGAAAGCTCGATAAGTGTCGAGCTAGTAGATGGTAGCGATACTAATACCCTAAAGGAAACGCTGCTTGCTAGAGGCGAGCAATGGTTGGCCTTAAATGATGAGGCGATTTTGATGGCAGTTAACCAAAACCATCTTAGCCAAGTTGCAACCCTAAACAACGGTGACGAAGTTGCATTTTTCCCCCCTGTTACAGGCGGTTAGATGATTAAAGTACAGCTAGAAGATTTTGACGTTGGAGAGGAATACCAACGTTTGCGAGAGCGAGCGAGTGCTGGCGCTATCGTATTTTTTGTCGGTCTAGTTAGAGATATGAACTTAGATCAACAGGTTAAGGGGCTTCAGCTGGAGCATTACCCAGGTATGACCGAGGTGCAGCTGGAGAACATTGTCGCTGAAGCAAAAACGCGCTGGCCAATCCAAGACGCAAGTGTTGTTCATAGGGTTGGGGATTTAGATGTTAGTGACCAAATCGTTTTTGTTGGGGTAAATAGTGCTCATAGGGAAGCATCCTTTGAAGCCTGCCATTTCATAATGGATTACCTTAAAACTAAGGCTACCTTTTGGAAAAAAGAGCGCACTTTAGGCGGTGATGTTTGGCTTGATGCTCGCGAGTCAGATCTTAAAGCGAAAGATAAATGGTAGCCCGTTTAGCTTGTATAGTTGCTGTTTTTGTTAGCTCAATTGCTCTCGCTAAGCCAGTTACCATTGCCGTGGCTGCCAATTTTAAACAAACCTTAGAACTATTGGCGGAAGACTTTAAAACCCAACATACTGAATTCAACTACAGAATATCTAGCGCTTCAACGGGGATTTTGTATAACCAAATAAGTCACGGTGCCCCCTTCGATTTATTCTTCTCGGCTGATGACATTCGGCCAAAACAGCTGGTAGAAGAAGGAAAAGCACGCCAGCAAATGGCCTATGCGTATGGCCAGCTGGTATTTTGGGCTCCAAACTTTTTAGATAAAAATGGCGATAAGGTAACAGATAGCAGTTTATGGGATAACTGGGAACAGATGTACGCCTACGCAAACCCAACACTAGCACCATATGGTTTGGCAGCCGAGCAGTTAGCTAAACAGAAAAATAATGATGCCAAAATAGTGTTGGCGAACAATGTATCTCAAGTATTTCAATTTATCTCTACTGGTAATGTCGCAGCAGGATTTGTAGCTCGCTCAATTCAAACTGATTTTAATGGGTCTTATTGGTTGGTACCGCAAGATTTACATAAGGGGGTTGCTCAGCATGTTGCCTTGCTTAGTGATGAATCTCAAGCTATTGAATTTTATAACTACTTGTTAAGCGAGAACGCACAAACTATTATCACTGAAAATGGATATTTGTTACCCAAAATATGAGCGATGCTGAATACCAAGCCATTATTCTTTCTGTAAAACTTGCAACGATTAGTTGCTTAATCTTATTGCTAATAGGCACTCCTTTAGCTTGGTGGTTAGCGCGTAGTCAATCTAAGTTAAAGCATGTTGTTGAAGCGGTCGTCGCATTACCTATTGTCCTACCTCCTACAGTGTTGGGCTTCTATTTGCTGATTGGGTTCGCGCCTAATAGCTTTTTTGGGCAATGGTGGCAGGCTATAACCGGTAGCCAATTGGCCTTTAGCTTTTCGGGGCTGGTATTTGCCTCATGTTTGTATTCCTTACCTTTTGTCGTTCAACCCATCCAAAGTGCTTTTAAACAAATTGAACCTGGCGTATTAGATGCCGCAAAAGTACTCAGAATGCCTAGGTGGAAACAGTTGTTGTCTGTGGAGTTACCACTGGCAAAAAGTGGCTTTATTGTTGCGATGGTATTGGGGTTTGCGCACACCTTAGGTGAGTTTGGGGTGGTGTTAATGATTGGGGGAAATATCCCTGGAGAAACCCAAGTGATTGCGATTGCGCTGTTTGATCACGTAGAGAGTCTAAATTTTGCCGCTGCCCACCGTTTAGCCTTAGTGTTATTGGGTATTTCATTTTTCGCTTTATTGCTCACTTATGGTGTGACCGGAGCTAAGAAGCGGGTAGGGAGTGTGGGTGTTAAGTTTTAATCTACATTATCAAAGAGACGATTTTGAGTTAAGTGTAGAGGCCTGCTCTCTACCTTTGCTTACCGGTGTGTTTGGACCGTCCGGAATTGGTAAAACCAGCTTATTGCGCTTACTCGCTGGATTAGAGCACCCTAAAACTGGTGATATTAAATACTTAGAGCAAGTATGGTTTGATAGCAATAGCTGCTTAGCCTCATATCAACGACCCTTAGCCTTTGTCACTCAAGGAAGTTTTCTTTTTCCTCACTTAACGGTGGCAAAAAACATCAAACTGTCTCAAAGGGTGAGTGCCAGTGATTTAGCATATTTAGTTGAAAGTTTTGGTGTTAAAAACCTTCTTAATAAAAATGCCCAGCAGCTTTCTGGTGGGCAAGCCCAGCGAGTCGCGCTGGTAAGGGCGTTAGCAACCAAACCCAAAGTATTGTTGTTAGATGAAGCGTTCTCAGCTTTAGATCGAAAAGCTGCTACCAATTTACTGAAAATATTGAAAAAGTGGCTAAAGCAACATCGCATCTGCAGCTTGCTTATTTCTCATAATCCAGAAGACTTAGTGTTTTTTAGCGATAAGGTGCTGTTAATGGAAGACAGCCAAACACTTACGCTTGGAAATAGTCTTGAGTTGATTAATCAATATAACGGTAAGGCTAAACAAGCCATAGTGTTAAGTGTAGAGCGTAGTGAGCGTTTGGCAGATGAGGGATGGCGTTGGTTTAAGCTGGGCCAGCAATACATCTTAGCTGAGAGCCCAGAGGTACTGGACGAAGGGGTTCATTTAGTGAGTATTTCACCAAGTAACATTGTGTTGTCTAAACAATTTGTAGAAAGTTGTAGTGCTCAAAATCAGTGGCAAGCCGAAGTATTATCGGTTAATTCTTTGGAAGGTACCTATTATGTTGAAGTGAGTTTAGAAGGCGTGGCTTTTAAAGTGCCTATCTCTCCTCAAGCGCAACAGGCTTTGGCATTAAAAATGGGAGAGCAGATATTTTTAATGCACAAAGCAGTTAAGTTACATAATCAATTCTAACTAAAGAATTGGCTCGGCAAACATTTCTATAGTCACCACTTCACCGGCGCTTACACGGCCTCTATCTTGCTCTAGTACTACGAAACAGTTAGCCTCAGTTAAGCTGGTGAAAATGGCGCTACCTTGAGCACCGGTCGATTTTACTTCTAGTTGGCCGCTGGCACTGATACTTGCAAAACCACGTTGATAGTCTGTTCTACCTGGTGATTTCTTGAAATCTTGTAAAGACCTTGCCGGTATTGCGAGCGGCTCTTTGTAGTCCCATCCACACGCTTTTGCTATTACTAGCATTGCCAGTTTGTAGAACGTTACATAAGCCGAAACCGGGTTGCCAGGCAGGCCAATAAAGTATGAATTTGGCAGATTACCGTAAGCAAAAGGTTTACCCGGCTTAATCGCTAGTTTCCAAAAATTTATGTCGCCAATTTCATCTAAAACCATTTTAGTGTAATCGGCTTCGCCTACCGATACTCCACCGCTACAAATGACTATGTCAGCAATTTGGTCTGCTTTTATAAAGGCTTCAGTAACCAGCTGTTTATCATCGGCAATAACGCCTAAATCTATTATCTCAACAGGTAATTTTGCGAGTAGGGCGCGAATAGCAAAACGATTACTATCGTATATTTGACCATGCTTTAGTGGGTTGCCAGGTTGAATTAGTTCGTCACCGCTAGAAAACAATGCCACCTTTAGTAGGCTTTGAACTGATATTTCGTTAATACCTAGCGTAGCGAGTAAACCTATGTGGCTTGAATTTAAACGGGTCTTCGCTGGGATAACAACTTGTCCTTGTTTAACATCTTCACCTTTTAAGCGAACATTTTTGCCCTTGTTGATTGGCTGCTTAAATATGATCTGTTGTTCATCGTCTGCATTAATTTCAGTGTTTTCTTGCATTTCTATAGCGTCACAGCCGGGAGGTAGAGGAGCGCCGGTCATAATTCTTACGCAATGACCAGGCTCTAAGGCTAGTTGCTGGGTATCTCCAGCAAACACTTTGTGACTAAGTGGAAGAGTTTTATTGTTAGGTAGTTGTTCTGCACAAATAGCGTAACCATCCATCGCGCTATTATCGAAGGGAGGTATATTAATAGGTGACACAATGTCTTCTGCTAATACTCTACCTAGCGCATCTTCTAAACTCACGGTCTGTATTTGGGTTTTTAGGCTAGCGCTATCGCGTAATAAAGACCTTGCTTGTTCAATGGGCATTAGACCTGGTTGGCTACAGCAATCCATGTATCTTCCTATAGGGTAATGAGTTTGAATATAGCTGAAGATTATCGCATTTATATGGGTGTTTATCAGTGATTCTTGGCAATTTATAAAGCAGCGAAACTTTCTTTAATCTCGTTGAAGTTTGTATAGTTTTGTCAGCAAGTTGACACAATATTGGTGATTAAGTTTGTATCATAGGATTAATTTTAGTTTTTGTGCTGCAAGCCTTGCTTTGTAAGGCTGAAATAAGGAGCTTATTTTCACTAACAATGCTTTTAACTTAAAGGTATTCTGTGTAACATGTTGTTCACAACTGGTCATCGGTCACAGTTTAGACACTTATCAAGGGAGTTGATATGTCAAGCGAAGCGACACCTAATTTGGTGGTTCGTTCTATATCAAGTATTGAGCTTTATCAGTTTTGCGAATTACTGATGGAAGCAGCAAGTTGGTTCGAATCAAGAGGCGAACCGCTTTGGAAATTTCATCAAATTACTCCACATTCTTTACTTGCTAATCATCGTTTAGATGAAATGTACATGGGATATATTGCAGGCAAACCTGTAGCAGCCATGATTCTAAATAATCGTAGTGGTGCAATTGAGGTAGAAGCCGAGGTAAGGCGTGAAAGCTTGTTTATGCACAAACTTACGGTTAACCGGGATTTTGCAGGAAAAGGGCTGGCTAAACTAATGGTTGATTGGGCCCGCTGTTATGCGTTAAATCAAGGATTCACGCTACTTAGCCTTATATGTAATTGTAGAGATGAACGCCTACGCTGGACGCTTAGTCAATTTGGTTTTGATGAAGTTGAGCAACTTAACGCGCAATATCAATTGCAGCGCTATTTTTGTTTAGACCTTGATCGCTGTAGCGTTCCCTTAGAGAACATGCCAGTAGAGAGCATCGGCTTCGAATTTACAGGTCTAAACGAAGTAAAACCAGTGCTGGGCTAGCAGCTGGTGTTTTGTTTAAAGGCTTTAGCTAAGGGGAAGGTGCAGGGCGTAGGTTACCGTTATCACACCCAGCTTAAAGCCCTTAAATTAGATCTTGTAGGTTATGCAAAAAATTTAGACTCTGGAGATGTTGAAGTCGTCGCAGAGGGAGACGAAGCCAAGCTTCTTGAGCTGTTGTCTCATCTTCATCAAGCATCTCCTTATGCGGCGGTGCAAGAAGTTAAAACGCTAAAGATGTTACCAATCGACCAGCTTAGCTACTCAGGTTTTAATACTTACTAGAATTAAAAAAGGCGCTGATTAGCGCCTTTTTATGTTCTACATTACTCGCATACCCGGTTGAGCACCTTCTCCGGGGCTCAAAATCCAGAGGTCTTTCCCACCAGGGCCTGCAGCAAGAACCATTCCCTGAGACTCTCCAAAGCGCATCTTACGAGGTGCTAGGTTAGCTACCATAACGGTTAGCTTGCCTTCGAGATCTTCTGGTGCGTAAGCTGACTTAATGCCCGCAAATACTTGGCGAGTTTCGCTACCAATATCCAACTCAAGGCGAAGTAGCTTTTCCGCTTTTTCTACATGCTCTGCTTTAACAATGCGAGCGATACGTAGATCTATTTTTGCGAACTCATCGAAACTGATGGTATCAGCTATGGGTTCAATCTCGCTGCTAGTGTTACTTGCTGGCTTCTCTTCTTTTGGCGCTGCGGTAGCGCTAACCAAGTTATCTTTAGAAGCATCAACCATTGCCTCTACGTGCTTCATATCAATGCGCTGCATTAATGCTTTAAAGCTTTGGATTTCATGATTAACTAAGGTGTTATTTATGTCAGCCCACTTGAGTTCTACATTTAAGAATTGCTCAACTTTGTCTGCTAGTTTTGGCAGCACTGGCTTCAAGTAAGTGATTAACACACGGAATAAATGAATTCCCATTGAACATACTTGGTGAGCACGTTCTAAGGTTTCTTCATTTTTAGCTAATTGCCATGGTGCCTCTTCTGCAATGTATTGATTTGCTTTATCGGCTAAAGCCATTATTTCTCGCATCGCTTTACCAAACTCTCGGCCTTCGTATAAAGCTGCGATGTTTGCTTCAGCTGCGACAAATTCGTCTAATAAAGCTTGGTTGCTTACCACTGGAGATAGAGTGGCGTTAAAGCGTTTACTAATAAACCCTGCGGTACGGCTAGCAATGTTAATTACTTTGCCTACTAAGTCTGAATTAACACGTTGTGCAAAATCTTCTAAATTTAGATCTAAGTCGTCAATTCTGTTATTTAACTTAGCAGCATAGTAGTAACGCAAGTACTCTGGGTCTAAATGGTCAAGATAAGTGCGGGCTTTAATAAATGTGCCGCGTGACTTAGACATTTTTGCGCCATTTACCGTTACATAACCGTGGGCATACACGCTGCTTGGTTTGCGGAATCCGGCACCTTCTAGCATGGCTGGCCAAAATAGGCTGTGGAAATAGATAATGTCTTTGCCGATAAAGTGATAAACCTCTGCGTCAGAGTCTTTGTTCCAATAATCGTCAAAGTTTAAATCGTCGCGCTTGTCACATAGGTTTTTAAAGCTGCCCATGTATCCAATCGGAGCATCTAGCCATACGTAAAAGTATTTGTCTTCTGTATTTGGAATTTTAAAACCAAAGTAGGGCGCGTCACGGCTAATATCCCACTGCTGAAGGCCTTGCTCAAACCACTCGTTAAGCTTGTTAGACATTTCTTCTTGTAGCGAACCAGAGATTGTCCAGTCTTTTAGCATGTTTTGAAATGCTGGTAGATCAAAGAAGTAATGCTCTGAGTCTTTAAGAACTGGCTCGGCACCAGAGATTACAGATTTAGGTGACAGTAGATCTGTTGGGCTGTAAGTAGCGCCACAGTTATCACAGTTATCACCGTTTTGATCTTCGCTTTTACATTTAGGGCAGGTGCCTTTTACGAAGCGATCTGGCAAAAACATGTTTTTCTCAGGATCGAACAGTTGAGAAATTGTTCGAGTTTTTATGTGACCCGCTTGATTAAGCTTGTTGTAAATCTCTTCTGATAGCGCTTGGTTTTCTGGGCTATGAGTAGAATGATAGTTATCAAACTCGATGTGGAACTCGTTAAAGTCTGCACTGTGTTCAACGTGAACCTGGTTAATCATTTCTTCAGGGGTAATGCCCATCTGCTGAGCTTTCAGCATGATCGGTGTACCGTGCGCGTCGTCTGCACATACATAGGTACACGTGTTACCACGTAGCTTTTGGAAACGAACCCAAATATCTGTTTGTATGTATTCGAGTAAGTGGCCTAAATGTATAGGACCATTTGCATAAGGTAAGGCACTGGTAACCAGAATTTTACGTTGTTCGTTTGTCATGTGATCTACTGTTAGCTCAGTCAATTAACGGGTAATTCAAGGGTGCCAATATTACCTTAAGCGGCAAGTGATGCCTAGTATCCTAACGCTTGCCTGAATAACTTATAGGTAATTAAGTTGAAAAATAATGTTAGGCGCCATTCGCATAATGACTAATGGGTATATTGCACCTATAATTGCGGCAAAAGAACTAGGTTATTTCTATGCAAAATCAAGATCATAATATCGTAGTAATTGGGATCTCTGGGGCGTCGGCTTCTGGTAAAAGTTTATTTTCTCAAACCATTGTTAACGATATTCGCACCGAACTAGGTGATAGCTGCATTGCAGTAATTAATGAAGATAGTTACTACAAGGACCAAAGCCATATAACGCCTGAGCAGCGCAAGCAAACTAACTATGACCATCCTAAGTCTATGGATCATGATTTATTGGTAGCACATTTAAAACAGCTTAAAAGCGGTGAGTCCATCGAGCAGCCCCAATACAGTTATAAAGTTAATAACCGTATGGCAGAAACCAAGACGGTAGCACCTACAAAAATTATCGTATTAGAGGGTATTTTGTTATTCACCGATCCTGCTATTCGTGAGCAGTTGGATATCAGCATTTTTGTAGATACACCTTTAGATATTTGTTTAGCAAGAAGAATCCAAAGGGACGTAAAAGAACGAGGCAGAACTTTGGATTCAGTGTTGTCTCAATACCACAATACCGTTCGGCCTATGTTTCTCCAATTTGTAGAGCCCTCTAAGCAATACGCTGATGTGATTGTTCCAAGAGGTGGTAAAAATCGAATCGCTATCGATATTATTAACGCTAAAATTCGTGACTTGTTGGCCTCTAATTAGCGGGTTAACTAAACACTGCCAAAACAGACTAGATAAGTAATAGAAATATAAGTTTTAAATTATCATTAATAATTAAGCACATACTTACTCAACAGCTTTGTAAATAGGGAAGATTATGAAAAAGTTGCTCTATGTTGTCGCAGCCCTGATTGTTTTATTGGTTGTCGGTGTTGTCGTCGCGGTATCAATGGTAAATACCGACGATATTAAAGCGCTTTTGGTAGAGAAAACCAAAGAATCAACCGGAAGAGAATTAGTGATTGATGGGGATTTAGCTTGGCGCTTCTTCCCTAGTATCGGCTTTGAACTTGGTAGCTTGCGCCTGCGTGACAACCCTGAATTTGGTGACGGTAATACTGTTAGTATCGCAGGAGCTGAAATGTCAGTGGCTTTGATGCCTTTGTTTAGTAAAAGCATTGAAGTGGGGGATATCTCAGTTCGAGGTTTGACCTTACGCCACCAAACTAAAGCGGATGGAACAACCAGTCTTGACGACTTAACCCAGTCTAAAGAAGCCGAACCTGCTTCAAGCGAACCTAAAAGTATTGAAGAGTCGTCTGGTACATCAGCTGCTGGGTGGAACGTTCGATTAGCTGGTATCGAAATTGTTGATGCTAATGTTGAACTCATCGATTTAGCGCTAAACAAAACTCAAAAGTTAGGTCCTGTTAACTTTACTTTAGACGGTTTAGAACTAGGTGAAGATAACGGTTTTAGCCTTTCATTAAAGTTTGATGATGGCGAAATGTTGGTAGAGCAACAGGCAACAGGTTTGATATTCATAGCCGAAGACTTTAGTCGAATTGCCTTAAGCGATGTTAGTAATGGCTTGAATTTACAAGGCAGCGCTATTCCAAATGGTGCAATGAATGTTCAAACTGATTTAGCGCTGTCTTACACAGTAGCAAGCAAAACAGCAGAGCTTTCTAAACTGGCAGTAGATATTGATGGCAAAACGCAATTAGTAGGTACCAGCAGCGTAGTACTAAATAACATACCTAGTATCAAATTTGATTTAAATATTCCATTACTCGATACCTCCAACTTTATTAGTGAGTCGTCTGCAAGTAGCAATACAACTGATGATGGAAATTCGTCAAGTGAAGCGCCTGGCCAAGAACAAGAGCCTGATTTAACCGTTTTGAAAACGCTCAATTTAGACGGCACTCTTACAATAGATAAATTACAACATCAGAAGCTCCACATAGAGGACATCAAACAACAAGTTCAGATTAAAGACGGAATTCTACGTTTAAAAGAGTTAAGCGCAAACTTGTACGATGGACGCTTAGAGAGTAACGCGGTGATTAACGGCCAAAAGCCAGTGGCTAGTTACTCAATGACTGCTAAATTAAATGGGGTTCAAGCGAGGCCCTTGTTAAGTGATGCTGCTGACTTTGATTTTGTTGCAGGCGGGCTAAACGTAGATCTTGATCTTAAAGGCACTGGTTTAACGCCTACCGCCATTAAAAAGAAGATATCTGGTCCAATAAACGCTACGTTTACCGATGGCGCTATCTATGGGGTTAACATTCCGCAAATGATCCGCTCTGCTAAGGCTACAATTAAAGGCGGTGATAAGCAGCAAGCGCAGCAAGAGCAAAAAACAGATTTTAGTGAGTTGGTGATAAACTCAACCTTAGGTAAATCCTTAGCTAAGGTAAATAAGATGCAAATGTCTTCGCCTTTGTTACGCATTGACGGTACTGGTCAAACTCACTTGATTAATGAAAGCTTGGATTTCACTTTTATTACCAAAGTGGTTGCTAGCCTAGAAGGGCAAGGTTCTAAAAATGACTTAGCTGGCTTGGATATTCCGATTAACGTAAAGGGTAGCTGGACTGAGCCAAAAGTTAATTTAGACATGAAAAAATTGTTTGAAGGTCAAGCTAAAGAAGCGGTTAACAAGGAACTTAAAAAAGCCTTGGGCGACAATGAAGATAGTAAGAAGTTACTGGATAGCCTAGGCGGCTTCTTCAACTAGATGGTAAAAGGCACTTTAGGTGCCTTTTTTATAAGGGATATATGTGAAAAAACTTGTCGGTGTTAAATCGGTGCTGGTTATTTGTATGGGGAATATTTGTCGTTCAACCACTGCAGAAGCCGTACTGCGAGCTAAATTTAAACAACACAAACTGAAAATCAAAGTTGATTCAGCAGGCACAACGGATTATCACAAAGGTGATAAACCTGACCCTCGTGCAGTAAGAATTGCTGAAGAAAAGGGCTACAGTTTTAAAGGTATTCGCTCACGCAAAGTATTAGATAAAGACTTTGCTAAGTTTGATTTGATTTTGGCATCCGATAAGAAAAACCTAAGCTATTTACATAAGCATTGTCCTGAGCAATATGCGCATAAATTGGCCTTGATTTTACCTTTTGGCGGGGTAGAGCTGGAAGAAGTGCCCGATCCCTATTACGGCAGTGTGCAGGGCTTTAAGCAGGTATTAGCAATGATAGAGCAAGCAAGTGATGGCATTGTGGAAAGGGTGAGAGCTTAGGTTTGTTTAGTTATTCCTAGGTAAATAAAAAGGCCAGCAATTTGCTGGCCTTTTTTGTACAACTTATTTGCTGCTTACAATTCTGGCTTGCTCATAGGGCTCTGCGCAGATGTACTAGAACTAGTAGATTGAACACGACGCGACCCAACTGTTACGGGCTTACGTACGTAAGGTTTTTTAACTACTTCTTCTGGCTGGCTAGGCGTTGTAGCAACAGGTGCTGGTTTTGCCATAGCAGCTGAAGCATTACCTTTACCTTCTACTTTGCTAGGTTTTAGCTTACCGCGATTACTGCGTTTAGGTTTAACTTCGGCTTTAACCGCATCAAGCTTAATGTCTTCCGCTTTTGCTTCAACTACCGGTGCTTCAGCTTTAGTTTCAACTGCTGGTGCTTCTGATTTAGTTTCAACTACAGGAGCTTCAGCTTTAGTTTCAACTACAGGAGCTTCTGCTTTAGTTTCAACTACAGGAGCTTCAGCTTTAGTTTCAACTGCTGGTGTTTCTGATTTAGTTTCAACTACAGGAGATTCAGCTTTAGTTTCAACTACAGGAGCTTCAGCTTTAGTTTCAACTACAGGAGCTTCAGCTTTAGTTTCAACCACAGGTGCTTCTGCTTTTGTTTCAACTGTAGGTGCTTCAGCTTTAGTTTCAACTGCAGGCACTTCAGCTTTAGTTTCAGCAACAGGAGTTTCAGCTTTAGTTTCAACTACAGGAGATTCAGCTTTCACTTCTGCTTCTGGATAGCGAGAATCGATAGCTGCTTCTTGAGCGTTAGTCTCTGCTTTTGGCAAGTCATTAAAGCGTTTACGACCTGCGCTGCTCGATGAGCGACGACGACGTTTAGGCTTTGGTGCTTCCGAGTTATCGCTCGTTTTAGCCACTGGAGCTTCAGTTTTTGGAGAAGCTACTTCTGCTTTTTTAGATACTGGTTTTTCAGCAACTGGCTGTTCAGCAGTTTGCTCTGCAACTGCTTCGTTGGTTTTCTCAGCTTTTACTCTTACTTTTTTACGCAAGTTACGACGTTCTCTACGCTCTTTAACTTGCTGTTCTTTTGGAGCATGTTGCTTGGTTTGAGACTTAGTTTCTTGAGTAGTCTCATTTTCAACTTTATCTCTAGCAGGTTTGTTACGCTGATCCTTGCGGCGGCGGTTGCTGTTAGAACCTTCGTTGCGATCGCTGCGTTCTTTTCGCTCTGGGCGTTCTTGGCGCTTGTCGTTGCGTTTGTCATTACGTTGATTATTGCGACGATTATTACGCTTATCACGCTGATTGTTCTTGCTGCGTGTTTGTTTCTTTGGCGCTGGCTTTTCTTCGCTAGCAAACATGGCACTGAAGAATGCAACAATACGTGCGATTAAAGAAGGCTCTGCAGCACTCTTAACAGGCTTGGCTGCTTTGGCTGGGGCGCTAGGCGCAGCAGGAGCACTAAAGCCCTGCAAAACTGGCTGCTCAGCTTCAATTTTTTCTTTAGCCACTTGGTTAGGTTGATAAACCGGAGATGGGTTTTCGGCAGTAAGCTGATAGCTAGTCTCTTGAGTCTCTTCACCATTTCGAATACGAGTAACGTCGTAGTGAGGTGTTTCCATATGTTGGTTAGGAATGATCACTAATCGAACGTTATGGCGCTTTTCAAGCTTGTTGATTGCTACACGCTTTTCGTTAAGCAAGTAAGCTGCTACTGGCACAGGAACTTGAGCATGAACTTCAGAGGTATTTTCTTTTAGCGCTTCTTCTTCGAATAAACGAAGGATAGACAATGCTAGAGACTCGTTATCACGAATAGTACCTTGTCCATTACAACGTGGACAAATATGAGTGCTCGACTCACCTAATGACGGACGTAAACGTTGACGAGACATTTCTAGTAGGCCGAAGCGAGAAATGCGACCAACTTGAACGCGAGCACGATCTTGACGAACTGCTTCACGGAAGCGGTTTTCTACTTCGCGCTGGTTTTTAACCGGGGTCATATCGATGAAGTCGATAACTACTAGACCACCTAAGTCACGCAAGCGAAGTTGACGAGCAATCTCGTCTGATGCTTCTAGGTTGGTTTGAAGCGCTGTTTCTTCTATGTCTCCACCCTTAGTTGCGCGAGCAGAGTTAATATCAATTGAAGTTAAGGCTTCGGTTGGATCGATAACAATTGAACCACCCGATGGAAGACGAACTTCGCGTTGGAAAGCAGATTCAATTTGCGATTCAATTTGGTAGTGGTTGAACATCGGCACTTCGCCTTCGTAACGTTTTACGCGGTTTACGAAGTCAGGACGAACCAGCTCAATGTGCTTTTTAGCTTGCTCATAGATAGTTTTATTATCGATGAGGATCTCGCCAACATCGCGACGTAAATAATCACGAATTGCACGAACAATTACGTTGCTTTCTTGGTGGATAAGGAATGGTGCTGGCTTAGACTCTGCGGCATCGGTAATTGCACCCCAGTGATTAAGTAGTACTTTTAAATCCCACTGAAGCTCTTCAGCCGATTTACCCACGCCAGCTGTACGAACGATTAGCCCCATGCCGTTAGGCAATTCGAGACCATTCATCGCTTCTTTAAGCTGAGTGCGTTCATCGCCTTCGATACGACGAGAAATACCGCCTGCACGAGGGTTGTTTGGCATTAATACTAAATAACTACCGGCTAAGCTGATGAAAGTCGTTAGTGCAGCGCCTTTGTTGCCACGCTCTTCCTTATCGATCTGAACAATGACTTCTTGGCCTTCTTTAACGACTTCTTTGATGCTTGGACGCCCTTGATAGACGTAGCCTTCTGGGAAGTATTCGCGAGCGATTTCCTTCATTGGAAGGAAGCCATGACGCTCTGCGCCGTAGTCAACAAATGCAGCTTCTAAACTAGGCTCTACGCGAGTAATTTTGCCTTTGTATATATTTGCTTTTTTCTGTTCGTGACCAGGACTTTCTATGTCTAGATCGTATAGCCTTTGGCCATCGACCAATGCAACGCGCATTTCTTCTAGCTGCATTGCATTAATTAACATTCTTTTCATTTATGTTGCCTTGGGGTTTGTTTGATTTAAACAACCTCATGGGCAGCAATTAACCTGCCTTAAATGGCCAGACCCTGTGTTTATTGTCAGAGCGTCTAGGTAACCTCGCGGTTAGCTTCTCTAGTCCTTAGGGCGCATTTTGGCGCTTGTATAAATATGAGTCCCGCAAACTGTGCTTGCCGAACTTTACAATCTATTCTATATAGCTTTGATTTAAGGCAAATAATTGTGATTGCCTATCAGGTTGCTATGAAAATTCTTAGTTTCGATAGCGCCAAAATTTACAAATTAATGGGCTTCGAATACGGTGCCAAATAAGGAAAACCTTTAAAAACGGGCACTTTAAGCCTTACAAATATAGCAAAGCTATATTTTTCCATCAAATTATTTATGAGCATGTTACAATTTTTGCTATGAATACCGAAAATAAAGCAGTTCAGATGGTCACGGTTAGTGACGACGAGGCTGGACAAAGAATAGATAACTTCCTACTAAAACGGCTAAAAGGGGTACCTAAAAGTCGTATTTATCGCATTTTGCGCAAAGGGGAGGTTAGGGTTAACAAAAAGCGAGTTAAACCAGAATACAAAGTTCAGGCTGATGATGTAGTAAGAATTCCGCCAATTAGAGTTTCGGAAGAAACCGGTTTGCCGTCTAACAAGCTCAATCAGGTTGTTCAACTGGAACAGCAAATAGTTTATGAAGACGACTGCTTGTTAGTTCTGAATAAACCTTCTGGTATGGCTGTGCATGGTGGCAGTGGTTTAAGTTTTGGAGTGATTGAAGCGCTGCGCTCGCTACGTCAAGATTGTCGTTATCTAGAGTTGGTTCACCGAATAGACCGAGATACCTCCGGATTATTGGTTGTTGCTAAAAAGCGCAGTGCATTGCGTGACATGCATCGGCAGCTGAGAGAAAAGGTTGTTCAAAAAGACTATCTAACTTTAGTGCATGGCCAATGGCCAAAATCCGTTAGGTCGGTTGACGCGCCATTACGTAAAAATGCTGTGTCGTCAGGTGAAAGAATGGTGATTGTTGATCAAGCAGAAGGTAAACCTTCGCTTACTCGTTATCGAATAGAGCGAAGATACGCTGACATGACTCTGATGAAAGCCAGCCCGGTGACTGGCAGAACTCATCAGATTCGTGTGCACAGTCTTTACGAAGGTCATAGCATTGCTGGTGACGACAAATACACAGATAAAGAACTATTGGCCGCTACCGAAGCGAAAGGTTTGAATCGTTTGTTTTTACACGCATGGCAAATTCGCTTCGAGCACCCGGCTACACAAAAAGAGATGCATTTAACCGCGCCGTTAGAAGAAAGTCTTCAACGCTTTTGTGATCAGCTTGATCCTCTGTAGTAGAGTTTGAGATAAAAGGAGCTTAGCTCCTTTTATGTTTGCTAACTTAATAACTCAAAATCTTGGCTTTCTAATAAGCCGCAGAGTTTTATTAATGGAAGGCCAATCAAACTGTTCGGGTCGTCACCTTTTAAGTGCTTGAATAACACAATGCCAGAACCTTCACTTTTAAAGCTTCCAGCACAGTTGTAGGGTTGTTCGATTTGCAGGTAACGCTCAATGAGGCTGTCGGAGAGCTCTCTAAAGCCAACTTCGAAGCTGTCTATTAAACTCTGCATCTGTTGCGTTTCACTATTATATAGCGCGAGACCTGTATAAAAGGTAATGGCTTGTCCGCTTGCTGCTTTAAGTTGCTTAACAGCATTTTGATGGTTGCCGGGTTTTCCAACTATTTCTCCGTTTATGCAGCAAACTTGATCAGAACCTATAATCAGATTTTTAGGAAACTGAGTTTTTCCTGCAAGTGCTTTTTGCTCGGCTAAACGTAATACCAACAACTCTGGCGTTTCTTTAGGTTTTGGTGATTCATCGATATCTGGATTGAAGCAATCAAATGTTGGGCAAACTTTTTCTAATAGTTGTTTTCTGTAGACAGAGCTAGAGGCAAGAATTAGTCGATTTTTCATCGTTTTTTAACCAAAATTAACAGTCTGCTGATTTTAAACGCAATCTTTAGCGATAGCGATGCTTTAAAGGCAGGAAAAAAGCACAAATTGTTTTGACTATCACTGAGTGTAACTATATTATGCGCGCCTTATGCAAAAAGTGAAATTACCAGTAGAGATTGACCCGTTTAAGACGGCTAAGCGAAAGTTAGATTATGAGGGCTTCCTCGAGATCAAACGATTGCCTCGTTTTAGCGATGCAACCTTGAAAGTGAATAGTGATGTAGACGTCTGGTTGCGCTTTGGAACTGATCCGCAAGGTTTAGTTGTCGTTCAAGGCAAAGCGTTAACTGAGGTGGAGTTAGAGTGCCAACGTTGTAGTGAAACTTTTAGTTATACTATTAATGTTGAGTTTACTTACTCGCCAGTCTGCGATGAATCGCAAGTGGAAGAGTTACCAGAAGATTACGAACCACTGCAACTAAATGAAGACAACTACTTTTTAGTAGCTGAATTGATTGAAGACGAATTGTTATTAGCGTTGCCAATCATACCTAAACATTCTTTAGAGGATTGTAAGGTTCAGCAAAACGAACAAGTATTTGGTGAAATCGACGTTGTAGAGGAAGAATCTAAACCAAATCCGTTTGCAGTGTTACAAAGTTTAAAAAAGAAAGACTAGGAGACTGGGTCAATGGCTGTTCAGAAAAGTAAAGTTACACGTTCAAGACGTGGCATGCGTCGTTCACACGATGCTATCGAAAACAATGTTGCATTAACAACTGACGCTACTTCAGGTGAGCTTCACCGTCGTCACCATGTTACTGCTGACGGTTACTACCGCGGTAACAAGGTAATCAACAAGTAAATTTTTGCATTTTGCAAAAACTTACTATTGCAGTTGATGCAATGGGGGGCGATGTTGGCCCCCATGTTACAGTGCCTGCCGTTGCGCAGGCACTTAACTATTACCCTCATTTGCATGTTACCTTAATTGGCGACAAGCACTTTATTAACTCCCTGTTAATAGAGCATCAAATTTCTCAGCATCCGCGCTTAGAGTTTGTTCATTCCAGCCAAGTTGTCTCTGCCAACGACAAACCGATTACCGCTTTACGTTCTCGTAAACAATCATCAATGCGTTTAGCCCTAGATCTTGTTCACCAACAGCAAGCTGATGCCTGTGTTAGTGCAGGAAATACCGGTGCCTTAATGGCTATGGCCAAAGTTGTACTAAAACTTTTGCCTGGTATAGAACGACCAGCGTTAGTGACTCATTTACCTGAAGAAAACGGCCAGGGTAGTTTGCTGCTAGATTTGGGCGCTAACTCTAGTTGTGATTCAGAGGTATTAATGCAGTTTGCGGTAATGGGAGCGTCTTTAGCCGAAAGCGTGTGGGGCTTAACTAAACCACGTGTTGCATTGTTGAATATTGGTGAAGAACAAATAAAGGGCAATGACGTTGTAAAACAAACTGCGCAACTTCTTGAAAACTCAAGCGCGATTAATTACATTGGCTTTGTTGAGGGGAATCAGATATTTAGTGGTAAAGCTGACGTAATAGTATGTGATGGTTTTGTAGGCAATATTGCACTCAAAACTGCTGAAGGGGTTTCCCAGCTTATACTCGCAAAACTAAAGAAACAGTTTGATGTAAACTGGTTTGCTAGATTTATTCTCAAACTGTTTTTGCCGAGTCTTAAATCTCAACTAAAACAACTGAACCCCGACCAGTATAATGGTGCGAGTCTGTTAGGATTGCGCGGCATTGTAATTAAGAGTCATGGACATGCCGATGAAAAGGCATTTTTGCAAGCTATTCACCAAGCCGTCGCAGAGATACAACAGCAAGTGCCAGGTCGTATTACCGACAAACTTGAATCTTTATTAATTGATAAGCATTAAGTCTTTTATGTACTCAAAAATATTATCTACAGGTAGTTATCTGCCAACTAATGTAAGAACTAACTCAGATCTTGAGCAAATGGTAGAAACCAGTGACCAATGGATTACTGATCGTACCGGTATTAAAGAACGCCGTATTGCAGGTAATAACGAGTCTGTTGCTGATATGGGCGCATTTGCGGCTGAGTTAGCGATTAAAAGAGCAGATATCGACAAAAACGATATTGGCCTAATTATTCTAGCAACCACCTCAAGCGAGAATGCATTTCCTGCCGCTGCGTGTGAGGTTCAAGCAAAGTTAGAGCTCCCTGGTGTGCCCGCTTTTGATATTGCGGCGGCCTGCGCTGGCTTTACCTATGCTTTAAGTGTTGCCGACCAATACATAAAGAGTGGCTTGGTTAAAAAAGCACTAGTCATTGGCGCTGATAAGCTTTCACATATGTGCGATCCAGACGACCGCTCTACCATTATTTTGTTTGGTGATGGTGCCGGAGCCGTTCTATTAGGCGCAAGCGAAGAAGCAGGAATTTTGTCTACCCATATTCATGCAGATGGCCGTTATGGCGATTTGCTAAAACTACCTCATCCACAACGTGGAATGTCGGGCACCGAAATGGAGTCTTATATGACGATGAGTGGAAATGAGGTATTTAAAGTAGCGGTAACCCGTTTAAGTGAAATTGTCACAGAAACCTTAGCCGCAAACGGTATTGAAAAAACAGAATTAGATTGGTTAGTGCCACACCAAGCTAATTTCAGAATTATTAAAGCTACAGCCAAAAAACTCGCTATGCCACTTGATAAAGTAGTGCTTACTTTAGATAGGCATGGCAATACTTCGGCTGCCTCCGTACCCATTGCTTTAGACGAAGCAGTAACAGATGGGCGTATTCAACGAGGCCAGCTAGTATTACTAGAAGCATTTGGTGGTGGTTTTGCGTGGGGCAGTGCCCTAGTTAGATTTTAATTATTAGGATAGATGATGAGTAAATTAGCATTTGTTTTTCCAGGACAAGGCTCACAAAGCGTTGGCATGTTAGCCGAGCTTATTAGTGAGTATCCGGTAGTTGCTGATACCTTTAAACAAGCCTCTGAGGTGCTAGGTTATGATTTGGCAGGTTTAGTTGCCAACGGCCCAGCTGAAGAGTTAAACGAAACCAGCCGTACTCAACCAGCATTATTAACCGCCTCTGTGGCTTTATGGCGTTTATGGAACGAGCTAGGGGGCAGCGCGCCCGCAGTATTAGCGGGACACAGTTTAGGCGAGTACTCAGCGTTAACTTGTGCTGGAGTGTTAGAGTTTGCCGATGCTCTTAAGTTAGTAGAATATCGCGGCCAGTTAATGCAAAAAGCGGTACCGGCCGGAGTGGGTGCAATGTCTGCAATCATCGGCTTAGGCAATCAAGAAATTATTGACGCTTGTGAGAAAGCCGCCCAAGACCAAGTAGTAACAGCGGTTAACTTTAACTCACCTGGCCAAGTGGTTATCGCGGGCCATAAAGAAGCCGTAGACCGAGCTAACGTATTGTGTAAAGAAGCAGGTGCTAAGCGAGCCTTGCCATTGCCGGTAAGTGTGCCTTCTCACTGTGCTTTGATGCAGCCTGCGGCTGATGAATTGGCGGGTTACATTGAGGGTATCTCTTTTTCTGAGCCAAAATTCGATGTTATTAATAACGTAGATGTAGCAATAGAACGAGATGCTAAAGCAATTAAGCTTGCACTAATTAAGCAGCTATATAGCCCAGTACGTTGGACTGAAACCGTTGAAGCAATGGCCACTCGCGGTATCGAAACTGTTTATGAGTGCGGCCCGGGTAAAGTACTTAGTGGCTTAGTTAAGCGGATCCATAAGCCATTAGTTGCAGCAGCAATTAATGATACAACTTCTATAAAAACTGCTTTAGATAATAAGTAACGAGGAATTTTCAATGTCTCTACAAGGTAAGGTTGCCTTAGTCACTGGCGCAAGTCGTGGTATTGGTCGTGCAACGGCTGAAACTTTAGTTGCTCGCGGCGCCACCGTTATTGGAACTGCTACTTCAGAGAAGGGCGCCCAAGCCATTGCTGCTTATTTAGGCGAAAATGGTACTGGTTTAGCCTTAGACGTAACGTCTAGCGATTCTATTGCTCAGTTGTTTGCTGATATCAAAGCTAAATATGGTGATATCGATATTCTTGTGAACAATGCCGGTATTACCCGTGACAACTTATTAATGCGTATGAAAGACGACGAGTGGGAAGATATTATCAATACCAACCTAACGTCTATTTTCCGTCTAAGCAAAGCGGTATTGCGTGCAATGATGAAAAAACGCAATGGTCGTATTATTAGTATTGGTTCGGTTGTTGGCACCATGGGCAACGCAGGCCAAGCTAACTATTCTGCTGCCAAAGCAGGCGTATTAGGTTTTACTCGTTCATTGGCGCGCGAAGTGGCTTCTCGTGGGATCACAGTTAATGCGATTGCTCCTGGTTTTATTGAAACAGATATGACGCGAGCACTTGACGATAATCAGCGTGGTGCTATCTTGTCGCAGGTGCCTATGGCGCGTTTAGGCGATGCTGAAGAAATCGCCAAAACGGTTGCTTTTTTAGCAAGCGACGATGCTGCCTATATTACTGGTGAAACTATTCACGTTAATGGCGGGATGTACATGGTTTAAGCAGCGGCTTAAAAAATGTGCAAAAAATTGATAGATCGCAAGTTTTTTATAAAAATAACTACGAAAAACGTGGTTAGACCACTACGGTTAGACTTGCAAAGTAATTCGGTTTGAATACACTATCGCAACAACGCAGAAGCGTATTTACTAAGGAAAAATATTGTCATGAGTGCAATTGAAGAACGTGTTAAAAAAATCATCATCGAGCAACTAGGTGTAAGCGAAGACGAAGTTAAAAACGAAGCTTCATTCGTTGACGATTTAGGTGCTGACTCTTTGGATACAGTTGAATTGGTTATGGCTTTAGAAGAAGAATTCGATACTGAAATCCCTGATGAAGAAGCTGAGAAAATCACTACTGTTCAAGCTGCAATTGATTACGTTCTAAATAATCAAGATTAATAAAAAAGTGGGCGGCATCAGTCGCCCATTTTGCATCCCCCTAAGATAAGTAAATCCCCCCTTGGAGGCATTTCAGTGACTAAGCGTAGAGTCGTTGTTACTGGTATTGGTGCACTATCACCAGTAGGTAATACCGCTGAATTAACTTGGCAAGCCCTTAAAGCTGGTCAAAGTGGCATTGGCCCTATCGAACACTTTGATACCGAAGCTTTCCCAACCCGTTTTGCCGGCTTGGTTAAAGACTTCAATGTAGAAGAGTTCATGAGTAAAAAAGACGCGCGCAAAATGGATGCGTTTATTCAATACGGAATTGCAGCTGGCCTAATGGCTTTTGATGATGCTGGTATTGAAGTTACCGAGGAAAATGCTGATAGCATTGGGGTGTCAATTGGCTCAGGCATTGGTGGTCTTGGCTTAATTGAACAGAATCACGAAAATTACTTAAAGAATGGACCACGTAAAATCAGTCCGTTTTTTGTGCCATCAACCATTATCAACATGGTCGCTGGCCACCTTTCAATAATGAAAGGTCTAAAAGGCCCTAACATCGCTGTTACTACAGCCTGTACTACTGGTGCTCATGCTATTGGCCTTGCAGCGCGTATGATTGCCTATGGTGACGCTAATGTAATGTTAGCTGGCGGTGCTGAAAAAGCCTCTACGCACTTAGGTATGGGCGGTTTTGGCGCAGCAAAAGCACTATCAACTCGTAACGATGACCCAACAAAAGCTAGCCGACCTTGGGATCAAGACCGTGATGGTTTTGTATTAGGTGATGGTGCAGGTGTTGTTGTACTAGAAGAGTACGAAGCCGCTAAGGCGCGTGGTGCTAAAATTTACGCCGAGCTGGTTGGATTTGGTATGAGTGGTGATGCTTACCACATGACGTCGCCTCCAGCAGATGGTGATGGTGCTGCTCGTTCTATGGCAGCTGCTATTAAAGATGCAGGTATCGATGCCTCAGAAATTGACTACATTAATGCTCACGGCACTTCAACACCAGCAGGTGACGTAGCCGAGACGCAAGCGGTTAAGTCTGTATTTGGCGAACATGCTAAAGAAGTATTGGTTAGTTCAACAAAATCTATGACTGGTCACCTTTTAGGTGCAGCTGGCGCTGTTGAAGCGATTGTGTCTATTTTGGCTATTCGCGATCAAATTGCCCCTCCAACCATTAACTTGGAAAACCCAAGTGAAGGTTGTGATTTAGATTATGTAGTTGGCAAAGCGCGTGAAACTAAAATTGATTACGCATTGTCGAATTCATTTGGTTTTGGTGGTACTAACGGATCTCTGGTATTCAAGAAAATTGATGCCTAATCTGCGTATTGCGCTATAGCTAATTGAAGCCTGATGTTATCATCAGGCTTTTTTATATCTAGGATTGTTGAGTTTGCTAGACGCTAATTTATCAACGCTTGATCGAGGCTTAAACTACGGCGATGGTTTTTTCACAACCATGCTGGTTCAGTCTGGAGAGTTGACGCTTTGGGATTACCACCTAAAACGTTTACAACGCGCTCAACAACAGCTTGGCTTTCCTTCTCTTGATTTCGTTACTATCAAAAGAGATGCCGATAAGCACGCTTCTAAAGCAAACAATGCCGTACTAAAAGTCACTATTACTCGCGGAGAAGGTGGCCGAGGTTACGGCTTGCCAGAATGTGTTAAACCAAGTGTATTTATGTCTATTTCTGAGTTTCCGCAAAGCTACGTAAACTTTAGAAATAGTGGAATATCACTTGGAATTGCCAAGCAACGTTTGGCAAGTGGTAGTGCATTTTCATCAATTAAAACCTTAAATCGCTTAGAGCAAGTGCTACTAAAAAGAGAAGCAGACTCAACTGGGGTTGCTGACTTGGTTTGTTGTGATATTTTTGATCAGGTTGTTGAAGGGGTTGCGTCTAACTTGTTCTGGGTTAAGGGTAAAGTGATTTATACAAGTGATCTGGATGGTGCAGGGGTTGCCGGTGTGCAACGCCAGTTTTTGATAGACAACGTGAAGCATTCTCCTTATCAGATCCAATTAGGTAAGTTTAAAATTGAAGATGTAGTCGCTGCTGATGAAATATTTGTCAGTAACTCGGTATTGCAGTTTGCCCCAGTTAATACTTTTAATGAGCGCAATTACGAGCGCTTTCCTGTTTGTCGTTGGTTCCAAAATTTGGTGAAAAATGCTTCGTAAAGTAATACTCGGTTTTATTGGTTTTTGTTTAATTGCTGGTTTCCTCTCATATAAGTGGTTTGATAATTACTTAGTTGAACAATGGCAACTGCCGCGTGCAACCGAAGTTCAACAAGTGTCGGTAGGCTCGGGAACTAACATTTATCGTGTTGCCAACCAGGTATTTGCTAACGCAGACCAAGATGCATGGTGGTTGCGGGTTTGGTTCAAACTTCATCCTCACCACAGTCAAATTAAAAAGGGCTTATATCACTTAGATGAGCAGCTTAGTTATGCCCAGCTAAGCCAAATATTGGCTAGCGGAAAAGTCGTTCAGTTTAAAGTTAGCCTAATTGAAGGAGAGACCTTTGCCCAGTTTTGGCAAAAGCTTAACCAAACTGAAGGGATTAAGCCGAGCAGTAAGAATGAACAAGAGTTAATTAAGTGGCTTGAAATTGAGCAAAGTAAGCTAGAAGGGCTGTTGTTACCCGAAACTTACTTTTTTGTTCACGATACGCCTGCAGAAAGCATCATCAAGCGCGCCAAGCTTGCATTAGATAAAGTAGTTGCCGAGCAATGGGATAAACGTAATCAAGCTGTTCCACTCAAAACACCTTATGAAGCGCTAATTCTCGCATCAATTATCGAAAAAGAAACCGGTGCTAAGTTTGAACGGCCTCGGATCGCTTCGGTATTTGTTAATCGCCTTAATAAGGGGATGCGCCTGCAAACTGACCCTACTGTAATTTACGGTATGGGAGAGCGGTATGATGGAAATATTCGCCGTAAAGATCTACGCGAAGCTACGCCATACAATACCTATGTTATTCGAGCTCTTCCGCCAACACCCATCGCTATGGCTAGTGAAGATGCCATTATCGCTGCGCTAAACCCCGAGCAATCTAATTATTATTATTTTGTTGCTAAGGGTGGTGGCGAACATTATTTTTCTAAAAACTTAGCTGAGCATAATCGCGCAGTTAGAAAATACATACTTAAGAAATAGTTATTATGACGCGTGGAAAATTTGTAGTTATTGAAGGCTTAGAAGGTGCAGGAAAAAGTACCGCAGTTGCCGCGATCCAAACTTTGTTAGAGCAACAAAGTATAGAGTACATAAATACTCGTGAGCCAGGCGGTACGCCAATTGCCGAGTCTTTACGAACGATAGTAAAACAAGGTGTTGATGGCGAGCAGGTTTGCGATAGCACGGAGTTGTTACTCATGTATGCGGCGCGCGCTCAATTGGTGGAAACACGTATTAAACCCGCTTTAAGTGAAGGTAAATGGGTGGTAGGTGACCGCCACGATTTAAGCTCACAAGCTTATCAAGGTGGTGGCAGAGAGTTAGGCGTAGATAAACTACAAGCGATTAAACAGATTGCTATTGGCAGTTTTGAACCTGATTTAACCTTATACTTGGATATTGAACCTGGATTAGGGCTAAGCCGAGCACGTGATCGCGGCGAGTTAGACAGAATTGAGCAGCAAGCTTTGAGCTTTTTTGAAAGAAGTAGATCGGTTTATCTTGCGCAAGCAGAGGCTAATGAAAATATCGTGAAAATCGATGCAAGCCAAAGCATAGACAAAGTAGCTTGTGATATTCAGGCTGCATTAAATAATTACCTAAATACACTGTAACGGTATTTACTATGAGTTCTCCTTGGTTAAGTAAGGCATGGAAACAATTATCACATCAATTAAGTGAAGATAACTTTCCGCAAAGCCTGCTGCTTCGTGGAGAAAAAGGTTTAGGTAAGCTCCAGCTAGCAAAGTTTGTTGCTAAAACTATTTTATGTAGCGAGCAAAAACATCAAGCCTGTAATCATTGCCATAGTTGTCAGCTAGTAGACTCTGGCGCCCATGGCAGTTTGTTTTTGCTAGAACAAGAAAAGCCTAAAGTAGATGATATTCGTGCTTTAAGTTTGTGGGCAAACCAGACTAGTAGTTTTGGTTCTTCAAAAGTGGCGATTATAAGCGATATCGGCGCGCTAAATACGGCATCAAACAATGCTTTGTTAAAAACCTTAGAAGAACCCGTGGCAGATACACACTTTATCTTGGTTAACCATTTGCCGTTTAAAGCGATGCCAACAATAATGAGTCGATGCCAAGTTTTAAATATCGCCACACCAGAGCAAAGCTGGGTGAAGCAATGGTTAGTAAAACAAAAGCTTAGGGTAGACGAAAACTTTGCACTAATTTATCGTTTCTGTAACGGTTCTCCCTTACAAATCAAAGAATTTTATCGCGAGCAGCAGTTTACTCAGCTAGAACAGTTTATTCATCAATATCAATTAATGGTGCAAGCTAAAACTAATAAACTGGCTGATTTAGTTCACAAGCAGCCATTGTACTTACAATGGCTAGGTCATTGCTTAACCTTATCCTTTAGTTTAGCTAAAGGGCTGGCTAATAGAGATGACTTTCCCCAGTTTGCTGTTGTTAGTACTAAAGACAAAACTATTGAATTGGCCTATCAAGACTGGCTCGATTTGCTCAAACAGATAGAAGAATATCCGGGCCTAAATGTTGGCCAACAGCTTTACCCGCTGTTTACACGATTTAAGGATTAACGCGCGTGTTAGTAGATTCACATTGCCATTTAGACAGACTTGATTATCAAGGTAAGCATGTAAACGTAGCGGATGCTTTAGCTAAAGCCAAAGATGCTGGTGTAGATTATTGCCTTGCTGTGGCTATATCTCCTGAGAAGTTTCCGAGCATGATGGAGAAAGTGCAACACTTTGATCAAGTGTTTGCCTCTTGTGGTATGCATCCACTTTATGTTCAAGACCAAGAGTTTGACCTTGAAAAAATGGAGTCTTATTTGGCTCACCCTAAAGTAGTTGCCGTGGGTGAAACTGGTTTGGATTATTTTTATGCGAAAGAACATAAAGAGCTACAGCAGAGAGTCTTTATTGAGCAGATAAAGTTAGCTGTTAAACATAACAAACCATTGATTATTCATACCCGAGATGCACGAGAAGATACTTTGCGTTTACTGTCGGAGCATAAGGCGGAGCAATGTAAAGGGGTACTTCATTGCTTTACTGAAAGTTTAGAGATGGCAGAGGCAGCCATTGAAATGGGCTTTTATATATCTGCTTCAGGGATCATTAGTTTTAACTCGGCTAAAGAGTTGCAGCAAACCTTCAAACAAATTCCTTTAGATAGGATCTTGGTTGAAACAGATAGCCCATACTTAGCGCCGATCCCGTTTAGGGGAGAAGAAAACCAACCTGCTTATACTCGGCAGGTAGCTGAGTGTTTAGCAAAAATAAAAGGCATTAGTTTAGAGGAAGTTGCAGAACAAACTACCCAGAACTTTTTTGATTTGTTTAGTTTGGCAAAGCCTTGAAAAAAACGGCTCCACTCTAGTCCCTGAGCGGAGCGTAGGGGAATGGCTCTGTGTTAGAGCCTTGCGCTAATAGTCTGTTAAGTGTAGACCGAGTTGCGTGCTTTGCAAGCTTAGCCAAGCCCCTTGTCTTTAACTAACTCTCTAGGGTAGGAGTTCTTAATTTTGTTTCTTACCCATTTGCCTAAACCAATAACATAACCTTGGTAGCTTAGAGCCACTTCGCCTTTGTTGTTATTTGGATAGACAATATCTTTGCCTTGATAAAAGTGATGGGCTTGTTCGGGCTCTAGTTCAATACAGTTTTTTGCAACTAAGTGCCCAAGAGCAGTAATTGCATCGTGGCTTGTTCTAAAGCCATGTTTAAACTCTTCGGCTAACTTGAGGCCAACTCGTTCAAATCGCATTTCATCTTTTACACGCAAAAAGCTGTTTGGAAGTAACCAGTAATCATTAGCTTTGGTAAATATGCTGTAGTCGCTAGGGAGCGTCATTCCAAACTGAGAATTAAAATGCTGTGCAATTGATGCTTGCTGCTTTTTCGTCGCAGCTTGATAAGCAAACGGCTTTATTCGTTTGTTAATTGCAGGCGTTTCGATTGTTGCAGTGTTTTTGCGCAATGCAGCTACGAAGAAACCTTCGCTATCATAGTATTGTGGCCAAACGTGTAAATAGCCTTCCTTAGTTATGGCTTTGTGGCTGTGCTCAAAAAGTTGCTCGAGATTAATGGTAGAAAAGCTATCGGGGTATTTGGTAGCAATACGACTAATCACTTGCTGGTTTTCTTGTTGATTTAAGGTGCACGTTGAGTAAATCAATACTCCATTAGGCTTTAGGGCTTGTAGCGCGCTTTCTAGTAACGTGCTTTGCAGCTGAGAAATTTCGTCGACATGCTGTTCACTCCAATTATCTAGAGCTTGAGGATCTTTGCGTAAGGTACCTTCACCAGAGCAGGGGGCATCTAGCAAAATAGCGTCAAACTGCTCGCTCATCCAAGTACCAAAAATTTCAGCACTGAAGTGTGTTACGGCCGCATTAGTTACACCACAACGTAATAAATTGGCACTAAGCACTTTAACTCGACTAGCAGAGAACTCATTGGCTACGATTGCTCCTTTACCTTGAAGCATGGCTGCCATTTGTGTTGTTTTTGACCCCGGGGCGGAAGCTGCGTCTAGTAACAAACAGTCTTCTTCGGCTTGAAAGCAGTGAAATAGGGCGCTTACCGGCAGCATAGAACTTGCTTCTTGAATGTAGAACAAACCAGCTTGGTGTTCTGCGGTATTACCAAGCGATAAGCTCTCATCTTCGCGGGTAATCCAAAAGCCAGTCTCGCACCAAGGTATGGGCTCAAGTTGCCATTGATTGGTTTTGGCTAAGCTTAAAAATGCCTCTAGGCTTATTTTGAGCGTATTTACTCTGATGCTTCTGCGCATCGGCTGCTGACAAATAGCTTTGAACCCAGCTAAACTCAAGTCGCTTGGAAGATCTTTCTCAATGCGCTCTATGAATTTAGCTGGAAAATTTATTGGTTTGGTCAAAATGCAGATTTTCTATGGCTCAATGGTAGGGCTCCATTGTAACCATTTTTCATCATAAATGGGCTGTAGTTCGTACTTATCCTGATCCTTGGCTGGTTTAGCTGTAGGTTCTTCATCGGGTGTCGCAAACGCAATGCCGCCAGTTAATAGTGTTTCCATTGAATCAAGACGAATGTTAGCGCCACCTAGGCCAAGTTTTACATCTACGCCCGAGGCATTCCAAAAGACACTATTTTCGCGCACCAAGTGGCGATAGGCTGAGTTTATGTTGAGGCGAGCTAAGATTTTTGAGCCATCCATAGCCAGTTTTGCATCATCAACAAAACCTACTTGATATTGCTTATAAAGTACCGGGCTGCCAACTTTTAACGAGCCAAAGTGGCTACTGCTAAGCCAAATATGTAAGGCATTTGTGTCGGTATTTGGTGCTTGTTTTTGTAAAACAAACTGTTGTGAGGGTTTGCCTTTTCCTGGAAGGGCATTAATAAAGTCGCCTTTTACCAAGGTATCTAAGTTTTTTACTTCAGATAGACTGATAGAGGCCGTTTCTTGCCAGTATAAGGCGCCACTGCGGGCGAAGTTTCTGTAAAAGGGGAAGTCCAACTCAGCATCTGCTTGTAGTTCGGAAAGGCTATCATTGAATTGCAAGTTGGTGACTTTACCAATTTGCTGTCCTTGGTATTTAATCGGCATGTTGTTGTAGAGGCCGTGGCTATCGTTAGTTGTTAGGCTAATCGCTAAATGACGCTTAGTTGCATCCTGTTTAGTTTTATGAACAGTTCGGATGCTTTCCTTAGTCAGTTCTTCGAAGTGATCAAAACTGATACCACCCATAACCAGTGATCTAAGCGATTCACTGTTTACCGACAAACCATCTAAACTGGCTTTAATTTCCAGTCCTGATGCGTGCCAGAATCGACTGTTATCCGTTACTAAGTGTCGATAGTTGCCAAAAACTTTGATTTTTAGGTCAATGCTGCCATCTTTTAACAAACTGTAGTGCTCAACTTCTCCTACCGGTACTCGTCTGAAAAGAACTGGCGCCCCTTCTCCTAATGACCCCAAATAATCTGTATTTAAGCGCAGTGATAAAGGTTTCTCTATTTTTGCTTTAGACAATTGAGCAGCTTGTTTGTTGTGATGTAGGGCATATTGACTTTGCTTACTGAGAGCATTGCTATGTCCGGGCATCAATATGATTGGGGAGTTTATAAAACCACTCAGACCGCTGCTTTCAACACTTATTCCATTTAGATCTGCTTCCACAGCTAGCGGACTTTGGTTATAAAATCGGCTGCCTTGGGTAAGTAGTTTGGTATATTGAGGCTGAATAAAAGCTTTTAGCTCAAAGCTGCGATCTATTAAGTCGATTTCAGTCACTTTACCTATGGTTAGCCCGTTGTAAACGATCGGGCTGTTAACTGCTAAACCCTTAACATTGTTAGTGGTAAAGCTGATGGACTTACTTCCAACGGGAGGTTTTGGTGATGTAGTAAGGGTAAACTCAGTTTGAAGCTCACCTTGCTCTGCAATCACTTCGATTTGCTTTGCACCAACTAGCGCACCAAGGTTTTTAACTCCGTTTAATCCTATTTCAGGTTTTATCAGAACTAATTGGGTTGTATCGTTAAACAGATCTTCATACTTAGGCTCGACCAAGGCTTTTGCTAAAAAATGGTCATGACTTCCGGTATTTTGAATATCATTGATAAACCCTATTACCGCGCCGCGATAAATTAGCTTGCTGCGGTTTGCTGCAAGACCATGTTGCTGCTGCATGGTAATTTGAATCGCTTTACCACGTTGAGAGTCTTTAAGGTTGTCAAAGAGGATAAAGTTTTGTCCTTTATCTGCAATAGCAGATTGAACGGGGCTATCAAAACTGACGCCACCGGAAATCACGCTGGCTAGGCTTTCACTAGAGATTTGCATCCCATCGAGAGAGATATCGGCCTCAAAACCGCTTACATTCCAAAACCGAGTATCAATTTTTACTAAATGGGAGAATTGTGGTTTGATTTGAATATCAAATTCTACATGGTGTTGATCATTTAATTGATAACGTTGTACTTCGCCTACTTTTATTTTTTTGAAGTAAACAGGGGAGCCAATATTTAGAGAGCCTAAATCGTTTGACGTAAGGCGTACATTTAAACCGTTACCCCTAATAATATTAGGAGGTTCGTTGAGTGCAACAAAGTCATCACTAAATTTACCTTTGCCGGGGTTTAGTTCAATGTAGTTACCAGATACTAGCGCGTCTAAACCGCTAATCTCTGTAATCGACGCTTTGGGCGTTACTAACCAGAATTGGCTATCTTCTTTTAGTAACTGCTCTGCTTCTCGTTTAACTTCTGCAACTACAATTACGCCTTCTAAATTAGGTGCAAGTTCTACCGTTTTCACTACGCCAATATCTAGACCTTGGTAAAACAACTGAGTTTGCCCAGCGGTAATACCTTTTGCGCTATCAAACACAATGTTGATTTTCACACCTGCTTCAGACCAAGCTTTGAATAGTAGCCAAGCGCCTAACAGCACAGCCAAAATGGGCAACAGCCAAATAGGGGAGATTACCTTCTCTTTTTTAAGTTCCGGTTTACTAGCGTTATTCAAGTTGTTTATCCCAAATTAGTCTTGTATCAAAAGATTTTGCTGCGAACAGTGTTAACAATACTACTGCGCCAAATGCAGTGGCGCCGGGTCCTGCTTCCACGCCTACTAAATTATTTCGTTCAAATACTGCAATCATGATAGACAGAACAAAAAGGTCGAGCATTGACCACTTACCAATAATGTCAATTATTCTATAGATAACAATCCGCTGTCGATTGTTCAGATTCAAATTAAATTGCAGGCTCAATAAGATAACAACCAAGCCGACAAGTTTCATTACAGGCACCACAATGCTGGCGACAAATACCACAATGGCAATCCCTACCATATCGTCCTTAATTAAGCTGATCACGCCAGACATAATGGTTTCGTATTGGGGGGCACCGCGAGTACTTAAAACGGTTATTGGCATTAAGTTCGCAGGGAACAGTCCAACAGTAGCGGCAATGATAAAAGCCCAACACTTTTGCATGCTTTGAGGGGTTCGTGAATGAACTCGCATATGGCAGCGCTGACAGTGGCTTTGTTCCTCGGGCATTGACAGTTTGCAGTGCCTGCATTGTTTTAAGCCTAGCTGTTTAGCGGATGTGTACATAACGCTCCCAGTATTCCGCTGGCTCTATACGTTGAATTAGGCGGGTAGAAAGTAGCAAGGTTATGCAGATACACCAAAGCCCATAGCCTAAATCGATATCGGCGTATTCTACTAGTTTAACCAAGGCGACCAAAAAACTAACGATGTAGACTTCAATCATACTCCAGTGGATAAGATCGTCTTGAAAATGCAACGCTGTTGCCAAAAAAGGAGCTTTCCAGCCTTTGCTTAAAGACAAAGAGGTATAACAGATTAAGCTGAATAGCAGAATTGGCGCGATGAAACTAGCTAGCACCACGCTGAACCCCACCAAATAATAGCCATTTTCAAGTAACAACACGGTGCCGCGCAGAATATTGGCTGAACTGGGGATCCCAAGGAATGTAAAGCTCAACAGCGGATAAGTGTTAGCAAGCGTAACCATAATCAAGCACGTTAACGCTAAGGCAAATTGGCTAGAGAAACGGGCTCTACGCCCCCGCGCAAGTGTGTGTTTGCAACGTGGACATATTAATACGTTTCCAGCCCTACAATGTGCTTGGGTGTCGACCAACAAATCGCAACTCGGGCAGATGGATAGCTTTGATAACTCAGAAGATTTCATACAGTACATATTAGCTAAGTCAGGCTAACTATGCTGTAAAAATTTGTCACTAGTAGTTTAAAAGTGAATGGTGCATACTACCCTGTATATAAAAACAGTAAATGGAGGCAGCGGTGGCTGTAATTATTAAATATGTCGTCGAACGTAACGGTGTAGAGAAAATGACTTTTAGTTCAAAAAAAGAAGCCGACAATTACGACAAAATGTTAGACGTAGCTGATCAGCTTACATTAATGATAAAGCATGCAGAACCTAAGATGAACGAGCAACAAGCCGAGAATCTAGGCTTTTACCTTTCTTCCCAGCGAAATGCACTGCAGCAAGTGCTCAAAGGCCAGGAGTTTGATGCATCGATGATAGAAGAAGAGGAGTAATGCAGTGACAGATGTATCTTCTCGTTATTTGACACTAAGTAAGCAATTAGACGCTTTGTTAGATAAAGACTTACCTTATATTTCTAATCTGGCTAACTTTTCTGCCTTATTATGGCTCGAGTTAGAAGAGATTAACTGGGTAGGGTGTTATTTGGCCGATAAAGCTAAAAAACAGCTGTTCTTAGGGCCGTTTCAAGGTAAACCTGCCTGTACTTCAATACAAGTTGGTCAAGGCGTATGTGGCTCGGCTTTTGCGCAGCAGCAAACCTTCCGTGTTGAAAATGTGCATGAGTTTCCAGGGCATATCGCTTGTGATAGTGCTAGCGAATCAGAAATCGTAGTGCCTTTATATCTTAATGGTGAACTGTTTGGCGTAGTAGATATTGATAGCCCACGTCTTAATCGATTCGAGCTAAGTGACCAAATTGGCATCGAGTATTTAGTTAAGGTGTTGGAAAATAAACTAAGTGATGTGCATTTTTAATGGCTTTTCAATATACGCTCACTATAATAGCCGAAATCAGCCCTGTCGCTGTACCAGTAAAGATGTATAAGAAAGGTCATCATGGAACAAACTAACAAACTGAAAAATAGCAAAGAAGTCATTCAATATTTGGCGACACAATTCCCAAACTGTTTTTCTACAGAAGGTGAAGCCAAGCCGCTTAAAATTGGTATTTTTCAGGACTTAGCTGAACGTCTTAAAGAAGACGAGAAAGTAAGTAATACCGTACTACGTTCTGCTCTGCGTCAATATACGTCTAGCTGGCGTTACCTACATGGCGTAAAAGTCGGCTCAAAACGCGTTGATTTAGACGGTGTAGAGGGCGCAGAAATTGAACAAGAGCATGTAGAACATGCACAAAAGACCTTAAAAGAAAGCAAAGATAAAGCCTTTGCTAACAAAAAGGCTCAAGCTGAAAAAGCTGACAAAAACAAAGCTGCTGCACGTAAACCAAAAGCTGATTTCAAGCGTACTAGTAAACCTAAAACTAGCGACAGCAAACCAGCAGCAGAGAAGAAGCCGATTGAAAAAATCGACAGTAAAGATTTAGTTGCAGGGAAGGAAGTTCGTGTATTGGTTGGAAAAACGCCAATGCCGGGTCAGATCTCAGAAGTAACAAAAGATGGCATTGCTGTTACACTTAAAAGCGGTATGTTAGTTAAAGTTAAAGCAGAACATATCGTTGCATAATTGATTTAGTAGTGAGATAGGTGCCTATGAAATATTTGAGCCGTCTGTGGCTATTTTTTTTAACGCTTAGTTACTCAACTCTGTTGTTGGCTCAAACGCCTACATTAGGACAAGATGCGCTACCCACTTTAAGCCAGCAAAGCCAACATGCTACAGCGGCAAAAAGAATTAGCGCTTTATATACCCGCTCTCACTACCGCAGTGTTCCTTTCGACGATGAATTATCTAGCGAAATCTTCGATAAGTTTATTCAGCAACTTGACTACAATCGTAGCTTGTTTTTGGAAGAAGATTTCTTACGCTTTGAACGTTATCGCTACAGCCTAGATCAAGACATACCAGCTGGTAGATTGGAACCGCTTTATTCCATTTTCGACCTGTCGCTTAAGCGTCGCTACCAACAATTAGTTTACTCTTTACAAGTGCTCGACGAGCCAATGGATTTTACTAAAGACGAACAGTTTCAATTTAATCGCAGCGAAGCTGATTGGCCTAGAACCCAAGCTGAGATTAAAGAACTGTGGCGCTTAAAGGTAAAATACGATGCGCTAAACTTAAAGTTAGCAGGCCGCGAACACGACAAGATCGTAGAAGTATTAGCCAAGCGCTATAACAGTGCGATTAAGCGTTTAGTGCAAACCGGCAGTGAAGATGTGTTCCAAACTGCAATGAACGCTTATTCTCGCGCCATCGAACCACATACTAGTTACTTATCTCCACGTACTGCAGAACGCTTCAAAATGGAAATGAATCTTTCATTAGAAGGCATTGGTGCAGTGCTGCAAGGTGAAGATGAGTACACGGTGATTCGAAGTTTGGTTCCTGGTGGACCTGCAGCGCTGAGCAACCAATTAGGTCCAGAAGACAAAATTGTTGGTGTTGCTCAAGGTGAAGATGAAATCGTTGATATTATTGGATGGCGATTAGATGACGTAGTTGATCTGATTAAAGGTCCAAAAGGCACTACTGTTCGTCTTGAGATACTTGCATCTGGTGGCAAAGTAGATGGTAAAACCAAAATCGTAGATATCGTTCGCGACAAGGTTCGCCTAGAAGACCGCGCTGCTAAAAGCGAGGTAATTGAAATTGAAGGCAAGAAAGTAGGGGTGCTTAATGTTCCTAGTTTCTATGTGAATTTGAGTGAAGATGCCAGCAAAGAGTTACGTAAATTAGATGAAGAGAATATCAGTTCTTTGATTGTTGATTTACGTGGCAACGGCGGTGGAGCATTAACTGAGGCAACCGCATTAACCGGTTTATTCATTCCACAAGGTCCGGTTGTGCAAGTACGCGATCAGCTTGGTCGAATTACGGTAAACAACGATACCAGTAATTCAGTCACTTACAGTGGCCCAATGGTTATTTTAATTGACCGTTACAGCGCTTCAGCGTCCGAAATTTTTGCCGCTGCCTTGCAAGATTATGGCAGAGCCATTGTTATTGGTGAGCAAAGTTACGGCAAAGGCACTGTGCAGCAGCACCGCGGTTTAGGTCGAATTTACGACTTGTACGAAAATGAACTTGGCCATGTGCAGTACACCATTGCTAAGTTTTACCGTATAAACGGTGGCAGTACTCAACATCGCGGCGTAATTCCTGATATCTCTTATCCTTCTGCCTTGTTGCCGGAAGAAACGGGAGAGAGCGTTGAAGATAATGCTTTGCCTTGGGATAAAATTAAAGCGGCTAACTATAAGTTGCTTGGCGATGTTAGCCCTTATATTGAAGCTTTAGATAAAAAGCATCAGGCTCGCATTGCAAAAGATCCAGAGTTTCAATACATCATTAGTGATATAGCTGATTATCGTAAAGACAAAGATATGAAGTCGGTAAGTCTTAATGAAAAAGCGAGGATCTCTCAGCGCGATGAAAAAGAGCAGAAACAACTTGCTCGCTTAAATGAGCGTTTAGTTCGCCTTGAACTGGAACCTGTTAAAGACTTAGAAGACGCGCCAAAAGATATTGATTTGGATGATGCTTTTTTAACTGAAGCTGCAGAGATTGCGGTTGATTACTTAGAACTTCGTAATCCAAGCTAAACAGATTTAGTTATCGATAAAAAAGCCAGCTAATCGCTGGCTTTTTTGTATTGGTTTAAAGCTTAACTAACAGGGGGCTGCAACGATTGATTGTTGTAGCTTTTTCACTTCTACAATCTTTACAGAGATGGTATCACCCACGCAATACTGTTTGTCTTTAGTGGCTAAACGGCCCAACTCACTTTCGATGGTGAGTTCTTCATCTTTACCCGCAAGCTTGGTTTTTGGAACAAAAGCAGAGGCACCACTGTCAACTAGACGAATATTAAGGCCACCACGGTTTATATTGCTAATTTCTGCCAACAAACATGTATTTGGATCTTGTTCTGCAAAATACTCGCAATACAGGTAGTTGGCCATTTCTCGTTCAGCAAACTTTTGCTTCTTGCGATTATCACTTAGATGTTCGGATAGCTCTTCAGATAATGGTGAAGTAGGTGTTTCGCCATTAATCACTGATTTAATAAGGCGATGATTTAACAGGTCGCTGTATTTTCGTATTGGAGAGGTCCAAGTTGCATACTTAGCTTCACCTAAACCAAAGTGAGGCAAACACTTTTCATTATAAACACCAAAATTAAAGTGGCGTTTTACCAACTGATCTAAACATTTATCGCCAGTCGCTGCGATGGTTCTTCTTAGTTGGCAGAAGTAATCGAGATCATTGAGCTTTTCTCGCTCAACCGGTAACTCAAACTTGGCCAGTAGCTCTACTAGTCCGTCTAGCTTCTCTTCTTTAAAACCAGAATGACATGCAAACACCCCAAAACCGAGTTTTTCATCTAGGAAGCGTCCGCCACAAATGTTGGCTGCCACCATTGCTTCTTCAATCATACGGTTTGCACTACGACGAGATTGGCGAAGAATATCAATAACCTGGCCTTTATTATCTAAGACAAACTCGTAGTCTGCTTGATCGCCAAACACCGAGGTGTTCTCTGCGCGCCATTGATTACGTTGCTCACTAAACAAGTTAAGTTGTTGTAAAGCTTCAGCTAGCTCAGCGTTTGATTCGAGTTCAGTGGCTTTTTGCTCTATAAAGTCCGATACCTGATTGTAGTTTAGGCGATGTTTGGACTGAACAGTAGCTAAGTAAAACTCAGCATTTTCTTGTAACTCACCATCAAGTCCAATCAGCATTTCACATACCAAGGCTGGACGAACTTGGTCAGCGACTAGCGAACAATGTTCGTTAGCCAACTTACTTGGCATCATCGGAACAGTGCGTGCTGGTAAGTACAAAGTGAATGCTCGTTGTTTGGCTGCTTTTTCAAGTTCGCTTTCACTGTTAATGTAAGCACTCGGATCCGCTATAGCGACCTTTAGCTTCCAATGTTCTGCTTCGCGCGTGATTGAGACTGCATCATCCATATCTTTGGTATTTTCACCGTCGATAGTGAAAAACAACTCGTTGGTTAGATCACGACGCTCAACTTCTTGGTCAATAATCACCAGGTCTTCAGCGAGTTCAGGCTGGTCCCAAGCTAATTGGTGCTTTTTGGTAGTAGCTTTCCATCGGGCAAAATTATCGTCACTTTCGGCGATAAACTCGAAGATCTCAGCTTGGAAGTGTTGTTCTTTAAGTGCGTGTTTAACCAGTCTAGCCAACACCCAATCACCTTGTTTAATTGAGAATCCACTATCTTTTATCACTTTTGCACTTAATAACTGGTTGATCAATGGATGGTCAACCTGCAGCTTAGTGCGTTTATCAACAAACTTTATACGGGCCACAAAGATATCTAATGCGGCTTCTACTAGTGTTTCCGGTTCTGCTGCTTCTTTACCGTTATTTTCGCGAATAGCTGCGCTAATTCGGTCGCCGTGAATTAGCTTTTTCATCATTGGAGGAGAGATGAAATAGCTTTTTTTGTTGTCTGTTTGAAGGAAACCGAAGTTCTTCTCAGTAGCTTTTACTACACCTTCAACAGTGGGAATGGTCTCTCTAATTTGCTGCTTTAGTTGAGCCAATAGAGGGTTATCTTTAAGCATAAAGGCTTCCATTTTTTATCGTGAAAGCACTATACCCAAAGGTTTATCGCTATTCTAGCGAAACAGTACTGGTTTATTGGGTTTGGCTCGAGCTAAACTAAAAACAAATCAGTAACGACTAAAGAGCAGGGATGAGTAAAGATCAAGAAAAGCATCAGCAACGACAGGAAAAGTTGAAAGCAAGTGTGGATGCTAAAGTTGAAGATGCACAAATTGAAAAGGGTTTAGTGCTGGTTATTACCGGTAACGGTAAGGGTAAATCGACAGCTGGTTTTGGTAATGTTGCGCGTGCTACTGGGCATGGTTACAAAGCAACGGTGGCGCAATTTATTAAAGGCGGCTGGGAATGCGGAGAACGCAATCTTCTGCAAAATAACGGGGTAGAGTTTGCCACTATGGCAACAGGGTTTACTTGGGAGACTCAAAACCGAGAACTTGATACCCAAGCTGCGCAAGAAGTATGGCAACGCTGTAAGCAGTGGCTAGCTGATCCATCAATCTACTTGGTATTGTTGGACGAAATTACTTACATGTTAAGTTATGACTACCTAGATGTTGAAGAGGTTGTCGAAGCAATTAAGCAGCGACCTGCAGAGCAATCGGTAGTGGTAACTGGCCGTGCATGTCATCGCAAAGTGCTTGATATTGCAGACACCATTTCTGAAGTAAAAAATGTTAAGCATGCTTTTGAATCAGGAATCAAAGCTCGCCAGGGCATTGATTGGTAAATTTCTAAAGTGGCTTTAGGGCCACTCTCTCACCTGTATTTAAACATACGAAAATATTTTCTGATATTTTTCTTTTTCTTGGAAAATTAATTCAATTTTCGTGTTGTTTATTAAAACCGCGCCAACTTTTTCTACAAACAAATTTGTACACTGTATCAAACGCAATTAGCCGAGATAATCCATGAAACAGTGGCAACAATACATAGACTTAGTTCAATCTGAAGTGGTACCTGCATTAGGTTGCACCGAACCCGTTACTGTTGCGCTTGCTAGCGCTAAAGCTGCGGAATTACTTGGCGGTTTACCAGACTCTATTCAAGTTAAGGTAACTCCAAATCTTTACAAGAATGGCATGGGAGTATTTGTACCAGGCACTGGTAAGGCTGGTTTACCTATAGCTGCTGCTGTAGGTGCGACAGCTGGAGATGCGAGTAAAGGTTTAGAAGTACTGGCGACAATCTCGAAAGAAACGCTTTGCAAGGCAAATCAAATGCTGAGTAAACGCCAAGTTAGTGTATCAATGGTAAGCAATGATGACGTGTTGTATACGGTGGTAAATGCCAGCCGCAATCAAGATAAGGTTGAGGTTTGCATTGCAAAGTCACATACCCGCTTTGAATACATCGTAAAGAATGGAGCAGTAGTGCAGCAAGCCAAAGCTGTGCAATGTGTTCAAAGCACTGAAACGAATCACCTTAAACTTTCAATAGAGCAAATCGTAGACTTTGTTGAAAACGTGCCACTTACACAGATTGCTTTTATTAAACGTGCGGCTAGCTTAAACCGAGCGTTAGCTGAGACTGGGTTATCGGGGAATTACGGCTTAGCGCTAGGCGCCAGTTTACAAGCGCAAGTAGAGCAGGGGCTACTTGCCGATGATTTGATAAATCGTGCAATGCGTTTGGGCGCGGCAGCATCGGATGCTCGAATGGGCGGAGCTCAACAAGCGGCAATGAGTAACTCGGGTAGCGGGAATCAAGGCATAGCTGCCACCATGCCGGTTGTGGCTTATGCAGAAATAAAGCAGCTAGATGATGATGCTTTTGTTCGCGCTTTAATGCTAAGCCATTTGGTTGCTATTTACGTTAAGTCGAAGCAAAACAAATTGTCAGCCTTATGTGCTGCCACTACCGCTGCTATGGGCGCTAGTGCAGCACTCACTTGGTTGATGGGAGGTAGGTTGGCTGCAATTCATCGTGCAATTAACTCCATGGTTGGAGATGTTTCCGGGGTGTTTTGCGATGGCGCCAAAGCTGGTTGTGCAATGAAGGTATCAACTGGAGCCAGTAGTGCAGTTAAGTCTGCCATTCTTGCTGTTGCGGGTAGTAGCGTATCGGCTCAGCAAGGAATTGTGTTTGAGTCAGCCGATGATAGTATCGCTCAGCTCGGAATTATGTCTAAAACTGCCATGCTTTCTACAGACGAAGCCATTATCGCCACCATGCAGAACAAGCAGGCTAGTTAAGCTATAAGTTAAAGGCAATTGGAAACCAAGCTTTGCGTTGAGATGGCGCTTTTGCTAATAAGATTTGCTAGTCTTAAACAATGAATTTATGGCACTTATTCCCAAAACAATTATTAGAAATTGAGCAAATACTGCTAATGCCGTATTTGCTTATTCCTTCCTATGGTTATTTAGTTTTCGTGGCAGTTTCTAAGGCAAACCTTCGTAGGCCTTTAATCGTTTTTCTGTTGCTCTCCGGATTGACTAGTGCCTTGATGGTCTCCAGCTTTGGTCCGAATATGGGTAAAATTCTACCGCCTTTAATGCTAATAGTGGTGGTATTGTTTCCTGTTTATCAGCTCATTCGGTCATTTCGACAGCCAGAGGTTAGCGCCAAATGGCTTTGGTTTATCGCTATTATAGCCGGGCTGGTGCATAGCCTTAGTTGGGCACTTTGGTTTGTCGCTATGGCTAACGCTTAATGAGTGACAAATTGGGCTTGTAAGGCATCCATGGCTAGTTGAACTTTCTGCTTTTCGTTGGGGTTAACTTTATGTACCAAACTAAGCTCAAAGGGATAACTGTATTCATTGGGTTTTATTAAGCGAATGATTTGTCGGTCTATATAAGGCTGCGCTTCACTTAAGGGTAAATAGCCAATGTAAGCACCAGATAGTATTAGGGCTAACCGGCTGTCGAATTGGTATCCCTTGGCGCCAAAGTTAAGTTGCTGAAGTTGAGCTCGTCCTTTAGGGTTTAGCTCAATACTAGGGTGAATCGCGGCATGTTTAGCTAACAGCTCGCGATCGATATCAGCATCGAGAGTGCCGAATAACGGAGATTGCTTGCTGGCACACAAATATATAGATTCACTAAACACTACTTCACTCAAAAGCCCGTCAATGCTTCGGTAAGCGGGGTAAAACCCAACATGAGCTTGGTTGTTGATCAAGGCAGACTCAATGTTTGCTACCGATTCCATGTTAAGTGATATACAAAGTCTTGGTGCTTGCTGCTTAATTGCAGTCACTGCCTTGGCTATGTTTTCAATACTCCTGTGATCAAGCAGATCGGAATAAAGGATAACAAGCTCGCCAGTAAGAGGTTTACCCAAGTTATCTACCAGCGATGCAAACTCTTGAATAGATGAAAACAGCTGCAGGCATGCCTGATAAACAGTTTGGCCTCGCTCGGTAAGGGCAAAACCGGCCCTGCCTCTCACGCATAACTTAATGTTCATTCTACTTTCAAGGCTAGACATATGAACACTAATGGTTGAACGAGTGATCCCCAAACTATGTTCAGCAGCTGCGAAGCCGCCATGTTCAACTACTGCCTTAAATACTCTTAACAAGCGCAAATCATATTCACTAAGCTGTTTGCCGGATAACGGATCTAACATAGTTTTATAAATACCAAACTAAAGTTTTATTGTTTGATATTTAACATCGTTTTAGATTGGTATTCAATGGACTAAAACAAGTTACAAGGGAAGTGAGCACAAATGGAAGCGATTCAATACTCAAGTTTGATAAAAACACAGTCTTACATCAATGGCTGTTGGCATGCTTCTCAGCAACGTTTTTCAGTACACAATCCGGCTAATCAGCAATGCTTGCTTGAGGTAGACGACTGCGGCTTGCAAGGTGTTGAATTGGCAATTCAAGCCGCTAAGGCAGCTCAAAAGGCGTGGGCTACTAAATCAGCCAATGAGCGGGGCAATTTGCTGAGAAAATGGTATCAACTGATTATGCAGCATCAAGACGATTTAGCGAGCATCCTCACCCAAGAGCAAGGTAAGCCCTTAGCCGAAGCAAAGGGAGAAATAGCTTATGGTGCCGCTTTTTTAGACTGGTTTGCTGAAGAAGGTAAGCGCTGTTACGGCGATGTAATACCAGCGCCAGCTGGTGACAAACGTATTGTTGTGCTTAAGCAAGCTGTGGGTGTGGTGGCTGCAGTAACGCCTTGGAATTTTCCTAACGCCATGATTGCACGAAAAGCTGCAGCAGCCTTAGCGGCAGGGTGTACTTTTGTGGTTCGCCCAGCTCAGCTTACCCCGATCTCAGCGCTCGCGTTGGCGCAATTGGCCGAAGAAGCCGGCATTCCACCAGGTGTGTTTAATGTAGTTGTAGGTGAAGATGCCAGGGGCATGGGCAAGTTACTAACCGAAAGCCCAGATGTGGCCAAATTTACCTTTACTGGCTCCACGGCGGTGGGCAAACAGTTGATAGCTCAGTGTGCGAGTACGGTTAAAAAAGTATCTATGGAGTTAGGAGGAAACGCGCCATTTATTGTATTTGATGACGCTGATATCGATGCAGCGGTGCAAGGAGCAATAGCTTCTAAATACCGAAATGCTGGGCAAACTTGTGTGTGTGCTAACCGCTTTCTGGTTCAAAAGAGTGTTTATCGGCAATTTAGTGAAAAGCTTGTAGAGGCACTAGCAAAACTCAAAGTAGGTGACGGGATGCAAACAGATGTCGATATAGGCCCAATGATAAGCGAGCAAGCGAAAGAAGCCGTGCATGAATTGGTGGTTGATTCGCAGAAAGCTGGCGCAAAGGTCATTTATGGCGGGCAAGCTCATCAAGCGGGTAAACAGTTTTATCAACCCACCATTATGACTCAGGTAAGCAACGATATGCCGATTGCTAAAAATGAAATATTTGGCCCTGTAGCACCACTAATTATGTTTGATACAGAAGAGCAAGCCATAGCCTTGGCCAATGATACTGAATATGGCTTAGCAGCTTATTTTTACACTCGCGATATTGGTCGAGTATGGCGTGTTGGTGAAGCGTTGGAATATGGCATGGTTGGCATAAACGAAGGGATTATCTCAAACGCGGCTGCACCCTTTGGCGGCGTTAAACAATCGGGTAACGGGCGAGAAGGCTCGCACTATGGTTTAGATGACTACACAGAGATTAAGTATTTGTGTATGGGCGGCGTAAACAGCTAACAATAGGAGACAGGGATGAATAACCAACAACTACAAGAAAGAAAACAAAGCGTTATTGCACGCGGCCAAGGCAATGTTTATCCAGTTTATGCTGAGCGAGCATTAAATGCAGAGCTGTGGGACGTAGAAGGTAAGCGTTATATCGATTTTGCCACTGGTATTGCTGTATGTAATACCGGCCATAGCCACCCAAAAGTTGTGGCTGCAGTAAAACAGCAACTGGATAAGTTTAGCCATACTTGTGTAATGATTAATCCCTACGAGAGCGCAGTAGAGTTAGCAGAAAAGCTTGTAGCTATTGCGCCAGGTGATAGCGATAAAAAGGCCATGTTTGTAACCACCGGGGCAGAAGCGGTCGAAAATGCGGTTAAAATCGCACGGGCTGCTACTGGGCGTCGCGGGGTTATTGCGTTTAATGGTGGTTTTCATGGTAGAACAAATCTTACTATGGCGTTAACCGGAAAAATTACGCCTTACAAACATCAATTTGGCCCCTTTGCCGGAGACATTTATCACGCCCCTTACCCTATGCAAATGCACGGTATAAGCAGTGAGCAAAGCCTGCAAGCACTCAGCAACATCTTTAAGGTCGATATCGCTGCAGAAGATGTAGCGGCATTAATCGTTGAGCCTATCCAAGGTGAGGGTGGTTTTTATCCTGCTCCTAAAGAATTCTTACAGGCACTTAGAGTGCTTTGTGACCAACACGGTATCGTTTTAATCATGGATGAAATTCAAACTGGCTTTGGAAGAACCGGCAAAATGTTTAATTGCGAGTATGCCGAAGTTGAGCCTGATTTGATTACCATGGCAAAAGGCATTGCTGGCGGCTTTCCGTTGTCGGCGGTGGTTGGGAAATCATCAATCATGGATGCTCCTTTACCTGGTGGATTAGGCGGTACCTACGGTGGTTCGCCGGTAGCGTGCAGCGCGGCTTTGGCGGTTCTTGATGTGATTGAAGAGCAAGATTTGGTGGCGCGTGCTAATCGAATTGGCCAACAGTTTGGTGAATACTTGCATTCCTTGCAGCAGCAATTTCCCGACCTGATTGGCGACATTCGGATCTCAGGGGCGATGATTGCCATGGAGCTCATCGAAGATGGCGATGTAACCCGCGCCAATACGGCATTAACTCAAGCGCTCATTGCCAATGCCGCAAATTATGGCCTTGTACTATTAGCCTGTGGTTTTTATGGGAATGTGATTCGCTTTCTACCAGCACTAACTATTGAGGATGAGATAGTTGATGAAGGTATGCAGCAGTTTTGTCGCTTATTTAAATCTTTAGCCGGTTAATTCAAAGCAAATTCAAACAAGTTAACTTAAAGCAGTGCTCACTAAGCGCTGCTTTTTTTGTTGTTTTAAAGCTATACAAGCGCTTGCTGCTTAGCTATGTTGTTATCTAAGGTCATGATTAAAAGCAATGTTTTGTGATAGCCTCGCTTTCCAAATTGCTTAAGTAATTAACGTTTTATAGGAAATAAAATGCCGCACCCGTTGCCCAATAGCCCGAGCACTTTACTTGTTTTACTAAGGTGGCTGTTATTGCTAATCCCCTTGGCCTTTGTGGTAGGTTCGTTAAACGCCTTGTTTTTGTATTTGCTCGATTATGCTAGCCATACACGAGCCGATAACCCTCACTTGTTGTACTTCTTGCCTTTGGCTGGCGTAGTGGTGGTTTTTATCTATCGCCGCTTTGGAAAAAACTCCGAATCAGGCAACAATCTCATCATTGATGAGATCCATCAACCTGGTGCAGGTATTCCTGCTCGTATGGCGCCTTTGGTACTTATATCCACAGTAGTTACTCATTTGTTTGGTGGCTCTGCCGGTCGCGAAGGAACCGCCGTTCAAATCGGAGGAGCATGCAGTGCCGCATACGGAAAGCTATTCAAACTTAGTGGTCGAGACTATCAGATTTTGCTTAGCGCTGGGGTAGCAGCTGGATTCTCCGCCTTATTTAGCACGCCTCTTGCTGCCACTATTTTCGCGATTGAAGTCTTGGCGGTAGGTAGGATCCGCTTCGATTCAGTTATCCCTGCTTTATTTGCAGCGATATTAGCTGACTTAGTGTGTTCCGCTTGGGGCACGCCTCATACCCAATACAAAATCGATTTTCTGGAACACGTGATGCTGTTTGAGCATGTGGTTCATGTAGATTTGATCATGTTAGGTAAGGTGCTTATCGCCGCTGTAGCGTTCGGTATAACTGGTTACCTGTTTGGCGAAACGGTGTTTGTACTTAAAGATATCTTTAAACACGTATTTAAGAACCCTTATTTGATAGCAGTAATTGGTGGGCTGATAGTCATTGGCATTGTGAGCCTAATTGGTAATCAAGACTACATAGGTCTGGGAGTTAACAGTTATCGTGAAGGCGGGGTAAGTATAATAAGTGCCTTTAACGAAGGAGGAGCTGAATGGTACAGCTGGATGCTTAAGTTGTTGCTAACGGCAATCACTCTTGCTGCTGGGTTTAAAGGCGGTGAAGTAACACCATTGTTTTTCATCGGGGCTACCTTAGGTAACACCTTGGCGTGGATAATGGGCGCACCAGTAGATTTGTTTGCAGCAATTGGTTTTATTGCAGTGTTTGCCGCAGCTACCAACACGCCTTTAGCCTGTACCATTATGGGTGTTGAGTTGTTTGGCTCCGATCATTTACTGTATTTTGCTGTAGCTTGTTTTGTTGCCTATTACTTTAGTGGTCACACTGGTATTTATTCGGCGCAACGGGTGGCAGTACCAAAGTCTACAAACTTTGCGGCGCACGAAAAAACCTTGGGTGAAATTAGGGCGGCCAATAACCGTTTGGTGTCTTGGTTAAAAAAACGAAGCAAATAAATGCAAGCTAAAACGCGTCACTCATCTTTATTAGTATTGGCCATATTGTTATGGCCAAGTATAGCGTTTGCTTACCCTGGCAACTTGACCACCCATTTTGAAGGTGAAGAGTTAAAAGCAACCGTCACCTCAAACACTGATCGGCCAATCCGTTGTCAGCTTTCTGCAGGCCCAGATATTGTGTGGATGGAGATTCAAGACAAACAAGAGAATTTTAAATTTGCCAAAGGCTATAAAACTCATCACCTTAGCTTGTATTGCAAGATTATCGAGCAGAAAACCAAAGCCAGGCCTTGGCGTTTAAACCCTTATAACACACCCATTCCTGAGTGGAATAAGGTCATCTTTCCAGATTAGCCTTGGCAATCTTAAGCCATTTCCATGGCTTGTCGCTGAGCTTTAAATGGGCAGGGTGAACCATCAATGACTAAATCACTTAGTCTCTCCGGTTTTGGTATATCTTTTTCATCAATATCGAGTTGGCTAGCCAGTAAGCGGCTAAACATTTGCCAGCTTTTTAATTGGCAAAACTCTTCGGTTTCGCCAGGATAGGGCTTAGCTAGTAATGGCGCTAAGGTTGAAGAAGAGGTGGCAAAAATGGTTAGTAACCATTTTAGTTCGCCAATGTTGAAGTGTTTTACATATCCTTGCTTGTGGCATTCAATCACAAGGTCTTCAAGAATCTTTCGTACTTGATCATCTTCTTCTAAGAAATACTCAAACAATTCTTGTTCGTTATTTACTGCATCATTAAGCAGCCTAACCGGCTGAGGGTCGACCTGCAGTGCAGCTAAGATCTTAATTAGCAAATCAAACAACTGATGACGACAAGACAAGCCATGTTCTTGCTCAGCAACCAATAAGTTTACGTAGGCTAAAAATTGCTGGTGCATGCAGTCACATATATGCTGCCAAATCTGTAGCTTAGAGCCGAAATGATGGCGGATGAGGGTATGAGACACACCAGCTTGTTCACTAATCGCGCGCAGTGATACAACGGCATAGCCTTTACTGGCAAAAAGATCTGCGGCTGCGATTAAAATCTTAGTGCGGGTTTCTTCTGCTACTTTGGCGCTTTGTCGTCCGGTGCGTTTTTCAGTCATCTTCTATAATTACTTAACTTGAATTCACAGTGCTTTTTAAACTAAGCGTAGTCTATCACAAATTTTACTTTCCATGTGGAAAGTAAAGCTTGATCGGCAAGCAAGTGATCAATATACTTTCCGCCTGGAAAGTATATATGACTGTTTGTTCAACTGGAGCAACTAATGAGAACAAATTTAACAAACAAAGCCGTTTGGCAGCGGCTTAGTTTTGTGGGCCTGATGATGCTGGTATTGCAAGCTTGCGAACCCGCTCACTCAGAGCCAGTTACTGAAATTGTAAAACCCGTGAAGTTATTGGAAGTGCCAGAAACGTTCAACGCTGTTGACTACAACTTCGTAGCGCAGGTTCAAGCGACAAGCCGAGCTCAGTTGGCTTTTCAAGTATCAGGTGAAATACAGCAATTGAACGTGAGAATGGGGCAGTTTGTAAATAAAGGGGATTTACTTGCCGCTCTTGACCCTCATGATTTTCAATTGGCTGTTGATGCGCGTAAAGCTCAATTTGATTTAGAGAAAGCTCGTCGTACAAGATCAGAGCAGTTATTTGCTAAGAAGTTGATTTCCGAGGATAACTACGATCAAGTTCTTACTGCCTACACAGAAGCACAAGCTAATTTGGACCAAGCGGCCACTGATTTAGCCTACACCAAACTTCATGCGCCGTTCTCCGGGGTTGTATCACTAACTTACGCAAAGCAATTCCAGTTTGCCGGTGCAAAACAGCCAGTGTTGAGTTTGTTGGGCGATGAGCAATTAGACTTAGTCTTTAACTTACCTGTAACTATTACCGAACGCCTGAATTTAGCCGAACTACGTGAAGCAAAACTATGGGTGACCTTAGGAAACTTTAAAGGTGTCGAGTTACCCGCTCGTTTTAAAGAGATCTCTACCCAACCTGATCCCGATACCAATAGTTATACGGTGACCTTAACCATCATAAGGCCAGAGCACTTAAACATCTTACCTGGCATGTCTGGTGCGGTTTATGTGCGTAATGAGTCTGAAACCGATAACGGCTTAGCCTTACCTAAAGGTGCTTTCATCCAAATTGATGAGCAGCAAGCGCAAGTGTGGCGAGTGGTGCCTGAAACAATGCGAATAGAAGCAGTGGACGTACAACTAAATCAACAAGGTTTGGTTATTAAAGGTTTAGATGCCGGAGATAGCATTGTAGTTGCAGGCGCTAAGTCGTTAAATGCTGGCCAAATAATACGGCCTTGGCAACGTGAAGGAGGTATTTAGAATGTTGTTAAGAATCCATACATTGGCTGCGCTAACCGTTACCACCTTGCTTTCAGCATGTAGTGAGCCAGTAGAAACTGTCACCGATAATGCCTTATCAGTATTAACTATTAGTATTAATGAGTCAGCAGCTCAGCCGGAACGAGAGTTTAATGCCCGCGTTGAGCCAGCAGAATTGACGCCTTTATCATTTCGTATTGCCGGCGAATTGACACAAATGTCGATCAAGCCTGGTCAACACGTTAAAAAGGGTCAACTATTAGCTCAGCTTGATGATAGAAAGCTAAAACAACAAGTAGACGATGCCCAAGCTACGTTTAGTCTAGCCGAGCGCCAGTTAAACCGAGCCCAAGGCTTGGTAGGTAAAAGCTTATTGTCTCAAGAAGAATACGATGTACTTAAAGCTAACTATGAGTTGGCAGGTGTAGATTACCAGTTGGCTAAAGCGCAGCTTAAATACAGCCAGTTGCGCGCACCATTTGAAGGCCTAGTTGCAGAAGTGCCAAAGCAGTCTTTTGAGACAGTAACGCCTGGCGAGACCGCAGTATCTATTTACCAAGATGATTTAGTTTATGTTCGCCTGCAGTTGCCCGATAACTTGCTTGCTCAAATAGACCCAACGGAACGTAACTATAATTACCAACCTAAAGCAAAATACGCAGGTAACGATACACTTTACCCAATTACCTTTTTAGAACATACCTCCGAGCCTAATCCCGAAACCCAAGCGTTTGAGGTATGGATGAGTATGCCGCAAGTCGAGCCAGCTATTTTGCCGGGAACCTCTGTCACTATGTATGTTGATTTAGATGCGGCTGGACTGGTCGGGCGCAGTGGATACTTGTTACCTATGACAGCATTAGATCCTGGCAATAACGATCAACAATTTTATGTATGGAAAGTGACCGAAGGGCGTGCCCAAAAGGTTGAAGTTCAAGTAGCACAAATACATACCAAAGGCGTGTTAGTAAGTGAAGGCTTAAGCCAAGGCGACCAAATCATTGTTTCAAGCTTAGCCAAGCTTAGAAATGGACTTTCTGTAACCACTAAATCTCAGGAGCAATAAGCGTGACTATTGCTGAATATTCGATAAAAAATAAAGTTATAAGCTGGATGTTTTTGGTTATTCTGGCGGTTGGTGGCGTAGTGTCTTTTGCTGACCTTGGGCGATTGGAAGATCCTGCCTTTACGGTTAAAGATGCCATGGTTATTACCTCTTACCCTGGCGCTACATCCACAGAAGTAGAAGAAGAGCTGACCTATCCTCTAGAAAAGGCGATTCGCCAGTTGCCTTATTTAGACAAGGTAACCTCCACCTCATCAGCTGGTTTGTCGCAAATTATGGTGAGCATGAAGATGGACTATGGTCCTGATGAACTGCCGCAAATATGGGACGAGTTAAGACGTAAAGTAAATGATCTGGAGCCCTCGTTACCGCCAGGTGTAAACCCTGTTCAGGTTATGGACGACTTTGGTGATGTTTATGGCGTAATGTTAATGGTTACCGGCGAGAACTATTCTTACGTAGAGTTAAAGCGCTATGTTGATTATTTAACACGTGAGCTAGAAGTCGTTGATGGCGTTGGGAAAATTAGCTTAGCGGGTGACCAACAAGAGCAATTGTTTGTAGAAATGTCGCTTAAACGAGTGGCTGCGCTAAACCTAGATATGAACACTGTAGCTGGATTATTAGCCCAGCAAAATGCTGTGATTAGTGCAGGTGAGGTTACTGTTAACTCCCAAACGCTTACATTACGCCCAACCGGTGAACTAAATTCTATCGAAACCTTTGAAAACCTAATTATTCATGGTCGCGATACCGGTAATCTTATTCGCTTAAAAGACGTAGCTACCGTTACCCGTGATGTGCAGGAAGTACCCAGTAACTTGCTTAATTACAATGGCGAACCTGCACTAAACCTAGGTATTTCGTTTTCCTCTGGGGTTAACGTGGTTAAGGTGGGAGAGGCTGTTGACGCGCGTTTAGCCGAGCTTGAAAACATTAAACCTGCCGGGATTAAGATTCACACGCTTTACAATCAAGCCAAAGAAGTTGAGCAGTCGGTTAACGGTTTTGTGCTTAGTTTGGCCGAAGCGGTGGGTATCGTTATTGTGGTGCTGTTGTTTACCATGGGTCTGCGCAGCGGAGTGATTATTGGCGCGGTGTTGCTATTAACGGTGATGGGTACTTTCATATTGATGAGTATCTACGACATTGAATTGCAGCGGATCTCGCTTGGCGCATTAATTATTGCGCTAGGGATGTTGGTCGACAATGCCATTGTAGTTGTTGAAGGTATTTTGGTTGGCATGCAACGAGGCAGAACGAAAGTCCAAGCCGCTAAAGACATCGTAGAACAAACTAAGTGGCCGCTATTAGGCGCAACGGTGATTGCCATTGTAGCCTTTGCACCAATTGGCTTATCGCCTGATGCTACGGGTGAGTTTATGGGCTCACTGTTTTGGGTACTTTGTTTTTCACTCTTTTTGAGTTGGATTACTGCCATTACCTTAACGCCTTTTCTTGCTGACTTATTGTTGTCGTCTAAAACCAGCGAAAAACAACAAAACGATGATGACCCCTACAAAGGTGTTTTATTTGTTGTGTTTGGCCGTTTATTGAAGTTCTGTTTGCGCTTTAGAATGCTAACAGTAGCAGTGATGATAATGATGTTAGCTGGAGCGTTTTACGGCTTTAGCCTAGTAAAGAACTCTTTCTTTCCGCCTTCAAATACGCCAATGTTTTACGTTGATATGTGGATGCCAGAAGGCACCAATATTCGTGACACCTATAAGCAAGTTCAAAAAGTAGAAGACTTTTTGTTAGACAAAGAGCAAGTAGAGTTTGTTACTTCTACTACAGGTCAAGGCTTGCAACGTTTTAGCCTTACTTACAGCCCAGAGAAAAGCTACGAAGCGTTTGCCCAGCTGCAAGTTCGAGTGGTTGACCGTGAACAAATGTTAGATCTGATGCGCGAGCTTGATACCAGCTTGCGTGATTCTTTTAGGCAAGTGAGCTTTCAGTTCCGATTAATGGAAATTGGTCCATCACCTGCCTCTAAGATTGAAGCGAGAATTATTGGTTCTGATCCGCAAGTACTTAGAGATATAGCCACTCAAGTTGAGGACATTTTTAATGCTGACGCTGGAGCGCGAAACATTCGTCATGATTGGCGCGAACGGACTAAAGACTTGCTGCCTCAGTTTAATGAGTCTCAAGCTCGCCGCTTAGGTATTTCCAAGCAAGATTTGGCTGACACCTTGCAAATGGCCTTTGGTGGAAGCGCCATCGGCTTGTTTAGAGACGGTACCGAGATGTTGCCAATTGTTGTTCGTTTACCAGAAGAAGAGCGGGTTGATTTTTCAACGGTGCAAAACCTAAAGCTTTGGAGCCCGGCGCTGCAAACTTATGTGCCTATTCAACAAGTAGTGGATGACATTAGCTTAGATTGGGTTGAACCGCTTATTCAACGCCAGGACCGCAAGCGCACGCTAACGGTATTAGCAGACCATGACATCCTTGGCGATGAAACTGCGGCTAGTTTGTTTGGTCGTTTACGTCCTCAAGTTGAAGCTATCGCTTTACCTGTTGGTTATTCGATAGAGTGGGGTGGTGAGTACGAGTCATCAAACGATGCACAGGAAGCACTATTTAGCTCATTGCCAATGGGTTATCTGTTTATGTTCATCATTACGGTGTTTTTGTTTAACTCTATTCGCCAGCCTATTGTTATTTGGCTCACGGTGCCGTTAGCGGTGATTGGCGTGGCGATTGGCCTACTTGCAACCAACTCGGCATTTAGCTTTACCGCTTTATTAGGCGTGTTGAGTTTAAGTGGTATGGTGTTGAAAAACGGCATTGTACTGATGGATCAAATTAACATTGAGACTCACTCAGGCAAAGACCCTTACCAAGCGGTAGTTGATAGCGCAATTAGCCGGGTAAGGCCGGTGAGTATGGCAGCATTAACCACTATCTTGGGTATGATGCCTTTAGTATTTGATGCGTTCTTTGGCTCGATGGCGGTAACCATTATGTTCGGTCTTGGTTTTGCTACCGTGCTAACTCTAGTGATTGTTCCGGTATTGTATGCCTTGTTTTATCGAATAAAACCTAGCGAAGCATAAATGAAAAAGGGCGCAATTAGCGCCCTTTTTACTATCAGTAATATTTAGACCAAATACACCTGAATGTTATTTTCTTGAAGCAGTTCAATCATCGCCTTATCGGCGTTTTCTCCGGTAATCACAATATCTATCTCATCTAAACTAAACAGCGATAACCCTCCAAATACGCCCACTTTATCTGCCGATACCATCGCGACAACTTTGTCGGCGTATTGCAGCATCTTTTTTTCTTCCATAAAGGTAAGTAAGGCAGACTTAGTTAAACCGGCTTCGGTAAGGCCGTCGCCGCTTACTATTAAATAGCGCCCCTGATACGAAGTATGGTTATCTGGAGACACTAATAAGCTTTGGCTTTTAATGTACTGTCCACCCAAAACAACTAGGTGAGGGTAGCTCTGAGAAATCAAATAAGTAAGCAAAGGCAGGTAGTTAGAGTAAACATGCACATGGGTATCAGTTAAATATTTCCCCAATAAGAATGGGATCTGCCCTTCACCAACAAAAATGTTGTCTCTTACTTCACACAAGTCTACTGCTTTACGCGCTATGCGGTCTGACTCTTCATAGTTTTCATAGTTTTCATAGTCAGATATGTTTGGATAAAACCCCACCATACCGGGTGAACTAACAACATTGGGCGAGAGTATCTTCTCGGCGCCGTTACGTATCTTTTTTAATTTTCCTTGAGTATCTAGGTCGATAATGTCGCGGCGAACTGTCGCAGGAGAGCAATCTAGAAGCTCTACTAATTGTTGAACACTGGCCACAGTATTCTCTTGGAGGTGGTCTAAAATTTTATTATGACGAAGCTTGGCTGGCATTTGAAAACTCTTGAAATCTTCTTGATTAAAAAAGATTGTAGTTGATTACGATTTGAAAACTTTTACCCCGATCACAGAGTTTTTGATTGAAAATGATTGCCTATGATTAGTTCTGACTATAAAAATGCGAGTGTTGCTGTTTTGTTAAAGCCAATCGTTATATGACGTCAAATCTAATCACCTTCTTTGACACATAAATTTCACTTTCTATACTCGGTTTAACGTGATGCGAGGGATAACAATGAATCAGGATCTGATAACAAAACAAAGCATTTTGCTCGACTTTGAAGCTGAGTCTAAAGATGAAGCTTTATACAGCATATGTGCTCAATTGTTTTTGTTACGTAAAACCACAGACCCAACCGGCTTATATAACGACATTATTAAACGCGAGAACATTGTTAGTACATTTGCCGGGCAACATACTGCTATTCCCCACGTAATTACTCAACACATCAATGAACCGGTGTTGTGTTTCGTTCGAGTAAAGAGTGATGAGTTTTACTGGAATGAAGAGGATGAGGATGTTCGCATCATCTTCTTGCTTGCTGTACCTCTAAAAGAAAATTTAAAAAAGCTTAGAGAGTCTCAGTCATATGTATTTTCGTCGATTGCTCAATTAATGACAGATCCTTCGATGATAGAACTATGGCTAACAACAAATGAAGAGCGAGTGATACTCGACAGCTTGAACTTGGCGTTTGAGTCAAATTTCAAAGCAACTACGAGCATAAAGGAATAAGGAGTTAGACTAATGTCTGCTAACAATTTAAAGGTTGGCGTTCAGTCAATCGGACGTTTTTTGAGTGCGATGGTTATGCCAAATATCGGGGCATTTATCGCGTGGGGTTTAATTACAGCTTTATTCATCCCAACAGGATGGTTACCTAACGAGAGTTTGGCCGCCTTAGTTGGACCAATGATCTTGTATTTACTACCTCTACTGATTGGTTACACCGGCGGTAAAATTGTCGGCGGAGATCGCGGAGCTGTTGCTGGTGCCGTGACCACCATGGGTGTTATTGTGGGAACCGACATCCCCATGTTTATGGGCGCGATGATAGTAGGTCCGCTGGGTGGTCTTGCAATCTCTAAGTTTGATACTTGGGTGCATGGTAAAATTAAACCGGGTTTTGAGATGTTGGTAAACAACTTTTCGCTTGGGATCATCGGCATGATCATGGCAATGGTTGCTTATGTGATTATTGGCCCTGTGGTTTCGGTGCTAACTACCGCGTTAGGCGATGGTGTGGGCTGGATTGTAGACCGTTCTTTATTGCCGCTAGTATCGATTATTGTTGAGCCAGCTAAGATCTTGTTCTTGAATAATGCAATTAACCACGGCGTATTTACTCCACTTGGTGCTGAGCAATCTGCTGAAGTTGGCGCTTCTATTTTCTATCTTATCGAGACTAACCCTGGTCCTGGTTTAGGCATTTTGCTTGCCTATATGGTTGTAGGTAAAGGTACTGCTCAAAAATCAGCGTATGGCGCATCTATTATCCACTTCTTTGGTGGTATCCACGAAATTTACTTCCCATACATCTTAATGAAACCACGCTTAATCATCGCGGTAATTGCTGGTGGTATGGCAGGTGTTGCTTTCAATATGATTACTGGTAATGCCTTGGTAGGTCCACCATCTCCAGGTTCGGTATTTGCCTTAGTGCTTATGTCTACTGGTGGTATGGGTATCTTGCTAACCCTAGGTTCTATTGCTGTTGCAGCAACAACTTCATTCCTAGTTGCATCGGTGATTATTCGTCGAGACGCATCAGAGACTGATGACTTAGAAGCAGCGCAAGCAGCGGTTGATGCCAACAAAGCAGAATCAAAAGGTCAAATCCCTGCAGGTGCTAGCGCTTCAATCGCTGCTAGCGGTGAAGTGAAATCTATTGTTGTTGCTTGTGATGCAGGTATGGGCTCATCAGCTATGGGCGCCACAGTGCTAAGAGGCAAGATTAAAGATGCAGGCTTAGATATCAATGTCACCAATTCAGCCATCAACGATTTGCATGATGCCGACATTGTAATTACTCAACAAGAGTTGTCTGCCAGAGCCAAAGAGAAGTTACCTAGTGCTCGTCACGTGAGTATCGGAAACTTCATGGATGCTAGCTTCTACGACAAATTAGTCGCAAGCCTTAAAGCCTGAGCTTAGTCATTCATTAGGTAGCGCCTACAGCACAGCAGTACCGCTGTAGGCCGCATCTTTATTAACCATTTACGTCAAATTGCCCAGCCTACGCGGCAAGGTGTTTTGCTAAATCAACAAAACGAGATAAGCATGTCCTTTTTTAAAAGTTTATTCGCTTCCAGTGAGAAAGAGACAGAGGTTGCCTCTCAACCAGAATTGGTGCAGTCAGCCACTATTGAGCAGCCAGTTGCTGCTAAAAAAGAGCCGGATTCGCTACAGGTGGAAACTAAGCAGATCTTTCTAAATCAAAATTTTAATAGCAAAGAACAAGTATTGCGTTTTGTGTCTGAACAAATGTTGGCACTAGGTTTAGTAAACGCCGATTACTTTGACGCTTTGCAAGCAAGAGAAAACAAAGTAAGTACCTATTTAATTAACGGCGTGGCTATTCCCCATGGCGTTAACGAAGCAAAACCCCTAGTTGCGCAAAGTGGTGTGGTGATTGTGCAAATTCCCCAGGGGATCAGTTGGAATGACAACGGCGATAGCGTGAAGCTGGTTGTCGGCATTGCAGCTAAGGGCGAAGACCATCTTAGTCTTTTACAAACCCTAACTACGGTTGTAATGGATGAGACTTTGTCAGCTCAACTAGCATCTACAGAAGATAAGTTCGACATTATTAACGCATTAGGAGCTGGTGCTTCGGCAGAGGCTGTGGTTGAAGATGATTTTGCTATTAGCCAAAGTGCTCTCATTGTGGATGAAGCGGGTATGCATGCTCGCCCAGCAAGTTTGCTTAGTGAACAAGCGGCTAGTTTTGCTAATACTCAAATTCGCATTCGAAACGGTGAGCAATCTGCCAATGCAAAATCTATGGCTGCATTATTGGCCATGGGCGCAAAATTGGGAGATTCAGTCGTTGTTTCTGCCGAAGGTGAGCAAGCCGAACAAGCGGTTCAGTTATTGGCAGACATGATCAAAGCGGGCCTAGACAGTGAAGAAGATAACGCTAATGCGGAGTTTAATCCTTTAGCGGGCTTGCCGGCTTTAGCTAATGCCACTGGTGATGCGGTGTTGCAGGGCATGGCAGCCTCACCAGGCATTGCTGCTGCGCCTATATTTGTATTGCGTGCTTCAAACATTAATGTCGAGCAGCAAGGCAGTGGCGAAAGTAATGAAAAGCAAGCACTACAAGAAGCGCTAAGTAAAGCCGCTGAACAAAGCGACGAGTTACATAACAAGCTGTTAGAAAAAGCGCCACAAGAAGCCGCTATTCTAAAAGCGCAAAAACAGCTACTAAGCGACGAAGCGATAAATCAAGAATGCATGCAATATATAGAGCAAGGCAACAGCGCTGCTTGGTCTTGGCAACAAGCCTTAACGTCACAAATTGATGCTTTATCTAAAGTTGAAGACGAGCGACTAAAGGCACGTATAGCCGATCTAAATGACGTAAGCCAGCGTGTTATCGCCATTCTTACCTCAGCTGAAACACTAAGTTTCCCTGATGAAGAATTCATTTTGTTGGCAAAAGATCTTTCTCCTTCGCAAACTGCTGGCTTAGAAGGCAAAGCGGTTAAAGCTATTGCTACCGAGTTAGGTGGACCTAACAGTCATATGGCGATTTTAGCGCGAGGCTTGGGTATTCCTGCAGTGGTTGGCGTTGGCGCTGGCAAGTTGTGCGAAGTGGCAGACCAAAAAATGGCAGTGGTCGACCCACAAAGTGCTAGCGTAGTGATTAACCCTAGTAGTGAAACACTAGAGCAAGCAAGCCGAAACATCGACACTTGGTTACAAATGCGTTTAGCCGAAGCAGAGCATCAACATGAACCAGCTGTAACTAAAGATGGTCGCCATATTGAAGTAGTTTGTAACATCGCTAAACCTAAAGATGCACCAAGTATCTTGGAAAATGGCGGAGAAGGCGCAGGCTTACTTAGAACCGAGTTTTTGTTCGAAGCTTCAAGCGAAGAACCTTCCATCGAGCAACAGATAGATGCACTTAAAAGCATCGCAAAAGAGCTTGGCGATCGCCAACTTGTTGTAAGAACGGCGGATATTGGTGGTGACAAACCGGTGTCGTGGATGGATATGCCGCACGAAGATAACCCGTTTTTAGGGGTTCGTGGCGTACGTTTATCGTTCAAACACCAAGACATGTTTGAACGTCAACTAGAAGCCATCTATCGCACAGCAATTTGGCAAGTAGAGCAATTTGGTAAATCAGGGATCCACATTATGTTCCCAATGATCGCCAAAATGTCTGAATGGACCAAAGCCAAAGAAATGGCCGATAAAATTCGTGTGTCACTTAATGCACCTGAACTGCCCTTAGGCATTATGGTTGAAGTGCCATCTGCCGCTTTAGTGGCCGACACCTTAGCTAAACATGTCGATTTCTTCTCTATCGGTTCTAACGATTTAACCCAATACACCTTAGCGATGGACAGACTAAACCCGGAGTTGTGCTGTGAAGCTGACAGCTACCATCCAGGTTTGTTGAGGTTAATTTCTATGACCGTTAAAGCAGCCACTGCCAACGGTAAGTGGGTAGGGGTGTGCGGCAACATGGCTGCCGACCCTAACATTGCTTGTTTATTAGTGGGTATGGGGGTTCAAGAGCTGTCGGTAAGTCCAGCTAATGTTCCAGCAGTAAAAAACATCATTCGTTCGGTGTCTTACAGCAAGTTGCAGGCTAAAGCAGAAAAAGCCCTGCAAATGTGTAGCTCCGAAGCTGTCATGGCGATGTACAAAAACCATGATGATCTTATTTAGTAGAAAACAGAATATAAAGAGTAGGTATCAAGATGACTAGTCAATACGAAAAATATCAACAACTAGACCAAGCAACACCAAATACCACCAGCACTTGGAACATGTACGGCGCCGGTGTGGAAAACATTGGTAAAGATAATCAGCCAGAACTATTCAATGTACCTGAACCAGCAGATAACCAACTGCTAGTGCGAGTTGACGCAGTAGGCCTGTGCTTTTCTGATGTTAAGTTAATTAACCAAGGTAGCTCGCACCCTAAACTGTACAACCGAGATTTACGCAAAGAACCAACGCGTTTGGGCCATGAAGCCACTCTCACGGTAGTTAAAGTGGGCGAAGGCCTTAGTGGTGAATACAAAGTGGGTGAGCGTTATGCGATGCAGCCAGATATTTACCAAAATGGTAAGAGTACCGCCTACGGTTACACGGTTCCTGGCGGATTAACTCAGTATCACTTAATTGGGCCAGAAGTATTAGAAACTGATACAGGTTCATGTTTGCTTAAAGTGTCTGACGAATTAGGTTTTGCTGAAGCAGCCTTACTTGAGCCTTGGGGATGTGTTTGGGCGTCTTATACCCAGCGTCGTCGCTTAGAGCCAAAACAAGGCGGTGTAATGTGGATTACTGGCCAAGCTGATGACCAAATAGCTTATGGCTTTTCTAAAGGCCTAGAAGCACCTGCCACTGTAATTCTTAGCAACGTACCGGAAGCTTTTCGTCTTTTGGTAGAAAGCAAAGCTAAAAATGTGTTGATTCGCAACGACATTAACGCTGGCAACTTAGAGCAAGCAGTTGCTGAGTTTACCGATGGCGTAGGCTTTGATGACATTGTGGTACTAGCACCACAATCAGCCGACGAACTAACGAGTATTGCTAAACATGTTGCCCGTCGCGGCACCATGAATATGGTCGGTAAGAAACCAGTAGATGGTTTAGTAAATGCCGATGTTGGCCGTTTACATTACGACTACGTAGCCTTTATTGGTAATAGTGGTGTAGATGTTGCCGACTCCTACGGTGAGCAGCGCAACCGCTGTGATTTAAGAAAAGATGGCTTTGCTGTTTTTGTTGGTGCCGGTGGCCCAATGGGTCAAATGCATGTTCAGCGCGCAATTGAGCTTAAAGACGGTCCACGTCAAGTGATTGTGACCGACATTAACGACCAGCGTTTAGCTGAAATTGAAGCGCGTTTTGCTAGCTTAACCGAAAGCAACAACTGTGAATTGGTGACTTACAACCCAATTAACAACCCAGTGAGCCTGCCAGAATTTGTAGAGTCTCATAGTAAAGGCAAGTTAGCCGACGACGTAGTGGTGTGTGTACCAAATGCCGATATCATGGCCGAGTCAGCTACCTTTATGAAAGATGACGGCATGTTGGTATTGTTTGCTGGTGTTCCTAATGGCACCTTGGCACCGGTAGACTTTAGTTCTGTTTACCTTAGTAATGCCCAATACACAGGTACTTCAGGCTTAACAATTGAAGACCAAACTGTAGTGATGGATAACACTGTAGCGGGTAACATTGCTCCTGCCATTTGTGTAGCAGCTATTGGCGGTATGAATGTGGCTAAAGATGGTATTGAAGCGATGATTGATGCTAAGTACCCAGGCAAGATCCTGATCTTCCCACAACTAGAAGATTTACCGCTATTAGGTTTAGATGAACTAGCTGAACAGTTACCTACTGTGGCAAACGCCTTAGGTAAAGGTAACACCTGGAACATTGCAGCAGAAAAAGCCTTGTTTGAAGCTTACTTATAAGGAATGACAATGATTTACACATTAACACTAAATCCAGCTGCTGATTTAGAGCTGCAAATAGATGAGTTTGCTTTTGATAGTGTAAGTCGTGCCAATCACTCACGCCTAGATTGCGGTGGAAAGGGTTTTAATGTATCTCGGATGCTTAAAAACCTTGGTGTAACAAGCACCGCAATGGGTTTTATTGGTGGCTTTACTGGTCAACGCCTAGCAAGCGAATTGAGTAAAATGGACATTAAAAGCCAATTTACTCAAATAGCAGGCGAAACCCGCACCAACGTTACTGTTGTGGAAGCGGGGAATAAGCGACATATTAAGGTGAATGAAGCAGGCCCAGAAGTTAGCCCTGAAGAGCTAAAAAGCTTAGTCGACCAAGTTAAACAAAACCTCCACGCAGGTGACTGGTGGGTATTGGGTGGCAGTTTACCTAAGGGCGTAAGAGCAAACTTTTATGCAGAGCTTATTACACTGATTGAAAGTGCTGGCGCACATGCGGTATTAGATACCAGTGGAGAGGCTCTGAGAGAAGGGATATTGGCTCAGCCAAGCTTAGTTAAACCTAACCTTGACGAAGCTCAAGAGCTATTGGGTTTAAGTAGCGAGGAGTTAAAACAAACTCAAGGCTGGACCCAAGCTTTACTCGCCATGGGACCTAAGAACTTAGTAGTGTCTCTGGGTAAAAAAGGTGCGTTAATGGCAAATGAACAGCAATGCGCCGAGTTTACCAGCCCGAGCATTGTTGAAGCTAACCCTATTGGGGCCGGAGATTCTATGGTGGCCGGGTTGGTTTGGCGCCTAAGTTTAGGCGAATCATTAGCTCAGGCTTTACCTTATGGCTTGGCTTGTGGCGCTGCATCCGCTAGTCGACAGGGCACTGATTTAGGTTCACTTGATCAAGTAGAGAAACTTAGAAAAGAAATAAACTAAGTTTTAGAAGCTACAGCAAAAAGGCTTATCGAAAGATAAGCCTTTTTTATTGGGCCTAGTTAAATTAATAAAAGGCAATCGTCTGATCTATTGTTAGCAGCAACAATGCCATTACTGTTGCTTAGGCTTACCTATCGAACCCGACTTCTTTCCTATTTTAGATTTTCTGAACAGATTAGCAGAAATCTCTCTAGCTCCCCTAAAGCGTCTAGTTGTATTTACGACAAAGCCTACATTTGCAGCCTAAATTGTTTGTCTTGTGTACTCAATAATTTGCCGTCAAATAGTAATAAATATTGTAAATACAATGGCTTATCTTGTTTTTAGGAGTTTGGAACGGTTCTGGCAATAGCTACAGTGGGAACCATTTATCAAGCTAATAGGAAGAAATGTTATGGCTATTCGTCAATGTGCAATTTACGGAAAAGGCGGTATTGGTAAATCTACCACTACTCAAAACTTAGTTGGTGCTTTAGCGGAAGCGGGCAAAAAAGTGATGATTATTGGTTGTGACCCAAAAGCCGATTCAACACGTCTAATTTTACATGCAAAAGCGCAAAACACCATTATGGAAATGGCAGCGGAAGCTGGTTCGGTTGAAGACATCGAACTAGAAGATGTACTTAAAGTGGGCTACGGCGGTGTACGTTGTGTTGAGTCTGGTGGTCCAGAGCCAGGTGTTGGTTGTGCTGGTCGTGGTGTAATCACAGCGATTAACTTCTTAGAAGAAGAAGGCGCTTATGAAGAAGAACTAGATTTTGTATTTTACGACGTACTAGGTGACGTGGTGTGTGGTGGTTTCGCCATGCCTATTCGTGAAAACAAAGCTCAGGAAATCTACATCGTTGTATCTGGTGAAATGATGGCGATGTACGCAGCAAATAACATTTCTAAAGGTATCTGTAAGTATGCTGCTACTGGTGGTGTTCGATTAGCGGGTCTTATTTGTAACTCACGTAAATGTGACCGTGAAGATGAATTAATTGAAGCGCTAGCAGCCAAAATTGGCACTCAAATGATTCACTTTGTACCGCGTGACAACGTTGTACAGCAAGCTGAAATTCGTCGTATGACAGTAATTGAATACAACCCTAAATGTAATCAAGCAGACGAATACCGCACCCTAGCCAAGAAAATCATCGACAACAAAATGTTTGTAGTGCCTACACCGGTAACTATGGATGAGCTCGAAGAGTTGTTGATGGAATTCGGCATCATGGATGAAGAAGACGAATCAATCATTGGTCAAGTAGCTGAAGAAGCAACAGCTTAATCACTCATTTCAGTGAGTAAATTGATGCTATAGGAGGCAGCAATGTCAGATAAAAAAGCAGAGACTCAAGCACTGATTGATGAAGTGTTGGAAGTCTATCCAGAAAAAGCCAAAAAAGATCGCCAAAAACACCTAGGTGCAAACGACAGCGAAGGTGGTAGTTGTATTACTGCTAACCGTAAGTCACTTCCTGGTGTTATGACTGCCCGCGGTTGTGCCTATGCAGGTTCAAAAGGGGTAGTGTGGGGGCCAATTAAAGATATGGTGCATATCTCTCATGGTCCAGTGGGTTGTGGTCAATACTCGCGCGCTGGTCGTCGTAACTATTACACCGGTTATACCGGAGTAAATAGCTTTGGCACCATGAACTTCACCTCTGATTTCCAAGAGCGTGACATTGTGTTTGGTGGCGATAAAAAGCTAGCAACCATGGTAGACGAAATTGAGATGTTATTCCCCTTAGCTAAAGGGATCTCGATTCAATCTGAATGTCCGGTTGGCCTAATTGGTGATGACATCGAAGCCGTGGCTAAAACCAAAGGCGCCGAGATTGGCAAAACCATTGTTCCAGTTCGTTGTGAAGGTTTCCGCGGCGTGAGTCAATCGCTTGGTCACCACATTGCTAACGATACTCTACGTGATTACGTATTGGATAAATCGGAAGACAAAGAAGTCGCTACTAGCGATTACGATGTAGCCATTATTGGTGATTACAACATCGGTGGTGACGCTTGGTCTTCGCGTATTTTGTTAGAAGAAATTGGTCTTCGAGTAGTTGCACAGTGGTCTGGTGACGGTACTTTACCGGAGCTAGAGAACACGCCAAAAGTGAAAATGAACCTAGTTCACTGTTACCGTTCAATGAACTACATATGTCGTCATATGGAAGAGAAATATGGCATCCCTTGGATGGAGTACAACTTGTTTGGTCCTACCAAGTGTGAAGAGTCATTGCGCGCTATCGCCGCTAAATTTGACGAGAAAATTCAAGCTAAGGCTGAAGAAGTTATCGCTAAATATAAAGAGCAGTGGCAGGCAGTGGTGGATAAGTATCGCCCTCGTTTAGAAGGCAAGAAAGTGATGCTTTATGTTGGTGGTTTACGTCCTCGCCATGTAATTGGTGCCTATGAAGACTTAGGTATGGAAATTGTTGGTGCTGGTTATGAGTTTGGTCATAACGATGACTACAGCAAAACTGTACCAGAAGTGAAAGACGCCACGCTAATTTACGATGACGTAACGGGTTACGAGCTAGAAGCTTTTGCCGACAAACTCAAGCCTGATTTGATAGGTGCGGGTGTTAAAGAGAAATACATATTCCAAAAAATGGGTATTCCTTTCCGTCAAATGCACAGCTGGGATTACTCAGGTCCGTACCACGGTTTTGATGGCTTCGCTATTTTTGCCCGCGACATGGACATGACCTTAAACAACCCTTGTTGGGACAAGTTAACGCCACCATGGAAGAGTGCCATAGCAGCCGCTTAAGTACTAGCAAGATCAGGAAGAGTGCAATAGCGCTTAAAAAATTAACTCAATTCGTAGTTCACAGATGAGTGGCGCGAAAGGAGAGATACAATGAGTCAACAAGTAGATGATATAAAACCTGGCTACCCCTTGTTTGAACAGCCAGAGTATAAAGACATGATGGCGCGGAAGCGTAGCGATCATGAAGAAGGTGTCAGCGACGAGAAGATCAAAGAAGTATTTGAGTGGACCACCACTCAAGAATACCAAGATCTTAACTTTTCTCGTAAAACCCTAACCGTAGACCCAGCCAAAGCTTGCCAACCATTAGGTTCGGTATTGTGTGCGCTAGGTTTCGAGAAAACTCTGCCATATGTGCATGGTTCTCAGGGTTGTGTAGCCTATTTCCGTACCTATTTTAACCGCCACTTCAAAGAGCCTGTTGCCTGTGTATCAGACTCAATGACTGAAGACGCAGCGGTATTTGGCGGCCAGAAAAACATGTTTGATGGTCTGCAAAACTCTTTAGCATTGTATAAGCCTGAAGTTATTGCCGTGTCTACAACCTGTATGGCAGAAGTAATTGGTGATGACTTAAACGCCTTTATCGGTAATGCCAAAGAAGAAGGTTACATTCCTAAAGAACTACCTACACCTTTTGCTCATACACCGAGCTTTGTAGGCAGCCATGTAACTGGTTGGGACGGGATGTTTGAGGGCTTTGCTCGCTATTTCACCCTAAACAAAATGGACGATAAAACGGTAGGCAGTAACGGCAAAATTAACCTAATACCAGGTTTTGAAACCTACTTAGGTAACTACCGTGTTATTCACAAAATGATGCAACAAATGGGTGTGGATTACAGCCTACTTAGTGACCCATCAGAAGTGTTGGATACACCTGCTGACGGTGAGTATCGCATGTATGCTGGTGGTACGCCGCTAAGTGAGCTTGAAGACGCACCTAACGCAATTACAACAGTGTTATTGCAGCCTGATCAGCTAACTAAAACCAAAAAATTTGTGGAAGGTACTTGGAAACATGAGGTTCCTGCATTGCAAATTCCAATGGGCTTAGATTGGACCGACGAATTTCTTATTAAGATTGCCGAGTTAACTGGCAAAGAAATTCCAGAAAGCTTAGCCACGGAGCGTGGTCGCTTAGTCGACATGATGACCGATTCACACACTTGGTTACACGGCGTGAGTTTCTCTATCTATGGTGATCCAGATTACCTAATGGGTTTAACTAAATTCTTACAAGAATTAGGTTGTGAAGTTAAACACATCTTATGTAACAACGGTGCTAAACGTTGGCGTAAGAAAATGGAAGCGCTTATTGCTGAGTCACCAAGCACTGCAAATGCCGAGATCCATGTAGGTAAAGACTTGTGGCACTTCCGCTCGTTGGTGTTTACCAATAAACCTGACTTTATGATTGGTAACTCTTACGCCAAGTTTATTCAGCGTGATACCAAAGCAAAAGGTGAAGAGTTTGAAGTACCACTAATTCGCTTAGGCTTCCCGATCTTTGATCGCCACCATTTACACCGCAACACCACACTAGGCTACGAAGGCAGCATGTACATGCTTACCACCTTAGTGAATGAAGTGCTGGCAAAACTTGATCAAGATACCAGTGAAATGGGTAAAACAGACTACGGCTTCGACCTAGTACGTTAATCACTGCCCACCACAAGACCGGCCGGGGCTGTAGCCCCGGCCACTTAAGGAAGATATATGCCAAACCTAATTATTAGCCGAGAAAGTTCTGGCGCGCTTCAAGCCTATATTGCAAAAAAAGATTTGGAGTTGCCAATTTACTCATTGCAGTTTGATCAACAAGATCAATGGGGTGGGGAAATAGAGCTTAGTGACGGCAGCAAATTTTATATTGAGCCAGTAAACCCGGCGCCAAGTTTACCTAAAACCTTTCGTGCAAGACGCGCTTAGTATGCGTTAGTCCTGGTGATGAGATTGATACGCTAAGGAGTACCGATGAAATCAAACATTAACGATAACTTAGCGCTGCGATTGGCTGTGGCGTCTAAAGCGATTCCAGATATTGAACTAAAGCAGTTTGTATCATTGCTGGTGGGTCACTGCGGCGAACCATTAACCGAGAAAAAGTTAAGAGCCTTAAGCCCTAAAGTATTACGCGAAGTATTTCAAAGCTCTCGCTACAGTGTAGAGCGCAGCCAAGTAAATCAACTACACGCAATATTAAGCTCAGAGCAAATCAGTCCTATGGAAGCGCCGGTAGTACCGGAGCAAACCTTGCTCAAAGGACCGATTGTGCAACTTGCGGTAAGTTCTAATAATTTAGAGCGCATCGACGGACACTTTGGCTCTTGTTTGCGTTTTCTTATTTATCAAGTGAGTGCTCAAGGTTTTCAGTTAGTAGATGTTAGGCCGGTCATTGAAAACTTAAGTGGCGATGCGCGTACTAGCTACTTAATTGACTTAATCGGTGACTGCCAATTACTCGCCACCTTGTCGATAGGCGGGCCTGCTGCCGCTCGGGTGAGCCGCGCTGATATTTTGCCTTTGAAACAGCTTACGCCTCAGGCCGCAAGATCTATTTTAGAACGCTTGCAAACAGTGATGGATTGTCCGCCACGTTGGTTAGCTAAATTGCTAGAAAAACAGGAGGCAGAAGCATGTCTACTATAGAGCCGGGCGTTACAGCAGAGCCGAAGCAATGTTCTTGCAAATGTGAAGAGCAGCTACATAGCCCAAAACACTCATCTAATTGTCAGTGTAAGAGCCACCAGTCAGAAGACTCAAAACCTAAGCATAGCTGCGGGTGTAAGCATGAAGATCACGCTGCTACCGAAGAGCTAAGCCAAAGCCTTATTGATAAGTTAGTGGCAAGTTTGGCCGATAAAAACGATTACCAAGCAAAGCTTAGCTGTTTTAAAAAACATCATCCAAGCATCCGAATTGTCGAGTGCAGTGAAGATGATATGGCTGAACGTGAAGCGTTTATGAGTGCCAGTTATTTTGATTTATTCCTAATGGCTAAAGGTACTAGCTGTGCCAGATTAACCAATAGCGTAGATCTAGCTATTGGTGTCGTAATTGCTTTGCACGAAGAGTGAGTTATTAAAATAGATTCTTATGTACTGCCTAGTGCCAGCATTAGGCAGTTTCTTTAAACAGGTTAGTTAATCATGAGCAGTAATATTACCGATCGCTATGTCTCTTTTTGCAACATCAATTGTGATGAAAATGCAGACCGCCTAATCAGCATGCTTGAACAGCATCTAAACGCAAAAAGGGGAGGCGAACTATGGCTGAATTACTTTCATGATAAACGCGCAGAACAAGCAAAAATGCAGCGAGATAACCTTAATTTTATCGGTAATCAAACTAATCCTTTGTATGAGTACTTCGAAGTTTGTGAAGACACTCAGGCTTTAGAGTTACTTTATAAAATTGAACAAGAGTGCTGTTAAGCAAAATCGCTGCAGGCTCACCTATTTAGCACAACAAAGCTCAGCTTTCTCTTTTTGATTCAGGATGTTAGCTTTATGGGCGCTAAGCAAGGCTATGGTAGTTGATGCAAGCATAGTAAGCACCATTGGCCACAGACTAGTGTGCGAAAGCATCGCGGCTACAGCGCTAATCGCTGCGCCAGCAAAGAACTGAATAGCGCCTAATACTGCCTGGGCGGTGCCAGCGCCTTTACCAAAGTGTTTTAAAAAACATACGTTAGCATTAGACATCGTGCCACCAGTTGCAGCCATGCAGATAATAAAACCACTTGCCGCAAACCAGAGGTTGTTGGGCGCGAACACGATTGAGGCAACCAACACTGTTGCTCCGACAAATTGCATTGCCAAAAAGCTCACTAACATGTGTTCGGGCGCAGAGTGATTTAAACGATAAGAGTTATAACGGTTAACAATTACAACGCCCACCACGTTTGCAATAAACAACATTGAAAACAGCTCTTCTGAGATCCCAAACTTTACGATATAAGCAAACGGAGCATTTGTAATAAAGGTCATTAAGACACCGTAGGCAAAAGCTTGGGAAATCAAATATCCAAGAGCATGTTTGTGCTTCAATACATCAATAAAACTTACCTTATTGCTTGGGCCATGTTGTGTGTTGGCTTGTTTAGGCATAACAGCAATTGCCCATATGGCAACCACACAAGCAAATATCCCCGAACTAATAAATATCCAATGCCAATTAGAGACTTGCAGAATAAAAGTTCCAACAGACGGGGCGATAGATGGGGCTATCATCATAATTAGCATAACTAACGAAAACAGTTTGGCAGCCTCTTTGCCCTCGGCATTGTCTCTAATTACTGCTGGTACTCCTACAACAGCAATACCACCGCCTATTGATTGCAATATTCGCCATAACCAAAACAACGCTAAATTGTTTGCTAAGGCCAGAAACACACTGCACACAGCAAAGATAAGTAGACCGATCACCATTATTGGTTTGCGACCATATTTATCAGATAAAGGGCCGCCGATAAGTTGCCCTAAAGCCATTCCAAATACGTAAATGCTTACGGTTATCGCCACTAATGAGGTACTAACCCCAAAGTCTGTAGCAATAATCGGGATAGCTGGTAGATAACTATCAATGGCGTACGGCGTCATAGCAAACACTGATGCCAATAAAATAATGAGCTTCTTGGATATTCTTTGTTGCATAAGCTTACCTATTTATCTTTCTGGAAAGATATTATCTGGAGTTTATCTTTCTGGCAAGATATATTGAAAGTTTAGCTTACTAACCGAGAACCGATATTGAAGCATCAAGAAAGCATCGCTAGCATTTTAAGCTCCACTCAAAAAAACTGGCCAGAAGCCTACAGCACTATCACTCCTGCGATACTACGAATGGTTCGCACCCAGCATGCGCTAAGCCAAGCAATGGAGCAGCTGATAGGTCAATATCAGCTACAAGCTGCTGATTTTGGTATTTTGGTCACTTTAAGGCGACATCCAGCACCTTACTGTTTAACACCTACCGAGTTATACAGTGCAATGTTGTTTAGCTCTGGCGGGCTTACTAAAGTATTGAATCGAGTTACCAAGGCAGGTTTGGTTGAAAGGGTGGATAATCCTGAAGACAAACGCAGTAAGCTGGTTGAGTTGAGCAACAAAGGTAAGCAGCTTATTGAGCAAGTAACACTTGAGCTACATGATCAAGAACAACAGTTTATGTCGGTATTAAGTAGCGATGAGCAAAAACAGCTAAACCATTTACTGGCAAAGCTTGCCGGTAGTTAGTTGAGCTAAATAGCTAAAGTAAGCACTTTAAGGGCTTACTATTTGTTGTCAATTGGCTAAGTAGCAATGCAACCCCAAGTTGGCAACTTGGGTTTTGGCTTACCAGTACTTTTGTTTATTAAGTGCGGCAACACATTGGCTTGCCCCTTTAATATTGGGGATTTCTTGATTGGACAGGCTTTGCGCTAACCATCCTTCTGGGTGGCTTAACTTACATGGTGCTTTGATTTGTTTCTCAGTAATTTGCTTAAAGCCAACTTTGCCATAAAAGTTTGGGTCGCCATAAGTGATTAACAAATCTACATCTAGCTTGCGTAATTGCTCCATACCGTAATTTATCAGCTTTTGGCCCACACCTTGGCCTTGCTGCTTGGTAGCTATAGCCACTGGAGACAATATAAACGCCACGTCGTCAGATGCGAGCAACATACGGCTAAAAAAGATACAACCCGCCAGTTCTTCGTTTGTGCTTGCTACAAAGCCGATTAAATCTTGCTCTGGCGTAGTCTCTATCATTTCAGCGACTAAAGCTTTTATTAACTGGCCTTCTTCTGCGCCTTCAGAGTCAGCAAATACTTGTTCAAATAACTGTGTTACGTGGCTCGCTAAACTAACGTTAAAAAGCGATAGTTTCATCACCGGATCCTTTCTAAAGTTTGCAGTAGTTTATAACAAGCAAAATAGTAAAAGTTTGCTCTAAACCAAATTAAGCCTCATTGGTTAAGTGGCCATATAGAGTGAGGTAGGTCTAACATTAATTGAGAACTGTTAGTGGGTTAATTTTTAACGAGTTTTAACGCTATTCATGTGAAAATAAGCTAGTTATACTATTGTTAGTAAATACTGTTTTAATCCAATGTTTAAAGGACTTAATGCATGTCAACAACCTGTCTTAATCAGGCTAACACTAGCAGCGAACAAGTTATTCGTCGTTTGTATCAAGTGACAAATGCACATAACGAAGGCTTCGAAGCGCAGATCCTGGCGCTGCTTCAAATGGGCTTAGAGCGTTTTAACTTGGATATCGCAATTTTGTCCAAGATTCAGGGAAACGACTATGTTGTTCAATATTGCGTCACTCCAGAGGCTGTTGAGCTCAAAGCTGGCGATCGTTTTACCTTGGATACCACATACTGTGGAATTACCTGTGAAGCCCAAGCACCAGTAGCTTTAGAATACATTGGTGAACATGATATGTACGCCAGGCATCCTGCCTATAAAGCATTTGGTTTAGAGTCTTACATTGGTATGCCTATTCGATTAAATGGTGAGCTCTACGGAACCTTAAACTTTTCTAGTCCTGCTCCTTACCCTCGTCATTTCCAAGAAATTGATATTGATGCGGTGCAATTAATGGCTTCATGGATAGAAGTAGAGCTAATTCGCAGGCAACAAGAAGAACAGCTAAACAAACTTAATCAAAAGCTAAAACGATTAGCGAACTACGACAGTTTAACCGAGATACCAAATCGCCGTGGGATGTACAAAAAGCTAAAGAAAAGTATGAACTTGTTAAGCCGAACTGGCGGTGAGGGCACTTTAGCGATTGTGGATATTGATCACTTTAAAAAACTCAATGATACCTACGGTCATCAGCTTGGTGACAAAGCATTAGTCGAAACCGCGAAGCAAATTAGCAATTCCTTAAGAGACTATGACTTTGTTGCTCGTTTGGGTGGAGAAGAATTCCTAATTTGGTTGCCCAATAGTAATTTAAACGGTTGTGCAAAGGTATTTAGTCGGGTGATGAAGGCGATCGGTAGTATTGAGCTAACAGAAGATCCAATTACCGTATCTATTGGTGCTTATTATCTCGGCTTTAACGAGAGCAGTTTACCCAGTGATTTTGAAATGTTAGCGGACAAAATGATTGCGATTGCTGATCAAGCCCTATATGAAGCCAAAGAAACCGGACGCAATAAAGTAATAACACGCAGCGGTTCTATTGAAGACTTTTCTGTTTAACAGATTTTTTGAGTACTACAAACTAGCTGGTTGCCACATCTTCTTACAATAGTCGCCCAATATTACGGGCGACTCACTCATTCAATTTTACTCAGTTCGACAAAGTCGCACTATTTCCCACATATTGTTCTAGTCGTTATGGTTTGTAGCAATTACGACAAATAGTCTGCCGTTCAAAGCCCCAAATACCGCTATTCTCCTATGGAATACGCTTTGCAATACAACAATTAATCATTGATTCAAATAGTTGTTGTGAGGTGTAAGCATGAAGCGAAGCGACATTGCCGAGTTATTAGATGAACCCGCTTGCGAGCATAACACTGGAGAAAAATCTGGCTGTGCTAGACCAGTACCTGGGGCAACGGCAGGCGGTTGTAGTTTTGATGGCGCGCAGATTACCTTGTTACCAATTGCCGATGTTGCCCATATTGTTCATGGGCCTATAGCTTGTGCGGGCAATAGCTGGAACAACCGAGGCACTCGCGCATCGGGCCGCAATTTATTTCGCCTGGGTTTTACTACCGACTTAAATGAGCAAGACGTGATTATGGGACGGGCCGAAAAGCGTTTGTTACACGCGATAAAAACGGTCATTGAAAAACACTCCCCTCCAGCGGTTTTTGTATATGTCACTTGTGTACCCGCTCTTGAAGGAAACGATGTAGAGGCTATTTGTAAATTGGCTCAAAGCCGATGGAATATACCAGTTGTGGCGGTAGATGCTGCAGGCTTTTATGGCAGTAAAAACCTAGGTAACCGGATAGCTGGTGAAGTGATGGTTAAGCAGGTGGTGGGGACCATAGACCCGCCAGAGAAACCTTTCATGCGTCACGACCCAACAAGACGAGTGAACGATATTGTGTTGATTGGTGAATACAATATTGCAGGTGAATTTTGGCATGTATCTCCGTTATTGGAACGTTTGGGTTACCGGGTATTAAGTTGCATGTCGGGGGATACTCGCTTTCACGAGATACAAACCATGCACCAAGCCGATGTTGCCATGGTGGTGTGCTCCAGAGCGCAAATTAATGTCGCGCGCATGTTGCAAGAACGCTGGAACATTCCGTGGTTTGAAGGCAGTTTTTATGGCATTGAGGATACCTCTGCTTCGTTGCGTAGTTTTGCCAAGTTGTTGGATGACCCTCAAGTTAGTCGAGAAACCGAAGTGCTTATTGCTCAACAAGAAGCGTTGATCCGGCTACAACTACAACCTTACATAAAACGTCTAAAAGGCAAGAAGGCTTTGCTGTATACCGGTGGAGTCAAATCTTGGTCTATCGTTTCGGCCTTACAAGAGCTAGGAATTAGCGTTGTAGCTACCGGAACCAAGAAATCGACAGCAGAAGACAAAGCAAGAATTAAGCAAATCATGGGTGAAGATGCGCTGATGCTAGATGAAGGCGGCGCCCGAAATCTGCTCAATGTAGCTCAACAACATAACGCCGATTTAATGATTGCCGGCGGGCGTAACATGTATACCGCCTTAAAAGCGCGTCTGCCGTTTCTAGATATTAATCAAGAACGTGAACATGCTTACGCGGGTTATCAAGGCATGCTTACTTTTGCTAAAGAGCTTTGTCGTACCTTAGACAGTGCCATTTGGCCTTTAGTGACCAGTAATCCGCCGTGGACCAGCAGTGCGCCAGTAGGGGAGAAGTAACATGACAAATAAGGTATCAGTTAAACGCAGCGCATTGGTTGAGCAACCTTTAAAAACCAGTGCCGCCACTGGCGCTACATTGGCATGTATGGGTTTAGATAACTCAATTCCTTTAATGCACGGCTCGCAGGGCTGCGGGGCGTTCGCTAAAGTGTATTTGATTCAACATTACCGAGAACCCATTCCGCTACAAAACACCGCCATTGATCATATCGCTGCTGTTATGGGCGGTGACGACAACTTATCAAGTGCACTTAAATTACTGTGCGAAAAGCACCAAGCTGCGCTTATTGTAGTGATGACAACGGGTTTAACCGAGATGCAGGGCTGCGATGTAACTAGGGTTGTGCGAGAGTTTAAAACGCAACATCCTCAATTTTCTAACAAGCGGATTGTAAGCGTAAATACTCCAGATTTTGCCGGTTCTATGCAAAGTGGGTTTGCCAGTACCATCGAAGCCTGCATGCAGCAGCTATTAGTTGAAAAGCAACTAAGTGTGCCAAAGCTCGATTCAAACATTCAGCAACTAAATGTTTTTGTATCCTGTGCCTTAACCAGTGCCGATTTGGAGTTAATAGCCCGCTATTGTGAAGCTTTCGGTTTTAATCCGGTGTTAGTACCCAATCTTAGCGATTCTTTGGACGGGCACTTAGCCGATGATGACTTTTCGGTGACTTCCACAGGTGGTACTGGTTTAAGTCAGCTTGCGAGTTGTATTCACAGCAAAGCAAGTTTGGTGTTTGGTGAGTCGATGCTGCCAGCTGCAAGGGTGCTAGAAAAGCATTACCAGGTACCAACTTTATTCATGGGAACAGGGATGGGCATGCAGCAAACCGACCAATTGGTAATGAAACTTACCGAGCTGTCTAACAAGCCCGTTCCTCAATGGATTACTCGGCAGCGTAAACGGCTACAAGATGCCTTGCTTGATAGTCACTTTTTGTTAAGTGACGCCAAAGTGGCCATTGCTCTAGAGCCAGACCTTGCTGCGGGTTATTGCGAGGTTTTTTCTGAGGTAGGAGCAAGTGTTGAGCGAGTGGTTACCACGCTTAATGTGACAAGTTTACCGCAGCTAAAAACGAACAATGTGGTGGTAGGGGATTTGTCCGATCTAGAACCGTGCGTTGATGAATGTGAGCTGATCGTCGGTAATACCCACTGCGCCAACATGTGCGAACCGCTTACGCCTGTTTTACGAGCGGGATTTCCTTGTCACGACCGGTTTGGTAACAGTGATATTTTGCAAGTGGGCTATGAAGGTGCCCGGCAACGCTTGTTTGCAATGGCTAATTTACTTAAAGCAAGCCATCAAGATGAAGTACCAGCCCATAAAAGTAGCTATCGCTTTGAACCATCTAGCTGCGTTCAGCCAGCCTTAAGCAGCTAGGGGTTAACTATGAATGCGATGCAAAGACAGCTAAGAGTGATTGAAGATGGCCAGCAGCGTGAACATGTTTTTAAAGTAGCGTTTGCCAGCGAAAGTAAACATTGTGTCGATCAGCATTTTGGCAGTGCCCATACCTTTTTGGTGTATGGCTTTGGTGAACACCACATTCAACTGTTAGAGGCTCTACAGTTTGACCAAGCAAAACCAGGTCACGACAAAGGCCGTTTAAAACAACGAATTGATGCCTTAGCTGGCTGCGCCGCAGTTTTTAGCAATGCTTGTGGTCATAGCGCAAACGAGTTGCTTAAACAGCAGGGGATTTGCAGTTTAATGGTTGATAGCGACACCGAGCTAAGTGTGTTGTTAGGCGACATTCACTTGCAGTTTGTACATCAACCCCTCCCTTGGATGTACTCCCAAAACCTCGACCCGCAGCAACAAGAGCAACGTCTCAATGAATTATTAGACGAGCCCTGGTAGGGCAAGATTAACTTTCAAAATAAGGAAAAAATAATGAGTGATAAAACATACATGGGCTTAACTCGCGATGGAACGCCCTGGGAGCCACAATTTGTAACAGCGCTAGATCAAGATGCTTGTATAGGCTGTGGGCGTTGCTACAAAGTATGTCCTCGCGACGTATTTGATCTGGTTGAGCGTGAAATTGACGAAGACGATGAAGCGTTTGACGATTATGAAGACGACGTAGTAATGGTGATGGAATTAGCCAACGCTGGCGATTGTATCGGTTGCGCAGCTTGCTCTACCGTTTGCGCCAAAAATTGTCATACCCATACGCCTGCTAGTGCGTTGGTGTAAAGAGGTAGTAGCTATGGCGCAGATAAGCATGCAGGTAATTAGTGTCGACAAAGGCAAGGTTGTGTTGCAAGGGCAGCGCGCCAGTGCTTGTACTTCGTGCGCCAGTAAGAGTAGTTGCTTAACCGTTAATCCAGAGTCACCAAACCTACTTAATGCGGAGTTCTCTGCTACTCAAGGTTTAGAACTTGGTCAAAACATTACCCTTAATTGCCAAGATAGCTTTCTACTCAAAGCTATCTTGGCAGCTTTAATGCCTGCATTGCTTGGCTTAATTAGCTTTGCACTGCTAGCCAATCAGCTACTGTTTTTTCTTACACCATCTGTACTTGATATTGCCTGTGCCGGTTTTGCTTGTTTGGGTTTTGTATTGGGCTTGCTAGTAAGTCGACGCTTATCGCGTGGTTTAGCCTCTGAGCTACGCAACAAACTATCGCTTAAACCCACACCGTAATACTGCCAGTCCGTTTACTGTTTGCGCATGCTTGTCGCTGCTAGGTCTTTGCTGTTAATCAGCAACTATGAAAACTATTTTTTAGATAATTACTAATATAATACTTAATAACTTCCTCTTTATTCACGCTAAATTGGGTCTAAATATTTTTGAAAATGTTTACTTAAATGATCTACTCCTCACTATATAAATGGCTTTATTAAGTACTATTTATGGCTTACCGATTATTGTGATTTTGTAATTTAATTGATTGTTTTTATTGGCTAATTTTTTATTTTTATTTGTTTTATTTCTAGGCTACTGTTCGGTTTTTGAACTAAATGTGATTAGCCAAAACATAATGGAATATATGATGATTCGTAAAAATAATCTTTCGCTAGGCATTGCCTTGGCGTTTGCTTTTTCGGCGAGCAATGCTGTGCATGCCGTCACAGTAAGTAATGCAGATTTTCGCAATGTTGAGATTCGACATAGCGGAATGTGTATTGATTTGACCGGGGGAAACACTGCTAATTTATCTGGTTTTAGCCAATGGACTTGCGGAGAAAGCAACAACAACCAACGGCTTGAGTTTGTTGAGCAAGGCGAGGGTTTTTACAGTATTAAAACCAAAACAAGCCAAAAGTGTTTAGAGGTTGCGAATAGTGACTCAGCAAACGGCGCGCGTATTCAGCAACTAACGTGTGCAGATGCTAGTGTTAATCAGCAATGGTCACTGCAAGATATGAATAATGGTTGGTTTAAACTTAAAAACCGTGCCACCGGAAAATGCCTAGACGTAGCAGGTGCATATACTGAAAAAGGCTCAGAGTTCCACCAATGGGCCTGTTTAGCCGACCATCCTAACCAAGAGTTTCGTTTTATCTTTGATGAAAATGTTGCTAGCGAACCTAGTGGCACCATTACAGTTCAAGCCGCAGACTTTGTAAGTCAAGGTGGCAGTTTTGATGATAATCAGCAAAGCCCAGTAAGCATCTACAGCGTAGCTGGGCAGTCAGCGATTAATTATATTAATAGCGGCGACTTTGTAGACTACAACGTAGATATTGACCGTGCAGGAAAGTACCAGGTTACTTTTAATGTGGGAACAGCGATTACGTCAAACGTAAAGATTGAGCTTTTAGTATTAGAAAATGGCAGTTGGGTGTCTTACGCTCAAGCGTCGGTTCCTGCTTATGGCTGGGACAATTTTACTGAACTTAGCGCAGCTAACGAAGTGTCTTTAGCGGCCGGCACGCAAAAGTTACGCATTCACGCGCTGGGTAGCAATGACTGGCAGTGGAACTTAGCGTCGTTTAAATTGGAATGGCAAGGCGAGCCTACAGACCCGGTTGATCCACCTTTGCTAGATAGCGATGGTGATGGGGTACTCGACGTAAATGACTTATGCCCTAACACTCCAGCCAACCAGCCTGTAAATCAAGATGGCTGTGCGCAATCGCAACTTGATGATGACAATGACGGTGTCAGCAATGATGTTGATCAATGTCCTAACACACCTCCTGGCGTTACCGTTGATAACACCGGATGTGAGCCAAACTCTCCTGGAGTAATAGATGTAAATACCGCTGATGCTAACTTGCCAAGCTTTGTATCGTTTAACAATACAACGCCTTTAGGTAAACGCTGGGAAAAAGTAGAAAGTTTGTCTGATGAGTTCGAGTTTTGGAATGGCGCCAAATGGATAAAAACCAACTGGAACTATGGCAATACCCCGGTAAACATGTTGAACAAAAACTCAGGTGTGTCGGATGGTAATCTGTGGATACAAGCAACCTTAAATGCTGATAGCCCTAATCAGTGGTTCGAAACTTCACGGGTACGTTCAGTTGCCAAAATTAAGTTTCCTATGTACACAGAGAGCCGCATTAAGGTGGCCAATATCTCCGCCTACAGTACTTTTTGGTTAAACAATGGCGATATAAATAATCGAGACGAAATCGATATTATCGAAATTAACCCGGTTCCTACCTGTAATTGTCAGCCAGATTTCCCGTGGAAGATGAACTCTCAGTACTTTATTGCTAAGAATGGTTCAACCGAAAGAAATCATGGCAACTCAGACAACCGTACCGATTTGTCAGATGAAAACACCTTGCAAGGTGTGTTGTGGACAGATGATTACCATGTATTTGGTGCATGGTGGAAAGATGAACACACTGTACAGTTTTATCTAAACGGTGAACCGGTTAATAAAGTCACTACACAACAGCCGTTTACACTAGAGCAGTTTGTTATTTGGGACTTATGGAGCCAAGACTCAAGTTGGGTAGGTGGTTTGCCGCAAAAAACAGACTTGCTTAACGATAACAACAACACCATGAAGGTTGATTGGATCCGTACTTGGAAGCTCGTTGACGAATAAACTATAGGCGTACTTATTACGCGTTAACAAAAAGAGCTTATCGGCAACGGTAAGCTCTTTTTGTTTCTAATTAGCATTAAGCAAAGCGAATCCAGAGTTGTTTGTATCCTGAAACCGGATCGCTAGTTTACAAATTGTCGTTTAAACCAACAATGTGATGTCGCAAATCTTACAAGGCTACCTAAATGTGATGTAACTCACAGTGATTTTGGGGTGGTGATAAAGTAAATAAGCTAATAAATACAGTGTGTTATATTACTTTTCTTATCCGGTACTTCACTTGCAATAGTTTAGTTGGGAGATAACCCGTTGTTGATGAGTTTGCTGCCAATGAGCAAGAAACGCTGTGTTCTAGGTTCCCAATGGCTTATCAACACTCAGTTTTAGGCAGCATGTGTCTTTAGCAACGGGTTATCGCCACTACCAATTTATATAACATTGTGGGGTAGCGTATGTGGAATTATTCAGAAAAAGTTAAACAGCATTTCTTCACACCTAAAAATGCTAAAGCTGTCGACCATGCAAACGCTATTGGCGATGTGGGTTCAATCTCCTGCGGTGACGCTTTACGCTTAAGCCTTAAAGTGAATCCTGATAGTGACGTGATAGAAGACGCTGGGTTTCAAACCTTTGGTTGTGGTAGCGCTATTGCTTCTTCGTCTGCTTTAACCGAAATGATCATTGGCCGAACCATCGACCAAGCAATGAGCATTTCTAATCAAGACATTGCCGATTACTTAGATGGTTTGCCGCCAGAAAAAATGCATTGTTCAGTAATGGGAATGGAAGCCTTGCATGCTGCAGTTGCTCAATATCGCGGCGAAGAAGTAGCGGAAGAACACGAAGAAGGTGAATTGATTTGTAAGTGTTTTGCCATCGACGATGCGCTTATCAAGCGGGTGGTTGCGCAAAACAAACTAGAGACCTTAGACGAGGTTATCAATTACACCAAAGCAGGCGGGGCCTGTGCTGCTTGCCATGAAAAAATTGAGTGGGTATTAGAAGAGTGCCTAGGAGCGCCGCTGGCGGAGCCTGAAATAGCAAAAGCAAGCCCAGTGGCTGCCACTAGCATTGTGGCGCGGATAAGAATTATTGAACAAGCACTGGAACAAGTTCGCCCGCAGTTACAAGCCGATGGTGGTGATGTACAGCTATCTGATGTAGATGATGACATGGTGTTTGTATCGTTAACTGGTGCCTGTTCCGGCTGCGGTTTGTCTGCAGGAACACTTGCGATGATCGAGCAAAAGATCAGCCAAGCCCTTGGCGAAACCATCACCGTTTATCCCGTTGGCGCAGCTAGCTTAGCGTAAGGAGCACTAGTATGAGTAACTTAACCACTTTAACCACCGAAACCGAACTAGCGTATTTAGATAACAACGCCACCACGCAAGTGGACCAAGCAGTGTTACAAGAAATGCTACCTTTTCTTAGCGAGTTTTATGGCAATCCTTCTTCTATACATCGCTTTGGCAGCCAAGTTGGTCAGGCGATTGAACAGGCTAGGGAGCAGGTTCAAAAGCTTATTGGCGCAAGCCATGCTAGTGAAGTGATCTTTACATCTTGTGCAACAGAGGCCAGTGCAACCGCCATCCTTTCAGCGGTTGAGGCTTACCCTAAGCGAAAAGAAATTGTTACGTCAGTTATCGAGCATCCCGCTACCTTACAGTTGTGTCAAATGCTTGAGCGCAAAGGCTACACCATTCATTGGATTGGTGTGGATCAACGTGGCCGTTTAGATATGGAAGCCTACAAAGCCGCACTAAGTGAAAACGTAGCCGTTGTAAGCTTTATGTGGGCAAACAATGAAACCGGCAGTTTGTTTCCTATTCGCGGTATGGCCGAGTTAGCTAAGCAGCACGGTATCGTTTTTCATACCGATGCAGTACAAGTGGCTGGCAAGCTGCCAATTCAAGTTGCTGATAGTGGAATAGATTTATTGTCTATTTCTGGTCACAAGTTTCATGCGCCTAAGGGCATTGGTGCTTTGTATTTACGCCGCGGCGCCAAGTTTAGACCGCTATTGCGTGGTGGCCACCAAGAACGAGGGCGTCGAGCGGGTACCGAAAACAGCAGCGGAATAGTAGGTTTAGGAAAAGCTGCCGAACTAGCAATGCAATCTATCGAGCAAGACTCCGCACGCATAAAGCTGATGCGTGATCGCTTAGAAATGGGCTTGTTAGCGCGAGTTCCTAATTGCTTTGTTACCGGCGATCCAAAACATCGCGTACCCAATACCAGCAATATTGCTTTTGAATTTGTCGAGGGCGAGTCGATATTGTTGATGTTAGATCAACACGGTATTGCCGCATCCTCCGGTTCAGCGTGTACTTCAGGTTCGTTAGAGCCATCCCACGTAATGCGGGCAATGGACATTCCTTATACCGCGGCGCATGGCGCGATTCGTTTCTCGCTTTCTCGCTTTACTACCGAGGCCATGGTTGACCAAGTGCTAGCAGTACTGCCCGGAATTGTTGAAAAGCTTCGCATGTTATCGCCGTATTGGGATGTGACTAGCAATCAGCCAGCGAGCGAAAGCTTTAGTCCGGTTTATGCCTAGTTGTTACCACAGAAGGACTCATTATGTTGATCATCAATGACACCACCTTACGTGATGGCGAGCAAACCGCTGGGGTGGCTTTTAATGGCGAAGAGAAACTCGCCATTGCCACCAGTTTGGAGCAAGCAGGGATAACTGAGCTCGAAGTTGGCGTGCCAGCAATGGGCGACTCTGAACGGGAAGTGATTAAAGCCCTTTGCGATGAACTAACGCATGCAAAAACCATGGGTTGGAGCCGTTTACACCAGCATGATATTTCGCTGGCAAGTGGCCTAGGTTTAGATTTGATCGACATATCTATTCCAGCGTCTAAGCAGCAACGCGAATCTAAGCTGCAGCTTTCTACTGCTCAGCTTTATGTCCAATTGGAGCGGGGCATTAAACAGGCTTTAGCGCTTGGCTTGCAAGTTTGTGTTGGCATGGAAGACGCGTCACGCGCCAGTTTAGATGAGCTATATCTTATTGCCGAGAAAGCTCAAAGTTTTGGTGCTAAGCGGCTACGTTTTGCCGACACTCTGGGTTTGTTGGACCCTTTTGCTACAGAAGTGTTTATTAGCAGCCTTAAGCAGCGTAGTGACCTACAAATTGAAATGCATGCGCATAACGATTTAGGCATGGCAACAGCGAATACCTTAGCTGCTGTTAAAGCCGGCGCCGATTCGGTGAATACCACGGTAATTGGTTTAGGAGAAAGGGCCGGTAATGCCGCGTTAGAAGAAGTGCTTATGGCGCTAAATGTTACCCAATTAGCCGGTAATAAGGCGATACCTGCAGTAGATCTAAAATCGCTAAACCCTATTTGTGAGTTAGTTGCCAAGGCTTCTGGCCGTAAGCTTGGGCTTAGTAAGAGCATAGTAGGCAAACAGGTATTTACTCATGAGTCTGGCATCCATGTAGATGGCTTGCTCAAAGATCCCAATAACTACCAAGCTTTCGCGCCAGAGATTATTGGCCGTAAACACAGCGTTGTATTAGGTAAACACTCTGGTGTGGCTGCCATTAAATCGGTTTATCAAGATTTAGGCATTGCCCTCAATTTTGCTCAATGTCAGGCATTACGTTCGGTTTTAAGTGCATGGGCAGAAGTTAACAAACGTAGCCCTAATGCCAAAGAGCTATTGAGCTTTTATCGGCAGAGCATTAATCAGCACTTAGACGCCGTGTGTATTTAAGCGTTAAGGCTAAGGAGAGCGTAGATGCTAGAGAATCCAGCCCAGAGTCAAGTTACAGATCTTGCGGGCATTAACGAGCTTGCCAGTGCCGAAGACTTTCTCAATTACTTTGGCGTTAACTATCAAGCAGGATTAGTTCGGGTAAAACGGGTTTTGTTTATGCGCCTACTCGGGCAAGTATTGGCGAAACAGGCTTCAAGCAGTTATAGCGAATACCAAGCTGCAGTGAGCAAAGCCTATTGTTTATTGGAAAAGGGCGTTGTGTTGGCACATCAAGTGCCTAGTTGCGACGCTTGTGAAGGCTGTTAATAAAGAGGTATAGCAGATGAATTCAGCAAAATTTGGATATGGCTGCAAAGTAAGAGTGGTTGAAAATATTCGTAACGACGGTAGTTTCCCAGGCTGTAAAAAAGGCGCTTTGCTAGTGCGCCGTGGCGCTACTGGCTATGTACGCCAATCGGGATATTACTTACAAGACCAAATTGTTTATCAAGTGCAGTTTATTAATCGAGGCTTAACCATTGGTTGTAAAGAACATGAGCTAATAGATGCCGAGTTAGTTTGGCAACCTAATCAGTTTGAGTATGGCGACAAAGCAGCGTTAACACTTAGTTTGTCTCAACAGGGCGAAGTTGTTGCCAAAAAAGGCAGCGTGGTAGATGTGTTAGCAGTACGCCGTAAACCAAAAACTGACCCTTGTTACCGGATTCAATACGGTGAGCTAGATGTAGAAGTACCCGAGCGAGCACTTGCAGCTTTAAAAGAAGAGGAGCCTGCCTATGTTGGATAGCAGCCACGCTTATATAACAATGAAAACCAGCATCGCGTTGTTTGATCTAAATACTGATCAACTTAGTGAAGAGCAGCAAGTAGAGTTAAACCGGGTAGTGAGCAAAACCATTGGCATTCAACAAAAGGTGCTAGCGGCAAAAGAGGCAGAAAAGGTGTATGTTGATGAACCTCAACTAGATAAAGCCATTGCCTTAATTAAGCAAAATTTTGAATCTGAGGCAGCTTTTGAACAAGCGCTGTTAGCCAATCAGCTTTCTGAACCAGGCTTGCGCGAGGCGCTACGTAGCGAGCTTAGCAGTGAAGCGGTGCTTGCCTATATAAGCAAAGATATTCCCGAGGTTACAGAGCAGCAGGCCTTAGCTTTTTATCAGCGCCATCCCGACAAGTTTTTACAAGTAGAGCGCCGGGCAGCTCACCACATTTTGCTTACCATTAATGAACAGTTTGAAGAGAATAAGCCAAAGCAGGCTAGAGCTCGTATTGAAAGCTTGGCCAATAAAGTTACTAGCGACAACTTTGAGAAACTGGCAGAGCGCCACTCCGAATGCCCAACTGCAGTGAACGGCGGTTACTTAGGGCTAGTATCTAGGCAGCAATTGTTACCCGAGCTAGATGAGGTGTTGTTTAACATGGCAAGCGAGAGCTTTAGTCAACCAATCTACACTGGCATGGGCTACCACTTATTATGGTGTAAACAGCATTACCCAGAGCATCGGGTGAGTTTTGATGATGCAAAAGCCAAAATTAAGCAATCCCTTTATGAACATGCTCAAAAACAGCAGCAGAGAGTTTGGCTAAGCCGTGCTTGTAAAGGTGAAAATTTAAACTAATCCTGTGTAGACAACATGCTCACGTAGTTATTAATCAAAGTAATATTAAAATTTAGGCATTTGCTCAGCAATAGTTAATCATGCTAATTGTGCAGTCGCGTAATTGGCTATTGTGTTGTTTAACTTGGTCTACTCGTTAAGAGGTAGTATAAGTCTCCCGTTCACACATTTTTTGTCTACTTATTGGTCACCTAATGCTTACATAATTCACTAAAACTGAAATCTAAACTTAACTCAAATGTAACAATTGCCATTTAGCTTAATCCGCACAACAAAAGAGAGTACTCAACTAGGATATAAGAAAATGAGCAAGGAAATATTTAACCCAACTCGCTTCAATAAAAGTAACAACCCTACCTTTGATGAAGTATTAGATGTTCGCATGTCTCGTCGTAAAATTCTTAAAGGAGGTCTTGGCCTAAGCGCTATGGCTACCTTTGGCGCTTTTGGTTTAGCTGGCTGCAATTCTTCTAGCTCTACTAATGGCGGTGGTGCAGCCGCTCCAAGTGCTAGCTTAAACTTCAACTCTATTGCTGGTTCTAAAATTGACGCAGTAAGTGTTCCAGAAGGTTACACCGCTCAAGTACTTGCGCCATGGGGCCAGCCAATCAATGCTATGGCAGAAGCCTGGAAAGATGACGGCACTAACGATGCAGTCGATCAAAACAACGCTATGGGAATGCATCACGATGGCTTACATTTCTTCCCATTAAATGACGCTGGTACAGATGGCTTACTAGCGGTAAACCATGAGTACATCGACCAAAATGCTTTGCATCAAAATGGCAGCGACAGAGATGACGCGGGTATTCGCAGCAGCGTTGACCAAGTACGTAAAGAAATTGCCGCTCACGGTGTAAGTGTTATTCGTATTCAGTTGCAGGAAGACGGTCAATGGATGATGGTAGAAAGCGATCCATTAAACCGCCGTTACACTGGTGCTACGGTTATGGATATTTCAGGTCCATTAGCTAACTCAAGCTTGTTAGTTACACCGTTCTCGCCAGATGGCAGCCAAGCACGCGGTACTTTAAACAACTGTGGTAATGGTTACACGCCTTGGGGCACTTACTTAACTTGTGAAGAAAACTGGCCTGGTTACTTCATCAACTTAGGTACCACCACTGCAGAGCAAGACCGAATTGGTTTAGATACCTCTGGCACAGCGCGTTATGGTTGGGAAACCCTAGCCGGTCACGCTGATGAGCGTGTCGACGAGTTCTCTCGTTTTAACGTAACACCAAGTGGTGCAAGCGCCATGGACGACTACCGTAACGAAGCTAACGGCCACGGTTACATTGTAGAAATAGACCCTTACACAGCTAACTCGCGCGCGGTTAAACGTACCGCTTTAGGTCGATTCCGCCACGAAGGTTGTACCTTTGGTACCCTTGAAGTTGGCAAGCCGATTGTGTTTTATTCTGGTCACGATTCGCGTTTTGAATACATGTACAAGTTTGTATCTACTGCAGTTTGGGATGCAGCAGACGCAGAAGCTAGCGACCGTTTAGCCATGGGCGATAAGTACATGGACGAAGGCACCTTATACGTGGCTAAATTTGATGCCGACGGTGTGGGTCATTGGTTGCCGTTAACCTTAGATGGCGCTACCACAGATGGTGGCACGCTGGGTGATCACTTTGATTCTTTAGCCGCTATTATTTTAAACACTGCCGGTGCAGCAGACTTGGTTGGTGCCACTCAAATGGACCGCCCAGAATGGTGTGCGGTAGACCCAATTACTGGTTCTGTTTACTTAACCTTAACCAACAATACGCGCCGTGATGAAACCACAGGTACTAACCCAGCTAACCCACGCTTAAACAACAAGTTTGGTCATGTTATTCGTTGGGACGAAGGCGAGGCCGCTACCGACTTTACTTGGGACATCTTTGTATTTGGCTCTCCAGCCGACGGTGACGAAGCCACAAACTTATCTGGCCTAAGCGAGTTTAACCAGTTTGCTAGCCCAGATGGTTTAGCCTTTGATAATCGCGGTATTTTGTGGATTCAAACCGATAACGGCGCCGATGAAGTAACTAGCTATACTAACGACCAAATGCTAGCGGTTGTACCTTCAGCGATTAAGGACGCAGACGGTAACGCAGACACCATTAACAGCGAGAACCAAGGCGAATTACGTCGTTTCTTTGTTGGCCCTAATGGCTGTGAAGTTACCGGTTTTACCATTAGCCCAGATTACACCACCATGTTTGTGTCTATCCAGCATCCTGGTAACTGGCCTTACAGTAACAATGCAGCAGAAGAAACGCCAGTAGGCATGGATCTTCGTCCTCGCGCATCGGTTGTGGCTATTCGTAAAGCCGACGGTGGCGAGCTAGGTGTGTAATTAACTCTAGAAACATATAACAGGCCCAAACGGGCCTGTTTTATTAATAGTTTAAGGAACAAAAAATGGCTGGAATTAGTGTGTGGCAACTGGCAATTATTGCTGTAATCGTTGCCTTGTTGTTTGGAACCAAACGCTTAAGAGGCTTGGGTGGAGATTTAGGCTCTACCATTAAAGGTTTTAAACAAGCGATGAGCGAAGATAATGCTCAACAAAATGCAGGTGGCCCAATAAGCGCAGAGCAGGGCAACAATAATAAGCAACTTGGTAGCTAAACATGTTTGATGTTGGCTCCTTAGAGATTTTGCTTATTGCTGTTTTGGGCCTCGTTATATTGGGCCCTCAACGCCTACCTAATGCCTTGCGCACTGGATTTGCATGGTACAACAAAGCTAAAACTACCATGGCAGAGGTATCCACCAAAATTGAGAAAGAACTAGAGTTAGGCGAGGTAAAAGACACGCTTAACCAACAAGTTAAAGTACCTACCAAAATATCCTCTGCGCCTTTGGTCAACAAAGACACGAGCAAGTAAGTCCAGCTAAGCTTTTACTATATCCCACTAAGGCATTAAGCTAAGGCGCTGCCGTTTTCATCAAAGCAAAGCGGCTTCAAATTTTTAGCCAATAACTGCTGTTAAGGATACCGAGTGGAAACTGAGGTTTTGTCTAGCTTTGCCATACATCTTACTATTATCTTGTGTGCTGTTGCCTTAGTCGTGTGGGGCAAGGTATTAAGAGATCGCAAAAGTTCTGCGGGTAATTCAGCATCTAGTAACGACACGTCTACCGGCACTACACTTATAGTGTGTGGTGGTTTGTTGGCAATAACGCAAGTCGCTAAACTAATTGAGCTGTTTGCTTAAACGCACAGTAAGCACATGCCAAAAACCATGACTTTACGATAATCTAGGAGCGCCCATGGCCATTACCGGAGAATGCTTTTGTGGTGCAATTAAATACCAAATAGAGGGCGAGTTACACGATGCTCGCTCCTGCCATTGTTCCCGATGCCGCAAAGCATTTAGTGCCCAAGCCTCAGCTTATGCATTAGTTAAACCTGGCGAGTTTTCTTGGCTAAGAGGCGAAAACTTGCTTACTTCATACATTGGAGAACAGGGTTTTGGTTTACAGTTTTGCAGCAAATGTGGTTCTACCTTAGTAGGTGTATATCAAGAAGAAGTACATGGTGTAACCTTAGGCTGCATAAACGGAGACCCCAATATAAAACTAAGCCGCCATATTTACGTAGATTCAAAAGCCAGCTGGGAACTGATACCCGACGGTGTTCCACAGTTCAAGAAACAAGTTCCTTAGTCTTAATCCCCAGTAGTTTTAGCTTTTTAACTGTCTGGTGCGTAAACCCCAAAAACTCACTACAACTGTATTTATATACAGTTCTGTTGCGATTCCTACTTTCTACAAGTGATTGCATACTTTCATGCTGATGTTTTTGTTATTTTTCGAGCTAGGTGGCTGATGTAGCTTAGGAAAGGTGATAATCTTAATTTTATAAAATGTATGATAAGAGGAAAATTTCCTAGTTTAAACAAGGAATTTTTCATATTAATAAGTTGTTATACGTAAGGAAGCATCAGTGTCATTTTTCAGCAATCTATTCGGTAAGAAAAAATCAAAAAACATGTATTTTGATGGTTTGGGTGATTTTTCCTATTCTAATGATGGTACAGACGAATACTGGAGTATCGAACAACCTGTAGGAAAACTACCATCTAAGTTTGATTTTGGTGCTATTAGCGGAAATCTAGAAGGTCCAAATTCAGAAGCGCTGGAAGCTTTTAATTTTTATGCTGAAAAACCGGAAAGCTTATACGCCTATTTAAATGAACTCTTTTATTCCAAGCTCAAAGAAAGATGTGGAAATCTCACTATAAAAGACATCGAAACAGATTTTTACCTTAAATCCCTCACATGTACATCCAAAGAAGAATTTGAATTTGGCTTTCACTCGAACAAAAAAGATATATTTGTAGAACTATTTTTCAGAGATGGTGTTGTAACTGAAGTACACCTTGATGAAGGCTGCTGTGAATACGTATAACAAACGCCTCAACAAAGGACGTAAAATGCTTGGCTTACGCTCCTTCGTCGCTAATGATAGCCAAGCATTTTACGCCAGTTAGGCGGGCGTTACATGTCACCAGTATGAGAAAGATCGCAAAAGTATCAGGCAGCGAAGAAGTGAAACGCATCATGCTCTACGAGTGTGAAGATGGCGTTTATCTCTTCGAGTACAACAAGGAAATTGATTCATCAGCTACAGCTGACTATCTGCAAGACTCAGTTAAAATTGTCTATGAAATAGCAGAAGAAGATTACGGAGTTAAAGCTAGTGATTGGGAAGAAATTTCTGACCCAATGGAGTGCTGCCAACACGATAGAATAGAACCTGTAAGAGTGGTTGGTAGAAACACTGGTAATCCACAATGGGGTAACCTAGAAAAGCTTGTTTCCGGTAGCTGGGTGCCATTAATTGAGTAAAAGATGTAACAAGTCAAGGCAGCAACGCCACTTCGTGGCTGGACGCGCTAATGCGCGCCGCTGCTTGAGGCGTTATATTTCACGATGAATATCACCAGTCAGTTCGATACAGCGCTCTACCGGAGGCGAAAAAAGCAGGCTCTCTTGTTAGCCTTTGCTCTTATAGGTTTGGGCATATCTTACTATCTGATTAGTGGTGATTTTTCCATAGCTGTGGTGCCTATTATTGGCGGGATCGTTCTGGTGGAGTTGTTTCGTATATTCGAGCGTTCAGAGCTCGCGGAGCATCAGGGCTTCACATTGTCGGTTAGTTCTGATGGGTTGAAGTACAGCAACAGTAAAACGGGTTACAACGTAACGCGGCCCCTTTCTGCAGTTAAACACGTCAGGACGTCAATCGTCTTGGCTGTTCCAATCGTAACCGTCGATTTCATCAATAACGAACGATTGCGATTTATCTGTTACACAAACAGCGAGCAAGTGGTAACTCGTTTAAGTCCACCAGATGCAAGCGAAATATAACAAGCCGCACAACAAAAAACGCCCACAATAAGCGTGGGCTAGGACTCGCTGCCGCTCGCCTGTTTGCGGAGCGTTATAAGAAATAGAGGTATCGGTTGAATCAGATTATTAAGTTAGTTCCAGCTCTATTTGTTTTGACTATTCCTGCATTATGCTTTGGAAAGGAGCTATGTTTCGATAATAGCT